>CAIUQR010000102.1 GCA_903901335.1 uncultured delta proteobacterium | reverse complement strand
GATTGTCAACAGCTTCGGTCCGAAGAGTTTCTATATCGATAAAGACAAACGGGTGTCCGGCATCGAGTTCAAGACCTGTACCAAGGTCTTCGACGAAAACGGCCGTTTCAATCCCCAATTCGACGAACAGGTCTGCCAGCCTTTTTTCTGTGACACGGTTATTATCTCTATCGGCCAGAGCACCAATCTGGAGGAGATTAAAGAGCAGGGTATCGCTATTTCCCGACCGGGCGGCCTGGAGGCCGATTCCGTCACCTTTCAGACCCCGATCGACTGGGTCTTTGCCGGCGGTGACGCCTTCTACGGACCGAAATCGGTCGTCGATGCGGTCGCCTGCGGTAAAGAGGTGGCCGAGAGCATCCATCGCTTCATCAACGGTCTTGATCTTCGCGCCGGACGCGACAAGAACTGGGAATTTGTCCGGCCCGATATCTTTAATGAGGTCAAGAAGGACCGGGTCAAGGTCAATTGTCTCGACCCCAAGGCCCGCGAATTCAATTTCCTTGAGGTCTCCTACGGCTATAACGAGGCGGAGGCCAAGTCTGAGGCGGAACGCTGCCTGAAGTGCGGCGTCTGTTCCGAATGCTACCAATGTGTCGAGGCTTGTCTCGCCAAGGCCGTTGATCATGAGATGAAACCGGAGATACAGACCATCCGGGTCGGCTCGGTCATTCTGGCGCCCGGCTTCAAGGCCTTCGATCCGACACCCCATGAAAACTATGCCTATGCCAACCACCCCAATGTGGTGACCAGTCTCGAATTTGAGCGATTGCTTTCGGCATCCGGGCCATGCCAGGGACATCTGATCCGCCCTTCAGACCATAAGGAACCGGATAAAATAGCCTGGCTCCAGTGTGTAGGCTCCCGTGATATCAACCAGTGCGATCACAGTTACTGCTCATCGGTATGCTGTATGTATGCGGCAAAGCAGACGGTCATTGCCAAGGAACACAGCACAAAACCCCTGGATACCGCTGTCTTTTATATGGATATGCGGACACATGGCAAGGACTTTGATCGGTATTTGACCCGGGCTCAGACGGAAAAAGAGGTCCGGCTCGTACGTGCTCGCGTCCATACCATTGAACCGGGACCGGAGGATCAGCTGCATCTCAGGTATGTCACTGAATCCGGCTCTATCGTCGAGGAGACCTTTGATATGGTCGTTCTGTCAGTGGGCCTTTCCCCGGTTAAAGATGCGGTGGGGCTTGCCGGCAAACTGGGCATCGAGCTGAACACCCATCAGTTTGCCAAGACCAGTGACCTGACTCCGGTCGCCAGCAGCAGGGAAGGTATCTACGTCTGCGGCGCCTTCCAGGGCCCCAAGGATATTCCTCAATCGGTCATGGAGGCGTCGGCCTCGGCAGCGGCTGCCGCCCGGAACCTGGCATCCGCTCGCGGGACGCTTATCCGCACCAAGGAACTGCCGCCGGAACTGGATGTATCCGGACAGACTCCCCGCGTCGGCGTCTTTGTCTGCAACTGCGGCATCAATATCGGCGGGGTGGCCGATGTGCCGGCCATCCGGGAATATGCCCGGTCGCTGCCGTATGTGGTCCATGTGGAGGACAATCTCTTCACCTGCTCCCAGGATACCCAGGATAAGATGAAGGCGGTGATCCAGGAAACCGGTATGAACCGGGTCGTTGTGGCCTCCTGTTCGCCCAGAACCCATGAGCCGCTCTTCCAGGAAACCATCAGGGAAGCAGGCCTGAATAAATATCTCTTTGAAATGGCCAATATCCGGGATCAAAACACCTGGATCCATATGAACGATCCGAAGGGCGCAACCGAAAAGGCCAAGGATCTGGTTCGGATGGCCGTGGCCAAGGCGGTCTATATCGAACCCCTGCACCAGGTGAGTCTGCCGGTAAAACCCTCTGCCCTGGTCGTAGGCGGTGGCGTTGCCGGTCTGGAAGTAGCCCTGGGAATTGCCCTGCAGGGATGCGATACCTATCTGGTGGAACGAAGCGATACGCTGGGAGGAAATGCCCGCAGATTAGGTGAGACCTGGCAGGGGGAAAAGATCGCCCCCTACCTGAAAAACCTTATGCATCAGGTGGAAACACATCCGAAAGTCCATCTGTTTATGAACTCCGAGGTCTTTGAGACCACTGGAATTATTGGTAACTTCACCACACGGCTGCGATCACTCTCGCAATCGACACCTGAAACCGTGGTCGAGCATGGTGCGATGATTCTTGCCACCGGTGGGTACGAATACAAACCAACCGAGTATCTGTACGGGCAACATCCGAATGTCCTGACTCATCTGGATTTCGATGCCGCTCTGGATGAGAATGATCCGAAAATCCTGGGTGCCGGTATTGCCGTCTTTATCCAGTGCGTCGGCTCAAGGACTGAAGAGCGCCCATCCTGCAGCCGGGTCTGCTGTACACACAGCCTGAAGAGTGCGATCAAACTAAAAAAAATCAAACCGGACATGAAGGTATTTGTCCTCTATCGGGATATCCGATCCTATGGATTCCGGGAAGATCTCTATAAAGAGGCCCGTAAGGCCGGGGTGCTCTTCATCCGTTTTGATGTGAATAAGCCGCCGGAGCTGGTTCTGGAGCACGACCAGCGGTTGACACTGACCGCCCTGGATCCGATCCTGGGCCGCAGTCTGGATATGCGTCCGGATCTGGTTGTTCTGGCCTCGGCGGTCCTGCCCAATCCAAACAAGGCTCTCTTTGAGCTCTTCAAGGTCCCGGTCAACGCCGAAGGTTTTCTGGTCGAGGCGCATAGTAAATTGCGCCCTGTGGATTTCGCCTCCGAGGGTATTTTTATGGCAGGCCTTGCCCACTATCCAAAATCGATAGACGAGAGTATCGCCCAGTCCCAGGCGGCAGTATCGCGAGCCATGACCATCCTGTCCAAACCGGAGATCTGGGTTGGCGGAGTGGTGGCGGCAGTCGACGCCGGCCGGTGTGCAGTCTGTCTGACCTGCGTCCGGGTCTGTCCGTATGGCGTCCCCCATATCCGCCATGAAGGCCATGCAGTGATCGAGCCGGCCGAATGTCATGGCTGCGGTATCTGCGCCTCCGAGTGCCCGGGCAAGGCTATCACCCTGCAGCATTTTACTGACAAACAGATCGTTGCCAAGACGGATGCGCTGTTTTTTGAACCTGCCGGGGCCTGAGCATGGTGTCTCAATGAAAAAAACAAATGTCTTTCATTTTACATAATTGGAGAACAGATGGATACTTTCGAACCTCAAATAGTGGCGTTTTGCTGTAAATATTGCGCCTATGCAGCCGCGGATCTTGCGGGCTCCATGCGGCTTTCCTATCCGCCGAATGTGAAGATAGTGCAGCTCCCCTGCACCGGACGTGTTGATATTTTTCACCTCTTGAAAGCCATTGAGGACGGTGCGGACGGTGTATATGTGGCCGGATGCCTGGAATGGGAATGTCATTTCCTGAAAGGGAATTTCCGGGCCAGAAAAAAGGTCGAGTATGTGAAAAAAACGTTGGCAGAGCTGGGTATCGAGCCCGAGCGGGTTGAAATGTATAATCTTTCTTCCGCAATGGGGCCACGGTTTGCAGAAATTGCACGTGAGATGACCGATCGTATCAAGGAACTCGGACCCAGTCCGGTAAGGACCGAAACCGTTCAAACGAGGTGCTACATGATTATTGGTGACAGAAAATCTCTCGCCGAGATTTTAGATATGATAAAAGACAGCCGGAATATTTTGATTTCCGGATGCAAGGGCTGCGTGACGGTCTGTAATGTCGGCGGCCTGAAAGAGGTTCAGGTGCTGGCATCCAGTCTGAAGATCGCCCGGAAAAAAGAGGGCAAACCCATAACGATTGAGGAAAATCTGCTGGAACGGCAATGTGATCCGGAATATATCGCTGAACTGAGTGAAATTGTTCATAACTATGATGCCGTCATCTCCATGGCCTGCGGTGTCGGCCCGCAATTTCTTTCCGAGGCCTATCCGAAACAGAAATTCTTCCCGGCGATCGATACCAAGTTCTTTGGCGGTGCAACAGCACACGGCGTCTGGGAGGAGCGCTGTGCAGGATGCGGGTCATGCGTCATTCATCAGTATGACGGACTCTGCCCCATTTCCCGATGCTCGAAGAGTCTGATGAACGGCCCCTGCGGTGGCAGTGCCAGTGGCCTGTGTGAAATCAGCAAGGATGTCGTCTGCATATGGGATATGATCGTCAAAAAGAAAATGGAACAGGGAAGGCTGGATGATCTCCTTGCCGTTGCGCCTGCCAAAGACTGGAGCACCTCAAGGGATGGTGGTCCCCGTAAATCGATCAGAGAGGAGCTGACCCAATGAACGAGAACAAATCCGGGAGTAATCTTGAAAATGTCTTACGCGCCGGGCATTTTGCCTTTACCGGCGAATGCGGTCCGCCAAAAGGGGCTAATGTCCATCATCTGAAAGAGAAAATCGCCTTTCTGAAGGGAAACGTCGATGCCGTCAACATCACCGACAACCAGACAGCGGTCGTCCGGATGTCGAGTTGGGCCGCCTCTGCCATTGCAGTGCAGGAAGGGGTCGAGCCGAATTTCCAGATGGTCTGCCGGGACCGTAATCGCCTGGCCATGATGAGCGATATTCTGGGTGTTTACTCGCTTGGGGCAAGGAATATGCTGTGCCTTTCAGGAGATCACCAACGGTTCGGTAATCATCCCGACGCCAAAAATGTCTATGACATCGACTCGATCCAGCTGATCGCGCTTGCAAAGAAGATGCGGGATGAGGAAAAATTCATGAATGGCGAGGCCATCGATGTTGCACCTCAACTCTTTATCGGAGCGGCCTGTAACCCGTTTGCCGATCCGTTTGAATTCCGGGTCTACCGTCTGGCCAAAAAGATCAGTGCCGGTGCTGATTTTGTCCAGACACAGTGCATCTACAACATGGCCAAGTTCAGGCAGTTCATGAAAATGGCCGTCGATATGGGGCTCACCGAAAAATGCTTTATCCTGGCCGGGGTGACACCACTCAAAAGCGTCGGTATGGCTCAGTATATGGCCAAGCAGGTCCCGGGCATGGATGTACCGACAGAGGTGATTGACAGGCTGAAAGGGGCAGGCAAAGGCAAGGCAGCTGAAGAGGGCATCAAGTTTGCCATCGAACAGATTGAAGAATTTAAAGAGATGCAAGGGGTTGCCGGTGTGCATCTGATGGCCATCGAATGGGAGCATCGGGTCGCCGAAATCGCCGAGCGGGCAAAAATCCTGCCCCGGCCTATCGTCTGAGAGCCTGCGATAAAAGGATAGCGGGGAGAGTGGAAAAAACTAAAGGCTGGGTTTTTATGCCGCAGCCTTTAGTGGCCTTCTCCCTTTGGATCAGCGGGAGCATATGAACAAAACTTAAATTTTAATGCATACTCCCGCTGAATATCTACCCAATAATACCAGAATCATGATAGAGTATATTTGTGGACAGAGAACCCTCCTTGTTTTTTGCGTGGCTGCTTTGATCAGGACTCCATGCCCACTTTTTTTCTGTCTATTTCTTATGTGAAGGTACCCTCCATCAGGAAGAACCGCATCTATCATGCATAACAATCCGTTGCCTCTTTCGATGCGAGAAAGAGATCTTCAGCTTTTCCTGGATTCCCTTGGCGTCAGTCTCCCGTGCGTTGATACGGCGATTTTGGATGATTATATCGTCATTCACCTCGAAGTCTTTGCCGCTGCATTATTCGAGGCCAATGATAACAAAGCCGTACTTCTTGCCTATCGAATTCAGGGAAGAGTATTTCCACTGCTCATTGTGTTTCTGAGAGGCAGCGAGGAGATTCATTTCTGCCATTCGACACTTCTTCTTGCTTCCTATGTGCAAGGGAACCGGATGGCCAACCTGCTCAGGAAAGTCACTGATACGTTTTTCTCAAATGATATGAACAAGATGCTTGAAATTCTAGAGCCATCTTGGATGAACACTCCTCTTTTTGGACAGCTGGATTGCCGGATATTCTGGGACACAAAGCCCGAAATTAAAATTGTCACCGATTTGTTTCTGGCAAGGCTCGGGAAGGTTTGCAGGATTCCTCTCTTTCCCAGTGTCTTTTACTATAATAATGTCTATGACCAGAACCTTCTGGAAGCCGCTCTTTCTGAGCTTGACGAATGCCGGGATGTCCTGGTGCTGGGAACCGGCGCGGGTCTGGAAGCGGTATGCGTCGCCTTGAAATATGGGATTCACGTCGATGCGATCGATATCAACCCGGTGGCAATCGCAAACACCATTGCCGCCTGCAGGCGAACCGGGACGGAACATCTGGTCCATGCCTGGGTCAGTGATGGATGGACGGAGGTGACGAAAACGTATGATGCAATTTTATTTGAAGCGCCTCTTGCGACAAATACGGTGGACGCTCAAGACCCTAATCGCTATGACTTTGGCGGCAAGCTGCTCAGGAAAGTGTTGCATGGCCTCTCCTCTCATTTAAAGGCAGGCGGACGGATGTATCTGATGTCGCGCCCGGACCTCACCCCTTTTCTCCCCGCGCATGGTCTGCAATGGGAAGTTCTCCGCTACTTTGAAACAGAAGATGGTCTGGCGATCCATAAAATCTGGCTGGAGTAACTCGTCGGGAATTAAGAGCTTATCTGTAAATAAAACTTTAGTGCTCGCATCGGGCTTTTGGCCGCCTTTGATCGCTCCTCAATCGCAAAATCCTCATCGTAGCGCTGCTACGCTTGCGGTTTTGTTCAATCGTCGCGATCAAATCCGTCTCAAAATCCGGCGCGATCCCATGAAAGCTTAATTACAGATTAGCTCTAACTATTGCACTACTCTCGAGAAACTTTTCAAGGAATTCCGGCAACCCTGTAAGAGCGGGAAAGGGCAGGTAATTTTTCCTCCGGAACCCCGGCCCTAATATGTTCCTCCCGCCAATGGAGCCTGATAATTCCGGCCATCTCCAGAAAAATTTTCCCCGCCGTATCTCTGCTCAAACCGAAGTCTGCTGTTCGGGACAGGGCATTTACGATCGTGGCGACGGTGCCCTGTTCGCCGACACCAAGGGTCAAGCGGCGATTCTCCTCGTTTTCCCATTGCGGTTGGGGCACAAGGTCATAGGCTGGTGACAATCGCCACATCCGGGAACCTGTTTCAAAGAGAAAGCCATGGTTTCTCAGATGATCGTCGTGGTTGTTGCAAAGGATGTTGAACAGCATGCGCCGGAAGAGTTCCGTGAGATCCTGCTGCAGGGTATCGGCCGGGCCAAATCTTCGTATGGCGCGGGCGATGTCGCCGTAGCTGCCCTTTGTCATTTCCTTCGAACCGGTAAGAGTCATGGCCGAGATGAAGTGGCGGCGGAATGGATGTACATGATCGCCAAACCGGTCGAATCGCTCAATCAAAAAAATATCACGTCCTCCGATGGAGATAACCTGGCAGCGGGGCACCCGGATGCCGCATCTTCCAGCCAGATGCATGGCCGCTAACTCAGCCCTGCATGTGGGCCAGGTGCCAAATGGCTCGGAAAATTTGGCGATCCGGAAATGGCCGTCATAATCAATTGCGGCCTTGGGTTTTGCTCCACCGACGGAGGAGCCACGGAGCAGGAAACGACGAAATTCCGGGGGGAGTTTTCCTGCTGCAAGGACTGCGTCAACAGCCTCCAGCATGCCGGCCAGGTCGAGGCCATCAGCATCAACGATGTCCGGGCGCCAGAGAGGCTTATGGGGGCGGGGGCCTTCAAGATCAGAGCCGAAAGCCAGTGCGCCGATACGGGCGTCCTGGTCGAGCACGGTAAGATAGTCGAATTCCGTCGGTTTGATGCCGTATTCTTCGGCGGCCCTATCCAGAAGGTGCCTACCCCAACTGTCGGGACTGGCATCCCGGAATGCCCCGAAAAGCCCGGTAGTCTGAAATGTCTGAGCTGTCAGGGGGAGTTGCAGGGGATCGGCCGGGATTGCGTCCGGTCGATCCAGATATCTGTGCCCGTAACGGAACTCGGAGATCACACCGCCCGAGTCCTCGGTGATGTCGAGAATACCGGCGGGGACGAACCGCCCGGAGGCAGGCAGGTGAATGTAGACGTAGGTGCAGTCTGCAGGCATGTTTCAGTGCCTCAGAAATCGAGATTTTCTCTTTCTTTCCTGATATCGACCCGGCTTTTGCGCTGCCGTGCCTCCAGGGCCAGTCCCAGTTCATCCCGGCCGGGATCGGCAACATGAGATAACTGCTCCAGCAGACCAAGGACCTCCAGGACCTGTACCAGAGCCCCGAGTCCCACGGTCGGATCGCCCTTTTCCAGCTTTCTGAGCCGAACCCTGGACATGGATGTCCGTCTGGCCAGATCTTCCTGGCGGATATCGCGTCTGGAGCGTGCGGTCCTGATACCTTGCCCGAGCCGTTGCAAAAGGTCAAGGGCCAGGGGAGACAGGGCCTTGTCGGCCGGAGAGTCCTTTGCCATTTTCAGTTCTCCTCTGGTTGAGGAAATTATACAGTTCGTAAATCATCTTTAAGAAAACTATACTTGCCATAAACATCTTTGGCAAGTTTTCTTGATACGGAGGCGGTGCCTGGAGTCCGGCTCCAGTAGAGCACTGCCGGATGGGAGGAAGCAGATGAAATACGCCGGATCAAGGATCGGCGAGTGGGTTGCCGGTCCGGCGCAGGTAGTAGTCATAATTGCCTTCATAGATCCGCATCTCGCCGTGGTCGATCTCAAAGACCCGATTAACGAGGCTGCGGAGAAAGTGCCGGTCGTGACTGACCAGGATGACCGTTCCTTCAAACTTCTGCAGGGCCTGAAGAAGGACCTCCCGGGAATGGATATCCAGGTGGTTGGTCGGCTCGTCGAGGATCAGGAAGTTGAGGGGCTGGGCCAGGAGTTTGGCCAGGACGACCCGGCTCTTTTCACCGCCGGACAGATTGGCGATACGTTTATGAATATCGTCGCCCTGAAAGAGGAAGGCGGCGCAGAGATTGCGGATGACGCCGATGTTTTCAAGCGGCATGGCCTCCTGAACGGCCTCGAAGACCGTGTGGTCCGGGTGGAGAATATCCATGGCATGCTGGCTGAAATACCCCGTGCTGAGGTTGGCCCCGAGGCTGATCTGACCGTGGCTCGGCTCGGTCCTGCCGCTGATGATCTTCAGGAGCGTCGATTTACCGGCGCCGTTAACGCCTACCACGGCGATCTTCTCCAGTCGCCTGACGGTGCCGGTAAGACCGCTGAAGACCTTTTTCTCCATGCCCTCCGGGGTCTGCCAGGTCTTGCCGAGATCAAGCAGGTGCAGGACATCGTCGCCGCTTCGGGGCGGGACGGGAAAATCGAAGTGCATGATCCGCTGTTCGGCCGGCAGTTCGATACGTTCGATCTTCTCCAGTTTCTTGATCCGGGACTGGACCTGGGATGCATGGGAGGCCCGGGCGGCGAAACGGGCAATGAACTCCTCTTCCTTGGCCAGCATTTCCTGCTGCCGGCGAAAACTTGCCACCAGCTGTTGGCGGCGGATCTCTCGTTCCTGCAGATAGAAATCGTAATTGCCGCTGTAGGTGGTGATGGTGCGATTGGCCACCTCGATGATACGGCCGACAACGCGGTTCATGAACTCCCGGTCGTGGCAGGTCATGAGCAGGGCGCCTTTATAGTCGTTTGCCAGCCATGCTTCGAGCCAGACGATGGATTCGACATCGAGATGGTTGGTCGGCTCGTCGAGAAGCAGGACTTCGGGGTTGATGGTCAGGATCTTGGCCAGGGCGACGCGCATCTTCCAGCCGCCGCTGAAGGATTCGACCGGCCGCTGGAAGTCACCCTCTGAGATGCCAAGCCCGGTGAGCACGGCCTTGGCCCTGGCGTCGAGGTCGTAGCCGCCGCGATGCTCGAAGATCTCGACGATATGGCCGTAGCGCTCCAGGAGAGCGGCCATCTCCTCGTCGGCCATCGGCTCGCTCATCCGTGCCTCCATCTCCCGCATCTGCTCGCCCATTTCGACTATCTCGCCTGCGGCCGACATGACTTCAGCAAGGACGGATCTCCCTGCCATCTCGCCCACATCCTGAGAGAAATAGCCGATAACGGTTTTTCTGGCGCAGCTGATTTCGCCGCGATCGACCTCCTCTTCGCCGGTGATGAGCCGAAAGATAGTGGTCTTGCCGGCCCCGTTCGGCCCGACAAGTCCGGTGCGGGTAGAGGGGAGGATCTGGAGGCTGGCGTCCTGGAAGAGGATCTGCGCGCCGTGCTGTTTACAGATAGTTGTCAGATGGATCATGGCTGAGTAGTCAAAAAAACGCGAAGATACCAGATCATGGAGATATGGGCAAGTCTAATCCTGTTGCGCTGAGGCCGGGCAGGGGCATGATACTACAGGCGTGAGGGTTGCGGCAAGGCCAAGGATGCCGGAAAGAAAAGTCGTTTCTCCTGAAAAAACTTGCTAGTGCCATCAAAACTGGATACGATCAAATGAATGAAACCTATAAAAATCTTATTCCTTACACACCCATGACCGAACATAAAAATGTACTGGGGACCCCCCTGGAGATCTGCAGTCTCGATCCCTTGACAGGCTATACCCGAGAAGGCAGTTGCAAGGTTGTTGAAGGTGACCTTGGTGTTCACGGTGTCTGTATCATTGCTTCCGATGAGTTTCTTGAATTTTCAAAAAGTAAGGGGAATGATCTTTCCACGCCCATGTACGGTTTTCCCGGTCTCAAAGCGGGAGACAGATGGTGCCTCTGTGCGCCCCGCTGGAAAGAGGCTCTGGAAAACGGCATGGCTCCTGCCGTCGATCTGATGGCGACCCATGCGGCGACCCTGGAGTATGCATCCCTGGAGGATCTGCTCAAGTATTCTCTGGGCAGCGGCGGTTCCTGAAAATTTCGTAGAGCCGGCTACATTCCAACGACCTTTGTTAAAATAGATTATAAAAATATTTTACATAAAGAGGGTAATATGGAATCGTGCAGAGGAAAAAGCACAAACATTTTTCCTCTGCATGGATAAAATTCTGTTGAAATATCCCCCTCTCGCCAAAAGTCTTCAATGCTGTTTGAGTGTTCTTAGCGAAACAGAAACATCGTATATAGAGTATGTTGCAATGAATAGCCATCTGTCTCTGCCGGGGTTCGCTGTCAAAAACGTTTCATAAAATGAAAGAACTTCGACACCGGCAATAGTTGTTGGTTTGGATTTTGCATATAAAATTGAAATCTCGATTCTCAAGGGTGAAGCCACTATGAAAAATTTCGGAAAAAATCGCTCTCTCACAAACGTTGGTTTTACTCTGGTAGAAATTGTAGTCGTAGTGGTAATAATTGGGATTCTCTCAGCGGTTGCCTATCCTTTTTTCAGAAACTGGTATGCAGGTCTTAACCTTCGGACTGTATCGAGACAGGTATATTCCGACCTGTCATGGGCAAAAAGTGAAGCGATACGTTTGAACAGTGATGTTGCGGTGGTGTTCACTCCAGGCCCTCCTACCGGCTATATTATCTTCCAGGATAATGGGGCGGGTGCAGGAGCGATTGCTGGAAACGGAATCCAGGAGGGAACTGAACCAACTCTCAGGACAGTTACGTTTCCGGTTGGGAACGGGCCGTTTATCAGTCCCTTCCTGATATCTCCTGCGGCAGTGCCACAAGTACCGCCTTCCCTTGGCTTTACATCAAGGGGTTTACCTCCGTCCATCAGGTTGCCATCCTTCCCTGACCCAAACGACCCAAACGTCCCACCCAGAGGTATTGTCGGAAGCATTACAGTCGCAAGTACAAGAACGCCTGATACATTTACTACCAGTGTAAGTGTCTCTGGTAGCATGCGTACTACAACTCCATAATTTATCAGGGCAGGATTATGACTCTTTGTAAAATAGCATATCGGCGGAACAGTCAAAAAGGATTCACCCTTGTCGAACTGATGATGGTGATGTTGATTGTCGGTTTAATAATGTCAGGGGTCTTTACAGTCTATCGCTCACAGCAGAGAAGTCAGACCGCCCAGGAGGCGGTCGCGGACCTGCAGCAGAATCTTCGGGCGGCGGTGGTCATGATGTCTCAGGATATCCGGGAAGCCGGCTGCGATCCACTCGGTTTGTCCGGGGCCGGTATTGTGGTTGCCACACCGGGGGTATTGCAGTTTACCCGTGATATCGGAGGAGATCCTGTCAATCCCAATCAGGCCAATGGCAATGTTTTTGATCCGAATGAAAATGTCACCTATGGCTTTTCAATTGCCGATGACGCGAATCGTAATGGTATTGCAGACTGGCCGGCTGGTGTTGATTGGGCAAATCCTCGCCCATTAGGAAGAGATACGGGCGCGGGATTCCAGCCTATTGCGGAGAATATAGCCGCAATTGAATTTAGTTATTTGATGGATGATGGAACACCACCAACAACTACCCCGAGCGCTGCACAGCTTGCGCATATTGTCCGTGTTCAGGTTTCAGTGCTTGCCAGGGCCGGCAGGGCTGATCCTGACTATACTGATGCCAGGACCTATACTACTGCCGCCGGTACTGTCTGGGGGCCATTTCCTGATAATTTTCGGAGAAAGCTTGAGATAATCACCATACAGATAAGGAATAAATTCTCATCATGAAAAACGATAACGGATTTACCCTCCTGGAAGCGATGATTGCGCTTTTAATACTGAGTGTCGGAATAATTGGGGCGGCACTTATGCAGATGCAGGCTATCAGAGGGAACGATAACGGGATGGCGAGGACAAAGGCCAATGATATCGGGCTTGCGGTCATGGAGGAACTGAAGAGGTTGCCTTTTGATGACGCAAGGGCTTGTCCAGTCGGAACCCCAACGGCCTTTAGTGTTGCCGGTCTCAATAGTGGTTCAAATATCGGGGGGGCGGCGGTTGCTCCGGCTGCGGCAGGCCATAGTTTTTCGGTGGCGAATTTCCCAGCTTTCCCATCGGCGGCGGATTTCCCGAATTTCCCAGCTTCTTATAGTATCGTTGGCAGCAGTCTTGTCGATGACAGCGGCAGATCGTACCAGGTATTCTGGAATGCCAACCTGGATGCTTTTGGAACCGGAGCGGCAATACAACCTGCCTGCGTCATCAATCTCTTTGTGTATTGGCAATCTCCCCTGGGGGGGCTGCAACATCTTCAGTATACTACCTACAAATATAAAAATACAAAAATCGGCATATAAAAACAAAAAGAATGCTTTTCAGGGGTTAGCGACATGATTAAGAGTACGAAAAAAAAAATACAGAGGAAAAAAATGGCAACGGGAGAGGATGGTTTTGCCCTGGTCTTCTCCCTGGTGATGCTTGTCGTGATCACACTGCTGGGCGTATGGGCTCTGAATACCTCGACGTTAGAAATAATGATCTCCGGAAATCGGCAGGTGTTTGAAGAAAATTTTAATATGGCTGAAGGTGGGGCGATGTCCGAAAGTGGAAAACTAGGTTATGCCGGCACCGCCACTTTCCCCTGGTATATGGTTAATGATCCCAGTTTGCTGAATCAGCTGCTTGTGCCACCCGTTGGTGTTGGACCTGGAAAATATGATTTTGGGGGAGATTTGACCTCCGGCTCCGCCGCCGCCTACGCCGCTCTCCTCACCCCCACGGGCGCGGGCGATCCCACCAACTGGCCTATGGAGAATCTCCTGCATAGCATTGCTCCTGCCGATAACCGAATGGATTACTCCTATCTGGTGACATATCTCAATCCTGATACTCCACCAAAAGGTTACGATGCAGCGATGTTTTCAAGTTATAAGTTCCGGATAAACGGCCATAAAAATACTGATGTTGAAGTTGGCGGCATGAAGGTGGGCGTCAAGATTGCAATATAAGACGTATGGGGAGCCAGACGTCAGGAGGAATTCTCATGAAAAAAAATGGGCGTAAAAAGACTATCAGTCAAGTTCTGCTCCTTCTTGCAGGAATAGTACTCGTCATGTCCGTACAGACGACGCAGGCAAGAGATACCGATATCTATGCGGCGAGCACCAAAAATAATGCCTATATTCTGCTTGATACTACGGGGAGTATGGATTACGCGGTCTATGAGGACAGCATCGATTATGGGGCGATGTATACCTATTACTTGAGCCTGGGCACTATATGTGACCCAAACGCTGCCACATATATAAATTTTAAAACGGATACCATCTATCTCCTGAGCGCTTCCGTCAACGTTGGAATTACTACTGCTGCCGGTAATTCACATACCTTTACAGGTGATACCGGCGCTAATGGTTCCTGGACCGGCGCAATCGACACGCATACGACAATCGATGCCGGCGGCAACCTAGTTTCCGATGGAACCGGTACAGCACGGCTTACAGTTGATACAGTTACTGGTCATGTTCTCCTTGATGGCGCAACCTTGCCTGGTAATCAGGATATACTTCTGACGAATCTACAAGGCGGCATTGATATAGGGTTTCAGGGTCTGATGGAGGCCCCGGGGAATTATTTTTCCGGGTATCGATACTATACAAATGCTACGACGAAAACGGTCGCCACTACCGGAACGAATCCGCAGGTGTTTCTGGTCAAAGGCAATTGGGCAAATTTACAAAATGTATACAACCTTGTACTAGGGAGTGGCGCTTCCTGCACTGGGAGTACCCCCGCCTGGAAGAATGTGGCGTATGTCGGAGCGACGCAGTGGAATACCTCAACAAGCTCAGGCACGACCACGCCGCTGCCATTTGTATATAATTCTCCTAATAATACGGTAAATTACCCCAAGGGTCCAGCAACCGTATCATGGACAATTACCCAGGCTGCCGCCGCCTCCGGAGTCATACAGGTCCAGTTCGACTTTTTTGATGTGCCGGGTAATAGTGGCGATACGGTCAAGGTCTGCCAGGGGAATGGTACAAGTAGCTGTACTACATATACCAACAATAATATGGGTGCCGGTCAATGGAGCGTATCAGTGCCCGGGCCTACAGTGAAAGTCACATTCCAATCAAACGGTGACAATACTGTGGGCAAGGGCTTTACCATCAAGAAGTATCATTACACCACGAGCAGCAGTGCCTCCTACATGATTCAATCTCGATTGCAGATAGCACAGGCGGCCCTGACTACCGTTCTCAGCGATGTGTACAGTAAATTGTCCTGGGGGTTTGCCTCCTTCAGTTCCAATGGAACCGTCATGCCCGCAACCACGTTGCTTAATAATATCACTCCTGTTACCCAAGCTGCCATGACAACTGCGATTAATGCCACAACACCGAACGGTGGAACCCCGCTGGGAGGGGCATTGCAGGATGTTTTCGTTAACGGATTTTATAATAACAGCACTCACATCACTGACAACTCTTGCAATAAAAACTATGTCCTCGTTTTGACCGATGGTTTTCCGTCCGGAGACACTACTTGGAATAAAATTTCGGGCGTGGATTTTACCCAATCGAGCTGGAATGACGCGGATGGCTGGACACAGGATCCATCGCAATATCCCGCCGGCGGTGCACCGGCAGACTATTACGACTCTGTCGCTCATTACCTTTACACTCACAGTTTTTATAACAAGTCAGCGATAGCCGCGGCGGATCAGGCCGGCTCCAGTAAAAATATTCGTACCGTTCAAATGGCCTTTGGCGTTGTTCATCCGCTGTTGATGGATGCGGCGATTGACGGTGGTGGGTCATATTTCACGGTATTCAATACGGCCCAGGTTGTGCAAGCGATTGAACAGGCGATAGCGGGGATGATTGACGCAGTTTCCTACACCGCTCCGGTGGCCTCTGTCGATGCAACCAACAAGATACAGAACGGGAGCGACCTTTATTTCGGGCTCTTTCTTCCCGAAGGGGTGGGAAGCTGGGATGGGAATCTGAAAAAATTCAAGTTGGGTAATGCCACTCTGGGGCAGGACCCGATGATGATTTATGATGGTGCATATACTAAGGCGATTGATAGCAACGGCAACTTCTTGAGTAACGTCACAGATATATGGACAGGTAAAACCGGCCCCTTCGGTGTTACGGATAATGGTGCAGGTCAGCTGCTGCTTGACCAGGTCAATGCGAATTTTGCAAGCGGCACCCCGGCGGTTCCTGCGCCTTATTGGTCTCGAAAGATCTCTGTCTTAAATAATAACGCTGGAACATATTCTATAACCAAATTCGATCAAACTGTTTTACCGACGGCCTTAGGATTAGCGACGAATACGGCCGCAGCGGATAAACTCACCAGAAATAAAATCGTTAATTATGTTTATGGATATACCTATGATGCCAACACCGCAGTGGGCACTCCCCCGGTGGGCACTCCTGTTGCCGTAAGGCCCTGGGTCCTGGGCAGCATTATTCATTCGAAACCTGTGGTAATTGATTACTATGATACAAACAATCTTAGTACGGTAATAAAACGACTTGTTGTTGTCGGCGCCAATGACGGCATGCTGCATGTATTTGAGGATACTCCCGTTGGGACCTATAATCCTCCTTCTATAATTTATCCTACTATCGGCATCCATAGTGGTCAGGAGATCGCTGCCTTTATTCCGGGGGATCTTCTGCCTAATCTGATACAACTCCCACTCCAGGGCCTGGTCGATATGGTTGATGGTCCGATTACCCTGTATCGTAAGAATAAAGAACCGCAATATCTGATCTTTGGCGAGCGTAGAGGGGGGCAATACTATTGGAGCCTGAATATTTCAAATCCTGATCCCTCCTTATGGACAATCCAATGGCAATACTCAAACCCGGTTATTGCCCAGTCGTGGTCGGACGTTATGGTTGCCAGTGTGCCTGTGAGTATTGATACTGACGGCAACCCCACCTTTCAGGATGTGGCGATTTTCACCGGAGGATATGATCCCCTGGAGGACAATTACCCGGAGCCTTTTACAGACGTGAATAAGACTGGAAACCCTTATTCCACCACCATTGCCGGTCAAACAATGACCAATGGGCATTATCCCACTCCGGGCACAACCATATGGAATCCTGCTACCCAGGATAAATTAGACGTTAACGGGACAAGAAACACTTATTACGATCCTTTTAACCCCATTGCGGACGGAAAAGGGCAAGGCATTTTTGTTGTTGATATCGACAATCCCGCTCTCGTTGTCCCAGCGACTGGTACACAAATTTTGCCCTTTCAAGTGACCTATGCCTCTGCTGCACCATTAACGAATACCACCACTGGAGTTTCTGAAACGCGGTCTGATATGAAATTCAGTTTTCCCGCCTCACCTGCCGTGGTTGTCGGTGCCTATAACTACACGTACAGGGATACTTCCGGAAAAGTACATTCCGGTACAAATATCAACACCTTGAAATCCATCTATGGAATCGATATTTATGCGAATCTCTTCAGGGTTAATTATGATTTTGAGGAGTTTATAAACAAAAATGCAGGTCCGAGTAACCCGGCAGTCTGGACCTGGACGGTTACTAAAAAAGATTGGTCAACGACAAAAATATTTTCTGCCAATCCCGGCAGTTCAAGTTCAATCGATAATTTGGTAAAAGGTACGAATGTAGTTCCTGACCAGGGGAGAAAAGCCTTTTATCCACCGGCTGTTTCATGGGGTGGATCCGGTCCGTTTTTTGACCAGAAAAATTATTCCTATCCGTATACCACCTTTAGCGGAACGTCCGAAATTGCCACTCTCCTGTTCGGTACCGGTGATCGGGAGCATCCGACCTACGCAATGATTGCCAACAGGATGTATGCCGTCTACGATGACAGTTCTGTTACCGCAGTTCAGACAGATTCGAACGGTGTTGTCATCCCGCCGTCGCCGATTGTTTCAACCGTGGGGTATAGCGGTAAGAACGGCTATACGGAAAATGATCTGCTGAATGTGACCTGTGGTATCGACGGGCCTTACACCGATCCGAAAATAGTAGATCCAACAGTAACCAAGGCGAAACTCCGAACTTTTCTTACGGATGACGCCACATATGCTCCGAATCCGGCTATGCCGACTTCGCTCGCCCTTGAAAATGGAGTCAAGGAGAATGATGCCAAGGGATGGTACATTGTACTGAAGGATCAGGGCACATGCATGACAACATCCGGTCAGATAAATTATATTACCAACGACTTGACCTCCACAGATAACCATACGGGAGAGTCGATTGACAGTCAGCCTATCCTTTATGCAGGTATAGTGTATTTTACCTCCTATCAGCCAACTTCCAGCAGTTCATGCAATCCGACAGGAAATGGTTTTGGCTATTCGCTTGATTACTCGACCGGCGGTGCAGCACTGAATCTGAATTTGTTGAATGATGTGAATGGAACAAAAGTTGAAATTACGGATCGTTACAAGAAGTATAATGCTATATATGGAATTCCCTCAGGATTTTCAATATTCACCAGTGGCGGAGATGCCGGGGCAATGTCGATGATGGGGAGCCAGCTTGTGGGACCAAAAGGCGCTGGGCTCTTCCAGATACCTAGTCCCGGACTCGGCTTGGAGCTCTACTATTGGCGGGAAGGGAACAGTCAAAGGAATTAGGGTCTAGGGTCTTCTTTTTAATGAAAGCAGTCGCTACTGCCACAACTGATGGAGAATGGAATGAAAAATATTAAGCTCTTGAATTTCAAGATAGCAGTTATTGCCGCGTGTCTCTTCTTCCCGGTCTCTTTTTCTCTAGGCGCGATTGTCCCTGAGACGCATATTGCAACCGGGAAGGTTGATACGATATCAAACAAGGAAATCAGGCTCAATACTGGCGAAATATTTCTGCCTTCCCAGGTAATCAAAGAGGTTCCTTATCAGAGAGGAGATACCGTAACCTTGAGATATTTTGTCCATCCCGATGGGAAAAATATCTATATTGAGATTGCCGCCGGGGCGAATACATTACAGGTAGCCCCACTTCCTCCTCCGGTCAAAACTGATCCGATGTGATGTAAAGAAAGTATGAACAGGTGAGGGAAGAATCGTTTTCGATCTTGTCCCCCGGCATCAACCGATGCCGGGGGATTTTTTTTGGTTTAAAACCCGCTTCGGCTTCACGAACGTTGTTTGTGGTGACGGGATACGGAAACAATTTTGTCAGGGCACACCTTGAGCACGGCCAAACCTTTCGGGTTATGGTCGAGCAACACCAAGGCGCTGCTAATGGCCCGGCTTGGTAGCCTGTCGCCACTTTCGTACATCTGAAATGCTCGTGGACCACCCCCGATCATCAGCCCGGCGGCTTTCTGAGAAAGGTGCAGCTTCTTGCGGATGCGCTGAATTTCTTCCGGTTTGAGCAAACCTTCACTGTAAGCCTTGAGCCGGTTTAACATCCGGTCGGAAACCTTCATGTCCTCGCCGGTGTGAATGCTTTCGTCTGACTCGTCACAATACCACCCAGGCATATCGAAGGTGATTGACTCGCCCTTGTAGGTCAATGTCAGAGGACGCACATTTCGACGCATTTCAGCGCCTGTTTTCGGGCAAATAGGAGTATCAATCAGAGTAACGTGAAATGGCCTTTATTTCGCAATCCATCCTTGCCCGCTGGGCCCTACAGCCGGGGGAGCAAATTCATTACTTGCTATTGTTGACGGTATTGCGTCAGCCGGCAAAAGAGGTGTGCCGGTGCTGCCATTGGATTGATCTGCATATATACTGTTAACGTCACTGTCTGCCCCGTAATAGGTGTCTCCAAGAGTGTGTTTGCTTATGTCGGTGACACTTGACAGGTAAATTCAAACGCTTGGCTCTCCAAAAAATAATGCAGGTCTCAAGCCAAACCTTTTAGAAAGTTGCTCTATCGCAGTTCTATTTAATAGACGTTCTCCTTTCAACACCTTAGACACCATAGACTTACAGCCGATCTCGGGCAGATCGGCCCCGGTCAGTTGGTATTGACTCATCAATGCCCTGAGTAAAGCAATATCTGCAGGCAATTCTTCAGCTTCCGCAAGAAAGGAGCTTAATTCGCTGTCTTTGGTTTCATATTTTTCAATAGCATGGGTCAACATATCGATTAAAGGATTCAAAGGGGAATTTTCCGTGTCTTCTGCGCTTTCCAATATTTGTTCTAATGCCTCCAGGGCCTTATTGTAATCTTCTTCATCTGTGATAATCACATAAGGCCGTGCAGTAGCCATGAATCCCTGAAATGCATCAACAAGAGCTAAATTCGTTTCCATATCAGCACCTATTTTTTCCTTTTCTATATTTTTCCGTCAACTTATCGTAATCAGTATGATTAACGATATGTTTAACATAGAACCGCTTATTTACAAATTGGATGAAAAATATTATCCGAAGATTATTTCCACCGACATCGAGTACCCACCATTTATCAATATATTTGAAATTATCAAGAGAGGGGAAAACAGCTTTCAATTCATTCGGAGTAGAAAAGTTGCTTTTCTGTAAGACTCTAAATATCTCCAATAAAGCTTTCCGCTCGTTAGGATATTTTGTGGCGGCATCTATAAAAGGTTTTTTGGTAAGTACGTTCATGCTTTTCTTTTTTGGTTGACTATATGTCAACACTAACCTGTGGTTGACTGTATGTCAACCTTATTCATATTTTTTTCGTCATTTGAAGGTGCGGCCCATTATGAGCGGAAGACAGGATCTTTCAAATACCGATATAGGGTCGGTTTAGTGATTTGAAATGTGGTACACATTTCCTGAATACTGTGGACCCGGCTGTTATACATATTATTCAGAGTAACAATCTGTTCCGTAGAGAGTTTGTTCTTCGGTCCACCTTTTCTCCCTCTAAACGTTTACTCCAGGATTTGTTCGTTACCGAGGCCGACATCCTCCCTGATGCCGACAATAAGATTCTACGGATTAAGGTCCATGGTGCTTCCCGGCCAGCGGCCAACAAATCTCTCCGGTCACTTTTTGAAAAACTCAACGAAGCTGAAATTATTTATCCAGGATCGGACATGCGACTCATTTATGAGCTTGGGGTGTGATAATGGTTAGAAAAATGGTTTAGGTGCCAAGGAAACTTCCCGCAAGTAAGGACTTCTGAACGTGAAATGGCCTTTATTTCGCCACCCATCCTTGCCCGCTGGGTCCTACAGCCGGGGCTGCAAATTCATTACTTGCTATCGTTGAGGGCAGTGCATCAACTGCCAAAAGAGGTGTGCCGGTGCTGCCATCGGATTGATCTAAATAAATATTGTCAACGTCACTGGCTGCCCCGTAATAAGTGTCTCCATGAGTGTGTTTGCTTATGACGGTGAAACTTGACAAGTAAATTGCCGGAGGGACAGGGGTTTCAGTCGAAACGATGATGCTTACATTGTTTCCGAGTCCTATAACGACACCACGGTTCGTGTTAAAAGGGACAGGATCGGTCCAGGTTATGGTGTTCATATTTCCTGCACCTGCGGGAGGACCTGTTATCAACCCGCCTATGCCGCCACCAGAGCCGACATAAGCGGGCACACCGCCAGGTGCGGGGACGGGCCAGAAACCCCATACGATTGAACCCCTGCAATCATCGATGACTCTATCGTCACCATATTTTTGGTATCACTCAGGGCTGAGGAATTAAAGCCTTTAATCCTGAAGTAGGAAAATTGCGGAATGGCGATTGCTGCAAGAATACCGATAATTGCTACCACCAGCATGAGTTCGATCAGAGTGAAGCCCTTCCTGTCTGCAAGGAAAAGATTGGCCGTTTTGGTTTGCATAATGAATTCTCTCTTTTTTGTTGTCTCTCTTGCAAAGGGTAGGCCAACGTGTTTGAATCACAGCTGATATTTTTATTTTGTAAATACAAAGTGTTATTTGCTCGGTCGAATGGTTGGACGAGGCTTCTTCTATAGAAGGCGTAGAGAATAGAAAAGACAATGGACCAAAAATGGTAATAAATGACAAAAAGTGTCAACTGCACTCCAAGTTTGGTTTGTCAATATGGAACGAGCGTTCGATATCTCGCCTTAGCAGCTATTTTTTGTACTGGAGAGGTTGGGGGCGTTGAAGACGCAAGGTCGGAGGGTCGTAGACAAGAATGAAGGCATTCTTTATATCGGGTATTGCCTGGATGAATTCGGGGACGAGCTCTTGCAGATCCTTGGGTGATATTGAATACTTCTTTTGATAGCCTATCAAGGCAGCATTGACTTGCATTGCCTGTTCAAAAATCGCTATCTCTTTTAGATATCGAGAGCGGACACTTTCATCCTTTTCTGAGGCCAACAAGGTCTTGAGTGTAATTAAACCGGCGGCAATATCACCGCCCTGGGCGGAAAAAACCGCTGCCAGATGGCCGAACATCGGTGGGGCGTCTGGTAGTGTGGCCGACTCCGCAAATGCATCGGCGCTTTTTAACGGTTCGTTCAGGTAGAGAATGTAATTTGTCGCATGGAAAAACCGGAGAATAAAATCCTTGGGAAATGTAGTGATACCGGTCTTAAGGATGGTATTAGTCTTCCTGGCAGCGTTTTGTGAGAGAGGGGGAAGAAATGCCTGGCAAAAATAATAGGGATCGATAAAGTGGGGATAAAGTAAGGTCATTACTTCAAAATTTTCACCAAGGACGGTTGCGTACTTGTTTTTAAGTACGTCAGATTTCACTCCGCCAAGAAAGACACTGGTTTTGATAAAGAGCATCTCTGCTGCCAGTTGTCTTATGTAACCAGAGGTGATTTTGTAAAAGCTTACCGGGAGGGCATTATCGAGAGATATCTCTCTGGTCTGAGCCTGCCGCTCCTGTAATAAAAAAATAAAACCGTACAGAATGATAAGCAGAATAAAAGAAAAGCCGCGCAAGATGCTCATTGCAGATCCCGCCTTTGATAAATGGAACATGCGATCCAGAGGACGACTGCAATATAGAGGGTTGAAACCAGAAACGGCATTGCAACCTGGGCTGCTGAAGGGACAAGTTCACTGGATGCCACCAGGGTTTTAAAATCAAGTTGGGAAAAATCGGGAAAGAAGGCGGTCATCCCTTTCAGCACGGTAGCAAGAACATGAGTTGAGGCATGCTCTGCATTCTGCTTAAGATTTGCGCGGACAACAGGGAGACCGGAGCAGATAAGATAATAAGAGATCGTCAGGAGAAGGACCGGAAAACTGCCGCGAATCGAGCCGGAAAAAAACATAATGACGGAAAGCAGGATCAGCTCAATAACGAAAAGCCCTGTCCCGGCGAGGAGAAAATTCGACAACGACAGGTGCTGGAAATAGGCATTATTGACAGATTTTCGAATCAGATTGAGAACCAGCCAGCCTGTCCCGCCAAGGGCACAGTTTAAAACAAAAAGAAGAACTGCAAGTCCTAAGAAAACGGCGAGGACATATTCCGTTCTCGAGATCGGTCTGGCGAGAAAGGTATGGATGGTCCTGCGTTCATCATCCCAGGCAGCGATATGAATACCATGAAAAAGAACAAAGAGGATGCCTGCCAACCAGCTGATAGAGAAAAGAAAATCATTTGATGCCCTACCGATATCCCTGGGAATAAAATCGAAAAAGAACATCCCGCCGGTTTCGCAGGTCAGGGCGAACAGGAAAAGCCCTAACAAGGCATGCCGCCTCATTCCATCAAGGATAATCAGCCAGGCCAGGCTGCCGATACGAAGGAATTTTTTATGCATTGACGGTCTCCGTGTTGACCATGCTGATAAAGGCCTCGGCCATGGATGTCTTGTTTTCTCGCTCGGTCAGTTCCGCCGGGGTGCCATAAAAGAGTTTCTTCCCCTTATGGAGAAGAAGAATATTATCGACCAGCCGGTCCACATCCTCCAGGATGTGGGAACAGAAAAGAATAGTTTTGCCGGCATCTTTAAGCTGTCCGATCAGATCGATGATCTTTTTTCTGCCCATCGGATCAAGACCGCTCATCGGTTCATCCAGGATCAGGAGTTGCGGGTCATTCAGCAGGGCAAGAACGAAGTTGGCCCGTTGCTGCATGCCTTTTGAGTAGGCTCGCAGGGGTTTGCGTCGTGCTTCCCAGAGATCAAGATCTTGTAAAAGTGCTTGGCCACGCTCCTTCCAGATTTTGGTTGGGATAGCACAGGTGGCACCGGTGAATCGAAGGAGGTCGAGGATGGTCAGATTGGCTGGAAAACTGGCGGTTTCCGGCAGGTAGCCGATTTGATTGCGTAGGCTTATATCAGTTACCGGGTGGTCAAACAGACTAATAGTGCCCTTATCAGGTCGAATAAAATCCATCAACAGTCGAATTGAGGTCGATTTACCAGCACCGTTAGCACCGATAAGGCCCAAGGTCTTTCCTTGTTCCAGGGTGAAAGAGATGTCCTCCAGCGCTGCCGGCGCAGAACGAAAGATTTCCTTCGTATAGCTTTTCCAGATATTATCAAATTGGATCACAGGAGGCCCTTTTGATTACAGATGTATAAAAAAAACAGAAAAGGCACTTTCTCGCCAGAAAGTGCCTTTTCCAATGCTTACTTTTCCAATGCTTACATGAGGGAGAGTTATTTAATCGACCAGTTTGCGACAGGGACACCGGCAGCAAGGAAGTTGTCTACGCTAACTGTGTTGGCAGCAATAGATCCAGTGAAGAGAGCTGTCGTTAAAGCAGCTCCAGCAGCAACAAGCACTGGATTCTGGTAGGTGGCGGTCGAGTCACCGTCTATACCGTATGTCGTATCACCCTGAAAATGTTTGGCTGCTGCTTGAAATGTTGCCTGTGGGGCTGCAGCGAGGGGAACAGCAGGGGTAAGGGCGAAGATGGTAACTTTACTGCCGACAGCAATTGCTAAGCCCCGGTTGTTAGCTCCGGAATCCTGGGTGGCAATACCATCACCGTTGGCATCACCTCCCAAGAGCGCTACACCAGCTGCGGGGATAACAGCAGCGAAGGCGGCAGCAGCTGTAGATTGGCTTGTACCGTAACTCTGCCAATCTGAAAACAGGGCGGCTTCAGCTGTATACATATTTTTTAAATCACTTGTAGCTGAAGCATTGAAGCCCTTGATCCGATATGCGGCAAACTGTGGGATGGCAATAGCTGCCAGGATACCGATGATCGCAACGACGATCATCAACTCGATCAGGGTGAAACCTTTTGCATCTTTGTGGATTTTTGCGAATTGACTCACTTTCATGGTGTTTCCTCCATTGTTTTATTTGTGGTTTTCGAGCCTGATGTAAACTGTCAATAGCAGTATAGCAAACCTGATGCCATTTTTTCGAAAATGATTTCTGAAAATAATTAATAGTGTGAATACATAATGATACTAAGATGTTTTACTGATCCGCTTAATTTCGTGGAGGACGATCTGCAATTCCGGCCTTCCTGTTCGCTGCCCAAAAAAGGCCGCGGACTGACAAAAATTGTCAGTCCGCGGCGTATGTCTTCACTCAAGGTACCTGCTCACCCTTTCGAAGGCAGTGCGCGCATAGGCATAGAATCTTTCGGCGTCGTTCTTTCAAACATTCGTCAAGCAGGTAACACACAACCAAACGGGACCCCTATAAGGTTGTCATCGTAACGACTTGTTCGTTCACCATTATTCACAACCAGTCCATACCGGCATTTGTTTTCCTTGATAAAATCTCTGATTCCGCGCAGCTCACGCCCTACAACTTTTTGCCCGTATTTGATTTCGATGGGCAGCAATCCAAATTCGCCTTCAAGAATCAAATCAACCTCGGCGCCGCCGCTGGTTCGATAATAAAAACAATCGAAGGCAACGCCTAGCGCATTCAATCCCCGCAAAATTTCTTCTGTCACCATGATCTGCCATGATTGCCCCATGACAGGATGGGCCAGAAGATCATTGATTTCCTGCAAGTGAAGCAAAAAATGCAGCAATCCTGTATCCCTCAGGTATCCCTTGGGATGCTTGACAATCCGCTTGGAGGAGATTTTGTCATACGATGGCATATGACGCCATATGAATGTGCCGTGAGCTATCAGGAAATAGTCTCGCACTGTGGGCTGGGAAACTCCTAAGATTCTGGCTACATTGGAGTAATTGATAATTGACCCGGACAGATTGCCGAGCAATTGAAGAAAAGTCATGAATTTCATCCGGTTCAGCCCTGGAAAGAGCCGCTGAATATCGCGATTAAGATAGGTCTGGACATAATTTTGCATCCACAACTTTGTAAACCGCGGACTGTTCTTCAGCCATGGTTCCGGATAACCTCCACGGAACCAGTAATCATGCTGCATCTGAAGGATGTTTTCGGGGATCGTCAATGCCTGAAAATCCTGAATTGATGCCTGCCGGGAGATAAGCTCAGCTATTGCTGACGTTGAACATTGCTGCGTCTCTCCAAATGCAAAAGGCGCCAGTTCCAGAATAGCGACACGCCCGGCAAGACTTTCGGAAATAGCACTGATAAGCTCGGGTGAGCTGGATCCGGTGATGATAAATCTGCCGGGCCTGCCTCTATCGGCATCAATGGCAACGCGGAGGCTGGCGAATAGTTGGGGTAATAATTGGGCCTCATCAAAGGCAACCTGATTCGGATGGAGGCGTAAAAAAAGATCTGGATCCTTGGATATAATTTCAAAATCACTGGCCTTTTCCAGATCATAAAGTTGCCATGGAGCCGCAAGTTGCTGCAAAAGAGTCGTCTTGCCGCATTGGCGTACCCCAACCACTGCCACACATGGAAAAGATGCCAGAAGCTCCATGAACAATTTGTGATACATTCGTTCCATACCTTGCATTTTAAAAGTGATTGTTTCAAAATGCAAGGTATTATTGCTAATAACTCTCTATGACATCAGGGGCAAAGGAAAAATCTGAAAATATCAATGAGATCCCCTGTTGCATTATCAAAGAAGACGGACAACAGCTTCACAATACGTTCGCAGGTCATCCAAATGAGCGCTTATGATAGTATATAAAGCCTCTTCATCGATTTCCCAATAGACATGCACGAGAAGATTGCGAAAACGGGCCATCTTCTGCAACCTTAAAGAGAGATCGGCAGGGATGATTCCCGCCTCACCCACAAGCTGAAAATAGTCGGCATAATTCTCAGGTACTTTTCTCAAGAGTTTTGATGAGATATGATAGCAGATACTGAGAGCGGCCTCAATGGCGATAAGCAATCGGTAGGAGGAAATGTCTTTGGCATCCTGATCCTGCAGAAATGCGTCTTTCGACATCATAGCTATCCTTTCAAGACGGGCCAATGATTCAGTAATTTCTCTGCAGCGGCTGCGCACCAGGTCATGATTAAGATTCATGAAGAAAACGCCTCCTTCATTGCCCGATACAAAATCGGCTGCATATCAAGGTAGGATCTCACGGTATTTTCCATTACCTTGCATCTGATGTCCTGATTTCTTTCGCAGATCAATTCTCCTTTCAGGACATTATAGACAAAAGAGACAGGAGCGTTGTTCAATACCCGGACATCTACCGGAAAGGCTGTTTTTTTACTCAGGTCCACGGCCAATGCAATAGCAGTTTGAGACATTTCCGGAAGATTCTTTCCGGCAAAAAAGACACCCAGATCGATATCATGAAAAGGGAGGCTCATGTCGGTGAAACTTCCGTATATATAGGCAAAAGAGATATTTTCATCCTTCTGCGTGGTATCGGAGATTGCGGCCCTTATCCGATCTTTCAGTTCACCGCTGATTGTATAGAGTTTTCTTTCCATAAAGAGAAACGTATGAATGAACTTATTTTTTCTGAATGTACCCGGACACTTGCCGAAACACTTTCTACTGTTCAGGTTGTTGGTATTTATTAAACAATCTGAAAGATCGTAGAGTTTATCTCCTTCCAGAAGCCATTCTGTTCATTTTGCATCTTCGCAAACTCAACAGGAGAATAGACCAGAATATCCAAAGGAACTCCGATATCAAGAAGATCAAAAAACTCTCTTGGCCTTTCAATAAACGGCAAAGAAGAATCTTTTACTATGATGAGATCTATATCAGACCAGAGATTTTCTTTTTCTTGTGCGAATGAACCAAAGATATAGGCAGCGATTACTTTTTTCTCCCGCAGATTGTCACGTATCATTTCGAGCAAAGTATTCCTGTTAAAATCGAGGACCGAAATTTGCGGCCGGCTTTTCCGGAGTATTCCATTATCGGAGGGTGTTGGCATCATGAATCCGCTCGGCAATGATAGTATAGATCCGCTCTGCAGAACATAACGCGCGCTCCGCCTGTTCAGAAGTAAACATCTCGAACGGTGCCCCGGCAGGAAACGCATCGGGATAACGGCCACTGATATAATACAGATCAAGTTCTTTGGCCAGTTTCTCCAGCTCCCCGTTTTCGCCAAGGGCTTTAATGACTTGGAAGAGAGAATGTGTTTTAACGATATCAAATCCTTTGAAATAACAATATGCTTTGAGGGTCTTTTCTCCCGATTGCTGCGAGATAAAACAGGTCTGCGAAAAGAATCCGCCGGAAAAAGAGTGCCTGGCCCATAAGAGATCGTTTTCTGCCTGCCGAAGCCAGTCGAGATATCTGCCGGTCGAGGTGGTCTGGTGAGATGTCATGTGGCTTGCACCCCTTTTTGTTTAAAAAAATAGGGAACGTTTCTGAGATGTAACATCTTCTTTTTTTATAATACTAGCCAAATCAAACATTTTCAATGTATATGTTGCAATTTAATATGCTGATATGATAGCTTCTTCTTGCTTCGATTGTTCCTGTTTGTCTTCGGGTATGCTCATTGCTCATATATCTTACTATCCTGAAAAAGGTTGAAAGAGTGGATCTCTCAGGAGCCAAAGAAAGGCGGATCAGACGTTGATTTTTCGAGGTTTAAAACAACACATTGTCATTACTCTCGCCGGCGTATTGGTGATCGGCATGGTGCTTGTCGGCATGGTCGTTGTGATCTTCTGGCAGCGCGATCTAATGAGGGCCGAGGT
This sequence comes from uncultured delta proteobacterium, assembly GCA_903901335.1. Taxonomy (GTDB): domain Bacteria; phylum Desulfobacterota; class Desulfobulbia; order Desulfobulbales; family Desulfocapsaceae; genus CAIUQR01. Next base: position 84,082 of record CAIUQR010000102.1, on the reverse strand, counting down.
CAACCATGCGCAGGCCATCCTGCGGCTGTGGGGCACGTCTGAACGGTGGTATCCCAAGGAGCGGTCCCCTCATATCGATGATCTGCAAACACTCTGTTCCGCCGCAGGAAGCTCCTGCCGGAATGTGTTCCTCTATGACGGCAATGAAATTATACGGCTTCACAGAGAAGAAAATCACGAAATTCTAAGAGATATGAAGACTACCGCCCTGTCCGGATCCGGGATTGTCAGATTTTATGGATCGTCATGGGGGGTCTATTCTCCCGGCATGTCGTCGCTTTTTGTCAGTCTTCCTTTCAAGCAGGGCGGCGGAAGCGGCGCTTCGCTGGGAATGGTAGTCGATCTGCAATCCATTCATGACCACGTCAGACAGCAGCAGAGTATAATAGTAGTCTATATAGTAGTGAATGTCTTGATCCTGACTGTCATCGGTTTTTTTCGCATGCTGAAGCTGGTCGTCCGGCCGGTGGAAAAACTGGTGGGTATTTCCGAGGCGTATAAAGAGACGGAAGACTTTTCGTTTTCGCTGGAGAAGGAAGGGAATGAGTTCGGGAAACTGTCCTTGGCGCTGAACAGGATGCTGTCGCGCATCGAAAGCGACAGGAGACAGCTCCGGGCCTCTGTCGCCTCGCTCGAACAGGCCAATAACCAATTGATTGCCTCGCAGAAGGAGATGGTTCGGGCGGAAAAGCTGGCAGCGGTCGGCAGACTATCGGCGGGACTGGCCCATGAAATAGGCAACCCCCTTGGCATTGTCCAAGGCTATCTGGAATTGCTGGAAAATAATGATCTGCACAGAGAGGAGAGGCACCAGTTCTGTCAGAGGTCGATCTCCGAGTTGAACAGGATCAACAAGCTGGTCCGGCAACTGCTGAATCTCACCAGGATTCCGGCAGGGGGGGACTCGCTGACTCCTGTGTATACTATTCTGAACGACCTGGTGGAAATCCTGAAAACCCAGAAAGATATGGCCTCGGTTGAAATACTTCTGCAATGTGAGGATAATAACATCCAGGCGGCCATCGATGGCACTGCTCTTCATCAGGTGGTGTTGAACTGTCTGCTCAATGCCGTGGATGCCATTAAGGAAAAAAGCTCTGAAGCGCCTGGGAGGATCATTCTGTCATGTGAAACAAAAATAGCTCGGGATGAGACCCCATCGCTCTTGATCAGCATTCAGGATAATGGGGCCGGCATCGAGGAGGCTCATCTCGAAAATGTCTTTGATCCGTTTTTTACGACAAAAGAACCGGGAAAGGGGACGGGCCTGGGGCTTTCGGTATCCTATGCGATTATTGAGGCAGCCGGTGGTAGGATGTGGGTGGAAAGCATGAAGGACGAAGGGACGACAATGAGAATTGAATTGCCGGTAAATAATCAGGTAAATAATCAGGTTGGTTAGTCTGTTAGGAAAAAAGATAATCGATGAGTCTGGATTATTTGGGGCAGGTGGATGGAGGGAAAGACAATGCGGGACCATACAAGGCTTCGGGCATTTGAGCCAGCCGATGAAATTGCTCTTCTCACCTACCGTGAAACAAGGAATTTTCCCAAAGATGAACTCTACGGATTGATATCCCAAATGAGAAGAGCAGCTGTATCGGTTCCATCGAACATTGTAGAAGGTTGTGCGCGTGAAAGTCAGGCTGAATTCCTCCGTTTCCTTGAAATCGCATTTGCATCTCTAAGGGAGTTGCACTATCAGTTCAGCCTGGCGAAGCGGTTAGAATACTTTGACAACAACAGTTTTGCCGATTGTGACTTAAAATTAGTAGAGACCGAAAAGGTGTTGGGCGCTCTGATCCGTTCTTTGCGTAGTCCTGACAGAATGCAGTCCAATCAATCTTCTAAGTAAAAAAGGTTGTTCAGTCTGTAGGGGTTTTGCTAACAATCTAAATACCTACAGACTATTCGCCTAAGTATTTTCCCCATGAAAACAAAAAAACACTTACTCATAATAGATGATGAAGAAAACATGCGGCACATGTTGCAGGCCCTGCTCGGCCGTCATGGATATCAGGTCACAACTGCCGGCGACGGCCCCGCGGCCTTAAACCTGGTCGGTCAGAGGTACTTTGATTTCATCCTCTGTGATGTGCGGATGCCGGGCATGGACGGGTTGGAATTTCTGCGGGCTGCAGGGGAGATGATAAGCGGGTCCACGGTGATCATGATGTCGGCCTACGGCAGTGTGGATATGGCCATAGAGGCAATTAAAGCTGGAGCGTACGATTTTATATCCAAGCCCTTTAAGACCGATGAGGTCCTCCTTTCCCTGAAAAAGGCTGAGGAACGGGAGCTTTTGAAGCAGGAAAACCGGCAGTTGAAGGAGGAATTAAGGGAAATCCGAAAAGTGAGCGGATTTGAAAGAATTATCGGCCGGAACGAAGAAATACGGGCCATGATTCAACTTGGAGAAAAAATTGCCCGTTATGATACCACAGTTCTCATTACCGGTGAGTCGGGGACAGGCAAGGAACTGGTGGCTAAGGGGATTCATAGCAGTTCTCCGCGAACGAGCAGACCGTTTTTTGCAGTAAACTGCGGGAGTATTCCTGAAAATCTCTTGGAGAGCGAACTCTTCGGATATACGAAAGGGGCCTTTACCGGGGCTGAAAAGAACAAAAAAGGCATGTTTGAGGAGGCTGATGGCAGCACTCTTTTCCTGGATGAAATAGGAGAGTTACCCTTAGCTATGCAGGTGAAACTTCTCCGGGTACTCCAGGAAGGCGAAGTTCGGCCGGTGGGGGCCGCAGGCGCAAAAAAGATAGATGTCAGAATCCTGGCCGCAACTGCAAGAGATCTGGAAGATGATGTACGAAAAGGGATTTTTCGGGAAGATCTCTTCTATCGTCTTAACGTGCTCACCTTAAAGCTGCCTCCCCTCAGGCGTCGCTTAGATGATATTCCTCTTCTCTGCCGATATTTCATTGAAAAATACCAGATGATTTTAAAAAGTGACGTCCAGGCCATAAGTTCCGCTGCCATGAACAAGTTGTTGCAGTATCAATGGCCCGGCAATGTGCGGGAGCTGGAAAATATTATCCAGAGAGGTATGGTCCTGGCGGAACAAAAGGTTATAGATATTGGACAATTACCTTCAGGGATTCTCAAAAATGAAATTCATATCTCTCAGGCTGGACCTGATGAGGGTTTTTCTTTGAAAGAAGGTCAGAAAAAATTAGAGGCGAGAATGATTCGCGCTGCACTGGAGGAAACGGGATATAATAAATCCAAGGCCGCTCAGATACTCGAAATCAGTTACCCTTCACTCCTGCATAAAATTAAGGAATACGGCATCACTTTTTGATCAGTTATGTCCTCAGGTTAGGAAAAAATATTTAGATCAGGAGAAAAAAAACACCAATACAAGGAGAAAAGTAAGAAAAATGTAGGATTGGCCGTTTATCTTGTCCTCGATAATATTGATTCATTTTTAAGTGATGAATTTTCATGGGGAGGGGAAAAATGGCTGATCAGAAGGGTGTAACACTGTTCGAAGTTCTTGTGAGTCTTGTGATTGTGTCGACTCTGTCGGCAATCGCGTATCAACCGCTGAGAAGCTGGTACCAACAGATCGGTTTTCGAAGTGAGGTGGCTCTGCTTGTTGGTAATCTGCAGAGAGCAAAAATGGAGGCCATTAAGACAAATGCTTATGTGGCCGTTGAAACAAGTTCTGCCGGGTATTCGATCTTTGTAGACAACAGCAGCGTGCCGGGAGAGGCGGGTGACTGGATCAGACAGGCAGGGGAACGGCTGCTCGTCGATTACCATTTCAAAAATGGTCTGACGCTGGGCTCGAACTTTCCAAAAAATAGAGTGCGATTCCAAAGTAGGCCTGGGATAAAGGCGGGGAGATTCATTCTGACCGACACCGAAGGCAGGAAGATGGAGGTTGTTCTCGACACCGTTGGCAGAGTCCGGGTGGAGTAGCTGCCAGGTTGTTGAGACCGTTAGCCTGTAGTCTGTTAGGAGTAAAAGCTAATAGACTAAAAGACTACAGGCTATTTACCTTCTTTTCCTTCTATTGATCAACCTCAAAGCCAATTTTTCCGATCGCTTCCTTCACGATTTTAATATCGACATCACCTTGATAGGTCGCCTCGCCTTTTTCCAGATCAACTTTAATATCTGATATTCCAGGTATCTTTTCAAGTGCCTGTCTGGTTGAGCCGACGCAGTGCTGACAGCGCATCCCTCTGATCTTCACGGTTGCCATTGTTATTCTCCTGTGACTGAATTATTATTTCCGCAGATGAATGCTGTCCTCTCTGTGGGGTTAGACGTGCTTTCATAGTAGTTCTCCGGAGCGGGGAAATCAAGTTTTGAATTTTAATATTTAATTAAATTGTTTTAAACCAAAGGTGCCTTGCCGATTATGAAACAGATACGACTTGATGTGAAAGGAATGCATTGCGCTGCCTGCTCCAGCCGGATTGAACGGGTGGTCTCCGGGATGCCGGGGGTGGAGAAGGTCTCGGTTAATCTGGCTACGGAAAGCATGGATCTTCTTTTTGATGAAGCGAAGAGCGGGCTCGGAGAAATCGGAGAGAGCGTGAAAGGGCTTGGTTTTGAGCTTGTTGTCGATAAAGACGTCACAACATGCGCAGTAGATCTGGCTATTACCGGTATGCATTGCGCCTCCTGTTCAACCCGGATTGAAAACGTAGTGGGCCGGCTGCCGGGGGTCGTTTCGGCCAGCGTCAACCTTGCCGCGGAAACGGGACGGGTTGTCTACGAAAAGGACGAATGCAGTCAACGACGGATCCGTGAGACCATTGCCGGCCTTGGTTTCGAGACACGGCCTGTTGTGGGAAGGGCTGATGAATACGAAAGAAAAAGGCAGGAGACGGCCGGGCGTCTGGCGGAGATGAAAAGACGTCTGATCGGGGCTCTGATCCTGGCGGTTCCACTTCTTTTGCTTTCAATGGGCGAGATGATGGGTTTGCCCCTTCCGTCTGTGGTCGATCCCCATTTTAATCCGCTTGCTTTTTCAGTGCTGCAATTTCTGCTGGTTCTGCCCATCCTCTGGCTGGGAAGAAATTTTTATCTGATCGGTCTGCCGGCGCTTTTTCGTGCTGCCCCCAATATGGATTCTTTGATTGCCGTCGGGACAGGGGCGGCTGTTATCTATTCGACCTGGAATCTCGTGGAGATCATTCTGGGAATTGATCCTCATATGAAGGCCATGGATCTCTACTATGAATCTGCCGGTGTGCTCATCGCTTTAGTATCACTGGGTAAGTATATGGAGACCAGATCCAAGTCCCATACCTCCGACGCCATTTCCCAACTGATGCAGCTTACCCCCGGGACGGCGAACCTGCTCACCGCTGAGGGGCAACGGGAAATTCCTGCCGAAGAGATCGAGGAAGGGGATCTGCTGCTCGTTCGTCCAGGGGAACGAATCCCGGTGGATGGGACGATTGAAAAAGGTACGTCCGCTGTGGATGAATCCATGCTGACCGGGGAAAGCCTGCCGGTCACCAAAAATACAGGCGACCAGGTTATCGGCGGGACGCTGAACAAAAATGGAGTGCTCCATGTCCGCACCGGGCAGACCGGTGAAAATACACTACTTGCCAGGATTATCCGGATGGTCCAGGATGCGCAAGGGTCAAAGGCGCCGATTGCCGGAATGGCCGACAGGATAAGCCTGTATTTTGTCCCTATCGTGATGATCCTGGCCGTTTGCACAGGGCTTGCCTGGTTTTTCATCGGTGGCGTTTCGTTCACCATGGCCCTCAGGTTCTTTATCGCCGTCATGGTCATCGCCTGCCCGTGTGCGATGGGACTGGCCACGCCGACTTCCATCATGGTGGGCACCGGTCGGGGCGCGCAGCTTGGTGTCCTTATCAAGACCGGAGAGGCACTGGAAATGGCGGAAAAGATTCAGGCGGTACTTTTTGACAAGACCGGAACCCTCACCTATGGCAAGCCGGAGGTGACCGATCTGTTGATTCTTTCCGATGGATTCTCTGAAAAGGAGCTGTTGGCACTTCTCGGCTCAGCAGAGCAATCTTCGGAGCATCCCCTGGCCGAGGCTGTAGTTGCCGCTGCCAGATCCGCAGAAGTTGAGATTAAACAACCCGATTTTTTTGAGCCATTGCCGGGCCATGGAATACGTGCTGCCGTCGATGGACGGAAACTGTTATTCGGCAACAGGGAGCTTCTGGCCTCGGCAGGGATACCGTTGGAGATGGCCGACAGCCTGGCAGGGCCGCTGGCCGGGCAGGGAAAGACCGTCCTCTTTCTTGCAGTCGATGGGCTTCTGGTGGCCTTGGTTGCCATTGCCGACACATTGAAAAAGGAAGTTCCAGCAGAGATTGCCCGGATGAAGGCCATGGGCCTGCAGGTGATCATGCTTACCGGTGATCAGGATATCACGGCCAGGGCCATTGCCGCCCAGGCAGGCATTGACGAGGTCTTCTCACAAGTGCTGCCGCAACACAAAGCTGAAAAGGTCAAAGAACTGCAGGAGCGAGGGATCAGAACGGCGATGGTAGGCGATGGTATCAATGATGCGCCTGCTCTTGCCCAGGCCGACATTGGCATTGCGATGGGGACCGGTCTCGATATTGCAATTGAATCCGGGGACATCGTGATAATGAAGGGAAATCTCGACGGTGTTATCACTGCCCTTGCCCTGTCGAGGGCGGTGATGAGAAACATCCGGCAGAATCTTTTCTGGGCCTTTGCCTATAATATTATCGGCATTCCGGTAGCAATGGGTGTTTTGGTTATATTCGGCGGTCCGGCTTTGAATCCGATGATAGCGGGTGCTGCCATGGCCATGAGTTCCGTATCGGTGGTCGGCAATGCGTTGCGACTGAGATTTTTCCAAGGATGATAGAGGGCTAGGGGTTGTATGATGAAGAACAGGCGAGTGATCTTACAGAATAAAATCTCCCGGAAATCAGCGTTTTGTTGTCTCCTGAGCCTCCAATATCCTCCAATTTCTTGCCTTTTTTTTTCTTGACTTTTACTCCGTAAATTATGTATATATTCCAATCTGAATGAATGCCGATTCATTAGTTGCCGTTTGCTCGTCTGTTGCGGCGTAACCTTTATAAATATAAAAAAATGAGGGAATCTATGTCTAAATTAGTTGCACCCCATGGTGGAAAAGGTTTGGTATGTTGTCTATTGGAAGGCAGTGCGCGTGAAGCCGAGCTGAAAAAAGCTGCTGGTCTGAAACAGATCGAGATCTCCGCCCGTGCCAAGGGCGATCTTATTATGATGGGTATCGGTGGCTTCAGTCCTTTGAGCGGCTTTATGACCAAAGCCGACTGGAAAGGCGTCTGCGAAAAATTCCAGATGGCAGACGGTACCTTCTGGCCTGTTCCGATCACCCTTGATGTTACTACCGCAGAGGCCGAGGCCATAGCAATCGGCAGTGAGATTGCACTGGTCAGGAAGGGCGAAGTGTTTGCCACTATGAAAGTCACCGAGAAATTCGCGATGACTGCTGCAGATAAGAAATGGGAATGTGAAAAAGTTTTCCGTGGTGAGGGCGAAGATTCAATTGGTGATAAGTTCTGGCAGGTTGCAGAGAAAGATCATCCAGGCGTGATCATGGTTTATGCCCAGAAAGATGTCAATATTGCCGGTCCTGTCAAGGTTCTCTCCGAAGGTGAATATCCGAAAGAGTATCCGGGTGTCTACCTGAAACCCGCTGAGACCCGCAAGATGTTCGACGAGCGTGGTTGGGCAAACGTTGCCGCACTGCAGCTTCGTAACCCGATGCATCGTTCCCATGAGTACCTGGCTAAAATCGCGGTGGAAGTCTGTGACGGCGTTCTGATCCACTCTCTGATCGGCAACCTGAAAGCAGGTGACATTCCAGCCGATGTCCGCGTCAAAGCCATTGATATTCTCATCAATAAATATTTCGTCAAAGAAAACATCATCAACGGTGGTTATCCGCTTGATATGCGTTATGCCGGACCTCGCGAAGGCCTTCTCCATGCAACCTTCCGTCAGAACTACGGTGTCAACAATATGCTGATCGGTCGTGACCATGCCGGTGTTGGTGATTTCTACGGTTTGTTCGAGGCCCAGGACATCTTTGATCGGATTCCGGTAACCGGCAAAGCCGGCAAGGATCTTCTCTGCAAGCCGATGAAGATCGACTGGACCTTCTATTGCACCGAGTGTGACGGTATGGCCTCTCTGCGTACCTGTCCGCATGGCAAGGAGTCCCGCGTTATCCTTTCCGGTACCAAGCTGCGTAAGGCCCTTTCCGAGGGTGCCGAGATCGTTGATCACTTCGGTCGTAACGAAGTTCTCGATCACCTGAAGATTTACTACGCAGGTCTTACCGAGAAAGTCGAAGTGAAAATGCAGGGTGCTGCTTCCGGCGCCAGCATGTAAGAAGACTGATAATTTAGTCGATTACGGGAGATACTGCCGACCGGCAGTATCTCCCTTTTTTTTTGAAATTTCTGCTATAATGCTTCCTAAGGGGTTTTGAGTTTTTTTAAAAATGGGATCAATAAACGCGATTCTGCCGAGGAGTTGTGATGATAACATTAGAGGTTGGTCTTGAAGATCGCAGTTATCCTATACACATAGAAGAGGGTTGCCTGCAGAAGGTCGGCCCTGATCTGGCTGAGCGGAGAGTTGCGAATTATTACTGTGTTATCGCAGATAACCGGGTTGCTGAACTCTATGGGGACGAATTATTACATTCTCTTGCCAGTGCCGGTATCCATGCTGAATGTATTCAATTTCCCAGAGGTGAGGCCAGTAAGACCCTGGCGACGGTTGCGGGGCTTGCCAGTCAGCTTGCCCAGAAAGGGTTCGGCCGAAAGGATGGAATCATCGCTCTCGGTGGGGGAGTCACTGGCGATATTGCCGGGTTTCTTGCCGCATCCTATATGAGAGGGATACCGTTTATCCAGATTCCAACGACATTGCTTGCCCAGGTTGACAGTTCGGTGGGAGGGAAGACCGGGGTCGACATCCCGGAGGGTAAAAATCTTATCGGTGCGTTTTATCAACCCAGGGCTGTCTATATTGATATGCATGTCCTCAGGACCTTGCCGAGAGAAGAATTGCTCAGCGGGCTTGCCGAGGTAATAAAATATGGTGTCATTCGTGACCAGGAATTTCTGGGTTTTCTGGACAGCAATCATCAGAAGATTCTCGATCTCGACCCGGAGACCATTGAAAAAGTGATTCATACCTGCTGCAGGATCAAAGCTGAGATTGTTGCCGAAGATGAGCGGGAGGCCGACCTGCGGCGGATCCTGAATTTTGGCCATTCCATAGGGCATGCCGTCGAGGCTGCATCCGATTTCTCCATTCTTCATGGTAACGCCGTTGCGATCGGTATGATTGCAGCGGCTCGGATTTCTGTAGCAAAGGGCCTGTTGACAAACGAAGAGGTCGATCGGATATGCTCGATGATTAAAAAATTTGGATTGCCCACCGAGGTCCCCAAGGCCTTAAACAGGGATGTCATAAAAAACTTCCTCCTGACGGATAAGAAGACGGTCAGTGGACGTGTCTTCTATGTCCTGCCCACAAGTATGGACAGGATAATTATCACCGATGAGGTTTCCGACAAACAGGTCGATGACGTCTTGAGCTATCCTGCCGAGTGAAGGGGACGTGCCTTCTGTGTAATAGCGTAACTATTTCATTTTCTTAAAATCATGCCTATTTATGAATTCTACTGTGATCGTTGTAATGTGATCTTTAATTTCTTGTCCAGCCGGATTGATACATCGACGCGTCCTGTTTGTCCTCAGTGCGGCAAGGAGAAACTGGAACGCCGGATTTCCACCTTTGCCGTGATCGGTAAGGCAAAGGAAGGTTCCGATGATCCGTTTGCAGGGCTTGACGAGTCGAAGATGGAGCAGGCCTTCCAGTCATTGATGCGGGACGCAGACGGGATCAATGAAGAAGATCCACGGCAGATGGCGGCATTGATGCGGAAATTCTCCGACAAGACCGGGGTTGATCTTGGTGAATCGATGCAGGAGGCCATTTCCCGGATGGAGGCAGGCGAGGACCCGGAGCAGCTCGGACGGGACATGGAGGATCTGACGGGAAGCGGAAACGATTTCAGTCTCGAGGCGTTGAAACGAAAGGTTTCCGCCAGCCGAAAGGCCCCGGTTCATGACGAAACATTGTATGAGTTGAAGCCCGGAAGTTGAATACCCTTAATGGACAGTATAGGTGTCATCGGGTTCAATAAAATGGCGGAGTTGATGAGCCATTTCTTTTTCTGCGATGGTCTTGTACGCGTCTTCTCTGTCGATACCAAGGGCCCTGGCTATTGCCGCGATATCATAACAGGGCTGGCCCTCCTCGGTGCATCGTTCGGTTTTCAGATCCGGAAAACATTCCTGTGTTGCAATTCCCGAGGCGTGTAATAAGAGCGCCTGGATATCAGGCGGGCCATAGAGAAGCAGCCATTCCACCGCTTCGGCCCAGAGTTTCGCGTCGACGGTCTGGTGTTGCAAGACCTTCAGCGCGTTTTCCAGCGTCCAGTGATCCTTGAATTCCATTTCATTTCTCCTGCATTTTTTCTCTGTTTCTATCCTTCTGCATATACTATAATCTGTTTGCTGTCATCTGAAAATACAATGTTGAAAAGACACTCTCAAACAACGAGGTTTCCTTATGAATAATTTTAATGGCGGTGTGTTTCTTGAAAATATTGAATGGTTCGATGAGACTGGACAGGAACTCGTTCATCGCCTGCCGGAAAGTGGCTCCGGTGAGATTAAATATGGGGCGCAGTTAACCGTCCGGGACAGTCAGGCCGGGATACTTTTCTATAAAGGTAAGGCCTGTGACGCCTTCGGACCAGGCCGGCATACCCTGAAGACCGGTAATCTGCCTATTCTGACGAAGATTCTCTCCATACCCTGGCGCGGTGAAAGTCCGTTGCGCGCCGAGGTATACATGGCCAATATGAAATGTTTTGCCAACCTGAAATGGGGAACCCGTGATCCTGTTGCATTCCGGGATGCTGAGCTGGGACTGATACGGTTACGCGCCCATGGCATCTATAATATCCAGATTGTGCAGCCGGTTTTATTTATCAATTCCATGGTCGGCACCATGGGAAAATATACGACGGAAGATATATCCGCGTATCTCAAACAGGTCATTGTCTCCCGTTTTAATGACTATCTGGGGGAACACCTGGATTCACTCTTCAATCTTCCCGGTAAATTTGACGAACTGTCTGCAGCCTTGCAGATGAAACTCGGCGCCGATTTTGCCCACTTCGGTCTGCAGTTAAGCCAACTCTTTATCACCTCGATTACCCCACCCGAGGAGGTGCAGAAGGCAATAGATGACCAGAGCCGTATGAATGTTATAAAGGACATGGACAAGTTTGTGAAGATGAAGGCGGCCATGGCTATGGAGAAGGCGGCTGAAGGGCATGGCGAGGCGGGCGCAGGTATCGGGATGGGCGTGGGCCTCATGATGCCGGCCATGTTCTCCCGGAGTCTTACCGGGGCGACCGAGACCCCGCAGCAGGCACTGCAGGAGACGGTCTGCTCGGACTGTCACCATACGCTTGCCGCTGATGCCAATTTCTGTCCGTATTGCGGGCACCAGCAGCTGGTTTTGAGCCGGTGCGAAAAATGCGGCAAGAATCTGATGCCCGATGCGAAATTCTGTCCAAAATGCGGTCAACCCACAGGGAGCAGACCACGATCGGCGATCTGTCAGCATTGTCAGACGAAAAACCTTCCGGGGGCGATGTTTTGCAACCACTGCGGGAATCGGGTAGAATAAAGCAAACACATGGATCTGTCTATTGAACAGACCTGTCCTTCCTGCGGGGCTCCCATCGAACTGCACGAAGCCGACAGACTGATAAAATGCCCTTTTTGCGACGTCGGCAATTATCTGGTATCGGCAGGGGTCTCTCGCTTTGTCCTTCCAGATAAGGCGCCGGAGTGTATCGCCCGTGAGGATATGATCTATGCGCCGTATCTTCGCTTTAAGGGCAATATCTTTTCCTGCCGGGGGAAACAGGTTGATCACCGGGTGATCGACACGACCCATCAGGGGATGGATATCCCTACTCTTCCCCTTTCTCTCGGATTACGGCCACAGGCCATGAAGGTGCTCCCGGTCACGGACACAATTGCGGGAAGGTTTTTTAAGCAGGTTGAAAAGGTTGCAACCATCCTGACCAAGGCAACCGATATGGCCGCCCTTTTTTCCTCGGACGAAGCTGTAGGAGCCCTCTATCACCGAGCTTTCATAGGAGAAACGATCAGCTGTATCTATCTTCCCCTCTATCTTCAGGACGGCACCCTGTATGATGCGGTTCTGAACAGGCCGTTGGGGAAGGGAGATGCTGTAGCTCTGCTGATGCAAGAGGCCATGCGCTACAATCCGGCCTGGACGCCACGCTTTCTGGCCACCATCTGTCCGCATTGCGCCGGGACGCTTGCCGGCGAACATGACAGTCTCGTGCTCTCCTGCACGAACTGTGAATCTCTCTGGGCCGAGAAGGAAGGTGCGTTTCATCCGGTGAACTGGCGGATCCTCCGGTCCGAACAGGAAGGAGACAATCACCTGTATTTACCGTTCTGGAAGATCAGACCGGCAGTCACGGGTCTGCAGCTTGCCAGTTTTGGTGATTTTCTCAGACTGACCAATCAGCCGGTCGTGGTCAAAAGGGAACACGACGCGCTTGATCTCTGTTTCTGGGTCCCGGCCTTCAAGATTCGCCCGAATTTATTTCTCAACTTAGCAAAAAGCATGACGATTTCTCAGGCACGCATTGGAGAAGGGGCCTCTGAGATGGCGAAGACGATGTATCCGGTAACCCTGCCGTCCTCCGAGGCCGTGCAATCCTTGAAAACCATCCTTGCCAATATAACGATGGACAAAAGGCACTTCCTGCCGCAGTTGCCTGCAATCGACGTGCAGGCACAGCAGACCGAGCTTGTCTATCTGCCTTTTGCCTCTTCCGGCCATGATCTGGTCCAGGAACAGACGACCGTCTCCATCGCATCCAATGTGCTGCAATTCGGACGGAGTCTGTAGCCCAGGAGATAAAGCGTGTTTCGGAGATTGAAATAATGAAGAGTGATACCCACGAATATTTTATGCTCCTGGCCCTGGCAGAGGCGGAACGCGCCCTGGATGCCGGGGAATTTCCGGTCGGTTGTGTCATCGTTGACCGTGACCGGGTGGTTGCGACGGGACGAAGGATCAACAGCGCAGGCGTACCGAACGAGCTGGATCATGCCGAAATCGTCGCTCTCCGGGCGCTTCCGGCGGCTGGAAGTGAGGCGGACCGTGGCCGGCTCATAGTCTACACGACCATGGAGCCGTGCCTTATGTGCTTCTCCACCTTGATTTTGAACGGAATTCGCACCATTGTCTATGGCTATGAGGATGTAATGGGAGGAGGGACAAATGTGCCTTTGCGGGACATGAACCCGCTCTATGCAGCAATGGAGATCACGGTGATCCCGAATGTGCTGCGCCGGAAGAGTCTGGAGCTTTTCACAACATTCTTCTCTTCCCCCGATAACCGGTACTGGCGGAATTCGCTTCTGGCCAACTACACGTTGATGCAAAAGAGATAAAAAATGGGACAAACAGCGCGAACCGTTGGTTTTCAGAGCGGCGAGAGAAACGTCTTTTTTCATATCCTGACGGCCTGTAATCTGTCCTGTAAGCATTGTTATATCAATCCCGACCAGCATGGAACCATGCGGGTCTCCAGGGAAGATATGGAAGCCTGGATGGGATTGTTTGCAGATAAAGAGAAGAAAACCAATCTGATATTTCTGGGAGGTGAGCCCACGCTCCATCCCGACCTGGTCCATGGTATCCTCAAGGCCAAGGAACTGGGATTTGCCGTCACCGTCGATTCCAACGGGTATCTTTTTCATGATTTTCTGGAGAGGGTCACGCCGGAGCAGCTCGATTATCTGAGTTTCAGCCTTGATGGCCCCGACAGCACTGTCAATGACCCGATCAGAGGTGAGGGTGTTTTTGAGATATGCACGCGTAATCTGCGCCGGGCGGTCCGGCGCGGATTCAATGTAAGCGTCATCTATACCGTCAGCAGTCGGAATATCGATCATCTTGAGCGGATGGTGCCGCTGCTGGCCCAGATCGGTGTGAAACGATTCTTTATCCAGGTTATCGGTCTGCGCGGGAAATCAGCCGGGCCGGATACCGGGGAAGGGGGCGCGGAAAAGGCGGAACCCTGGCAGGTCAGCCGGGAGCAGTGGTTAGCGGTTGTCCCCGAGGTCGCGAGGAAGGCTGCCGAAAACGGGATCCATGTGACCTACCCGAAGGTATTTCTGGACCAGGATGAGCGCTTCGAATGTGCCGGACTGGTGGCCGAGAATTATTTTATCTTTCCAAACGGCCGTGTCTATCGCTGCCCATTATGTGAAGATCATCCGTTCAATTCCCTCTGTATCGAAGGAGGCCGTCTCGTGACCAACGCCGGTCTGACCGAGGATAATTTCTTCAGACTGACCATCCCCGAGGGCTGTGTGATGAACAGGCTCCTGCAACCGGACAATATTTCCTATGATCAGGACGGCCATCCTGAATTTCGGATCTCCTGTTGTCTGTTGAAACAGGAGATTAAACGGGGATAGCCGTCTACGAGTTCTGTTCAGGATCCGCTTCCTGTTTTTTGCCGAAAAGAGAGGTCAAAAAAATACCCGCTTCATAGAGGGCAAAAAGAGGTACGGAGAGGAGTCCGGTGGCGATGAAATCGCCTGCGGTAAGCAGGAAGGAAAGGACGACGATCACCCCATAGAAATAGAGCCGCTTTCTCCGGAAATAGGCGGATTGGACAAGCCCTGCCTTCCCCGCCATGACCATTAAAAAAGGGATCTGAAAGGCCAGGCCGAAGGCCAGGATGGTCCTGGCGACAAAGGTCAGGTACATGCCGAACTGCGGTAAGGGTTCAAGGTTGGGGCTGGCGTAGCTCATGAAATACAAGAGCATCCTCGGGATCACTATAAAAAAGGCAAAAACCGCACCTCCCATAAAAAGCAGGCTTGCCCAGAAGACGACAATGACGGCAGTTTTTTTCTCGTCACTCTTGAGGCCGGGAGAGACAAAGAGCCACAGTTGGTAGAGGATGACCGGAAAGCTCGCCACAAGTCCGATGAGCAACGAAAGTTTGAGATAGGAGACGAAGGCCTCGGGGAGATTGGTGTAGACGAGCTTATGGACAAAGGGACTCGCCTGCAGGAGCGGCGCTATGAAAAACGCGGCAATCTGTTCCGAGAAGGCGTAGGCTACCGAGGTAGAGATGATAATCGACAGGAAGATTCGTATTATCCGTTTTCTCAGTTCCAGGTGATGGGGTCTGAAAAATGCAAGACTTCTTTCAAACATCGGCCGCCTTCGGCGATATCTCGCTGCCTTTTTTTATGCTGTGTCCCTGTTGATCACCGGTTTGAGGAGCAGGCCCGGCGGCGACTGTCCTTGCGTTTTGATCGTGATCCGGAGATGGCGGCAGAGGCTCTGTTTCCAGGCCTGCCGGTGCGGTATTTGATGATGTGGATTCCAGCTCGACACTGTTCCCGCTGGCGGTGGATTTG
This sequence comes from uncultured delta proteobacterium, assembly GCA_903901335.1. Lineage (GTDB taxonomy): Bacteria > Desulfobacterota > Desulfobulbia > Desulfobulbales > Desulfocapsaceae > CAIUQR01. Next base: position 68,516 of record CAIUQR010000102.1, on the reverse strand, counting down.
ACGAGGTTCTCATCCCTCCAGTCGATATCCGTGGTTTCAGCCAGTTCTTTCTGCAAGGTTTTGACTGCGTCAAGGTCCGGGCGAAGATCTTCGAACATACCGCCTTCCTTCGTTAATCCCTCTTTCACATCTTCCGCAGTTTTTTTAAGTTCCAGAATTCCTTTGGCAATCGAACGGGCGAGATCCGGCAGTTTGTCAGGTCCGACAACAATGAGGGCTATGCCCAGAATAACGATTAACTCAGGCAGGCCGATGCCGAACATAGAATAACTCCGTTAGAATTTTTTTAACAAATACAAGTTAATGCAAACCAATTGGCTGAATTGTGCCGGGTTCAATTCGAACAGGCAACAGCCTGAAAAATGAGTGGTTTATGTACGCAAGAGAGGCTGCAACTTCATCAGCCTGGCAGCCGGATAGTGAAAAATCGCCGGCGCACCTAGTCAAAAATGTACGGTATTTGGCGAAATGTGTCAATGAAACAAAAAAATCGAACCTTCCAGCAACCGGCCCGTAAAAGGTTACTTTCTTGGTTAAAATAAGAGGCTTGCTGGTATATCCTGGATAATTCCAAATTTTGAGTAATTGACATTATTGTATAGGTTTACTATAGTTGCATGTTTGTCCCTTGGTAGTTTCGGATAACTGATTATAACCTGTTAATGTTATAATACTAAGTTTATTTTGTATATCTTTTCAGGAGAAGATATGTCCAGTGTGGTTGTGGTTGGAACGCAGTGGGGTGATGAGGGAAAAGGGAAAATAGTTGATCTTCTTACCCGCTATGCCGATTATATTGTCAGGTTCCAGGGTGGAAATAATGCCGGGCATACATTGGTTGTCGAGGGGAGGCAATATATATTCCATATCATCCCTTCAGGTATCCTCTATGAGGGCAAGACCTGCATGATCGGCAATGGCGTCATTATCGACCCCTCCGTTCTTTTGAAAGAGCTTGATACCTTGCAGGAAAAGGGTCTTTCGGTCACTCCGGACAGACTGATGATCAGCGAAAAAGCCCATCTGATCATGCCGTATCATACGTGCATTGATAAAGCCAGAGAGGCGTCACTCGGCGATGGCAGGAAAATAGGCACAACCGGCCGCGGCATCGGTCCATGCTATATGGATAAAGTCGGGCGTGTCGGAATCAAAATAGGCGATCTGCGCGAGAGGGGGCTCTTTCAGGACAAATTACAGGCCGCACTGGAAGAAAAAAATTTTCTCCTGACAAAAAAATATACGTGTGAACCCCTCTCTTTTGCCCCAATCCTTGAGGAGTTTCAGGAATTTGCCGAGCGACTTCTTCCCTTTGTCGACAATGTCTCGGTCGCACTTGATGCGGCACGAAAGAAAGGGAATAATATCCTTTTTGAAGGGGCACAGGGAACACAGCTTGATATTGATCATGGTACGTATCCTTTTGTGACATCATCGAACACAATTGCCGGGAATGCCTGCACGGGTGCCGGTTTTGGACCTGCACATATCGACTCCGTTATCGGTATCCTGAAGGCGTATACAACCCGTGTGGGGGAAGGGCCGTTTCCGACGGAGCTGTTCGATACAGTCGGAGATGAATTACAGAAGAAGGGCGGTGAGTTCGGGGCCACTACAGGCCGAAAGCGCAGATGCGGCTGGCTTGACGGGGTTGTCGCCTCCGATGCTGTCCGGCTCAATGGTCTCACCGGGCTTGCAATTACCAAGCTCGATGTCTTAAGCGGCCAGTCCCGGTTGAACGTAGCCACCGGATATGAACTGGCGGGGAAACACTTCTCGACCATGCCTGCCAGTATCAATCAGGCAGCCGCGATCAGACCTGTTTATGAAACAATGGCCGGGTGGCAGGAGGAAATAGGCGGGATTCGTGATTTTCATGATCTGCCGGTGCAGGCAAGAGAGTATATCAAACGTATCGAGGATCTGACGGGGGTCAGGGCGGACATAATATCCGTCGGGCCCGACCGGGAGGAGACACTTCTCCTGCACAATCCTTTTGATAAATAGTGGGTGCGATTATCCTATCAAAATTTTGGAATCCTGTTTTTCAAGAGTAGTATAATCCATAGCACGTTAGAATAAGAGGGTATTGAATGGCTAGAATTACCGTGGAAGATTGTCTGGAAAAAATTGGTGATCATAATCGCTTTAATCTGATTCATCTGACCGTCAAGAGGATCAAGCAGCATCGCCAGGGAGAACCCTTTCTTATCAAGGGAAAAAATAAGGAAATTGTGATGACCCTGCGGGAAATTGCCGCGGCCGAGGTCACGTTCGACAATATTGACGGCCTGCCCGATGTACATAAACGGAATAAAAAAAATGAGGATGCAAAGCGGGAAGTTGAGGTTGCGTAAGGGGATGATAAGATTTTCGAATTGGTTGAACTGAAATGGCACGAGATTATTACGAAATATTATCAGTGAGCCGGACTTCCGGCGGTAGCGAGATAAAAAAAGCCTACCGAAAGCTGGCAATGAAATATCATCCGGACCGTAATCCCGATGATAAAGAAGCCGAGGCCAAGTTCAAGGAATGCACTGAAGCGTACGAAGTGCTCAGTGATGATAAGAAGCGACAGATATATGATACCTACGGGCATGATGGCCTGAAAAACAGCGGTTATCGCGGTCCTGGGAATTTTGATGATGTATTTTCGAGTTTCGGCGATATCTTTGGCGATCTTTTCGGATTTGGCGGGGCCAGGTCACAGACCCGCAGGAATAACGGCCCTGTAACCGGTAATGACCTCCGTTATGATCTTGTTATCTCTTTTATGGAGGCTGTCCATGGGGGTACCAGGGAAGTACAGCTGACCCGGCGTGATACCTGCTGGACCTGTGAAGGTTCGGGGTGCCGCCCTGGGCATAAAAAGGCGAATTGCTCAACCTGCAACGGGCGGGGACAGGTCATCCGGTCTCAAGGATTTTTTCAGGTCAGTTCGACCTGCCCGAAATGCCACGGTGAAGGACAGGTAGTTACGGAACCCTGTAATGACTGCCAGGGGATCGGGCTTATCGAGAAGAGCAAGAAGGTATCTATCAAGATACCGGCAGGTGTTGATACCGGTGCCAAGATGCGTCTGCGCAACGAAGGGGAAGGCGGACGAAATGGAGGGTCATCCGGTGATTTGTATGTGATTATCCATGTGGAGGAACACAAGTTCTTTAAGAGGGATGGCGATACGATTTATTGCCGTTTTCCTGTTTCCATGATTAAAGCAGCCCTTGGCTGTACGGTTGAAGTACCGACGATTCATGGAAAGAAGGAGTTGGAGATTCCTGCAGGCAGCCAGAACGGCGAGATCTTCACCTTGCGGCGGGAGGGGGTGCAGAGCCTGAGAGGACATGGGCGTGGAAACATGATTGTCGAGCTGCAAGTGGTAACACCCACAGAGCTCTGTGAAGAGCAGAAGGATCTCCTGCGGGAATTTGAAAAACTTTCCCTGGAACATGGACAGCACAAAGAACAGGAAGGTTTTTTCACCCGGCTCTACCATGAGGTCCTTGGCAGAAAAACAAAGGAAGCGGAGTAGACATTCCCTATGAGCGATACGCCGATATCATCTTTTTCCCACTTTGATGAGCAGGGAAATGCTATTATGGTCGATGTCGGAGCGAAAAATGTCACATCGAGGATTGCGCTCGCCTCCGGAAAAATCAGGATGAGCAAGAAGGCCTATGGGCTTGTGAAAGACGGCCTGATCGAAAAGGGGGATGTCCTTGGTGTGGCCAGGGTAGCAGGCATAATGGGTGCAAAAAAAGTTCCTGATCTCATCCCGTTGACGCATCCGCTGCTGATTGATAAAGTGCACATTGACTTTATTTTTCAGGATGAAAAGTGTATAATTGAAATTCGCGCTACAGTCGGAACAGAGGGGAAGACCGGAGTCGAAATGGAGGCCTTGACTGCTGTTTCCATAACCGCTCTGACAATCTATGATATGTGCAAGGCCGTTGATAAGTCCATGGTTATCGGCGATATTTGTTTGTTGAAAAAATCTGGTGGAAAAAGCGGGATCTTCATCCGCGCTGAATGATTTTTTCAAATAACCTTCAATTCATGTAAAGATGTAATAAGGAGAGGTCGGATGGAGAAAGAACTGCTCGGATGGTTCAGAGGTCAGCTTGAGGAAAAGCGTAATGCGATTCTCAACGAAGCGGGCAAAACTTTATCTGAAATGACAGATCAAAATACGAATGTTCCGGATCCGAATGATCGGGCGAGCATTGAGTCGGATCGCAGTTTTGAGCTGCGGATCCGCGAAAGGGAACGCAAACTACTCTCCAAGATTGAAGAGGCCCTGGAGAGAGTTGAGGATGGATCGTTTGGTGTCTGCGAGGCCTGCGGAGAAGAGATCGGGATCAAGAGATTAGAAGCGAGGCCTGTTACAACACTTTGCATTGATTGTAAAACACTTCAAGAAACGGAAGAAAAGGCGCAGGGGCAATGATGATGTATGCCTGAACTACGAAAAGATCCGATCCTCGGCCGTTGGATTATTATTTCTCAGGAACGGCGAAAGAGACCTACCGATTTCATAGTGGAAGAAGTTCGTGGGACAGGAGGGTTCTGTCCTCTCTGTCCCGGCAATGAAAGCACGACTCCTTCGGAGGTTCTGGCCTACCGATACGATCACCGAAATGAAAAGAATTCCTCCAATTGGCTGGTACGGGTTGTTCCGAATAAATATCCTGCCTTAATTATTGAAGGTGACCTGGATAAAGAAGGAGAAGGACTTTATGACCGGATGAACGGGATCGGTGCGCACGAGGTTATCATCGAAAGCCCGAATCATGGGGACACCTTTTCTTATCTTCCTCCGGATCGGATGATCCTGGTGTTCAAGGCCTTTCGGGATCGTATCAAGGACCTGGAAAATGACCCCAGATTCCGATATGTGATGGTGTTTAAAAACTTCGGCAAGGCTGCCGGGGCTTCTCTTGAGCATTCCCACTCTCAGCTCATCGCCCTGCCTATTCTGCCCCGGATGATTGTCTCCGAACTGGCCGGAGCGCTTTCCTATTATAAATATAAAGAACGCTGTGTTTTTTGCGATATCATCCGTCAAGAAATACAACAGGACGTCAGGGTGGTCTGTCAGAATGATCATTTCATTACGATAACTCCGTTTGCTCCTCGGACACCTTTTGAGATGTGGATTTTGCCGAAAAGGCACTCTTCCACCTACCAGAAAGAAGATGACTTTAAATTCACCTTTCTCACAGATATTTTTTCCGAGAGCCTGCGAAGGCTTGATGCCTGCATTCCTAATATTCCTTATAATTTTGTCCTCCATACTCAGCCGTTGCGTTCAACGGAGATCGAGCACTTTCACTGGCATTTTGAAATCATGCCGAAATTGACCTCGATTGCAGGCTTTGAATGGGGATCTGGGTTTTATATCAATCCGATGCCTCCAGAGGAAGCAGCTATGTATTTACGTGAATCTCTTGATAAAAAACAAGGAGAATTGGGTGAAAAAAATACTGCTGGTTGATGATGAGGAGAGTATTCAGCTCCTTTACCAAGAAGAATTTGAAGATGAAGGCTATACGGTTATCTCGGCATTGAACGGCGATGAGGCCTTGGGGAAATTCCGCGACGAAGTTCCGGACCTTGTTATTTTGGATATTCAGATGCCCGGCATGAATGGCATTGAAGTTCTCAGGCAGATGAAGATGATTGATGCGACCGTTCCTGTTATTTTAAGCAGCGCCTATCATGAATATAAACAGGATCTTGGAGCATGGGCATCTGATGAATATGTTGTCAAATCGGCTGACATGGATGATCTGAAGCGGGCTGTTCGACGGCATATTGGATAACTTTGGTTTTTCGACTCTCCACCTTGATAGGTACATGAAAGATATACAAAGCCAGCTTGATCACCGGCGCGTTGATATTAAAAAGGTTGGCGTTAAAACCATTTGTTATCCGATAACCGTCCTGGATAAAGCAAAAAAACGACAGCATACTGTGGCGACGGTAAATATGTATGTCAACCTGCCGCACCGGTTCAAAGGGACGCATATGAGCCGGTTTATTGAGATCCTGAACCGTTTTCATGGTGAAATCGATCTCAATAGTTTTCATCGTATTCTTGAAGAAATGAAAAAACGGCTCCAGGCAGAAGCCGCCCATATAGAGATTTCCTTCCCCTATTTCCTTCGGAAAGACAACAACTCCGAACTGCTGCAGGCCTGTCGTTATGATTGTCAGATGCATGGTTCCCTGGAAAATACCGATGAATTGGAACTGCAGTTTGTCGTACCCATTTCACTGCCGGTAAATATACAGAAGACTGCGAGTCTGCCAAGTTCTCTCGGCCACTGGGGCAACGCGGTAATTACGGTACGATTTCGACACTTTGTCTGGATAGAAGATCTTATTATGCTCGTCGAGAAAGGTGTTCTGGATGTGCAGCTGGCGGGCGATGGCCACAATCATGAGAGTATCCTGTCGGTTGAGGGGCTTACCAGTAAGATTTCCGAGAGACTCATGACCCAAAAGGAAGTCAAATGGTATTCGGTAACTGTTGAAAATCTTGGAGAAGGATATTCGACTTTTGCGGCCACTGAATCCGGAGAGCGATAATAACTCTGTTCCGAACCTTGAAAACTATAACTCTTAATAAAATAATCTATGAGCGCATTACTCTTTGAGATTGGCACAGAGGAAATACCAGCGGGATTTTTGCAACCGGCACTGCAGCAGTTGCAGGATAATTTTATGAAAAAGGCCGCTGAACTGTCTCTCTCCCATGGCTCGGTTCGGGCATTGGGAACGCCCAGACGTCTTGTCCTGATGGTGGAGGGGCTGGCAGACAGGCAACCGGACAGCCGTGAAGAGATTATGGGGCCTTCAGCCAAGGCCGGGTTTGATAAAGAGGGGAAACCGACCAAGGCCGCCCAGGGATTTGCCCGTTCAAAAGGAGCCGATGTTGCGGATCTTTCGGTAATTAAAACGGATAAAGGGGACTATCTGATTCTGGTTCGCGAGGTGCACGGCAAGTTGACCAGTGACCTTCTGCCGGAGGTGCTCCCGCAATTAATACTTGAGCTTTCTTTCCCTAAGTCAATGAAATGGGGAAGTAACTCAAATACATTTGCCAGGCCGATCCAATGGCTTCTTGCTTTGCATGGTTCTTCTGTGGTTAATTTTTCCCATGATGGCATTTCGGCTTCAAACACCAGTCGTGGCCATAGATTTATGGCGAACGAGACCTACCTTATCGACAGCCTGCAGAGCTATGAGAAACAGATGCTGCAGGCCCATGTCCTGGTCGATCCCGCCAAGAGGAGAAACGAGGTTCTTACCACAATAAAAGAGGCGGTCGCTTCTTCCCTCACCAACGCCCATGTCTTCATCGATGAAGAACTGGTCGATACCGTGACGAATCTGGTCGAGTATCCCTTTGGCGTGTGTGGAAGCTTCGATCAGAAATTTCTGCAGCTTCCGGATGATGTCCTGATCACATCGATGCGGGAGCATCAGAAATATTTCCCGGTTCGCGACCCGGAAGGCAAGCTGCTTCCCGGATTTGTCGCCGTCAACAATACCCGCGTAAGAGATACTGCCGTAACCAGGAAGGGGCATGAACGCGTCCTCCGGGCCAGGCTTGAGGACGCCTTGTTCTTTTTCAACAAGGATAAGGACCGTCGACTGGAGCAGCGCATTAAAGATCTGAATGGGATTATCTTTCAGGCCAAGCTCGGGACTATGCTGGAAAAGACTGAACGGATCGTCAAACTCACCCGGATGCTGGCCGAGAAGCTCGCGCCGGAGAGTGTTCAGGATGCCTGCCGGGCTGCTGCCCTTTCCAAGGCCGATCTTCTGACCAATATGGTAGGAGAGTTCCCCTCACTGCAAGGGATTATGGGAGAGGCCTATGCGATGCTGGAGGGCGAAAATAAAGCCGTGGCAACCGCGATCAGGGAGCAGTATATGCCGAAGAGAGCAGGGGCGGAACTGCCGGCCACCAATGTGGGCGCAATTGTCGGACTGGCCGACAGGCTGGATACGATAGCCGGTTGTTTCGGCATTGGACAGACGCCCACAGGGACGGCTGATCCTTTCGGCCTGAGGCGGCTGTCTCTTGCTGTTTTGCACATCATCAAAGATCGGGGTTATACGCTGTCGCTCCAAGAGATCGTCCATAAGGCCTTGGCCTTGTACGGGGATAAGGTCGATGGGAGTTCAACCACCGTGGATGGTGTTCTTGCATTTTTGAAAGGGCGGTACAGTAACGATGCGATAGCCAAAGGCTACGATGCAGGAGCGGTTGAGGCCGTTACATCGGTCACGTTTGATGATGTCGTTGACTGTGCCAACAGGCTTGATGCTCTCATCGCCATCAAGAAAGAAGAGGCCTTCGATGTCCTTGCTTCCTCCTTCAAACGTATACGGAATATCACAAAAGACAATATGAGTACCGAGGTCGATCGGGCCTTGTTTGAAAAAGAGGCGGAGGACAATCTCTACGATCTTTTTATCACTGTTTCGGCCAGAATGCAGGCCCTGATATCAGGAAAAGAGTATCTCCAGGCCCTGGAGGTTATGCTGCAGATGAAGCAGCCGGTTGACACCTTTTTTATTGACGTCATGGTCATGGCGGAGGATCCGGCGGTTCGTCAAAACAGGTTGAACCTGCTTACCGCAATAGGTGAGTTGATTCTACAGGTTGGCGATATCTCGAAAATGCAGTAAGGGCGAAAGGTCTCAAGAGGAAAATCATCCCGGACAACAAACAACTATTTTTTCCGCTTCTCGATCCGCCTGTGATTGCTGACAATCTCATTGCTGTCAACATAGGCATAGGCGCTATGCTTATGGATCGATTCAAAGCTTTCAACACCCGCAGAGAACCAGGTGATATCAGGATGTTTTAAAACCGTTACTGCAACCTTGCGGACGACGTCTTCAACAAACATAGGGTTCTTGTAGGCCTGTTCAGTGACATATTTTTCATCCGGACGTTTGAGAAGGGAGTAGAGTTCACAAGAGGCGGACTGTTCGATCAGCTCGATCAGGTCTTCGACCCAGATGAATTTACTGAATTTTACATTCAGACTCACCTCGGCACGCTGATTATGGGCCCCGGCCTCACTGATTTCTTTGGAGCAGGGACAGAGGGTCGTTACCGGAACCTGAACTGAGAGAACAAAATCCTCATCGGCGCCCGTCCCGTCTGTGAATGTGCAACCGTACTCCATCAGGCCGCGGGTCCCGGTAATCGGGGCTTTTTTTTCGATAAAATAGGGAAATTCCATGATCAGCCTGGCACTTTCCGCATTCAGGGTTTCTTGGACTTCATTTAGTAATTTCGAGAAGTTGGTTATGCTGATGGCGTCCATGTATTTATTCAGGGCAGCGGTAAAGACCGTAACGCAACTTCCCCTGTGTTCCCCCGGCATACTCACCTGCAGGCTGACGGTACCCACGGTGTTCTGCAGGCCGCCGCCTTTCTCCCTGACCCGGATAGGCAGCTGGATGTTTTTTATTCCTACAACCTGGATGTTGGTGGACATGGATAAAACGTGTTGCATCTGAAAGGTGCTCCTGTGGTCAGGAATTTCCTCTTTGTTGTAGCTGTGCGCTCGGCAGCCAGCCAATCATGTTGGGGCTGCGATGCCGCGTTGCCGAGCTGTCTTTGGTGTCGTCTGCGCCAAACCGGCTTTCTTCCCTGATGGCTGAACGACCGCATGGTTTTAATACTCTTTTTTGCCCTGTTGTACAAGGCTCTTTTAAAACACGAAAAATCCAGGTGATTTTTCATGCGTTTCTTGCTGATTCAGTGTAATTTATAAGGTTTCCTGGGTTGGAAAGTAAAAAGCCGGAGAAAGAGACTTTACCTTGTGAATCATGATATGGATGCAAACGACCAAAAAATCCGTCTTGATAAATGGTTATGGGCCGCGCGGTTTTTCAAGACGCGCTCCATGGCCACCCAGGCCGTGACCGGAGGGAAGGTCCATGTTAATCGCCAGCGGGTCAAACCGGCGAGGATTGTACAGATCGGTGATGAACTGAAGATCACCCGTAATGAGTTGATCTATATTGTGAAGGTCGAGGCCGTATCCGAAAAGCGTCGTTCCGCCGCCCTGGCCCAACTCCTGTACGAGGAGTCTGCCGAAAGTATCAAGGCGCGGGAAGAAGAAAATGCGGTCAGAAAGATGATCCATGCCGGACAGACTGCACCTGCCAGTCGTCCTGGAAAACGGGATCGGAGGAAAATCAGGGAATTTACACGAAAAGAATAACGATGAAAGAGTTAGGTATTCTCATCGATTCGGGAATTTTTTCAGAGGAAAAGGAGGAAATGGTGAAAAAAATTAAAAGAGCATTGTTAAGCCTGACCGATAAAACAGGTATTGAAGGTTTTGCCAAAGAACTCTCCGACCTCGGGGTCGAGATCCTCTCAACCGGCGGGACCGCCAAAGCTATCCGGCAGGCGGGGATCAAGGTGATAGATGTCTCGGAGTTCACCGGTTTCCCGGAGATGCTGGACGGCAGGGTCAAGACGTTACATCCGAAGATCCATGGCGGGATACTGAACCAGCGTGACAATGCCGATCATCAACAGCAATGTGCCAAACATGGTCTGCAGGATATCGATATCGTGGCCGTCAATCTCTATGCCTTCGAGAAGACTGTGGCGGACCCGCATTGCAGTCTGGCTGACGCCATTGAAAATATCGATATCGGTGGCCCGACGCTGCTCAGAGCCTCGGCGAAAAATTTTCATGATGTGACGGTTATTGTCGATCCCACCGATTACCCGAGGGTCTTACGGGAGATTAAAGAGCAGGGCAATACCACGCTCGAGACCAGATTCTATCTGGCGGCCAAGGTCTTTGCGTTGACATCTTCGTATGACACGAAGATCTCGCAGTGGCTCGAAAAGGTGGATGTCAAGACAAACAACTATTTTACGGGAGCCTAATGTATGTTGAATATGGCGGTTCTCCTGTCAGGCAGTGGCAGGACGCTGGATAATTTCCATGAACGGATTGCGGCCGGCACACTTGCAGCCAGGATCCAGGTGGTGGTCTCCAATGTCGGAAGCGCCCTCGGACTGAAGAAGGCCCGGGACTACGGATATCCCGCCTTTCATGCAGTCGGTAGTCCGGCCACCAATGCCATTCTGCAAGATTTCGACATTGATATCATCTGTCTTGCCGGATATCTGAGGCTGTATGATCCACCACCCGAGCTTGCCAGGTCGGTGATCAATATTCATCCGTCGCTGATCCCGTCTTTCTGCGGCGATGGCTATTACGGGTCGCGGGTGCACAGGGCTGTCAAGGAGCGCGGCTGCACGGTCAGCGGTTGTACGGTCCATTTTGCGGATGAACTGTATGATCAGGGGCCGATCATTCTTCAGAAGAGTGTGAACCTCGAGTATGAGGATTCCACCGATGAGATCGCCGCCAAGGTTTTTGCGGCGGAATGTGAGGCCTTTCCTGAAGCCATAAATCGGGTGGGTCAGAAGGGAGTAGATTTTTTCTGGAGGCGGGTGCAGAGGTGAGAGCAGCAAAACGTGTTATTATGACATCTCAGGATATGGAGCTTGCTTTGAAGAGAATCGCGCTTCAGATACTTGAAAAAAATCACTCAATCGATGGCTTAGCCATTGTCGGCATCCATACCTGCGGGGTTTATCTGGCCGATCGGATCAGGAAAATCATCACCGGGCAGGGAGGAGTTCAGGTGCCTTACGGCAGCCTGGATATCAACCTGTACCGCGACGACTGGAGTCTTATTTCCCAAAATCCGCTGGTGAAGACAACGGATATCCCGTTTGCCGTCGAGGGCAGAGAAATCATTCTGGTCGATGATGTCATCTTTACCGGCAGGACCATCCGGGCGGCGATGGACGCCCTGATGGACTATGGGCGCCCGCACTCTGTGCAGCTCGCGGTCCTGGTGGATCGAGGCGGCAGGGAGTTGCCGATTCAGCCGGACTATGTCGGTATGGGCACGGATGTGCTTGCCGATGAACGGATCCAGGTCATGCTGCAGGAACATGGCGGGATCGATCAAGTCGTCATCGAGCATTAATCGATGGAGCTTCTGGCGCCGGTAGGTAATCTCGAAAATTTTCAGGCGGCACTTGACGCCGGTGCTGACGCGGTCTATGTCGGCGCCCCCGGTTTCAATGCCAGGAACCTGGCCCGCGACCTGCGGCTGGAAGAGATCGGGGCGATGATCCGCCACTGTCATGACCGGGGGAAAAAGCTCTATGTCGCAGCCAACAGCCTGATCCTGGAAAGCGAGCTTGCCGCTGTCATTGAAACCCTGGCACTTCTGGAGACGCTGAAACCGGACGCGCTGATCGTCCAGGACGTGGGGCTGATCCGTCTGGTCAGAGAATTTTTTCCCGCCTTGACCCTGCATGCCTCTACCCTGATGATCGCCCATAATGCCGATGCGGTCCGGATGCTGTCGGCAATGGGCTGTCGGCGCGTGGTGATGGCCAGGGAGCTTACGCTGAAGGAGATCGCCGCCATAGCAGCAACGGCCGACGTGGAGCTTGAGGTCTTTGTCCAGGGGGCGATGTGTTTTTCCTATTCGGGGCTCTGTCTCTTCTCCTCCTTTCTTGGCGGCAAGAGCGGCCTGCGTGGCCGCTGCGTGCAGCCCTGCCGCAGACGTTACAACTGGCAGGGAAGAGGAGGGAAGGGCGGAGGGAAAACTGCCGGAGGCAGCTATCTGTTCTCGATGAACGACCTCAGCGGCCTGGAGGTGGTGCCTGCGCTTCGCAGGAGTGGAATTGCCTCATTGAAGATTGAAGGCCGTTTGCGCTCGGCCCATTATGTTTCCCATGTGGTGCAGGCCTACAGGCTGGTCCTCGATGCCGCCGAAAATGATTTTGAAGGAGCGGTCAACAAGGCGAAAGGCCTAATCGACCGGGCCATGGGCCGGACCGTTTCGTCGGGCTTCTTCCTGTCGCCCCGGCCTAAGGAGGCGATTACGCCCCACCACTCCGGCAATACCGGCCTGCATCTGGGCAGAATCAAGACGCTTGCGGACCATGAGAGCGGTGTTTACGGGGTACTCAGCCTGAAAGAGCCGGTCGGGCTTGGGGACAGACTGCGCCTGCATTTTGAGGGGTCCGGAGAGCGCCAGGCCTTTACATTGAAGAGATTGAGACAAAGAAATCACGACATTCAGACTGCCGAGGCCGGTAGTACCGCCTGGATTCTCATTCCGGATGGAGGTGAGAAGACTCAGGGCAGGGTCGAGGTCTTTAAGATCGATGTCCGGGCTGAGACAGATGGAATTCCAGGTCCCGACCTGGCAATCGGTTCGGTTAAACGGGAGCTTGGTAAAAACAGGGAGAGACTCAGGCGCCACATCCTGTCCATTCAGGGTCGGGTCCAGGGCATGGAGAACGGAGTTGACGAGCGGATACCTGTGGGCGACGCGCACCGAGGACGCGGCAGGAAGGCGGGAACATCGAAGCTGAGCGGCGGTCACGGATTGCCCATCGAATGGTGGCTGAAAACCGACTCGCCCGGTGTAGCGCTGGGCCGGCTGCCCTTTGCTCCTGATCGTCTGCTCCTGACGCTTGATAAGGATATGATCGGTCAGGCAGGCCGGATCAGGCAGTATCTCGGGCAACAGGCGAGAAAGGTGATCTGGGCCCTGCCGCCGGTTCTGCTCGGCGCAGAGGTTGGCCGGATGAGAACGGCCATCGCTTCGCTGATCCGTTCCGGATTCAAGAGCTTTCAGATAGGCCACCTCAGCCAGATTGCCCTTTTCGGCAATGAACGCGTACATCTGTACGGTGATTACACACTCAATCTGATGAACGGCCAGTCTGTCAGGCTGGCCGGGCATTCAGGCCTGGAAGCGGCGCAGGTCTCCCTAGAGATGGATCGTGACGCCCTCCGGGGTCTTTTCGTCGGATATCGGAGATCGGCGGCTATGCCGGATGGAAGGGGACATCAGCCGGAGTCGAAAATCCGCCTGGGGCTCACGGTCTATGGCGCCCCGGCCCTCTTTACCGCCCGTCTGGCTGCCGATCACTTCCAGTATGACCGTGTTCTCGTCAGCCCTAAAGGTGAGTCATTCGTGATCCGCAAAAAAGAGGGTGGCACCCAGACCATTCCCTGCCGACCGTTTTCGCTGCTGCCGTATATCGGGGAGTTGAAGGAGATGGGGCTTCAGTATGCGGTGGTCGATATCTCCGGAATCAGTATCGACAAGAAAGGGCTGCAGGAACTGGCGGACAGAATGACCGGGAAAGGTCGATCAGCCAGGCTGCCGACCTTTAATTATCAGGGGAAACTGGAATAGTGGACCAGCATGCGCAAAGATGCGTCATTCCCGCAACGCTTCCGGGCGGGAATCCAGGGTTTATCCCTTATCCTCAATTGACTTTTCGTGCCCGTCCCTCATCCAGCCGACGCATACCTTCCATCAGAAGTTTCATGAAATATCCGATCTCCGGGACCTCGAAGTCCTCCGGCGGGATGCCAGGGGTGAATCTAAAGCGACCCTTATGCTCTTTCAAGATCTCATAAAAGGCTGTTTCTCCTGACAAATCGATATATTTTGCCTTGATCAACGAACCCTGCCGGAAGGAAAATCTGGCAGTCCCCTTCGTCAGTTCGCTGATGGTCAGGATGCCGGTCTTGTTGTTCATATTCAGGGTCTGGAACAATGCCTCTGCAGGTATCTCGGCAAGATTTCCAATCATTCCCGAAGAGAGATCTTCGGTGCGGATCAGGTTGGATTTGTTCAACCTGCTGGCCATAAGACGGGAGAAATAGAGCTGGATGGCCGGATACTGGTCCAATATCTTCTGGAAATTATCCCGGCCTATGGAGAGGATGGATGTCGGTTCGGCGATCTGGATCGTCGCGCTGATATTTTCATTGCAGATCAGACTCATTTCTCCGAAGACATCACCCTTTCCGAGCTTCGAGATAGTCATGCCGGCCTCATTGATGACATTGATGCCGCCTGCAACAATAATATAGAAATTGCCGCCGGGCTCCCCCTTGCGGATGACGATTTCTCCTTTGTCATACTTGCTCAGCTTGAAGAACTGGACAACCTTGTCGAGGTTTTTCTGGTCGATATTCTTGAAAAATGCAAAACCGCTGATGAGATGGAGCATCGACCCCAACTCGTTGGAGTAGGGTTCCTCCGATTCCAGGAGGACAATATTTTCATCTCTGTTGTGTTCAAGGCGGATGGAACCTGTGCAACCGCTGCAGCTGATCATGCAGACAGGGATCTTGTCACCCCGTTCATAATGCATGATGATCTTGGTCAGATCACCATTCAGTATCTTGCATGCCCTCTTGCCGATGGGGGTGTGCGATATCGTGGTCGTGATAAATGCATTCTCCTCCTCGTTGACGATAGAGATGGCGATACCGGTGACACTGAACATATCTCCGTAATCGTAGAGAGGGCAGTCTCTATTTTCAATAACCCTGAAAAATACCTTTGGAAAACCCATTTTTTTCCTGAACGTGGGGCCACACAGCCGCAGTATGTGCCAAGGAAAGTAGTATTGAAGACTCCTTGGTTTATACTACAAAGGTATCTTACTACCGTGATATGTGTCAAATAGTAATTGTAGAAGGATAAATCGATTAATTTTTATAGTTGTTGACATGAACTGATTTTCGAATTATAAAACTCTTTTCTTGTTCCGAGGAAGCACTTAAACAGGAAAACAGCTCTCACCTGTGGGGAGAGGCGCTTGAGGGTACATTTGAAGATTTACCGGAAACACCGGTTTGCACTATAAGAGAGTTAAACAGGAGGAAATACTTCGTGGCTAATCACAAATCCGCTGAAAAAAGAAATCGCCAGTCTCAGGCTAGTCGTCTGCGCAATCGTGTAAATAAGACTCAAATGAAGGGTGCCGTTCGGAAGGTGAATGAGGCCGTTCTGGCCGGCTCAGTAGACGAGGCAAAAGAGGCATTAAAGATTGCTATTCCTGTGATTGCAAAGACAGCGACAAAGGGAAGCCTCCATAAGAAAAATGCCTCTCGTAAGGTTTCACGTCTTACCAAGAGCATAAACAAGATGCAGGCCGCTGTCTGAGCGGTTGTTCCAGAAGGTTCGGATTGATAATAGATTAATCCGGGCGGATGGCATAGTGATAAAAAAGAGCCATGAAACCAGACGGTTTCATGGCTCTTTTTATTTATGGCCTGCAAGGTTGAAGAACAGCTTTGTCAAAAAACGTATTCTATTGTACACTTGGGCATTTAAATTCTTTTTCATTTTTTGAAGATTGATCTAAAAAAAGAGATGTCTGTGCATACCTATTCCCCTGATTACGAAAAATTCTGCTCCGACGGGATCGCTGCCCGACTTGTCCCCGTCCATCGACAGATCATAGCCGATCTGGATACGCCACTGACCCTCTTTGCCAAGGTGGCAAAGGACCATAGCCATGTTTTTCTTTTCGAGAGCATGGAAGGTGGTGAAAAATGGGGGAGATATTCTTTCATTGGTTTTGATCCCCTGGTGACCTTTTCCTCAAAAGGACGCGATGTCGAGATAGAAGAGGTCACCAGGGCGGGCAGGAAGACGACAAAGAGCACGACAGATCCGCTGCGGGCCCTGCGAACCCTGGTAGCGGGTTTGAGGGCCATGGACGATCCGGCTCTGCCCCGTTTCTGCGGCGGTGCCGTCGGCTTCCTCGGGTATGATATGGTCCGGTTTATGGAGACTCTTCCGGACAGGCATCAACCTGCCGATTTTCCTGATTCT
Organism: uncultured delta proteobacterium; assembly: GCA_903901335.1. Classification (GTDB taxonomy): domain Bacteria; phylum Desulfobacterota; class Desulfobulbia; order Desulfobulbales; family Desulfocapsaceae; genus CAIUQR01. The sequence continues at coordinate 51,773 of CAIUQR010000102.1, read as the reverse complement.
TCTTTCATGGTTCCCCGGATTGTTCTTGTTCATGACAGTTTCCGGCAGACCGTGACTATTGTCTGCTGGGTGCGGGTGTCCGAGGAACAGGACAACAAGGTGCTCTACGCTGACGCGATCGATCGCATCGAGACGATTGTCGGACAACTGAAGGGGCCGGTTCCGTCGGAGCTGAGCGCCGCTTCCGGCCGGCAGAGCGCGGATGTTCATTCCTTTTCATCAAATATGGAAGCCGCACAGTTCTGCCGGATGGTTGAACGGGCCCGCGACTATATCATGGCGGGTGATATCATTCAGGTGGTGTTGTCCCAGTGTTTTCATACGGTAACCGACCTGTCACCGTTGACAATCTATCGCGCCTTGCGGCATATCAACCCCAGCCCGTATCTCTTTTTCCTGAAACTGGGAGACCTGGTCCAGATTGGCTCGTCGCCGGAAATACTGGTCCGGAAGGACGGGGACACCATTGAGCTCCGTCCCATAGCCGGGACCAGGAAACGGGGGGCAACACCTGAAGAAGACCTGGCCCTGGAAAAGGAACTCCTGGCCGACCCGAAGGAAAGGGCCGAACACCTGATGCTGGTCGACCTCGGCCGCAACGATGTGGGCAGAATTGCCAGGGGCGGATCGGTCGAGGTTCGGGATCTGCTGGTTATCGAGCGCTACAGCCATGTCATGCATATTGTCTCTGGCGTCCATGGGATCATCGAGGACGGGAAGGATCAATTCGATGTGATAGAGGCGTGTTTTCCTGCCGGTACAGTCAGCGGCGCCCCGAAAATCAGGGCGATGGAGATCATCGATGAGCTGGAGTCTGAGCGGCGGGGGCCTTACGCGGGCTCGGTAGGCTACTTCGGATTTTCGGGGAATATGGATTTTTGTATTACCATCAGGACGTTTGTGATGCGGGGGAAGGACCTGTGGGTTCAGGCGGGGGCGGGCATCGTGGCCGATTCCGATCCGCAGAAGGAATTTGAAGAGACCATCAATAAATCCATGGGATTGCGTCGCGCGGTCGAACTCGCGGAGAAGGGATTTTAGATATGATCGTCATTATAGATAATTACGACTCGTTTACGTACAATATCGTCCAGACTATTGCCGGCAACTGCCTGAGAGAGGGCAGGAAAGCGGATATCCGCGTCTTTAGAAACGACAAGATCAGCATCAGCGAAATTGAGGATTTGAAGCCCGACCGGCTGCTGGTCTCTCCTGGGCCCTGCACACCTGCGGAGGCGGGGATCTCGATCGCGGCGATCCGGCATTTCGGCAGCAGGATTCCTGTCTTAGGCGTTTGTCTCGGGCATCAGGCCATCGGTGAGGCCTTTGGCGGCAAGGTGGTCCGGGCAGGCCGGATAATGCACGGCAAGACCAGCCCGATGCATCATGACGGCAAAGGCGTTTTTACTTCCCTGCCCAACCCTTTCGATGGCATGCGCTATCACTCGCTGGTGATCGAAGAGAACGGGATGCCGGAGTGTCTGATGATCACCGCCCGAACCGATCAGGGCGAATTGATGGGCGTGAGGCACCGGAGTCTTTCCGTCGAAGGAGTCCAGTTTCATCCGGAATCGATCATGACCCCGGCCGGGATTACGCTCTTGAAAAATTTTATGAGTCCCGATTATCCAGCCCTGCTCAAGGAAGGACAAAATACCTGACAGAAAAAGAGAGGTGTTTATGAACATTAAAGAAGCGATCGGCCGGGTTGTAGCGGGCAATGATCTCAGCGAAGGCGATATGTACGGTGTAATGAATGAGATCATGAGCGGAGAGGCTACTCCTGCCCAGATCGGTTCGTTCATTACTGCATTGCGTATGAAAGGTGAGACTGTCGAAGAAATTACCGGGGCGGTCAGGGTGATGCGCGAGAAGGCTACGCCGATCGAGACCGGGGTGAATACAGGGAAAGGGGAAATCCTGATGGATATCGTCGGCACTGGTGGCGATGGTTCGGGAACCTTCAATGTGTCGACGACGACAGCCTTTGTCGTGGCAGCCTCTGGTCTCCCTGTTGCAAAGCACGGTAATCGGGCGATTTCCTCGCATTGCGGCAGTGCCGATGTTCTCGAAGCGCTCGGTATCGATTTGAGTCTTTCCCCTGAGATAGTGGCCGAATGTGTTCGTACCGTGGGGATTGGTTTCCTCTTTGCCCCGATGCTTCACAAGGCCATGAAGTATGCCATCGGCCCACGCCGGGAGATCGGCATCCGGTCCATTTTCAATATACTCGGGCCGATGACTAATCCGGCCGGCGCAAATGTCCAGCTCACCGGGGTATTTTCCAGGGAACTGACACGGACCCTTGCCGAGGTGCTGGTCAGGCTCGGGATGAAGCGTACACTGGTCGTCTGGGGCGAGGGAAATCTGGATGAGTTGACCATTACCGGCACCTCGCATATTGCCGATGGATATGACGGGAAGGTGACGTGCTACACACTCGAACCTGAAGATGTCGGTTTGTCCCGGGGGACTCTGGACGATATTCGCGGCGGGGCAACCCCAGCCGAATCTGCGCAGCAGGTGCGAGCAGTACTGGGGGGAGAACAGGGAGCCAGACTGGATATGGTTTTGCTCAACGGCGGAGCGGCACTTTACGCCGCAGGCAGGGCAGAGAGCATAAAGGCGGGTGTGGTTCAAGCCCGGGAAATTATACGAACCGGGGCTGCACTCAACAAACTTGAACAATTAGTGCGTTTTTCTCGTTCGGCAGCAAAAGCCTAGAGAGTCTTTGGGTCTTAATTACCATGATCTTAGATAAGATAGTTGCAAAAAAGAAGCAGGAAGTGGCTGACTTGAGAATCAACGGAATCAGCCTGCCTGGCCAGTTCATGGGAATGGTTATTGCGCCGCCGCGCGGTTTTCGGCAGGCTTTAATAAGCTATCCCGGGGTTTCGGTGATTGCCGAAGTCAAAAAAGCCTCACCGTCAAAAGGTGTTATTTGCGAGGATTTCCGGCCTGTTGATATCGCGGTCAACTATAAGCGAAATGGGGCGCAGGCGATTTCTGTGCTCACCGATGTCGATTTCTTTCAAGGGAGTCTGCTTTATCTGCTCCAGGTAAGGGATGCTGTGGACCTGCCGGTCTTGCGGAAGGATTTCATCATTGACGAGTTGCAGATCAGGGAGGCAAGTGTCCATGGCGCGGACGCGATATTGCTCATTGCAGCTATTCTGGACAGGTATCAATTGCGGGATTTCCAGGCGTATGCAGGCGAATTCGGCATGGATATCCTGGTTGAGGTGCACAACGAGCAGGAGTTGGATATGGCTCTTGCCGCAGACAGCCGGCTTATCGGTATAAATAACCGGAACCTGAATGATTTTACTGTCGATATCGAAACGACATTTCGTTTGAAAAAGCATATCCCGTCCGATATTCCGGTGGTCAGCGAATCGGGGCTGAAAAACAGAGACGATATCAAGCGGTTGCAGGACGAAGGTGTCGCCGCTGCCTTGATAGGCGAGACATTGATGCGCGCCGGAACGGACTGCGATGTTCTCCGGGGATTGCGGGATGAGTGAACGAGAGGGGAGATTTTGCAGGGTACAAACACCAATCAAGATCTTTGGAGCCACCGCCATTGAGGATATTCGGGAGGGTGTTGATTCCGGTATCGAGGTTTAGCCCGGTATCAACAATCATCAGAAATTCCCCGAACTGATTAACCACGATCGGTCGGCAATCGGCAAAGCCTAGTCCAAAGCGCACTATCTGGCCACGACGAAGGCACCTCTCCAGCCGTGGCTATGGAGGGCCTCTTCAACCTTGTAGGCCCCGTGCAGTTCTTGCCCAGCGTATACGCAGACCCTGTAAAGGATTGATTTCTGGGAAAAGAATTCCTGGATAACCGTTGCATGACCGGTATCTGAAAATCTTTTCTGGAGTTTAACCGCGTTGTTTTTTTGTCCAAAAGCCCCTATCTGAACATAGAACTCACCAAGATTGTAATTAATACCTGGGCTGTTTGATGTATCGCTATTCCCTGTATTGCTATTCCCGGAGGAGGTTTCAACCTGCCCAAGGGCGGTCACCTGGACCTTTGCCGTACCATTATCCACAAGATCAAGTTTCTTGGCGGCAGTGTAACTCAGATCGACTATCCGGCCCTGGACGAATGGCCCTCTGTCATTGACCCTGACGATGGTGTTTTTTCCATTTTCAAGGTTCGAGACCAGGAGCATTGTGTTCATCGGCAAAACTTTATGGGCAGCTGTTTGTCCATGCATATCATAGACCTCGCCGTTAGAGGTCGGATGTCCATTGAAATCAGGGCCATACCAGGAGGCGATACCGGTTTCCTTATACCCCGAAGACGATGGCAGGGGGCTATATACCTGGTCATCGATGATATAGGGTCGTTGCGTTGGAGGATAATACTGATTCTGAGCCATTACCGGCCGACTGGTCATCAGGGAAAACAGGATCAAGGGAAGAAGAAAAGCCGGACGAGATAAAAAACCGACAGTCCCTCGTCTGCCGGAGAAAAGATAAGCAGGGAAAACCGCTCTTGAAACCTTGAAGGGTGCCCATATCGGTGATTTGGACACGAGCCGGTTTAAAAAGGGTCGTGATAGAAGATGCCGTTGCATGGTTTTTCTGTCTCCATAACTGTTTGTAAAAATTATATGTTTAAGGACAGAGTAAGTGCTCTTACCTTAAGAATCTTTCAAGAACAATTATTATTTATACCATAATTCCTGCAGGTATTACCAAAAAAAAGATCAAATATTAGTGAGAAAAATTTTTAATAGTAAGCATTGTAAGGTGTTACATGTGGTCTAGGTCGCGGCAACTCTGATTGTCGCTTCAACAGAGTTGCCTCAACTCTCCATCTGTCCACGATCAGGCCGTCCGGCATACCGATTGTAGAGTTGAACCGCCTGCTTATAAATACCCGGAGTCTATGCTTACCTGGGGCATTGGTGAATGGTTACAGGATGTGGTTTGACAGTTTAGAGATCTATGAGAAAATCACAATAGTCCGATCAGAGGCGTATCATCTTGGAGAAATTGAGCATTCTTGTGATTGGTATACTGGCCTTTGCGGCAAGTTCGGCATCAACCAGGATTTCGTTTTCACCCGTTTCCAGGATATGTGCCAGTTTCTGTAGGGAGTTCATCTCCATCCATGGGCAATGGGCACAGCTTTGACAGGTTGCACCGTCACCTGCGGTCGGAGCCTCGATCAGTGTTTTTCCTGGTGCTATCTGACGCATCTTATTGAAAATTCCGGCATCGGTTGCCACAATGAATTCAGTATTGGGCATGTTGCCGACGGCCTTGATCAGAGCGGTAGTCGAGCCGACGACATCGGCCTGGCAGATAACATCGTGGGGGGATTCCGGGTGAACAAGAACTGCAGCAGCAGGGTGCAGCTTTCGAATCCTCTGCAGGGCAACAGCTCTGAACTCTTCGTGGACGATACAGGAGCCGGGCCATAAGATCATCTCGGCGCCGGTCTGACTTTGGATATATCGACCGAGATGTCTGTCGGGAGCCCAGATGATTTTTTCGCCGTTTTTTGCCAGATATTTAATGATTTCAAGCGCAATCCCTGAGGTGACCACCCAGTCGGAGCGGGCTTTTACCCTGGCACTGGTATTTGCATAGACAACGACGGTATGGTCGGGATGATTGTCACAGAAAGCAGAGAAAAGATCGGCAGGACAGCAATCATCCAGAGAGCAGGTGGCGGACAGGTCGGGCATCAGAATGCGTTTGTCGTTATTCAGTATCTTCGATGTCTCGCCCATGAAACGGACCCCGGCGACGACCAATGTCCGGGCCGGGTGTTCCATGCCGAATCGTGCCATTTCAAGGGAATCCGCCACACATCCTCCAGTCTCTTCTGCAAGATTCTGGATCTTTCCGTCGGTATAATAATGGGCAACAAGGACCGCATTATTTCTTTTCAACAGGTCCTTTATATGGTTTTTCAGGGCGGTTTCTTCTTCGATGGACAGCTTTGGAACAAGTGGATGATCCGGGGTGACTACCTTGGGGAGTACTATCGCATCTGCCGTTAAATCTGAGTGTTGCATGTTCTTTCCCGAATACTGTTTTACTGATATAAAGATTAACCGCCTATCGAAGGCTGAACGTTATATTCCTGAAAAAATCACATAAAAATATAGCCCTCTCGAATATGAACGTAAAGAAAATAATCAAAAATAACTTCCTGGCCGGACCCCGTGATCCGACTCATTCTTTCCCTGTCACTTCGCACTGTATTTTTCCGTGATGGAGGCGTATTTCCAGCTGATCTTTAGAATCCACCTGGCTGCTGTCCGTCACTATTCTGGGCTCGCCGGGCCGGCCGTTGCATTTACTGACGATTGAATAGCCGCGCGCAAGCGTGGCCAGCGGGCTCATTGTGTTCAGCCTGGCGATCTGCTGCAGGAAAGTTGTCCTCTTGCCTTCGAGCAGGGCAGTCATCTGCCGTTCCATCCTGGTATTGAGAAAATTCAGATGCTGTTGCTGGAACCGGATTTTTACAAGCGGTGCCTGGTGTTGCAACCGTCCGGCCAGCCGTTCGCAGGATGCTGCATGATGCTGGAAGATGTCCTTTATGGACTGAACCAGGCCTGCAATGCAGCTATCGAGTTTCAATGAAGAATTGACAAAAATGGAGTCCAGATCACCCAGAAGGCGCCGATTATAGGCTATCCGGCTTCGTTTGCTTTCCAGTTTCCTCAGGATGGTGGCGGAAATCTGCTCTCGAAAATTTTTGATGGTTGCGAGCAGGCGAATATTATCCGGAATGATTTTTTCTGCCGCACCGGTCGGAGTGGGGGACCTGAAATCTGCACAGAAATCGGCGATAGTGAAATCAATCTCATGACCTATCCCGGTAACAACCGGTATCCTTGAATGATAAATAGCCCTGGCCACATATTCTTCATTGAAGGCCCAAAGATCTTCGAGGGAACCTCCTCCTCGGCAGAGCACTATAACATCTGCACTGATCTCTCTATTGACCCTGCTGATCGCATGAGCTATCTCTTCGGCCGCCCCTTCACCCTGGACACGAACGGGCAGAATCCTGATCCGGGTGGACGTCTTGCGTATTTTGCAGATAGTCAGAAAATCATGAACCGCAGCTCCTGCTGGAGATGTGATCAGAACGATATCCTGAGGAAAAGCCGGAAGTTCTTTTTTGTTTTCCTGGGCAAATAAGCCTTCCGCGGCAAGCCGTTGTTTCTGTTTTTCGAACTGGAGTTGTAAGAGTCCTGTCCCAAAAAAATCGACCGTATCAACAATAAGCTGGTATTCTCCCCGTGGTTCGTAAACGGATATCCTCCCATGGCAGACCACCTGTTGCCCGTCTTTGACGTTCTCTGCCAGAAACTTCCTCTGACCTTTGAACAGGACCGCCTTCAATTGGGCATCGCTGTCTTTCATTGTGAAGTAAAGGTGGCCTGAGAACGGGCATTTTAAGTTGGTGATTTCTCCCTGGATATGGACAAATCGGAATTCACCCTCAAGGAGAGTTCTGATTGAACGGGTAAGCTCGGAAACGGATTGGATAATAAGCTGCACAGGGAATGAATTTCTTTAGGGTTCTGAAAACGGGAAGAAAGATTACAAATGGACAGAGACCACTGTATATATTATAATGAAAGATTCAATTGTTTTTTTATGAATCAATCAATCAAAGGAAAAACAAAGTGGAGAACCTGCATGGCCGATGAAACTCCTTTCAATAAGCTTCATGTTGAACCAAGTGTAAAAGGTGATCTTACCGGGCTGCTGGAGCAGTTCAACCTTCCACCGAATGTTATCAAGTTTATCCGGAAGAATCTGAAAGTAATCTACGTAGTCCTTGCTCTGATAGTCATCGCCATTCTTTCGTGGTCGGCCTATGATGCCTATATCCAGAAGAGGATCAACATGAGCAGCTCGGCCTTGACGAATGCGTTGAAGGAGCCGGCAGCGGTGCGTCCGGCTGCCCTGCAGAAGGTTCTTGCCGATTATTCCGGCATGTCTTCAGCACGTTGGGCCAAGGTGGAGCTAGCCCATATCGATATGAAAAACGGCAACTTCAAGGCTGCTGCCGAAAAATATACCGACATCAGACGAGAGATCAAACAGACAGACCCGCTGTTTGGTTTGGTCTCCTTTGGAACAGCCCAGGCCAAAGAGGCTGAAAAAGACTATGATCGTGCCTTTGATGAATATACGGCCCTGTCGAAAATTGAAGGATATCAACCGGTAGGCCTTTTGGGCATGGCACGGATTCACGAAATCAAAGGCGAACAGGAGAAGGCGTTATCCGTATACGAGCAGTATATGGCGACATTTGTCGGTGATGACCGTAATGATCCTGAAAAGGCATTTATCTCTGAAAAGATCGGCAGACTGAAGGCTATGCAATGAAACTGGTTCGTACAATTGATGAATTAACCCATATTGTTAAGGCCTGGAGGTCTGAAGGAAAGATTATCGGACTCGTGCCGACCATGGGATGGTTTCATCAGGGGCATCTTTCGTTGATGGAGATGGCCCGGGGCAGGGCGGACAAGGTTGTCGTCAGTCTTTTTATTAATCCGATCCAATTCGGCCTGGGGGAGGATCTTTCCACGTATCCCTACGATCTTGACCGGGATATGCAGCTTGCCGAGAAGGCAGGTGTCGATCTTCTCTTTGCTCCTGCTGCCGAAGATATCTATCCCGTAGGTTTCCAGACCGCTGTTTCGGTAAAAAACCTTACTCAGGGTCTGTGCGGTGCCTCGCGTCCTGATCACTTTGGCGGCGTGGCCACTGTTGTCGCCAAACTTTTCAATATGGTACAACCGCACCTGGCAATCTTTGGAGAAAAGGACTATCAACAGCTGGCGGTGATCCGTCAGATGGTGAGGGACCTGAATTTCAACCTGGAGATCTTCGGCCATCCGATTGTCCGGGAGAGTGACGGTCTGGCCATGAGTTCCCGGAACAGCTATCTGAATAAAGAAGAGAGACGGCATGCTCTCTGTCTGCACAGATCCATCCAGTATGCGAAAGAAATGGTGGAAAAGGCCGGGCCAAAGCTCCCGGTTGTCAAGCTTACGGATGAGGTGAAGCGGATAATCAACACAACTCCGGGTTGCGCGGTGGATTATGTGGAGGTTGTTGATAAGGATACCCTTCTGCCCTCTGAATATGTCGAAAAAAACAGCATGATGGCCTTGGCTGTCAAGATCAATGATAGAGTCCGGCTGATTGATAATACCCGGCTGGACCTAAAAGAGAGTGTCGTGCCTGACAATAAGTAAAATCATGACCTCCGGTTTTTTGTCAACTACCGGAGGTCATGCGCAAATATGCAGCTGTACCCGAACCTTAACGTAGACGTGTAAACCGATGTTGAAACAAATGCTGAGTGCCAAGATTCACAGGGCGACTGTCACCCAGTCGAATCTCGACTATGAAGGAAGTCTGACTATTGACAAGGACCTGATGGATGCCGTCGGGATTTCCACCTTTGAGCAGATTAAGATTTTTAATATCAATAATGGCGAACGCTTCGATACCTATGCGATCGATGGGCCTCGCGGATCAGGTATTATCGGTCTGAATGGGGCTGCGGCGCGGAAAGGAATGGCGGGTGATCTGATCATCATCGTCACCTATGGAATATATTCCGAAGAAGAATTGAAAAATTATCATCCACGGGTTGCATTGCTTAACGAAAAAAACCAGATAAAGAAATTGCTGCCCTGATGATACTCAATTCATTTTCTCTTTTAGAAGGAGACGCTGTCGATGCCTGGATATGAGATTTTTGGTGATGAAGAAAAGAAAGAAATAGCCGATGTCCTCGAGACGGGGGTGTTGTTCCGATACGAATTTAACGAACAGCGAAAAGGGATATATAAGGTTCGAGAGTTCGAGGAAAAATTTGCATCCTATTGCGGCGCTGCTCATGCCCAGGCCGTCACCTCCGGTACGACCGCTCTGAAGGTGGCGTTAACGGCACTGGGGATCGGTCCGGGGGATGAGGTCATTACCCAGGGGTTTACCTTTGTTGCAACCTGGGAGGCGATCCTCGAGGTTGGTGCGATCCCGGTCTTTACCGAGGTGGACGAAACCCTGAATATGGATCCGGCCGATCTGGAGAAGAAGATATCAGACAAAACCCGATGCATCATTGCCGTTCATATGCTGGGAGCCCAGGCCCGTATTGAGGAGATCGTCGCCATTGCCGCAGGGCACTCCATCCCGGTCCTTGAGGATACGGCCCAGGCGGCCGGGGGCAGGATTCGAGGACGGCATCTCGGCACCTTCGGGAATTGCGGTACTTTTTCCTTCGATGCCGTCAAGACGATCACGACGGGCGAAGGCGGCATGATCATCACCGATGATCGGGAGTTGTGGCGATCGATGTCCGAATATCACGATCATGGACATGACCATGTCGTCAACCCTGGTGCCCGTGGTGGAGAAGGCCGTCGTTTTATCGGTTTTAATTACCGGATGATGGAGATACAGGGGGCCATCGGGATTGCACAACTGGCAAAGCTCGATAGTATGATTGCAGCGCAGAAAAAGACAAAATCCCTCTTGCAGGAGGCCGTGTCGGTCATTCCGGGCGTCCAATTCAGAAAACTGGTTGACCCGGAAGGCGACACGGCAACCTTTTGCTGTTTTATGCTTGAAAGCAGCAAGCACTGCAAACGGGTGAATACGGTGCTTGCGGAACATGGCGTCGGGGCTATTAATTTCGGAGATAATACCTGGCATTTTTATCCGAAATGGGAGCACCTGCTGGCCGGGTCGACGCTCACCCGATCCGGGTGGCCGTTTTTGGAGCCGGGAGGCCGGAGAAGGGTCGTCTATGATAAGGACATCCTGCCCGCATCCGCAGAACTGATGGCCAGGACCCTGGTCTATCAAATCCCGATTAAAATGGCCGCAGAGAGATTGGGAAAGATTAGAGAGGCTCTCAAGAAAGCTGCAGCCGGCTGAATATTCCTTGCCAGGCAATAAAATTGTTGTGGCCGCAATGACGGGACCTCATGAAATGGAGGTTGATTATTTTTCTCAAAGAGGATAGATTCGATCCGATTTGCTTGCGACCGATTTCTGGCTTTAAAGGATGGATCTAAATTTATTATAAAAGGATTGATTTTTTATCGAATAAAGAGTTAAGGCTCTGGAGTATCTTTGAAATTTCAGAGCTCAGAAGGGATAATAAGTCGCCGAAAGGCGATTTGAAAAGAAATTCTTGGAATTTTGCAGGAAACCTGAATGAATCAGCTCAACGTCAGATTTCTCCCTCATAATAGAAGCATCGATGTCCCTGTCGGCGAGAGTCTTATCCGGGCGGCCATGGCGGCTGGCGTTCATGTCAACGCCTCGTGCGGCGGTGAAGGTGTCTGCGGAAAATGCAGGGTGCTGATTGAAGAGGGTGAGATCACTGGCGGCGTAACTGAAAGGTTGAGCCCTGCAGACATTGAAAAGGGATATCGGCTTGCCTGTTTATCAAAACTCGAAAGCGATGTAACCGTCCGTATTCCTGTCGAATCGTCAGTTGATACGACAGCCCTCAGCAGACAGTACACACCTCGTCAGACTGCTCGAATTAAAGTAATAGATATTAACAGCCTGAAGGAACAGGGACTGTTTATTGCTCCTGTTGTTAAAACATATCTTGAACTTCCCCCGCCTCATGCACAGGATAATCTGCCGGATGTCACACGCCTCATCCGAACTTTGAAGCAGAAGGAAGACTGGCATAAGCTTGAATTGACCTTACCTGTCATAAGACGGCTTCCCAGCATCCTGAGAGAAAATAATTTTAAGGTAACAGTAACCCTTGTCAAGGCCGTTAGAAACAGCGGCAAAAATCGTATTATCAACATCCAGCCCGGTGATACAACAGCGGAGAATTATGCCGTTGCCATGGATATCGGCACAACCACTCTTTATGGCCAGTTAATAAACCTGGAAACGGGAGAATGTCTGTCGGAATATGGTGATTTTAACGGCCAGATCAGTTACGGTGAGGATGTAATCAGTCGGATTATGTATGCCGAAAAACCGGGAGGGCTGGAAAAACTCCAACAGGTTGTGGTTGCAAGTATCAACAAAATTCTGGGGAATATCATAGCCGATTCGAAAATTTCCCGGGAGAACATATCGACTATAACGCTTGCCGGAAACACTACCATGACACAGCTTCTGGTCAATATAGATCCACGATATATCCGCAGAGCACCCTATGTCCCGGCATCGACTCACTATCCTCCTTTCAGGGCCTCATCTGTCGGCATAGATCTCGATGACCATGCTACCGCGCTGCTCTTTCCGGAGATCTCCAGTTATGTCGGAGGAGATATCGTGGCCGGGGTCATGGGGTCGGGGATGTACAGAAGTGAGGAATTGGTTCTGTTTATGGATATCGGCACCAACGCTGAAATTGTCATCGGTAATAAGGATTGGCTGGCGTGCACTGCCTGTTCGGCCGGACCGGCCTTCGAGGGTGGAGGTGTTGAGTTCGGAATGAGGGCGGCCAAAGGTGCCATTGAAGATTTCTCCATTGACCCGTTTACCTTTGAACCGATGATTGTCACTATCGGAGATGTCCGGCCGAAGGGTATCTGCGGCTCGGGACTGATCACGATGATTGCGGTGATGTTCGAAGAAGGAATCATCGATAATCGCGGAAAATTCAACCGCAGTCTCGGTACGAACCGGATCAGGGTGAACAACGGTATCTGGGAATATGTCATAGCCTGGGCCGATGAGACCCAGATCGATCGCGATATCTCCTTGTCCGAACTGGATATCGATAATCTTATTCGAGCCAAGGGGGCTATTTACAGCGGATGCATGACCCTCCTTGAGGAGGTCGGGCTTTCGGTCGATATGATTGAACGCATCATTCTCGCCGGTGGTTTCGGCAGCTATATCGATCTTGAACGAGCGATGACCATAGGACTTCTGCCGGAGATAGATCCGGATCATGTCACCTATATCGGCAACGGTTCTCTTCTTGGAGCAAGGATGAGTTCCCTTACCAACAAGATTCGACAGGATGTTATTGAGGTGACACGGAGGATGACGAATTTTGAACTTTCGGAGACCCCGTCCTATATGAATAATTATGTGGCAGCCATGTTTATTCCTCATACGGAGATCGAAAAATTTCCTCGATTGAGGGCGCGGATGAATGCAAAAAATAAATAAGCCTGCTCTTCCGATGTATTGGTGTCAGAATCTCGAGATGCCTCATTTGATTGGAAGCGGGATGTGGATTGTATAGGTCTAAACGTATTAAGGATGGTGGTAGTTAACAGTATGTTTTGGAATCATTATGAAAAGGGGAGGTTCTTGTCGTAATTGCTGACCGGCTGTAAGGACTGTCGGCAGACCCAGACAACGACCTTCAGTAAACTAATTTTTCACCTGTAAGGAGGCTAACGTGGGATTTGAAATTAAGAAGGAATCCTATTCCGGCGGCATTAAACAAATTTCCATTGGTAAGGGAGCTTCTGCCATCAAAATCGGTGGTGAAACCTGTTATCCTTTCTATACCTTTGAAGGAGACATGCCCAATAAGCCAGTAATTGCAATGGAAATCTGGGACATCGTACCTGAAGACTGGCCTGAACCGGCCCTTGTTCATTTCAAGGATGTGGTCTCAGATACTGCCGCCTGGGCAAAAAAATGTGTTACCGATTTTGGGGCTGAGGCAGTTGTTCTGCAGTTGAAAAGCGTTGATCCGAATGATAAGGATGCGAGTCCTGAATCAGCTGCCGCTACAGTAAAAAAGGTTCTGGCCGCAATTGACGTACCGTTGATTATCTGGGGATGTGCGAATCCTGCCAAGGATGAGTTGGTTTTCAAGGCAGTAGCTGAGGCATGTCAGGGCGCAAATCTTGTCATCGGACCCGTTGAAGAAAAAAATTATAAGGGTATCGGTGCTGCGGCAATGGGGTATGGCCATTCCGTTATCTCTTCATCACCAATCGATGTCAATCTTGCAAAACAGATCAATATTCTTCTTGAGAACCTTGGTATGCCGATGGACAGGGTCATTGTTGATCCGACCACTGGTGGTCTTGGGTATGGACTGGAATATTCCTACTCTGTCATGGAACGATTGACAATGGCTGCGATGACCCAGGGAGATGATAAGCTCCAGTTTCCGATGATCAATAACCTCGGGAATGAGGTCTGGAAATGCAAAGAGGCGCGACAGACCGTTGAAGATGCGCCGCTTCTGGGGGATCCGGAAAGACGTGGTATCCTGATGGAGGCAATTGGTGCCGTTTCCTATTTACTCGCTGGCTCCAATCTCCTGATCATGCGTCATCCCGAGTCGATTCGTCTTGCAAAAAGTTTTATCAAGATTCTGGCAGAAGGCGGTTCTGCAAAGGATGTTGCCCCGGTTGCAAAGAAACTGGCTGACGTCAAAATTGATTTTGCAGCACTTGCCCCTGCGCTTGATCTCACTATTGAAGAAGAGAAAAAGAAGGCCGCACCTGCGGCTGCCAAGCAGGCCGCCCCGGCCGCGGCAAAGGCCGCTCCTGCCGCTGCAGCTGCACCGAAAAAAACTGAGGCTGCTCCGGCTCCAGTGGCAGCAGTGAAGGCTGAAGCAGCCGTTGATACAGCAGCAATTGAAGCAAAGGCGAAGGCCGATGCGGAGGCAAAAGCCGCAGCTGACGCAAAGGCTAAAGCAGCAGCCGAGGTGAAGGCAAAGGCTGATGCTGAGGCAAAAGCCGCTGCCGACGTGAAGGCCAAGGCCGAAACCGAGGCACAAGCCATTACCGATGCGAAAAATGCACGCGATGCTGAAGAGAAGGCAATCAAAGAGCAAAGAGCAAAAGATCGAAAAGAGACAGTTGCTCACGCAGCAACTGAGGTTGCAGTTACTCTAACCGCAGCCGCTTTTCAATTGACTGAGCAGGAAAAGATTCTTGCAACATTGAACAGATTCCACAAAAGACATGTCAGCTGAGAGAATTTTTAGAACTGAAGGAAAATTTGAACAGGTGATATTTTAAGTAAATAATTTGAGGAGGGAACCTCTAATGGCAGAAGAAACTAAAACAAGTGCTGTAAAAGCTCCAAAATTAGCTGATTCGATGGAATGTTCCATTGATAAATCAACTCAGGAGATGATACGACGCGCCCAGAAACTTGGGGTCGAGACTGTTTTCGACCGTGCGGTTACCATGAAGCCCTGCGCCATCGGAATGCAGGGAATATGCTGTAAAAATTGTGCAATGGGACCTTGTCGTCTTCCGTTGCCCAAGGATGGTATTGTCGGCGAGGACACCCGCAAGGGACTCTGCGGCGCAACGGCTAACACCATCGCTGCCAGGAACTTCTCCAGAATGGTAGCAGCAGGAGCAGCCGCGCATTCCGATCATGGCCGCGGTGTTGCCGAAGTCTTTCGGTCTGTGGCCAGAAAAGAGTCAAAGGATTATACCATCAAGGATCCTGATAAACTTATCCAGATTGCACCCTTTTTCGGCGTTGCCACTACTGTAGAAGTGGATGGGAAAACCGTAGACAGATCGATTGATGAGATTGCCCTTGGTGTTGGAGAAGCAGCAGTCGCCGAGTGGGGAAAACCGGAAGGCACCCTGGCCTATCTGAAAAGGGCACCAAAACCTTTGTATGATAAGTGGGTAAAAGAAGGTGTCCTGCCGAGAAATATTGACCGGGAAATAGTTGAGATTATGCACCGGACCCATATGGGTGTCGACCAGGATTATAAGAATCTCACTAAACAGTGTACCCGAGCTTCCCTTGCCGATGGTTGGGGTGGATCAATGATAGGCACCGATCTGCAGGATGTCATGTTCGGTTCCCCTTCGCCTTTGCAGTCTGAAGCAGACTTGGGTGTTATGAAAGCAGATCATGTCAATATAATCGTCCATGGTCATGAGCCGCTGCTCTCAGAGATGATTGTCGCTGCAGCTCAATCCCGGGAGATGATTGACTACGCAAAGGAAAAAGGAGCAAAAGGCATTCAACTCGCTGGTATTTGCTGTACCGCCAATGAGATGCTGCAGCGTCATGGTATTCCCCTGGCAGGAACATTCCTGCAGCAGGAACTTGCCATCATTACCGGTGCCTGTGATGCGATGGTCGTAGATGTGCAGTGTATTTTTCAGAATCTGGCTAACGTGGCCAAATGTTTTCATACCAAATTGATCACCACCCATCCCATTGCTAAAATGGAGCAGGAGAACGTCATCCACATCCAGTTTGATGAACATTATGCAATGCAGGACGCTGTACGCATTATCAAGTTGGCCATCGACAACTTCCAGAATCGTGGCGCTGATGTGATGATCCCCCAGCATAAGACAACGCAGATTGCCGGCTTTGGTGTCGAATCCATTCAGTACCATCTTGGTGGAACCTTCCGTGGCAGCTATTATACATTGAACGATAATATCATCAATGGTCGTATCCGTGGTATCGCCGGTGTTGTCGGATGCAATAATGCGCGAACAAAACATAACGACGAGCACATCACTATTATCAAAGAGCTGATCAAGAATGATGTCATAGTTCTGACCACCGGCTGTAGTGCCATAGCCGCCGCTATGCATGGTCTGCTCACTCCGGGTGCTGCAGCGGTTCATTGCGGACCGGGACTTGCCGAGGTCTGCGAGACTGTAGGTATCCCGCCGGTCCTGCATCTTGGTTCCTGTGTAGATAACAGCAGAATCCTTCTCGCAGCCACTGAGGTTGTGAAGGCCGGTGGTCTTGGTAAAGATATCTGTGATCTGCCGGCTGCTGGTAGTGCGCCCGAATGGATGAGTGAAAAGGCTATATCGATCGGCCAGTATTTTGTTTCCTCCGGTGTTTACACCGTCTTTGGCTATCATATGCCGCTTGAAGGTGCGCCAGTATTCAAGAAACACCTCTATGAAGAAATGGAAGGGATTTACGGTGGAAAGTGGGATTGCGAGCCGGATCCGATCAAACATGCCCATAAGATGATCGCCCATATCGACAAGAAACGAAAAGAACTTGGTATCGACAAAGCGCGAGACAGGGTTCTTATGGATATGGCTGAAAGACAGAAACTGGAAGCAGAAGCCTAAAACGAAACTAACTGAAATCTTACTATAAATATCCTCAAAGAAGGAGGAAGGCATGTCAAGACTAGTAGCGTTCGCAGCAATACAGGGCGGCTATAAAGTTGTTTCCCAGGTCGAAGGAGATTATGAGAAAGCTCTTCAGACTTATAACGCCGATACAAAAATTGGTTTTCCCAATACAGCCTATTACCTGCCGGTAATCTATTCCCTCACCGGCATGAAGGTTGAGACCCTTGAAGACTTGAAGAAGCCGCTTGCCTTTGCTCGCGGTCTTCTTCCTCCACATGTTAAAGGCAGCAACCATCTTCCCTATCTGGGACCACTCCTTGATGCAGGCATGGCTGGTATCTTTGCCTACGAGATTAAAGAGGCCCTGCGTATTCTGCGTGAGCCTGATTTTTATTTCCCTCAAGAAGATCCGGATATTGAAGCAGGAAAAATCTGGGTTGGTCCAGCAGACGATATCATCCTCAGAAAACGCGGTGTCGAGTTTGTTGATGGATCCGCTCCTGGTTTTGCAGCCATCGTGGGTGCTGCACCCGATGCGGCAACCGCCAAGATGATTGTTGAAGATTATCAGAAGAAGAATCTCTATATCTTTTGCGCCGCCAACCATAACGGGAAAACCGTTATAGAGCAGTGTCTCGAAGCCGGCATGCAGGTTGGTTGGAATACCCGAATTGTTCCTTTCGGACCCGACATTTCTTCTGCTGTCTTTGCCCTCGGCTTTGCCAACAGGGCCGCCATGGCCTTCGGTGGTGTCCAGCCAGGCGATTACAGAAAGATGTTGATGTATAACAAAAACCGTGTCTTCGCGTTTGTTAACGCGCTTGGTGATGTTGGAACTGAATGGGCAGTTGCCGCTGCCGGTTGTGTTAACTGGGGCTTCCCGACCCTTGCAGACACGGATATCCCGGAGATTCTGCCCACTGGTATTTGTACCTATGAGCATGTTGTCGCTAACGTTGCTCATAAGGATATCTGTCAAAAATCTGTTGAGGTTCGAGGTCTTAAGATCAATGTCACGGAGATCAATATTCCGTGCTCGTTCGGACCTGCCTTTGAGGGCGAGCGTGTCCGCGGTGGTGATCTTCATGCTCAGTGCGGCGGTGGCAAGACCCAGTGTACCGAGCTTGTCAAAATGGCCGAGATGAATGAGATCGAGGATGGCAAGGTTGTTGTTGTCGGTCCAGAAATCGGGGACGTAAAGCAGGGCGGAACCTTCCCGCTTGGAATTTATGTCCAGATCGCCGGACGTGAGTTCCAGACGGATTTCGAGCCCATCATGGAACGTCAGATACATCATCTGATTAACTATGTCCAGGGCATCATGCACATCGGACAGCGTGATATTTCCTGGGTCCGTATCAGTAAAGCGGCCATTGAGAAAGGATTCACCCTGAAGGATATTGGAGTTGTTCTTCATGCCAAATTCCATCAGGACTTCAAGAAGATTGTTGATAAAGTTCAGGTAACGCTTTTCACCAATAAGGAAGATGTAGACAAGCTGACGGCTCGGGCTCGGGATGAGTATCATACGCGTGACGCTCGTGTAGATAAAATGACCGACGAGGATGTCGAGACCTTCTACTCCTGTACGCTCTGTCAGTCTTTTGCGCCCAACCATGTCTGTACAGTCAGTCCGGAAAGAACAGGGCTTTGCGGTGCTTATAACTGGATGGATTGCAAGGCCGCTTTTGAAATCAATGCAACCGGCCCCAATCAGCCGATCGAGAAGGGCAAGGTTCTTGATCCGAAGTTGGGTAGATTCGAAGGTGTTGATACATTCATCAAAGCAGCGTCAAAGGGCGGTATTGATACCTACAATTTATATTCAATGGTTCAAGCCCCAATGACTACCTGCGGTTGCTGTGAGTGTATCGCAGCCATGCTGCCCGCATGCAATGGCGTGATGACCGTTGGTCGTGACTATACAGGAGAAACACCCTCCGGAATGAAGTTTACAACGCTTGCAGGCGTTATGGGTGGTGGTGCATCCTCTCCCGGATTTGTTGGTCACTCTAAATTCAACATTACTCAGGGGAAATTCCTCCTTGGCGATGGCGGACTTCTGAGGATGGTCTGGATGCCGAAAGTCGTCAAAGATGAGATCCGCGACAGGCTCAATGCACGGGGTAAAGCTATGGGCGTTGAAAATTTCGCCGACATGATAGCCGACGAAACCGTAGGAATCACAGAGGAGGAGATCCTGCCATTCCTCCAGGAGAAGGGTCATCCTGCTCTCAAGATGGATCCGCTTATTGGCTAATCAATTTATCCAGGTAAGGTGAATGGCCGGGATTGAAGTTCCCGGCCGTTTAAGAATTTACTGCCTTGATATAATTATAAGGAGATTACAGAAATGGCGTTAACTGGTATTCAAATTTTCAAACTCCTGCCTAAGACAAACTGTAAGGAGTGTGGGGTTCCCACGTGTCTTGCCTTTGCCATGAATCTTGCGTCAGCAAAGGCTGAACTGGATTCTTGCCCGTATGTTTCCGATGAAGCACGGGCCCAGCTTGCGGAAGCATCGGCTCCTCCGATTCGTCCGGTTTCCATCGGTCAGGGTGTTCGGAAACGGACAACCGGCGGTGAAACTGTACTTTATCGACATGAAAAAACATTTTTCAATCCGACACTGTTTGCCGGTATCATTACCTCCGACACCAGTGCTGCTGACCTCGAAGCAAAACTCAAGGTATGGAATGCCATACAATATGAACGCGTAGGGCTCAATCTCCGACCTGAGCTTGCTGCCTTGAAGGATGTAAATGGCAATAAGGATGCGTTTGCAAATCTTGCCAAGATCATTGCAGAAAAATCAGAATTCAATCTTATCCTGATGAGTGAGAATGCGGATGTGATCAAGGCTGCCGTTGCAACATGCGGATTCAAACGACCGCTTATTTACGCTGCAACAGCTGCAAATGCTGATGTCTTTGGTGCCATAGCAGTGGAAAATAATCTGCCGCTCGCCGTGAAGGCCGATTCGATCGATGGTATCATAGCCCTGACAGACAAACTTGTAGCGATGGGCGCAAAGGATCTTGTTATCGATCCGGGTGCTCGCGAACTTAAGCAGGCTCTTGCCGATCAGGTTGCAATACGTCGCGCAGCACTGAAGGCCAACAATCGCTCACTCGGTTTCCCGACCATTTCTTTCCCCTGTGAAATGGCGTCAAACCTGGACATGGAAGCGCTTATCGCAGCACTGTATGTCTCCAAGTATGGCGGTATCGTTGTGATGTCTGATCTGACCACCGAGGTCATGTTCCCCTTGATGCTCGAAAGATTGAACATTTACACAGATCCGCAGAGACCGATGACCGTCACCGAGGGTATTTTCGAAATCGGTAACCCGAACGAGAATTCTCCTGTTCTGGTAACAACGAACTTTGCTCTTACCTACTTTATTGTTTCCGGTGAGATCGAAGCCAGCAAGGTCCCGGCTTGGTTACTTATCAAGGACTCTGAAGGACTTTCCGTTATGACGGCTTGGGCTGCCGGTAAATTCGGTGGTGATGATGTAGGTGCCTTTGTTAAAAAATGTGGCATAGCCGATAAGGTTAAACATACCGAGATCATTATTCCCGGTTATGCAGCAGCCATTGCCGGTGACGTTGAAGAAGAGCTTCCTGGCTGGACCGTTACCGTTGGTCCTCGCGAGGCTGCGCATCTTGCCGGATTTTTGAAGGCACGACAATAGAAATATGGTTGTTTGTTGACTGATATCGAAATGTAAAGATCGAATATGATGGCAACAGTGGGATATTGGATGGAAACCGTACGATATCCCACTGTTGAGTTCGACTGGTTACATTCCATAGTTTTTGCAAACCTGAATAGAGCAAAGGAGGAACACATATGATTCTTTTCGGCGAGAGCCTAAATGTAATTTCCACGGTTATCGGACGTGCGTACAGGGAACGCGATCCGAAACCGATCCAGGCTGAAGCCCTCGAGCAAAAAGAAAAAGGCATGGATTATATTGACATCAACCTTGGTCCAGCCAAAAAAGATGGTCATGAGCTTATGCCATGGGTCTGCCAGGTCGTTCAGGAGGTTGTGCCTGAGATACCACTTTTACTGGATACATCGAATATCGCCGCTATCGAGGCCGGATTGAAGGTCTTGAAGCCAAGCAGAATGCCTCATATCGTCAATTCGGTTATGGCCCGTCCGGAACGATATACTGTGATGCTTCCGATGGCAGCAAAGTATGAGGCCGATATTGTTGCATTGATGTGGGGACCGGATGGACTTCCTCGTGACGAAAATGAACGTGCCGCCTTGTGTGTTGAGCTTCTTTTTGCAGCCAATGAGGCCGGAATTCCAAATGAAAAGATCTGGGTCGATGGAATCGTCACCCCGGTCAATATCCAACAGGCCCAGTTAATCAGCCTTATGAATTTTCAGGGCATGATTGAAGACATAGCGCCGGGCGCCAAGAGTACATGTGGTCTTTCCAATATCTCTAATGGACCGCCTGTACACCTTCGTCCGATTTTGAATACTACCTATATGGTAATGCTCGAGAGATATGGAATGAAGGCGGTTATTTCAGATCCGCTTGATACGGGTTTGACTGCTGTTGCCAAAGGGAAACGCCCGGATATCGTCGATGTTGTTCATAAAACAATGGATGGCAATGCACCTTCCATCAGTAGTATCAGTAAAGAGCTCGGGGATTACGTGAAGACCGTAAAGGTTATTCTTGGTGAGACCCTGTTTTCGGATTCTTATCTCGAGATTTAGTCAGTCGTTTTTAGAAGCAACAGAAGCCCCATTCCGTAAGGATGGGGCTTTTTTGTTTTAGCGTAATGCTTATTGTTGTTTTCAGATTACTTTTTGATACGATTCTCTCTTATCATAATGGGTGAGTTCTATGGCGGAAAAGGAAATGATTGAAAGCTGGGTTTATGTTGTGGTTTGTGACCCGGGGAAAAGCGAACAATTTTTAGGTTTGTACGATAGGGAAAGGAATGTCGATTTTATACCGGCGTTTGAGAGCAAAGATGCAGCCAATGATTGTTTTTTGACCTTACCGAAAGAAAAGGGAAAAAAATACGAGATTCAAGCCGTTCTTATGGACGAACTTACCGTGGAGGCCACAAAAAATGGATTTATTGTGGCTATGGTTGACAATGATGGCAATATTATCAAGTAAAGGAAATCCCATGAAAAGGAAGTACGTCGCGGGGGTGAAATACTTCATAGCAGAAAATCGCCGAGAGAGGACCCGCATTAGATATCAAGGAGACCTGTAAAAGTGAGCCTAAAAATAGCTGTTGGCGGTAAAGGTGGTGTCGGAAAAACGACGATTACGTCACTTCTTGCACGATGCCTTGCCGCAGAAAAAACAAATAGGGTTATTGCAATAGATGCGGATCCGGTTGCCAATCTGGCTGCGGGGCTTGGTATCCCTGAAGACCAACCTATAACCCCCATCTCGGAGCTTTCAGAACTGATTCATGAACGTACCGGAGCTAAGCCCGGGACAATGGGTGGTTTTTTTACCCTTAATCCAAAGGTTGATGATATTCCTGATCGGTTTTCCCGTGAGAGGGACGGGGTCAAACTCTTGGTCATGGGCACAGTGCAAAGCGGCGGTTCAGGTTGTATCTGCCCGGAAAGCACCATCTTGAAAGCACTGATGAACCATCTGGTCCTGTATCGTCAAGAGATCGTTATTATGGATATGGAGGCCGGCATTGAACATCTTGGGAGAGCGACCTCAGGTTCTGTCGATGCCTTGGTTGTGGTCGTCAATCCGGGGGCAAGAAGCCGAGCAGCAGCTGGAAAAATCAGGAAACTCGGGCAGGATATCGGGATAAAACGGATTGTTGTTCTTGGTAATCGTGTAAAGGGAATCGATGATGAGGAACTCATCCGTAGTTCTCTGCCTGGATATGAAATTCTCGGCTTCCTTCCGGAAATGCCTGAAATAATCATCTCGGACAGGGATGGTGTCAGACCATTTGAAAATATTAACGATGCGCCAAAGGCCCTCTTTGATATCGCCCAAAAACTGGTAGCCTACAGTATCGATAAATAAAGAACTGAAATACACGCCCCATCTCCTTCTTTGATAGTGCAAGAACTTTTTTTTAGAAAAGTACTCTTGCACTATCGAGTCTATATTCGTCTTACCCTCTGGTCATGTCCCCGTGCGACTTCTTTAACCGCCTAGCCTCCTCGACAAACCTGAAGTACTTGACTTGACATTTGTAGTATCTGATAATAATATTTATTAACAATAAACACACCGCTTCATAACTGAGGAAGACGGTAAGGTGGATGATCCCGGTGGTTTTCCTGTCAAGTTGTGCTGTGATCATCGCTTTGATAACTGGAGAACATATTTGAAAAAATCTGTTCTCTGCCCATTTCATTGGTGGATACGCAGAACATGCGGATTTCCTACCAGCTCTTGGAGGCATCATGGCAAAGATTAAAGAATTAATGAAAGTCGAAGATCTTACGATATGTGATTCGACGGCGCAGATGATCACAAAGGCCCGAAAAGATGGAGTTGAGCTCCTCTTTGACCGGGCCAGCGAAATGAAAGCTTGCCCTATTGGCGTACTCTCTGCCTGTTGTAAGCATTGTGCCATGGGACCATGTCGAATGAACAGCAATAGTCCCTATGATCGGGTAGGAGTATGTGGGGCAACGATCGACACCATCATGTCCAGAAATTTCGGGAGAATGGTGGCTGCCGGCACAGCGGCTCACACCGATCATGGTATGGCGATGCTGGAGCAATTCAAAGCTGTCATTGAAGGGAAGGTAAAGGATTTCAAGATTAAAGATCCATTAAAACTTTATGAGATAGCGAAATCACTTGATATTAAAACAGAAGGACGCGAATTGAAGGAGGTGGCTCTTGACCTCTATCGTGAACTCGAGCTGACCTATACACAGATTGATGGTGAAATTCCGATGATGAAGAGAGTTCCGGAAAAGACCCTCGAATCATGGCGTAAAGAAGGCATAGTGCCGAGAGGTGCGATGCGGGAAATAATGGAATTGATGCACAGAACGGCGATGGGCGTGGATCAGGATTATGAAAATCTGACTAAACAGATTTCACGTACCGCCCTGGCGGACGGCTGGGGAGGATCGATGGTTTCTACCGATATCTCCGATATCCTTTTTGGTACCCCATCTCCTGTTGAGGTCAAATTTGATATGGGCGTCCTCAAGGAAGATCATGTCAATGTTATCGTGCACGGGCATGAGCCTCTCCTCCTTGAGGCAATGATGATCTCTGCGGCTGATCCGTCAATTGTCAAGTTTGCTACGGATGCCGGGGCAAAAGGGATTAATCTCGTTGGGATGTGCTGTTCTGGGCTTGAGGTCCTCTCACGACATGGAATACCCCATGCTGGAAATTTCTCGTCAACAGAAGCTGTTCTGGTAACCGGCGCGGTTGATGTGATGTGTGTTGATATCCAGTGTATCAAACAGGATCTTTTCAAGGTCGCGCAATGTTATGATACCCCCTTTATTACCACAAATTACCGGGCCAAAATAGAGGGCGCCACCCATATTGCGTTGGATGAACATGAGCCTTTAAAATGTACGGAAGAGATTATCATTAAAGGTATTACAAGGTTCAAGACCAGGAAAATGCCTGTTCAAATTCCTCGAAATGTATCTACGGGTGTTCATGGTTTTTCCTATGAGTATATTAATTATATGCTTGGAGGATCGTTCCGCGGAAGCTATACACCACTCAATGAAAATATCATCAACGGGCGGATTCGAGGTGTAGCAGGCGTTGTCGGCTGCACCAACCCGCGCTCAAAGCAGGACTTCTCTCATGTGGAACTGGTAAAAGAACTCATTAGAAATGACGTCCTTGTCCTGCAGACCGGTTGTTCCCAGGTTGCCCTGGCAAAAGCAGGACTCACAGTTCCAGGGGCTGCGGCACTTGCCGGTCCGGGACTTGCAGAGGTCTGTGAAACAGTCGGCATGCCACCGGTACTAGGCCTTGGATCGTGTGTTGATAACAGCCGAATTCTGATTGCCGCATCTGAAATGGTACGTACCGGCGGGCTGGGGAATTCCATCGCCGATCTTCCTGCTGCCGGATGTGCACCTGAATGGATGAGTGAAAAGGCCATTGCCATTGGACAATACTTTGTGGCATCCGGTGTATATACCGTCTTCGGCCATACCTTCCCGATAGTCCAGGGGACGAAGTTCCAGAAGCATCTCTTCGAAGAACTGGAAGGAAAAGACTTCGGGAAATGGGGTTTTGCCGACGATCCCCGAGAGATGGCAAGACTCATGATCGCCCATATTGATAAGAAACGTGAAGCGCTTGGCATCAACAAGGCACGTGAACGTGTTCTGGTTGGTATGGAGGATAGAAGAGAACTCTGATTTCTTCTTTTTTGCTCTTCCTGGTTGTTTCAGGAAGAGCAAAAAATGGTTATATTTTTTTAAAGAGAAATTGTATTACAAACTCTCATCTGAAAACACCTTTCAGGTGACCAGGGAGATGACCATGGCTATTTTTAAAGGAAGATATAGCTGGGATGGCAAGAAAAACGATCAGAGGGAGCCGATTGCCTGGTTTCCCGGCGCCTACGATCTCAAGATAGTTGACTTGACTGAAGGGAGAGGAGGGGTAACTTTTTTGAAACCCTTCCTCTGTATCTATACCAATACTGGGGCCGGATATTCAATTTCAGAACATCCGGAGAAATTCGCCAAAAGAATATGCAGCGATTTTTCGCTGCATATGGACAAAGTATTATGGACCGAGCAATTGCAGAAGGGGGCTGATGCCTTTCAAATCGTCACCTTTGAAAAATGCGGTACAGTCGGCGGCAATCCATTTTACCTTACAAGGAAAAGGAAGCCGCTTGCCAATGAAATCAATCTGATAAAAAAAGAGTTAGCAGAATAGAAACCTGTTCTTTGTTCAGGCTCATTTACAATCTGTTGTTTTTTTGCCAAAGACTTGATAATTTCTAAATCAATGACGGAAAGAGTATTCCCCTTCCCTTGTTTAGAGCAATTCCTTAATTTTTTAACATGGTTTGGGTAATCTTTTAACAGAAAGGGATGGTGTTGAGGAGGGTGTTTTTAAATGGGGCATTGTAAAAATCATCCTGACGTAGAATCGGGATATTTTTGTATAAAGCATGAGTACTATTTGTGCGAGAGGTGTATCAAATGCGGTGATGTTGATATATACTGCAAGTATCGCACTTCCTGTATTATTTTTTTTATTGATAAAAAGGGCGGAAAGAGGATAGACTCATAGTGAGATAGTAGGGAATACTATTAACAATCATACAATGTATTTGAAAATATTGTTGAAGGCTTTTGTACGTTAACCCAAAAAAACAAGAAGGAGCAGATTATGACAGAGCAAAAACAACATTGTCCAGGATTTGAAGCGAACAAGACTCTAGCTGAAGTCAAGGTTAAGTGCCCTGCGTGCGGCAAAGAAATGGAGATTTTTGCTGACGAATTAGGGAAAACAATAAAATGTGCAGCTTGCGGCGCCTCTATAGAGACAAAAAAATGTTAGGTAAAGCATCTGTCTGGTTTGAGTAAATAAAAATGACGCCAATATGGGGCCAGGGATTGCGACGTAAGTGCGGTCTGAAGGATCCCCATATTGGCTTTCTGTTGCGATGCAAGACGTTTTTACCCACAAAAAGTTAGAGTACTCCCATCTTTTTAAAAGTATCTCTCGCCTCCTGGCGTCCGCCGTCGGTGCGCAATAAACAATCAATCAGCTCGATGAACCGTGTATGTTCTAGTGGAGAGTTCTTATGTTCCTCTTCAAGGCTGGCGATCAGATTTGCATCATAGACTACATTAAACTCTTTACTCTCTTCAGGGGTAGGATGCTGATGATGGGCTATAATTTCAAAGACTTTACTTGACAACTGTTCGTTGGCTCCAAGTTTGCTTAAAATAGCTTCAGCTATCGGAATGCCTGCTTTTCCCACATATTCCAAGGTTGTACTGCCGTATTTTTGTAATGCCTCGGAATAACCTATATTTTGAAGATATGAGGAACAGAGAATTATCGCCAGATTCCCCTCCTCGCTCTTGCCGATCCTTTCTGCATGGCGTGCTATTCTGGTTGCGCGACTTATCTGCTTGAAATCGTTTTTTAGATGCCTTTTTACCTCAACCGCCACCCGGTCTTTGAGCAGATTATCCTTCTGGGCAACGAATTCTTCGGGAAGAGTTCCTAAACATTGTTCGGCGAACTGGCAGTAGGCGGCACAACCGAAGTCCAGTTTAGGATTAACAAAACGGTGGCCGCAATTGCCGCATTTCCGGGTTGTATCGTCTTTGTAAAACTCGACCATATGATCGCACTTGGGGCATTTTGCCTCATAAATGGCCTCTGATTTCCAATACTGCATATCCTGCCCAGGGCATTTCATAGCTGCCTCCCTCGTATCAATGATTAAGAATCTACAACGTCCAGTCAAAAATCAGATCATCTATTAATTATTATCAGGATACAGGTATCGTAAAAGGAAGGCCTTGACATAGATCAAAGGGGAATTTTTTGAGAAAATTTCCTGGAATATCTGTAACGGGTTTTAAATACGGAATAAAGACGGTGAACTGATACAAAGATGTTGGAACTTTTTAATCAGTTCACCGCAAATATCCTTGTTTTTTAACAACTGGATTCCATAAGACGATTCACCGCAACAACCGAAGGAGAAGAATCCTGTAATTCAAGAAGGGACCTTTTTTCCATGTCAAATTCGAGGAGAGCCGGATCATCGGGGATAATCCCCAGGATAGGGATTCCGATCTCCTTTGCTTCAGCAAGAAAGACATCGCTGAGTTTTTCCGGGCCTCGCGTTACCACAATGCCCATCTTTTTTACCGACAACTTCAACCCTTCAAGAAGTCCGTGGATTCGTCCCACCGCTCTCAGGCCACGGAGAGAATAATCGGTAACAAGGTAGAGCATATCCACCTTGCCGCTGGTCCTGCGGCTCAGGTGTTCCATCCCTGCTTCATTGTCGACAACCATATATTTGTAGCTTGCAGCCAGATCATCGGTAAAGCTGTTGAGGATATTATTGACCATGCAATAGCATCCATGCCCCTCCTGTCTACCCATCACCAGAAGATCAAAATTCGGGGTTTCCATGATAGCCTGGTTCATCAAGGATTCAATATAGATGGTCTTATCCATACCCGATGGGACACCCTGAGGATCTTTCATGAAATTCTCCCGTATATCCCCAACGGTGGTTGTGACTTTGACCCCCATTGTTTCACCCAGGTTACTGTTCGGATCTGCATCGACGGCAAGCACCGGTGATTTGCCTGTAGAGGTCAGATAACGTACCACCAAGGTGGCAACCGTTGTTTTTCCAACCCCACCCTTTCCTGCAAATGCTATAATTTTACTCATAAAATCTCCATCTTCAGTTAATATTACCAAGTCTTCAAAAATGCTGTTACAGTAACATATAAGCATCTCGGGAAAAAGTACTATCGCAGATGCCTAAAAAACAAGGGTCAATCAGCCATTTCCAGTTGGCGAAAATCCAGGATTCCGATTCGCAAGCCGAAGACTGCGAGTTCGCGGAGTAGTGAATTGACCAAACGATTTTTCCCCGTCAGATGCACGATACGGGCATGGAGTTTCAGCTTTCGTATGAGTCTGTTTATCCGGGAATGATCGCATTTCGGATCTATGATTTTTTGAGCCACAATCTCTCCGGAAACAATGGCCGGATAGATGCCCTCTCCGGTTAAGGCGGAGGCAAGACCTGCCGCATCGCCTGCCAGAAAAATATGCCCGAAATCCCAGCCTCGATAGTCGAAATTGATATACTCAGCCCTGCATTTTTTATCTCTAAGATCTATCCCCAGGCCGTCCGCCCAATGAATCAGATTGTTTTTTAGGGTCTGTGCCTTCATGACCGATCTGTCGACATAGGCCCCAACGGAAAGCGATCCTCGATGCGGGAATATCCACCCATAACCGTTTCTGAAAAACGAACTGTCCAGGTGCCATTCCATTTTGTCATTTTCTCCTGGAATCTGGTAGTTAATGCCAATGCCTATCCTGGTGGAGGGAAGGGAAAGATGTCCCCTGATAAGGGAATTGGAACCATCCGCGCCCACCAGATTATCAAACTGTACCTGTTGTTGCTGATGATTTTGTATGTGCTGGAGATCGAGGGTATGACCGGAGATTTTCCAGACTCGTGTTGAAGTGAGAATTTCAGCGCCACTGCCAAGTGCCTGTTCCAGCATCAGTTGGCCAAGTTTCTCCCTGTTTACAGTGACAATTATCGGATGAGGAGATCGGACGGAGATATTCTGAAACGGTGTTTTGATATTTTGAACAGGGAACGATTTTTCGATCAGACCTTCAGGGATCCGGCGTGCCAACCCACTCCACGTCAGGCCTCCGGCACAGACCTTTGGGCCGACTCTGGCTTTTTTATCAATAATGAGAGTACGGATGCCATTTTGGGAGAGAACCTTTGCGCAGGAAAGTCCGGCTGGACCGGCCCCGACAATTACAACTTGAAAATGCATACGGCTGGTTAATTTTCAGGTGAGGGAACCATTTAATAGCAGATTTGGCAGAAGAGATGGGGGGGAATAATTGACCGAAGAGTACCCCGAGCTGTCAATAACAAGAGGGAAAACCTGGCCTGAATGCACAGAAATAATGTGTTGCAAACAGGCAGGAGAACCAGCCCGGAACAAGGTTGTGATACGCTTATCCTTCAAAAAGTGCTGCAGCGATAAATTCACGGTTCATCCTGGCAATATTGCGTATCGAGATTCCCTTCGGGCAGACGGCCTCGCATTCCCTTTCGTTGGAACAGTTGCCGAAACCTTCTTCATCCATGATCTTGACCATGGCAAGGGCACGTGCCTTCCTTTCCACCTTTCCCTGCGGCAGGAGACAGAGCTGGGAAATTTTGGCACTGGTGAACAGCATTGCCGCACCATTCGGACAGGCCGCAACACAGGCCCCGCAGCCGATGCAGGCGGCGGCATCCATGGCCAGTTCGGCTGTTTCTGCAGGGATGGGGATGGCATTGCCGTCCGGGGTCCCGCCGGTGTTGACCGAAACATAGCCGCCGGACTGAATGATCCGGTCAAAGGCCGACCGGTCGACAATCAGATCCTTTCTGATCGGAAAGGCCCGGGATCTGAAGGGTTCGACAACCAGGATATCGCCGGTTTTAAAATTTCTCATATGCAACTGGCACAGAGTCGTTTCTTTTTCCGGACCATGGGCAATGCCGTTTATGACCGATCCGCACATACCGCAGATACCTTCTCTGCAGTCATGGTCGAAGGCCACCGGATCCTTTCCTTCTTTGGTGAGCTTTTCGTTTAGAACATCAAGCATTTCCAGGAAAGACATGTCCGTTGAGATGCCGGTTAAGGTATATGTCTGGAGGTTTCCCAGGGAGTCGCTGTTCTTCTGCCGCCAGATCTGCAAGGTGAGGTCAATAGTGCTCATTATAATCTATGAAGTTTGAGTTTTGAGTTGCGATCAACAACATCCCGGTAATTATTTATAACTTCTCTGGCTTGGGGTTACAAATTCAAAGGTGAGCGGTTCTTTATGCAGCACCGGTGTCTCCTCGTCCCCCTTATATTCCCAGACGGAAACGTGCGAGAAATTCGCATCATCGCGTTTGGCCTCGTTTTCTTCCGTCTGGCTTTCCTCTCGAAGATGACAGCCGCAGGATTCCTCCCGCGTCAGGGCATCCCGAACCATGATCTCGCCGAATTCCAGGAAATCGGCAACACGACCCGCCCGCTCGAGCGACTGGTTCAGTTCACTGCCGGTACCCGGAATATAGACCTTATCCCAGAAGGTTTCCCGGATTCCGGGTATCTTTTCCAGTGCCTCTTCGAGCCCTTGTCTGTTTCTGGCCATTCCACAATTATTCCAGAGCAACTTGCCAAGTTCTTTATGGATTTCGTCGACCGTGACCTTCCCTGTCGGGCTGCCGTTACTGTTGCGTAAAAGTCTATGGAGCCGGTCGCCGACGTTCTTCTGAATGGAAAGGAAATGCGGATCAGTGATGGATACAGCATCCAGTTTGGTGGTGCCCATGTAGTGGGCAATGGATGTGGAGATGACAAAATATCCATCGGCAAGACCCTGCATCAAGGCGCTTGCTCCGAGGCGGTTGGCGCCATGATCGGAAAAATTGCACTCGCCCAGGGCAAAGAGACCGGGGATGGTGGTCATCAGATCATAATCAACCCAGAGTCCGCCCATGGTATAGTGCACCGCGGGATAGATCATCATCGGCTCATTGAGCGGATTGCCGGCGGTGATCTTCTCATACATCTGGAACAGGTTGCCGTATTTTTTCAGGATCGTCTCCTGGCTGTCCCGTTTGATGGCATCACCAAAATCGAGATAGACGGCAAGTCCGGTGCTGCCGACACCCTTGCCCTGATCGCATTGTTCCTTGGCATTCCTGGACGCCACATCTCTCGGAACAAGGTTGCCGAAGCTTGGGTATTTCTTTTCCAGGAAGTAGTCCCGTTCCGCTTCGGGAATCGTGGATGGAGCCCGTTTATCGCCTGCGGCAAGCGGCACCCAGACCCTGCCGTCGTTCCGCAGGCTCTCGCTCATCAGTGTCAGCTTCGACTGGTAATCGCCATGGACAGGGATACAGGTCGGATGAATCTGGACAAAACAGGGGTTTGCGAACCCGGCCCCCTGTTTATATGCCCGCCAGGAGGCCGTGACGTTCGAGGCCATCGCATTTGTAGAAAGAAAATAAGCATTCCCATATCCGCCGGTGGCCAGGATCACGGCATCGGCGGTATGATTCTCCAGGGTGCCGTTGATCAGGTTACGGGTCACAATGCCGCGGGCACGGCCGTCTACAATCACCAGGTCCATCATCTCCCGCCTCGGGTACATTTTCACCCCGCCTTTATGAATCTGGCGCGAGAGGGCGCTGTAGGCCCCGAGGAGAAGCTGCTGTCCGGTCTGGCCTCTGGCGTAAAATGTCCGTGATACCTGAGCGCCGCCAAACGAGCGGTTGGCCAGCGTCCCGCCGTATTCCCGGGCAAAGGGAACACCTTGGGCAACACATTGATCGATAATGTTGTTGCTGACCTGGGCTAGGCGATAGACATTTGCCTCCCTGGCCCGGAAATCACCACCTTTGATGGTGTCATAAAAAAGGCGGTGGATCGAGTCACCATCGTTCTGGTAGTTTTTTGCGGCATTGATGCCACCCTGAGCGGCGATGGAGTGGGCTCTCCTCGGGCTGTCCTGGATGCAGAAGGTATGGACCTGATAGCCCTGTTCGGCAAGGGTTGCAGAGGCGGATGCTCCGGCAAGACCTGTGCCCACGACAATGATCTTGTATTTTCTCCTGTTGGCCGGATTGACCAGCTTGTTTGCAAACCTGTGATTATCCCATTTCTCTGCGAGGGGACCTGAGGGGGTTCGTGACGTGAGTTCCATTATAAAGCCCTTTTATTCTGCTGGAAGATAAGTGATCTGCCGGTTCGATGGAAATATTTTCATCTGGTTACGCAAACAACACTTAAAATGATGCGCCTCTGCCTGTCATAAAATAGAGAACAATCCCCCCAAAAAGCAGGAGAAAAAAGAGAGGGACAATATACGTCAGTTTGTTGATCATTTTGTTATATCTCGGATGATTAACACCAAAGGTCTGTAACATGCTCCAGAATCCATGACTCAGGTGAAGAGCAAGGGCCGCAAAGGCAACAAGATAAAAGAGACCGTAGAAAAAATGCCCGAGAAGTCTTTTTACTGTGTCTGAAATCATCTCACCTGTTGGACCAAACGCGAAACCGAAGACATGAATAAGAACAAAGAGCAGAATACAGAGCCCGGTATACGGCATGGTCTCCGAGGCTAAAGAGTTGGTGACGACCCGTGTCGAAACAGTGTATCGTGACGCTCCTGCCTGCCTGTTTTGAAGAAAAAGCAATAAACCCAAACTGATATGGGCAAGAAATACCAGGAATAAGCCTGTACTGAAGACGATGACTATCAAAGGATGACTGTGCAGCTCATCGGCGTAGCCCTGAAAAACTGCCCTGCTCATGTAAATGGTGGCGTTTCCGGCTGCATGACTGCAGAGAAAGAGCAGCAGCATCAACCCTGACAGAGCCATGGTCACTTTCTTGCCAATCGAAGATGAAACGAATCTGACGAACCACATAAGCTTTTCCTTGGATTGAATTGAGAAGGAGATGGAGGGCTTGATAATTCATTTTTAGCCATATTTTTAAAAAATTGGAAGATTTCTTTTGCATTTTATGCCATATAAACTCCAACATTGTCTTTCAGTATGATGTGAGAAAGATTTTCCATGTACATAGAAAACTCCAATCCACTACAACGTTTTTGTTGCTTATGAGATTCAAAGCCGTTCTTTTTGATCTTGACGGAACCCTCCTTAACACGCTGGATGATCTGGCTGAAAGCGCAAATTCCTCGCTGAAGAGCCTTCATTTTCCCGTTCATCCGACAGATTCCTTTAGATATTTTGTCGGTGACGGCATGCGAACCCTTATCGAAAGAATCATGCCGGAAAAAAGTTCCGAAAAACAGATTGCAGAATGTGAAAATATCTTCAAAAAAATCTATTCTACTCATTGGGCTGACAAGACTCGTCCTTATCAGGGGGTTGAGATAATGCTTACGGATTTACGCATTATGGGGCAGAGATTGGCGATTCTTTCTAATAAACCGGATGAGTTTACAAGGATGTGCGTAAAAAAGTTTTTCCCTGCAGACTGGTTTGATTATGTCCGGGGACAGTGTGACGATATTCCGAAGAAACCGGATCCGAAGGGTGCTTTGATCATCGCTGAAAAACTGGGGTTGCTGCCGGAACATATCCTGTATGTGGGGGATACGGCAACCGACATGCAGACAGGAAAGCGAGCCGGTATGAAGACAGCAGGTGTCTTATGGGGTTTTCGCGGGATTGATGAACTTAAAGCAAACGGGGCTGATTTTATCGTCGGCACTCCGGAGGAGATCGTGCAGCTATGTCGGTAATTATAGATACCATCAGTCCTTACGTGAGCTATATGGGCCCTCCTTGTATTGGGGCATTCATCGGATACCTGACCAATAAGATTGCCATACGGATGCTGTTCAGGCCGCTGAAAGCCTGGCGTATCCTCGGAATCAGGGTGCCGATGACACCAGGTGTCATTCCTTCGAAGAGACATACATTCGCGTTGAATATGGGGGAGATGGTCGGCGAGCATCTTCTGACCAGCGCCGAGATCGGCAAGGCATTGGAAAAAGAAAAATTCCAGGATCATCTCCTGGAATTGATCAAGGAGAGGGCAGGAGCAGTTTTTCACCGCGATCTTGGCCCTCTTCCTGAGATTATTCCCGAAAAATTCAGAAGTTATTTTGATGTTGCACACAGAGCCGTTTCCTATCAGATAAAAAAGGGTGTGCATACCTTTATCCGTTCGGAGGAATTTTCAAGGAAAGTCGAGAACTATATAGATGCAAATTTTGATTGGTTCCTGGAAAAAGATCTGAATTCCGCTTTATCCGAACATGAACGTCAGGAAACGTATACATTCATAGAGACAAGTCTTTCCCGGATGCTGGTCAGTTCCACTATGGATCAGTGGGTGGAGGATTTTGTGTATCGAAAGGTGCATGAGACGATGCGCCAGGAAAAATCCCTGCATGATGTATTGCCTTCTTCAATGCAGGACCTGATTGTAAAGACAATTGAGGAGCAGATTCCTGCATTGCTCGGTAAGTGTTCGGATTCTATAAAAGAGCCTGCTGTCAGGGATCGGATCGTTCAGGCTGCCCGCCTCTGGATTCAGGATTTCATCAGCTCGCTGGGACCGATGGCGGCCATGGTCGGGGGTTTTCTGAATATGGATGCCATGGAAGGGAAAATACACCAGTATCTTGTTGATAAAAAAGAGGATATCGTCACATGGCTGCAGAGTGAGGATGTGCGGAACAGAGTGACTGAAATGATCCGCGAACGGTGCCTCATCTCCCTGCAGACGCCTCTTGTCCAACTGATAAAAAATGATCGGGAGGCGAATATCTCAGGGATCAGCGATAAATTGACTCTTCAGATCCTGACCGTGCTCAGAGAAAAAGAGACGACGACTGCCATATCGTCTATGGTCCGTGATAATATTGAGACCCATATTCAAGGTGGCGCCCTGCCTTTAAGGAATATCCTGAATGATCTTTTTGGTGAAAAAGGCACTGAAAAACTCAAGGCCTGGATGAAAGAGGAAGGACTCTCCCTGTTGCGTTCCAAAGAGACAGTTAAGGCCATTGATTCAATAATGGAGATAATGCTTCACCGGCTTCTCTCAAGGCCGGTCGGACGTCTTTCAAATCTCCTTCCCGCCGGGGTTCGGGATGGAATATCTCTCTCTATCCGGAAAATGGCATCTGCGATGCTGGCAACCGAGGTCCCCGGGCTGGTTTCCTCTCTCAATATCAGGTCGATCATTGCCGAAAAGGTGGATTCTTTAGACCTGTTGAGTCTGGAAAGACTTCTGCTCTCCATTATGGAGGAGAATTTTAAATATATTAATCTTTTTGGCGCGTTGCTTGGCTTTATTATCGGCTGCTTTAATCTGCTCCTGCTCTAGGTTCCTTTCCGTGCAGCGGCAGTACCATTCGGCATACAACTCTTGAGGCGCCTTCTCTCCGCGTCCTCAAGAGTCGTATGCGGTTCCTGTTATTCGTTCTTGTCAACCTTCAGAATCTTATCCCCAGGCTGCAAAGAATCGCCGGCTTTTGCGGAAATCCAGGTGACGATACCGTCGATCTTGCTCAGGATGGGCGTCTGCATTTTCATCGCTTCCATGATGGCAATCCGATCGCCGATCAGGATTTCCTGACCTTCCTTGACGGATATTTCAACGATATTGCCGGCAAAGGGTGAACGCATATCGCCGGCCATGGCCAGGTCGAGGATCTCTTCCTTGCTGAGGATTGCCGCCTTGCCCTGCCCGCCACCGAGGACTTCCGGCTGGAAGTTGAAGATGCTCTGATGGTGATCGACATTCAAATAGACATTGGTCTCTCCAGTATCGATGACAGGAGAAGGACCGATTTCAATCATATGTTCTTTGCCGTTATGATCCTGGAAATGCAGGACCTCGCCGATTTCAAATCCTCCCTGGCGAAAGAAGATTGAAGGAGGCAAAACATAAACCTGCCCATACTGCTCTTCAAACTTCAAGAACTCTACTGCATCATTCGGGTGCTGGAGGTAGAGGACCAGTTGCTGGTCCGTGGGTTCAATACCTATCTTTTCGGCCAGCGCATATCGTTCGTGCGCCAGATCCATATCTTCAATAACCTCTATTCCACCTTCTTCTTCAAGGATCTGTTGCCAGTTTTCCCCCAGCACTTTTTCGAAGATCCACTCTTCCGGTTTGTAAAAGGGAAAGGGGCCGTATTTCCCCAGGAGGAGATTGCGCAGGTCGCCGGAAGGATTTCCATAGCGCTCCCCTCCGAGGACATTGGAAACGGCGGTGGTCCAGAGGATCTGTGATCCAGGTGTTACCGACCACCAGTTGCCGAGCTCCTTCTGAACTCTCGGGAGTTCTTTGTGGAGAATATCCGGCATCTTGTCGAGAAAATTTCCTTTGGAAGCCTGTTCAAGGCTCGAGCCCATCGCGCCTCCGGGCAATTTATGGATCTGGACCGTCGGCTGGAAGCCTTTGATCTGGGACTCGAACTGGTCGTAATGTTTCCGTTCGTCACGAATGGCATCAGAGGTCTCGATGATGGCCTCCTCGTCGATGCAGATGGCCGTATGCCCAAGTTCTTTCAGGGTCTGAATGACGCTCAAAACCGGCGGCGGCCCATAATAACCGGTAAAGGAAAAATCGGCAGCATCGACAATGGTGGCACCGTTGATGACGGCCTCGGTTATCCGGCCGACATCGTTACCGTCGGTATTATGCCCATGATAGTGGATCGGCAGGTCCGGGTAGCTCTGTTTGATGGCATGCACCAGTTCTCCGATTCTCTTGGGGGTTCCGAGACCGCCATGGTTTTTGATGCAGAGGATGATCTCGCCTCCGGTGACCGCGATGATTTCCTTGACCTTGCCCACATAAAACGCATTCGTATGTTCGGGACCCGTTGAAAAGCAGATGCAGGGCTCATTGATCTTTTCAGCCGCTGCCACCTCTTCAAAGACAGGCCGCATATTTTCGATATGATTCATGAAATCGAATGTTCGCCAGACATCGACATATTTCGCAAATTCCCGGACCGTAAAGCGGATCACATTCTGAGGATAGGGTCGATACCCGAAGAGGTTGACCCCACGACAGAGGGTCTGAAACATGGTCTGGGGCATTTTTTCCCGCAGGACCTTCAGTTTTGTGAAGGGGTTCACCTGTTTTCGCAGGATATCGACATGAACTGAGGCGCCTCCTGTAATCTCCAGGGAAAAATATCCGGCCTTCTCTCTTGCGCGGGCCGCCAGGAGGTCGGTATGGAGCAGAATCCGATTTTTGAAATCGGATTGCGAGAGGTCCCGGGCCGTGTTTGTTATGTAGTAGCCGTTTGCCTGCCGCAGGGTATTTAATACTTCCGAAACGGGCATGCCATGGAAAATTCTTGTCATAGTAGATCCTTATTCAGTTGCAGATGACTGATTGCTCTTTCAGTCCAGATTTTTTGATTAAAAATGAACGGTTCATATTGCAAATGGATTTCTTTTCCTGTAGTGAATTTCGGCTATCAGCTTGGCAAGTTTTCCTGCTTCGCTGGCATCCTCATCATAGAGGAAGAGATGGGGATGCTTTTCAAGATAGGAGGTGTCGAACGATCCACTGATAAAATCCTTGTCCTGGACGATGTTCTTGTAGAAAGGAATCGTTGTTTTCGGACCGGCAATGACAAAATTTTCCAGACAGCGGTGCAATCTGCTCACTGTCTCGGTCCAGGTGAATCCGTGGACCGTCAGTTTTACGAGTAGGGAATCATAGACCTCCGGAATGATATACCCCTGGTAAACAAAGCCGTCCAGACGAACACCGAAGCCACCGGTCGAACGATAGACCGACACCTTTTTGCCGCCCTCGGGCATGAAATTATTTTTCGGATCCTCGGCATTGATACGGACTTCAATCGCATGGCCCCTGATCTGCACATCCTCCTGAGAAAAGGGCAGCGGATTTCCGAAGGCGAGCTGGATCTGATTGCGGACAATGTCTATGCCGGTGATCATCTCGGTGACGGTATGCTCCACCTGGACGCGGGTGTTGATCTCCATGAAATAATAGTTAAAGTTGTGATCAATCAAAAACTCAACAGTGCCTGCATTGACGTAGTTGGCCGCTTTTGCCGCCTTGACTGCGGTTTTGCAGATCTCGTCAAGAAGCTCTTTATTTTGAATCATCGACGGGGCAATCTCGATGAGTTTCTGATTCCGGCGCTGTATGGAGCAGTCACGTGTGCCCAAATGGACAGTATGTCCAAACTGATCGGCCAGGATCTGCACCTCAACATGTTTGGGATTGATAACGACTTTTTCCAGGTAGACGGAATCGTCATTGAAGGCGGCCAGGGCCTCTGCCCGGGCAACCGGGATCTCAGCCTTCATCTGGGCATCGGACTCGACCAACCGGATTCCTCTGCCGCCACCTCCCGAAGTCGCCTTCAGCATGAGGGGATACTTATACTGCGCAGCGAAGGCCAATGCCTTTTCGATACCCTCGCGGCCCTGCGGCAGGTTCTCGGTTCCCGGAACCATCGGGATCCCGGCGTCTGCCATGATCTTCCTGGCGATGACCTTGTTGCCCAGATCATAGATTGTCTTTGACGATGGGCCTATAAAGATGAGCCCTGAGGTTTCACAGGCCTTGGCAAAGAAGGGATTCTCGGCCAGAAATCCATATCCGGGGTGGATTGCGCAGCATCCGGATCTTTTTGCCGCTTTAATTATCTTATCGATATTGAGATAGTCGCAGCGTGGTCCGTCGCCCAGAAGAACAGCCTCA
This sequence comes from uncultured delta proteobacterium, assembly GCA_903901335.1. Lineage (GTDB taxonomy): Bacteria > Desulfobacterota > Desulfobulbia > Desulfobulbales > Desulfocapsaceae > CAIUQR01. The sequence goes on along the minus strand of CAIUQR010000102.1, from coordinate 12,696 downwards.
TTGGCTATTCTGATATGCCGTGATCTCTGGTCCGGTGTTTCGTAGACCGCCACCGCCTCATGGTCCAGTTCCTGGATAGCTCGTATCAATCGAATGGCGATCTCACCTCGATTCGCTACTAAAATTTTCTTCTTCAATGCTTCTCCTCATTTAAAATATATACTGTTGCCGTCATATGGACGGATAATATGTAACTATTTGTAATTTAAATAAAATAAAAAATATTGCAGGTTAGGGAAAGTTGAACTTTCAGAAACACCCGAGTTTGGGTGGACAGAATACATCAATCAAAATTATTTAGCAAGATAATCAATAATATTTTTAAATCAATAATAATGGATTATTATCTGTGATTCCTGCGTCTTCATGTAGCTATCAGCGAAATATAACATCTGAGAATTCCATTGATTTTCCAAGCAGCTTTATTCAGATGCTCTGCGTTATGGATCGAATATGTTTTCGCTCTATTCTGCGAGACGATAAAAAAAATGTAGTGTGGATGCATTTTATGGATAGGAGTGGCGGCAATATGCAGTTCCGTCTTCGGACGTAATCCAAGTAATTTGATTATGAGCGATTTTTACGTTATAGTATCCATATACTTGTCCTCAGACCTGATACTGCCAGGCATTCTCGATCCCGATCAGCGCAAGAGTAAAACTACTATAAATTCTGGGCAGCGGTGATTTCTCCTATGGAGATGTATACCATTCCATCCAACAGCGGCACAATCCTCTCAGTGCAGGGGAGTGTTGTTGATATACGGTTCGAAGAGCGTTTACCCCCCATTTCCACCCTGCTGCGTACTGGAAAAGGAGGGGCGATTGCCCTTGAGGTTTTGGCTCAACTGGACGCGCATCGTGTGCGCGGGATTGCGTTGACCCCTACCCAAGGCCTTAGCCGCGGTATGACGGTGGAAGATACCGGCGGCCCCCTGATGGCTCCTGTCGGCAAGGGAATTCTCTCCCGCATGTTCGATGTCTTCGGGAAGACCATCGACCGTCTGGCAGTGCCGTCAGAGCTGGAATGGCGCTCAGTCCATCAGGCCCCGCCGCCGTTATCCCGGCGGTCAACCAGATCCGAGATTTTCGAGACGGGGATTAAGGTTATTGATGTGCTGATGCCCCTTGAGCGCGGCGGCAAAGCAGGCCTTTTTGGCGGCGCGGGTGTAGGAAAGACGGTGTTGCTCACCGAAATGATCCATAATATGGTTGGGCAACATCAGGGGGTGAGCATCTTCTGCGGTATTGGCGAACGCTGTCGCGAAGGAGAGGAACTGTATCGTGACATGAAGGCTGCGGGTGTGCTGCCCAATATGGTCATGGTATTCGGCCAGATGAACGAGCCTCCGGGAGCCCGTTTTCGCATCGGACATGTAGCGTTGACCATGGCCGAGTATTTCCGGGACGACGAGCATCGCGATGTGCTGCTGCTCATTGATAATATTTTCCGTTTTATCCAGGCTGGCTCCGAGGTGTCCGGTTTGATGGGGCAGATGCCCTCGCGCCTCGGTTATCAACCCACTATGGGCACCGAATTGTCGGGATTGGAGGAGCGTATTGCCAACACCGACAAGGGAGCCATCACCTCCATCCAGGCGGTGTATGTGCCTGCGGACGATTTCACCGATCCGGCGGCAGTCCACACGTTTTCGCATCTCTCCGCCTCGATTGTTCTCTCGCGCAAACGGGCCAGCGAGGGGCTGTACCCGGCCATCGATCCGCTTCAGTCCAGCTCCAAAATGGCCACTCCGGGTATCATCGGTGAACGTCATTATCTTCTGGCCCAGGAGATCAGGAGAACCCTTGCCCAATACGCCGAACTCAAAGACATCATCGCCATGCTTGGTCTGGAACAGTTGTCACCAGCGGATCGCAGCACAGTTGCCCGGGCACGGAGGCTGGAGCGTTTTCTTACCCAGCCGTTTTTCACCACCGGGCAGTTTACCGGTCTCAACGGTAAACTGGTCAGCCTCAAGGATGCATTGGACGGCTGTGAGCGTATACTGCGAGACGAGTTCAAAGAGTATCCCGAAAGTGCACTGTATATGATTGGAGATATCGGTGAAGTTCAGCGTAAAACAAAACAGGGAGTGTCTGGAGAAGTGACGGCTGCACCCTGAAAGCTATTTTGGGGATGACTCCTGGCTGGAATCAAACCCTGAGGTCGGACATGGAAACACTCTCTATGCAACTGAAGATTTTCTTGCCCTTCCAGATCTTTGCCGAGAAGATCGGGGTCTTGCGTATCGTAGCCGAGACCTCTGCAGGGTCGTTTGGGATTTTGCCCCGCCGACTCGACTGCGTCGCCGCGCTCGTACCCGGAATTTTGCTCTTTGAGACCGAAGAGGACGGTGAGGTCTATGTGGCGGTAGATGAAGGAGTGCTGGTCAAGAGAGGCCGGGATGTGCTGGTCTCTGTGCGTAACGCCATTGGCGGAGACGATCTTGGCCTTCTGCACGCGGCCGTTGATCGGGAATTTCGCAATCTTGATGAACAGGAGCAGAGTGTCCGTTTGGCGCTGGCAAAAATGGAGAGCGTTTTCATCCGCCGTTTTGTGGGGACTCAGCATGGTTGAAAAACTGCAGGAAAAGAAGGAGAAAAATCATGCGGTCTTCAGTCGCCAGGTCGGCGACAAGGCCTCGCGTAAGCTCAGAGCACAGCGCCATATTTCGCGTACCATATGGTATGGCCTGGGTATGATGGGACTGGTCGGCTGGTCTGTAGCCGTTCCGACCCTCCTGGGGGCGGCGCTCGGTATCTGGTTGGATAAACGCTATCCGGGCAGCCATTCCTGGACGCTCACGCTGCTACTGATCGGCCTGATTTCCGGTTGTTTCAATGCCTGGCATTGGGTGGCTAAAGAAGATAGGAAAATACGTGAGGAACAGGAGAATAACCATGTATGAAACGGTGACTATGCTGCTGGCACTTATGGGAGGCCTTCTACTCGGTGCGTTTTTCTTCGGCGGCCTCTGGTGGACGGTGCAGAAGGGCCTAGGGTCTCAACATCCGGCGCTGTGGTTCTTTGCAAGCTTCTTGCTGCGGACGAGCATCACCCTGGCCGGATTGTATTGTGTTTCCGGCGGTCATTGGCAGAGGCTCATTGCCTGTCTTCTTGGATGTATTCTGGCGCGCCTTATCGTGACGTGGCTCAGCCGCATGGGAAAACAGGGCGGTCTTTCCCGGGGAACCGGCCATGCAGCTTAGTCCCGACGACCATATCTTCTGGCAATATGGATTTGTTAAGATCAATGCCACCATTGTCTTCACCTGGGCCTTGATGTTTATCATGGCTGCCGGTTCAAAAATCGTTACCAGTAAGCTTTCCACAGGGCTGAAACGTTCCCGTTGGCAAAATCTCCTGGAGATCATCATTACCACCATTGAAAAACAGATCGAGGAGGTTGGCCTGAGCCAACCTCAGAGGTATCTCAGCTTTCTGGGCACACTTTTCCTGTTTGTCGCCTTTGCCAACATCTGCACCGTCATTCCCGGCTACAAGCCGCCGACCGGCTCGCTGTCGACGACGGCGGCCCTTGCCCTCTGTGTGTTTGTGGCCGTACCGCTCTTCGGTATTGTTGATCAGGGGGCGATCGGTTACTGCAAGTCCTATATGGAACCAACCTTTATCATGCTGCCCTTTAATATTATTGGTGAAATTACCCGTACGCTGGCCCTGGCGGTCCGTCTGTTCGGCAACATGATGAGCGGGGAGATGATTATCGGGATACTCCTCACTATTACGCCATTTATCTTCCCGATCATCATGACAGTACTTGGTCTGCTCACCGGTTTGGTGCAGGCGTATATCTTTACCATCCTGGCCACGGTATATATTGCCGCGGCCATGGGCAATCAAAGGTCCGGACCTGAAGCTGAGTCGAAAAAATGAAACAACACCTGTATCACTATAAGGAGGAAGTATGGATAACCTGACAATCGTTGCAGTGGTATCGATTTTCACCGCCGGTATCACGATCGCAGCCGGGGTCGTTGCGCCTGCTCTGGGAGAAGGGCGGGCGGTTTCGACTGCACTCAGTTCGCTAGCCCAGCAACCTGATGCCTCGGCCACCATCACCCGGACCTTGTTCGTGGGCCTGGCGATGATTGAGTCTACAGCCATTTACTGCTTTGTCGTCTCGATGATTTTGATCTTTGCCAACCCCTTTTGGAATCATCTCATCACCCAAGCCGGAGGAAAATGAGCCATGCTCATCGACTGGTTTACCGTCATTGCCCAGGTCGTTAATTTCCTCGTACTGGTGTGGTTGCTGAAGCGTTTCCTTTATGCTCCCATCCTTAATGCCATCGATGCCCGGGAGAAGCGGATCGCAGCAGAACTTGCGGACGCCGATGCGAGGAAAGACGAAGCCCAAAAGGAGCGCGATGAGTTTAAACACAAAAACGAGGAGTTTGATCAGCAGCGCGCGTCTCTCTTGAGCAAGGCAACGCTGGATGCTCAATCTGAACGGCAAAGGCTCCTTGAGGACGCCCGGATGGAGTCTGAAGGTCTGCGTGCCAGACAGCAGGAGGCCTTGAGAAATGATTACCAGAACTTAAAAGAAGATATTATCGGTCGAACACGAGATGAAGTTTTTGCAATAGCACGAAAGGCGCTGAACGATCTTGCAACAGTGAACCTTGAAGAACATATGGTTGAGGTCTTCATCCACCGATGCCGGGCTCTGCATGAGGAGGAGATAAAAGCGCTTCAATATGCCTTTAAAGCAGCTACGGAACCGGCACGCGTGCGCAGCACTTTTCCTCTGCAGGCAGAACAACAGAAGGCGATTGAACTCGCTGCAAGGGAGGTGTTTGCCTTTGCTGGTCAGTTCCATTTTGAGATCTCGCCGGATCTGGTTAGCGGTATTGAACTGAGCGTGAATGGACACGAGGTGGCCTGGAGTATTGCGGATTATCTCCTTGAACTCGAAAAGAATGTTGGTGAACATCTGATTGTTCAACCTCGACCCGTTGTTCAAAAGGAGTCGAATCCCGATGAATCAAAGCCGGAAGCCCAACCCGAGTCTTAATATGGAGCCAACGGACATGGCCGCCAGCCCTGCCAACCCGGCTGCTAGGCAAGTGCCCGCGGAGGTTGTCGACACAGGTTTTGGAAACCTGCAGACTGTCTTCGACACCACCTTTGCCGGGATGAGTCGAGTGCGGGAGGCTTTCACCCCTCAGTTCACAGCCCATGAGGTCGGCACTGTCCTGTCCGTTTCAACCGGCATCTCCACGGTGTCGGGTCTTCCCGGAGTAGGTTTTGAGGAGCTGGTACAATTCCCCGGCGGTGTGTCCGGCATTGCCTTTAATGTGGCGGAGGACGAAGTCGGCATTGTTCTGCTGGGCGATTACCGGCACCTGCAGGCAGGGGATAAAGTCATGCGAACGGGCCGGGTCATGGACGTGGCAGTGGGAGAGGAGTTGCTGGGCCGGGTCATCGACCCTCTCGGGCAGCCACTTGACGGCAACGGACCGGTGATCTGCCGAAAGCGTCTGGCTATCGAGCGACCTTCAGCAGCCATCATGGATCGTGCGCCTGTCACTGTGCCTCTCCAGACCGGCCTCAAAGTCATAGATGCACTTATCCCTATTGGCCGGGGGCAGCGTGAGTTGATCCTGGGCGACCGCCAGACAGGCAAGACCGCCATTGCCATAGATACTATCCTCAATCAGCGCGACTCCGGGGTGTTGTGTGTCTATTGTGCCATTGGTCAGCGTGCTGCAAGCGTTGCCAAGACTGTGGCCATCTTGCGGGAAAAGGGAGCACTCGACTATACCGTCATCGTGGTCACCGAGGGCAACGACCCGCCGGGTCTTGCCTACATCGCCCCCTATGCCGCAACCAGCATAGCCGAGTCTTTCATGGAGGCGGGTCGGGATGTGCTGATTGTCTATGATGACCTCACCCATCACGCCCGCGCCTATCGTGAGCTTTCTCTCCTGCTGCGCCGCCCTCCCGGTCGCGAGGCCTTTCCCGGCGATATTTTTTATATTCATTCGCGGTTGCTTGAACGTGCAACCCATCTGGGAGAGGAACTCGGCGGCGGCTCTCTTACAGCCCTGCCTATTATTGAAACTGAAGCCCAGAACATTTCCGCCTATATTCCGACCAATCTTATCTCTATCACCGACGGGCAGATCTACCTCTCACCGTCACTCTTTGAGTTAGGTGTGCTGCCCGCAGTCGATGTGGGGAAATCGGTGTCACGTGTCGGTGGCAAGGCACAACGCGCAGCGTACCGGGAAGTGGCGGGTGATCTCAAACTGGCCTACGCGCAGTTCGAAGAACTCGAGACCTTTGCCCGGTTCGGTGCCCGGTTGGATGAAGATACCCGCAAAATTATTGAGCATGGGCGGCGAATACGTGTCTGTCTGAAGCAACCGGAATTCTCCCCTGTATCGGTACCTGCACAAATCGCGGTTTTGCTGGCCTTGACGGCCCAACTTTTTGATTCTGTTCCCCTTGAAAAGATGACCGATGCCGAGTGCGCCCTGCATAAGGCTGCAGAGAATATTCCTGCCGAGGTGAATGAGCGATTGTGTTCTGCGGAAAAATTGAGCGATGAGGATCGCGCAACGATTGTCGAGATTGCCAGCCTGGCACTTGCACGATTCCAGGCCGGGCCTGCGACGAAGGAGAACCTGTGAGCGATACCCTTGCCGGTCTGCTTCGAAAGAGAGGAAGTGCCCGGGACCTTCAGTCTGTGGTCCGTTCAATGAAGGCCATGGCTGCATCCAGCATAGGACAATACGAAAAATCAGTAAGTGCCTTGGCAGATTATTATCATACTGTGGAATTGGGTTTGAGTGTCTGTCTGCGAGACAGCGAATCACTACCGGAAAGTAAAAAAAACGATTCTGACAGAATAGGAGCTGTTGTCTTCGGTTCGGATCAGGGACTCGTGGGTCAATTTAATGAAGAATTGGTTGATTTTGCTCTGAAGATGCTGGCGACGCTGCCTGGTACTCCCTCTATCTGGACTGTTGGTGAGCGTGTTCATGCGCGTCTGACAGACGAAGGTCTGGCCGTGCTGGGACTTTTTTCCGTGCCGAACTCGATCAAAGGCATTACCCCTCTTGTCGGCCGGATTCTGTTTGAGAGCCTGAACAGCAAGGGGGAAAATGAGCTGAGTGCATTGTACCTTTTTTACAACCGGCCTCAAGCAGACGTGGTCTATACGCCGGTAAGTCAACGTTTGCTGCCTCTCGACGAAATATGGCGACGCGATCTGATCGATTTCCCCTGGCCGACAACGCAATTACCCGAGGTTATAGGTAATAACATGGTAACCTTAAGAGCGCTTATCCGCGAATATCTTTTCGTTTCGCTCTTTCGGGCCTGTGCCGAATCCCTGGCGAGTGAGAATGCGAGCCGCCTGGCTGCTATGCAGCGGGCCGAAAAAAATATCGAAGAATTACTTGATGACCTGGACGGAAGATTCAACCGATTACGGCAGAGCTCTATCGACGAGGAACTCTTCGATGTTATCTCCGGTTTCGAGGCCTTGTCAAAGCTGCCGAGATAAAGGGAGACTGCGAGTCTGTTCCGTTCCTCCCGAGTCCTGAAGTTTTTGTGGGGATACTTCTTGACAATCTCTGACTGGGGATATGCTCAGAGTCTCTTTCGGGATAGGCAAATTGGGATCCATATAGGATACCTCAACCTTCAATATCATCAATTAATGAGGGCATCGTTCGCAAAATAATCAGGAAGAACCTTAAATCGATGATCATTGAGCCGACTAAGTACTTATTCGTAAATAAGTCCTGTTTTCCTAAACGCGATTACAGCTGCAGCCATGTGTAACAGCGCTTCATATCTCTCAGCGAGTTTTTCGTATCGTACCAATAGTTTTCTGAATCTGTTAAACCATGAATGGGCAACCTCAACTACATACCTTCGCACTTTGTAGGTTGGATTAATTTTCTTCTCCTGAATTTCTTCTCCGCGTTGTTTGACATGCGGAATGTACAACCGATCTTTGATAGTTTGCTGCGCAGGTTCTCCGGCATATCCTTTATCAGCACAAAGATGTTGAATTGTATCGGGACGTTCGATAATAATTGCATCAAGCACCGTTGCCAGTTGGCTGACATCATGTCGATTTGCTCCGGTTACGACTATCGAGAGCGGGACACCACGCTCGTCCACCAGAAGATGTCGCTTGGTGCCGTTTTTCCCCCCTGTCTGTCGGGTTACGACCAACGGTCTCTTGAGCAAGAGGAGCTTTGATCATTGCGCCATCTATGCTTTGCCAACGCCAGGCTATACCTTCCATGTCATCGTATTCTGCAAGGCCAGATCGCCAAAGTGCAAGGAAAAAGCCAGCACGTTGCCATCTTGAAAAATGAGTGTAGATTGCGCTGGGACTGCCGAATCGCTCTTTGGGCAACGCCTGCCATTGGCAACCTGTTCGCAGCACATACATTATAGCCTCAAAAATTTTCCGGGAAGGTATCGGCTTTCTCCCTCCCCCAGATTTACGCTTATATGTTTTTCCCGGATCACGTTCAGGAGCAGGTATTAATGGTCCAACCTTTTTCCAGAAAGAGTCTGAGACTTCCCATGCTTTTATTTGTGCCATAATAACCCTCATTAGAAGATTGGTAAAATTAGGGGTAATATAGCTGTTTTGTAAAGAAAAAGATATTTTTATTTACGAATAAGATCTTAACCTTGGCATTTGTAACACTAAGTCAACAATGGCTTGGTTTTTAGGGAGAAAGTGAGTTTTCTGAAAAGTGGGCGACAATTCAGATTTCAAAGTAAATAATATTTACTATAATGATTGTGATATAAAATATTCCTCTATGATGTGCAATGCATTAAGTGTCCCATTTTCATCGGACATTTTCTTCCCTAATGCTTCAGCGTTGCAGCTCATTGCTGGGTTGGAAATAACTTGAAGTAATATCGCAGCAAGTTTTTTGGGATGGAAAGTTTTTCGTTGCAAGAGTTTTCCTGCAACTCCAAGCCGCTCCAATTCAGAACCCCAGAATGTTTGATCAGCCATGTGTGCCACCACGACTGATGGTTTCCCTGCGAGCAAACTCGACTGCGTTGTACCTGCTCCTCCATGATGGACGATGGCAGAACAACGAGGGAACACTTCGGCGTAGGGCGAACGGTTGACCATGAATATGTTGCTCTCAATTTCAAATACCGACAAGTCATCCCACGGCACCTGCATTATTGCTCTGCATTTCACTTGTTTTACTGCCTCCTGCCAGATATTCAGAGTTTTTCGTATCACTGTCAGGTCGGATAGCATCATACTGCCAAAAGTAAAATAGACTGGTGGCGAACCGGCATTGATAAACGACTCTAGGCCACCCGGCCAAGCTTCTTTACCTTCCTCGTCTGGTGGGTTGAAGAATCCGCACACATGATGCTTTTCGTCCCAGTCTTGTGGACGATTACAGATTGTCGGACTGACTGCCAGGAGGTTCAAGCGTTCTGCCGCCCATGTTTGAGACATAACGTCGGTGTTCGGTGCTAATCCCTCTCTGGTGCGAAGTGCATTCACCCTTGGCAGGAATATCTTGCCAATCATTATTCTTACAAGTTTCCAACCCAATGGATAAAACCATTTGCCAAGGTCTGGCAGTCCAGGCGGGCATATGTAGTTCGATGGGATGCAATTATGTACAATATTAACGGTAGCCATTGGAACTTTTCCTTTTTCCGCTGCCACACGAAGCGGGAATACAAAGAAATGGCCAACAACCAGTTCGCTCTCAGCGCATAGCTCCTTTGCTGCTTCGTACATGGATTCTATTACCGGGTCGAACCCATAGGTCATAATCATCTCAGCCTGCTTAATGGGGTTCCCGGCATCAATGATAGACTGCCATACCTTTGCGGCTTCATGCTTGTCAGATATGATCGGCCCTGGCAAAGCCTTCAGGTTAAACCCATATCTATTGGCTATTCCTGAGTAATCTCTACCGGCATTATCAGTAACAACCAGAGTGACATCGTGACCGGCAAGCTTCAAAGCGGCTGAAAGTGAGGTGAACGGCCTGATATCACCCTCGCTACCCCATGTTTGCAGTCCGATTTTCATATTTGGTCCTCCAGGTGGAGTTGTTTTTCCCCTTTATCAGGCATCAACATTTTGTTTAGAAGCCGAATAAGGTCAATGCCTTCTTCCAGATTCTCTTCAGTAAAGCCGTCACCGCTTACTTCAAGGAACGTTGGCCAGAAGAGTGCAACCAACCAAAAGATCTTGCTGAGATGCATCGTCTCTCTTGGCGGTAACGCCTTAATCAGACCACCAGCCATTCCTTTGTTCAGGTTGTGGTTCAGACTAGTAACTTGTTGCTGGTGGACGAGATGGAATTTTTTACGCAGGGATTGGTCGTTCATCAGGATGATGGGTAAATCCCGTTTCAGAAAGCGGTACCGCCAGTTCAAGGTACTTAAGAGAGTCAGCGTCTGTTCGATGGTATGTAATGTTTCCGAAGATCCATTATCAATGGCTTTTTCCTGCTCGCTAATAAAAGCAATTGCTTGGTCAAACAGGGAACGGATAATTTCTTCCTTGTTTCGGTAGTGATAATAGAGGTTTCCAGGGCTGATGCCGCACTTTGTTGCGACATGATGGGTGGTAACTTCTGACACTCCATTCTCATTGAATAGCTCAAGTGCCGCTTCCAGAATACGTTCTCGGGTTTTCACGTTGCAATCTCCATATTAGACTAATCAGTCTAATTTAGACTATTAAATCTAAAGTTGCAAATAAAATTTACGTCCCTGGTGGTATGGGTATTCTGAGTCAGTTAGACCAACAAATAACACGTAGTGTCCAACAGGAGACATAGAGATTTGACAAAAATAATACCGAATGGTATATTTCATATATGCGATATTCAGATTTCAACAAATCAGAACGAACAAGGCGTAACATCATTGAGAAGGTGGCGCCGGTTTTTAACAAGAAAGGGTATGCAGCAACAACCTTATCCGATATGATTACTATAACTGGATTAAGTAAAGGAAGTATTTATGGTAATTTCAAAGACAAAGATGAGGTGGCGCTTTCTGCTTTTGAGTATAACGCTGATTTTGTCAATAAAAACCTCAAATCACAAATACAGTTAGCAAACACTTATCTGGAAAAGCTTCTTGCGTATCCAGACACCTTTCGAAAAATATTCAAAGCAGTCCTTTTCAACGGCGGTTGCCCAATATTGAATACATCCGTTGATGCTGATGACCTCAATCAAAAACTGCATAAGGCTGTTCTAGAAAGAATTAGGCTCTGGGAATCGACAATAGTTGATTTCGTTGAAAAAGGGATGCAGCAGGGAGAACTCAAAGCAGGTATAGATGCTTCAAAAATTGCCAAAATTTCTATCGCACTGATAGAAGGGGGATATGCCATGGCCAAGGTCACCGGAGAGGAAAGCTATATCCTTAATGCAATAGAAGAGATGGAACGCGTAATTCTGTCATTAAAAAGCTAGTATTATTTTGCTTTGAAATATACCGATCGGTATTTTAATCTGTAATTAAATAGCCCTAAATCTAAAACTTTGCCGTTTCAAGAGGTCCATTATGTTAAGTCCCAACCCTGCATACATTAGGGAATTGATAGAGCTTGTAAACCTAAGTCCATTTCCCAACCACCTGTCTATGAAACTTGAGAACATTGATTTGTATACAGCTACTATCAAACTGAGTTTAGACAACTGCCACCTGCAACCGTTTGGAATTGTCCATGGTGGTGTACTTGCAACTCTTATCGACACTGCAACATTTTGGGCTGTTTTTCTTAAAATCCCTGAAAATGCAGGACTGGTTAACATCGACCTCAAACTCAATTATTTACGACCAGTAATTAATGGTCAGCTTAAGGCTGAAGGGGTTGCCATAAAAAGCGGAAAATCAATAAGCTATGCCGAGGCTAAGGTGTTCAATGAAGCTGGGGAACTTGTTGCTCATGGAACATCGACCTTAATGACATTACAGGAGAAAGGTATCAAAATGTCGAACTGTAAGTTTTTGACATGCTGAGCAGTTGGAAAAGCTTTAAACCATAAAGCATTCAGAACTATTTTCGAATTACAGACGCTAACAACGGACCTGAAAAAATTTAAACATGATGATCAGGATTACTTATAAGGAAACCAATCTTCCTCCTTGCTATTTAAAAAACCACCGCAGTGCTTTCCTTTACTAACATAGATATCAGTATTGTTGAGGGACCAGAAACAACAAAATATGGAAATTATGAATACTACCCCCGTGTACATGGTTGTTAATCTGACTGTTACTGATGGCGAGAAATACCGGAAATATGAAAAGGGGTTTTTCCCGCTTTTGAAAAAATATCAAGGGGAATTTGTAACCTTGGATGATCAACCAATTCATTTTGAAGGGAATGCCCCTCGCAGCGGGCGTATGATTATCTTTTCCTTTCCCTCTGAGAAGGCTGCAAGAAACTGGTATGCTGATTTAGATTATCAGGGAATTGCTGAATTCCGGAGGGCAGGAACTAGGTTGGAATTCTTGACATTGGTGCATTGTTTGCCTCCAAGAAAATGTAAGCGGTTAAGGAACGGCATCTACCGGAGATGATCAAACTCTGCTTCACTGCGCCGAAACAATTTTGTGGAGGCAAGATGAAGAACAAGAAGATCAAAAGCAGAGAGGAAAAGCGTCGATATTGGCAGGGTCATATCG
>CAIUQR010000101.1 GCA_903901335.1 uncultured delta proteobacterium | reverse complement strand
GAAGAAGTCCGAGTTTGTGGTGGCGATCAACACCGACCGCGACGCCCCGATCGGCGAGGTCGCCGATGTCCTGGTCGTCGCCGACTTGAAGCTCTTCGTCCCCGCTTTGACTGAAAAAATACTGGCCCTGTAACTTTTGATGGGCATGTAAGCAAGTTGTACCTGCTCTTTTTCTTCGCCCACGCATAGACTGAAATAAAGTTTTTCAGCCTGTTGCGACTCATCCAGACCCCGGCCTCGGCCGGGGTCTCGTCTTTTATGATTCCAGTACCTTACTGCCATGCGAAATGGAGTGGACAAAAGGTAACTGTTCTGCAGGAGGCCTTTAATTGCCACGGCACTTCGGAGATAATTAACACCGATCGGGCAGTAAGTTCACTGCGGAAGAGTTCGTTCCAGCGGCTCAAAAAGGGGCTGCAGCTCAGCATGGACGGTCGTGGAGCCTGGCGGAACCTCTGGCGGATTTCTGGACGAAAGAGAGCAGTGAGGAGATGTGTGGTGAAATTCAACATGGCGAGGACCACTAAGCAGAGAGGGCGTATTAGCCCCCGCCATGTGAAAAACCTCAGGAGAACGGGTGGTCCTTAGTCTTCATGGACATAGAACGGCCATTTATGGAAGAACCATTCGTTCCAGAGGAGCGGGATGATCCACCAGAAGTTCCAGATCAAGGACTCGCCGTGGAGCATTCTGTCGGCGATACCGTGTGCCATGTGGTGGTTGCCCAGACCCCAATGGCCGAAATTGAGGTAATAGAAAAAGAAGTAGTTGAGAACGCACAGCACGATGACCCCAAGGGTTCGGAACCCGAAAGCGCCCCAGCCATCCACATCCCGCATCGGTGCCATATCATCGAAATAGTGGTGCCAGGCGAGGAAAGGGATCAGGGTGAAGCCGGCGATTTCCGCTGCATGGTACCAGAGAAAGCGGACCATGCTGTCGTTGCCGTTGGCCTTTAAGGCCTCTGTCATGTCGGGCAGCCAGATGCCTGCGAATTTGACGCAGGCGCTTGCAATGAGATAACCGAGAACGAAGATGATGAAAAAGGAGACCAGACCCTTGAGGGGCTGGGGCAAATTGATTGCCGACCACGGTTTCATCCGCCAGACATTCGGGGTCATGAAGAGGACGACGATCATCCATTCCCACCAGCCAAAAACCCAGTGAACATGGGGCGTACCGGCGATACTGGTCCACCAGGGAAAGTTCATGCCATAAGAGGTTCCGAAGACCTTGCCGTACAGCATTCCCCAGAAGGGAACGATGAGGGCGACATAAAAGAACATGGTCCACATCGAGGCCCAGCCGAATTCGGCCAGTCCTGCCATGGGCTGCTTCAGATCGCTCGGCCGGACCGGCCATTTGCCGAAGAGGATGGTAATAAACGGGTAGCTGAAAAAACCGATGAGGACGAAACAGACCACTGCTCTTTCACCGTAACGGGCTGTGCCGGCGACCAGTTTCTCCAGGGAGAGTTCCTTGCCGCAGGACACCAGGGCTCCGGCTGCATCCTTGAACTGGGCGACATAGGAACCGCTCCCGGCCAAGGCCTCGAGATTGCTCTGGCTGAGGAAATTGAAACCGAGTCCCAGTACCCGGTAAAAGACCACATGGATGACAAACCAGACCAGGGCCAGATTGACGATGGTCTGGATAATGCCGCGAGCAGGTTGGGAGATATCCTGGAAGGGCCAGTCTCCGAGGAACATATGCTGCCACAGGCCAACGAGGATCATCATCGCCAGGTAGAGCACGAACGGGTAGGGGAAGGAATGCACGGGTCCCCTGGGATCGCTCAGGAAATACCAGAGCATCCAGGCAATGCCAAAAAATGTCAAAAACGAGATAATGCCGGTGAGGGGTTGCCCCCACCGGGGTTTTAAAGCTCCTGCTGACATACGCTCCTCCTTTTTAAAAGCATGAGTTTGTACTTCGTTTTTCGCACCAGGGGGAAGAGAAGAAGTGCTGCTTTCCCTCTCCCTTCCGGAGGTGCACTTTTACAAGGACCCAGTTTTTCGCTGTAATTTGATAGGCTGCTATAATAATGGATGGTGTTGGTTTATGTCAATCCGCTCGCGGCTGATATATCCTTCGGCGAAAATCCGACAGCGGCTAGGTTCAGCACCTATTCAGGTTGGGCAGGGATAAGGAGTTGCAGGGGGTGATATGACTGGTCTGTCGCAGGCTGGTAATCGTCTTTGTGGTGAATTTCCACCAGGAAAAACTTCGACGCTGTTAGAGAGCTCACAGCAAGGTCTCAACGAAAAATTGTGTATAATTATCTCTGATTCATTTCTTCATAAAAATGAATGGTTTTTCGTCTTCCGGATAACTTATTGAAATATGGTTTGTAGTACGATTGCAGAGAAAGATGGGCGGCAGTATTCCCTCCGGAACATCAGGATATGATCATGGAGTGGCCAGAGGTCTGTATTATGCAAAATAGGCAAAAACAAGAAAGATAATGTATGCCGGACGGCCGATATCATTTGCCATAACTACGTCGGTGCACTTTTGATATTCCATTGGTAATTGGTAGTATAGATGAAAATGACAGTGCCATTCCAGAGACGGTAGCTGTTTGAAATACGGAAGTCTGTATGGATAAACCCCGGAAGGTGTGCGCACAACATGCACAATGAATCAGGCTGATTGTGCATGTTGAGTGTTTGTTGTGATAAGACTAAGCTCCCGTTTGCGCACAATAATTTTTTCTTGACAGGAGAGGTGAGAGCCTGTTAATGAATGGTCGTTCATTCAGGGGTTTTTAAAGTGTCGCCGGATTCCAGGCGGCTCTGGAACAGAAAAACGAGGTGGGAGAGGGTACATGTCAACGGAATTAATTCTTTCAGCAATAATATTTATCGGACTTGCTGTTATCGTCCCGGTTCTTTTTGTTGCGACGGTAATATTCGGCCCCCGCCTGGCTGGGAAGGTGAAGAACGAGGCCTATGAGAGTGGGGTCGGTAATGTCATCGGGGCGGTTGACCAGAAATTCAGCGTCAAATTCTATCTTCTTGCCATCCTGTTCCTGATATTCGATATTGAGGCAGTGTTCATGTATCCATGGGCGGTTTCCATCCGGCAGCTTGGCTGGTTCGGGTTTTCCGAGATGGTGGCGTTTATGCTCCTGCTTCTTACGGGTCTTATTTACATTCTAAAGAAAGGGGTGCTCAATTGGCGCTAGGAATTGAAGCGAGTCTGGGCGACTCGGTAGTCACCACGCAACTCGATGCGATTATCAACTGGGGACGGCAGTATTCTCTCTGGCCAATGGTCTTTGGAACTGCTTGCTGCGCCATCGAATTCATGAGTGCGGCAGCCAGTCAGCATGATATTTCCCGCTGGGGAGCGGAGGTCGTCCGTTTCTCACCTCGTCAGGCCGACCTCATGCTTGTCTGCGGCACTGTAAGCTATAAGCAGGCGCCGATTATGAAACGTATCTATGAGCAGATGCCTGAACCGAAATGGGTTGTCGCCATGGGGGCCTGTGCAAGTTCCGGCGGCATCTATGACAACTATTGTACCGTTCAGGGAATCGATACCGTAATCCCGGTGGATGTGTACATATCCGGTTGTCCACCCAGGCCGGAAGCAGTGCTGGACGCCCTGATAAAGATCCAGGATCAGATCAAAGGCGAGAGTGTGTTGAAGGACCGCCACAAAGATTTTAAAGGGATTCTCGACTGATATGAATGCGACGGCACTAGAAAAATTACAAGCCGCCTTTCCGGAGGCTACCATCTCGACAGTTCTGGATTCTGCGGTGATTGCAGTGCAGCCGGAAAGGCTCATTGAGACGCTTTCCCACCTTAAAAATGACAAAGACTTCAAATTCAGTCTGCTGCTTGATGTTACTGCCATAGACTATCTTGAATATCCGGTGGCTCAGGAGGCACGGTTCGCTCTTGTTTATACCCTGCGTAACTGGCAGAAGAATATGGTAGTGCAGGTCCGGACTCCGGTGCATGATCCGGATGCCGGTGTTCCGACCGCGACACACCTGTGGGATTCAGCCAACTGGGGGGAACGTGAGGTCTATGACCAGTACGGTATCCGCTTCATCGGGCATCCTGATCTCAGACGCATCCTGAACCATTGGCAGTTCAAAGGTCATCCGCTGCGTAAGGATTATCCTATCAAGCTGGGCCAGATATGCTACGAAACCGATAGCATGGAAAAAGAAATCAGGGCCCGTCTGGCGCTCAAGGGTGTGAGTCAATCCACCATGCAGGATATTAACACCGAGATCATGTTTCTGAATCTCGGACCGTCGCATCCGGTCACCCATGGTGCCATCCGTATTCTGACGGCCCTCGACGGTGAGACCATCGTTGCCAATGTAAATGAGATCGGCTACCTGCACAGAGGATTTGAGAAGACTGCGGAAAATTTAACCTACAATCAGGTCATCCCGCTTACGGACCGGCTCAATTACTGTTCAGCCTTAATGAACAATATCGCCTATGTGAAGGCCGTCGAATCATGGCTGGGTATTGAAATTACCGAGCGGACCAAGTTTATGCGGGTTGTGATGTCGGAATTTTTCCGGATTCAGGATCATCTGGTCTGTATCGCGGCAAACCTGGTCGATATGGGAGGACTTACCAATTACTGGTACCTCTATAACGAAAAAGAGGCCTCCTACGATCTGATCAGCCGCCTGACCGGCGCACGGCTTACCAGTTCCTTTACCCGTATCGGCGGGATGTATCGTGATTTCTATGAAGGCTGGGAAGCCGATATGGAAAACCACATAAAAAACATCGAAAAGGGTGTCTCCGACTCGTACAAACTGGTTGCTCAAAACCGGATCGTCCATGACAGGACCCAGGGTGTCTGTGTGATGTCGAAGGATCTGGCGCTTTCTTACGGCTTTACGGGACCTTGCCTGCGGGCAAGCGGTGTTCCGTTCGATCTGCGCAAAGATGCTCCCTATTATAATTACGACGCCTTTGATTTTGAGGTCCCGGTCGGCACCAAGGGTGATCTCTACGACCGGTTGATGATCCGCTATGAAGAGATCTTCCAGAGTATCAAGATTATCCGGCAGGCGATGAAGATGATCCCGGAAGGCCCGATCTTTGTCAGTGACCATCGGGTGGCGCTGCCGCCGAAGTCCCAGGTCTACGGAAAAATTGAAGGTCTTGCCAACCATTTTAAACTGATATTTGAAGGTGTCAAAACGCCTCCGGGTGAATGGTACGATTCGTTTGAGGCGGCAAACGGCGAGCTGGGATTTCATTTTGTCTCCGATGGATCAGGTCGGCCTTACAAGGTGAAGGTGCGGCCTCCCTGTTTCTATATAATGGGCGGTTTCCATGAAATGGTTGAAGGGTCCATGATTGCCGATGCTGTCATCAACCTTGGGTGTATCAATATAATAGGTGGGGAGTTGGACAGATGAGCGACCGTTCGAAACTGATTGTTACAGGAAAGCCGTTCCGCTTTGACCAGGAAAGGGATGCCGAATTTGAACGCCTTGTCAAGCGGTATCCGACGAGGGAATCCATGATCCTGCCGGCTCTCTGGCTGACCCAGGAGCAGGAGGGTTGGATCAGCGCCGAGGCGATAGCGTATATAGCCGATCGTATCGGCACATTCGCAAGCCAGGTATTTGAATGTGCCACCTTCTATACGATGTACAACCTTCATCCGATGGGCAGAAATCATATTTGTATCTGCCGTACTTTATCCTGCTGGCTCAGGGGAAAACAGGAGATTGTTGATTATCTCAAAAACGAACTCGGTCTCAAGCCGGGGGAGATCGGTGCGGACGGAAAGTTCAGTCTGGAAGAGGTGGAATGTCTTGGGCACTGCGGTACTGCTCCGGTCGTCCAGGTCAACGGCGAATTCCACGAAAGCATGGACGTGGATAAACTGAAATCGTTGCTGGCCACGCTGAAATAAGGAGGGCGTACGGATATGGAAGTGAAGATTCTCAGTGCGAAGTTCGACATCAAGGACGCCCATATGCTCGAAGTAGCCAAACAGCATGGTGCCTATTCTCAGCTTGACAAACTGTTTTCGATGGAACCGGTTGCCGTCATCGAAGAGGTGAAAAACAGTGGCCTGCGCGGTCGCGGCGGGGCAGGTTTTCCTGCCGGTCTGAAATGGTCGTTTCTGCCGAAGGGACTCAATAAACCCGTTTATCTGACTGTCAACTCCGACGAGTCGGAACCGGCCACCTTCAAAGACCGTTACATCCTGGTGCGTGATCCGCATATGATGATAGAAGGGATAATCATCTGCTGTTATGCCATCGGTTGCCATGATGCCTACATTTATATCCGCGGTGAGTATACCTCCCAGGTGAAGGCCTTGCAGAAGGCCATTGATGAAGCCTATGCCGCCGGATATCTCGGAGAAAAGGTTGCCGGACACGATTTCAAGCTGGATGTCACCGTTCATCGGGGGGCAGGAGCCTATATCTGTGGTGAGGAAACGGCGCTTCTGGAATCCATCGAAGGCAAGAAGGGACAGCCGCGGAGCAAGCCGCCCTTTCCGGCGGTGGAAGGTCTGTACGGATGTCCGACCATTATCAACAACGTTCAAACCATTGCCTCCCTGCCCTATATCATCGAAAACGGAGCAGCGGCCTACAAACAATATGGGACGGAAAAGAGCCCTGGAACACACCTGTTCGGTATCTCCGGTCATGTTAACAAACCGGGCATGTACGAACTGCCTCTGGGCTTGCCGATCCTAGATGTTATTGAAAAGGTGGCAGGCGGGGTTTTGAACGGCAAAAAATTAAAGGCAATTATCCCAGGGGGGAGTTCAACACCTGTGCAGACCCCCGAGGATGCCAAAGATCTGACCCTTGATTACGAATCCATGGCTGCCCATAAAACCATGTTCGGTTCGGGCGGCATCGTGGTCCTCGATGAGACTGTCGATATTGTCAAGCTGGTTGAAAATCTGGCTCAGTTTTATCACCATGAATCCTGTGGGCAATGTACACCCTGCCGCGAAGGACTGGGCTGGATATTGAAGATCGTCAAAAAGATCCTTCGCGGTGATGGAACATCGGCGGATATCGATCTTCTGGTGGAGTTGTGTGACAATATTGAGATGAAAACCGTATGCGTACTGTCGGCGGCCTGCACCATGCCGGTACGTAGTTATTTGATTAAGTTCCGGCACGAGTTTGAGGCCTATGTGAAGAAAGGCGCCTCGGCTCAAGCCAATGTGAAACAGGGATAAGGGCTGACTCATGGCTGAAATGATAAAACTTTTTGTGAACGGCGTTGAAGTGGAAGTGGAGTCGGGAAAGAACCTGATTGATGCCTTGAAGGTCGTCGGCATTGAGATCCCCCACTTTTGCTACCATCCCGCCCTTGGCGCCGATGGTAATTGCCGGATGTGTCTGGTCGGCATCGAAGATGGCAGGCCTCCGTTGGTTCCGGCCTGCAAAACGCCGGTGGCGCCGGGGATGAAGGTTCAGCTTGATACGGGAAAAATCAAGAAGATCCAGCAGGATATGATGGAATTCCAGCTGATTAATCATCCCATCGACTGCCCTGTTTGTGATCAGGCGGGGGAATGTACCCTGCAGGATTACTATATGACCTATGACGCCCAGGACAGCAGGATGACAGTCCCGGTAGTCAGCAAAGGCAAGAAGATGGACTTCGGCTGCGGTGTTGTGCATGATCAGGAGCGTTGTGTTCTCTGCGCCCGTTGCGTCCGTTTTACGCGTCTTATCACCAAGACCGGTGAGCTTGGCATCGTCAACCGTTCGGATGAGGCTCGGGTGACAACGTTTCCGGGCAGACCGCTCAATAACAGGTATGCGCTGAACGTGGTCGATCTCTGTCCGGTGGGAGCGATGACGAGCCAGGATTTCCGATTCAAGCAAAGGGCCTGGTTTTTAACCAGGGATAAAGGCATCTGCCATGGCTGCTCCAAGGGATGTAATATCTTTATTGATCACAATCGTGAAAAATATAAGGATGATATCATCTACCGGTTCCGGCCGAGGTTGAATGAACAGGTCAACGGCTATTTCATCTGTGATGAGGGGCGCTTGAGCTATCACGCAGAAAATGAAGGACGTCTGCTTGCTGCCCGGGTGGACGGAAAAGACTGCTCCGTCGATCATGCCGTTCAGGCTGCCAGGAAGGCCCTGGGACCCAAAATCCTGATGCTTGTCTCTCCTGAATGTTCCATCGAAGAGATGATTGCGATTAAGGCACTGGCTGACGCAGTCGGGACGAAACTGTCCGGATACAGTGACGGGTATATTAAAGCAGGTGACGGTGACGGCTGGTTGATCCAGGATGATAAATCGGCAAATCGGGCCGGTCTGGCAAAACTTGGGATCGATGCAACCAAAGAGACCTTCAACGGTGCGCTGAACAGCTCTGATGCAGTCATCAGTTTCAATAATGATCTGTTCATACATGATACCGGCAGCGAGTTTCGGCAGAAACTGGAGAAGATGAAGGTTATTGCCGTCAGCACCCACAACAACACGCTCACCCAAAATGCAGCGATTGCCATACCGGTAGCCTCGTATAGTGAATCCTCCGGGAGTGTGATTAATAAGGATGGGATTCTGCAGCATTTCGGTCGGGCAGTGCAGAAAAACACGCCACTCGCAGATATGACCCAGATTGCCGGAATGTTAGGGAGTCCGATTGTAACAGAGAGTGATATTGCAAGTGAGATGAAAAAAGTACTTCCCTCTCTGACCGAGGTGATCCCGGAGGGGGGATTGAAATTAACCGAGAGTGAGGCTGCCCATGTCCCAGCTTGATATTCTACTTGTTCTTCTCCGGGTTGCTGTCGGGGCCTTTGTACCCTTGTGCTTCATTGCGGTACTGGTCTGGCTGGAGCGCAGAGGGGCGGCTTTTTTCCAGGATCGAGCAGGTCCAAATCGAGCTAATATCTTCGGGTTCAGGGCAGCTGGTTTGGTTCAGAATGCGGCCGATGGGATAAAACTGATATTTAAAGAGGATGTGATCCCGGGACATAGCGCTCATAAGTTCTACTTTGTGCTTGCCCCTCTGATCGTTTTCTTCTGCGCGCTGGTCTCCTTTGCAGTTGTGCCCTTTGCCGATACGCTGGTGCTTGAAGGAAAACAGTACATCATGCAGGGTATACCGATGGACCTGGGTATCCTCTGGTTTCTCGCCATCACCGGGTTTGCTGTATACGGAATCATTCTTGCAGGTTGGTCTTCCCATAACAAATACGGTGTCCTTGGCGCTCTGCGGGCCTCGGCGCAGGTCATCAGTTATGAGATTCCCATGGGACTGGCTCTGGTCAGCCTGCTGGTGGTCTATGGAACCATAAACCTGAACGAGATTGTTCATTTCCAGGGGAAGCTTCTTTTTGGTTTCATCCCGATGTGGGGGGTTGTTCTGCAGCCTCTGGCGGCCGTCATTTTCATTGTATCCGCCTTTGCTGAGACCAACAGGACCCCCTTTGATCTGGCCGAAGGTGAAAGTGAGCTCGTTGCCGGTTTTCATGTTGAGTACAGCGCAATGAAATTCGCCCTGTTCTTCATGGGTGAATATGTGGCCATGTTTGTATCCAGTTCGATTATCATCACATTGTTCTTCGGCGGCTATCAGATTCCCTGGCTGTCCACGGAAACCCTGGTGGCCTATGCGAAGCCTGTTTCCATGTTGCTAATGGGACTTGTCCCGGTCGCTGCCGCTCTGTTCTGCGGCTGGATGATGAAAAACAATAAGAGCCATTATGATCGTCCAAATGACCCGAGAGTGCGTGAGGCCAAGGTATACAGAATAATTATCTGGATGATGGTGGTGGTGGTTGAGGCTGTTCTAGTCGGCTATCTGCTCTATGCCGCAGGTGGTGCCGCGGACCGGATACTGGTGGTTCTGCTACAGATAGTGACCTTCCTGGTTAAAACATTTATGATGTGTTTCGTCTATGTCTGGGTACGATGGACACTGCCGCGTTTTCGGTATGATCAGTTGCAGCTATTAGGATGGAAGATGCTTTTACCTTTGGCACTTCTGAACATCTTCATCACGAGCGCTGTCGTGGTTGCGTTGAGCTAAAGGGGAATGGCATGAGTGTTACAGTTAAAATAATGGAGCGGAAAGGCTCAAGCTTTCTGGAGAAGATCTATCTCTTTGAGATTTTCAAAGGGATGCGGGTGACCCTTGGCCATTTGTGGAGAAATCTCTGTGATAATTCCAGATTGTATGTTCGGCATTATCCGGAAGTAAAACCGGAGATAACCCCTCGCTGGCGCGGTCGCCATCGGCTGACGACCCATGAAGATGGAACGGTAAAGTGCGTTGCCTGTTTCATGTGTCAGACAAATTGTCCGGCAAAGTGCATAATGATCGAGGCCGGAGAGCGAATGGACGGCAAGTCGGAAAAAGTGCCGGTTCGATTCGATATCGACCTGCTGGAATGCATTTATTGTGGATATTGTGTCGAGGCATGTCCCATGGATGCCATACGGATGGACACCGGGATTTTTTCGGTAACCAGCTACGATCGTGAGTCGGTCTTTGTTGGGATTGATGAGCTGCTGGCAACCAAGGGTGCGTTTGACGAAGAAGAATATAAGAAAGGGGGCGCTTGATATCATGTTTGCCGAATGGTTGTTTTTCGGATTGGCTGGGCTGTCGGTGCTTGGCGCCATCGGCCTGATTTTGTTCAGGCACCCGATGAACGGGGCGATGAGTTTCGTTGTAACGCTCATCTCCCTCGCGGGTCTTTATGCCCTCCTGTCTGCCAAGCTGCTCTTTGCTGTGCAGTTGATCGTCTATGCGGGAGCGATCATGTCACTTATCATCTTTATCATCATGTTCCTGAATATTCAGGAACATGATCTGCCGGATGAAGAAGGAAAAGGGCTGTTTCTGCTGGGCGGAGCAGTCGTTATCACACCGATCGCACTCTTTCTCTACAAGATAGTGAAGAGTCTGCCGGGCAGCGATACGAAAATCATCGGCAATGGCTTCGGAGATGTGAGGGAGGTAGGACTGATACTGTTCAAGAACTGGCTGCTTCCTTTTGAAATCGTATCCATTCTATTGCTGGTCGCACTCGTTGGTGCTGTGGTTCTGGCCGGAAAGAAGGGGGTGGGCAAGTGATCTTGAATTATCTTACTTTGAGTATTGTCCTTTTCTGCCTGGGTATCCTGGGAGTTATATCCAGGCGGAATGTCTTCACGGTTTTCATGTCGATTGAGTTGATGCTGAATGCGGCAAATCTGGCCTTTATCTCATTTTCTCGCCTGCATGTCAGCATGGATGGTCATGTCCTTGCGTTAATGATAATAGCAGTGGCTGCAGCGGAGGCAGCGCTGGCCCTGGCCGTTGTCATTTTACTGCACAAGCATAAAGGTGTGCTTGATACCAATATTTTCAGCCTGTTGAAGGGGTGATTCGATGGAACATACTGCTCAATTTTATCTCGGTTTGATTCCACTGATGCCCTTAATAGGTGCCGTTGTGATTGGACTGATGCATGTAATGACCTGCCGGGGAGATCGATTACCGAATAAGCTTTACGCAGTCCTGGCATGCGTTGGACCGGTAGTGTCCTGTATCATGGCTTTTCAGGTCTTTGCGATCCTGAGGACGCTCCCGGTTGAACATCGTATCCTGGTGCATAATGCCTTTACCTGGTTCAGTGTTGGAGAACTGAAGATCTCCATGGGATTTATGGCGGATCCGCTCAGTGCGCTGATGCTTCTCTTTGTCACTTTCATCGGTTCCCTTATCCATGTCTATTCCATTGGCTATATGGCTGATGACAAGACCTTTGCAAAGTTTTTTGCTTACATGAACCTCTTTCTGGGGAGCATGCTTATCCTGGTTTTAGGCGACGGACCTGTTGTCATGTTCGTTGGCTGGGAGGGGGTTGGACTCTGTTCGTATCTGCTTATCAGCTATTATAATGAGGATCAGAGCAATGTACTGGCGGGGAATAAGGCCTTTATCGTTAACCGGATCGGCGACCTCGGATTTGTCCTGGGTATGGCCTTCCTGTTCTGGGGGATCGGCGCCAACAATGGTTTTGATTATGTCTCTTTAAGAGCGAATGCGCACCTGCTGCCCCCGGCTATGACGCTGGTTGTCTGTCTTCTGCTCTTTGTCGGTGCAACCGGTAAATCGGCGCAGATACCTTTGTATGTGTGGTTACCGGATGCCATGGCTGGCCCTACCCCGGTTTCGGCCCTGATCCATGCGGCGACGATGGTTACTGCCGGTGTCTATATGGTTGCCAGGTTCAGTTTCCTCTATGCCCATGTACCGGCAGCCGGCGAGATCGTGGCCTGGGTAGGTATCCTGACCGCCCTTCTTTCAGCGATCTACGGCATGTTTCAGGATGATATTAAAAAGGTCCTTGCCTATTCAACCGTCAGTCAGTTAGGCTATATGTTTGCAGGTGTCGGTGTTGCGGCCTATTCGGCCGGTATCTTTCATGTCTTTACCCACGCATTTTTCAAAGCCCTGCTCTTCCTTGGTGCAGGCTCTGTTATTTATGCGATGCACCACGAGCAGAATATCTGGAAGATGGGCGGTCTGAAGAAAAAGCTGCCAATTACCTATTTGACTATGCTGGTAGGTGCTCTGGCCTTGTCCGGATGTCCTCCTTTTTCCGGCTTTTTCAGTAAGGATGAGATCCTTTTCTCCGCCTATGCCAACGGTTTCAAGGGGATCTGGATGATCGGTGTTCTGGTCGCTGGTATGACGGCCTATTACACCTTCAGAATGATCTTTGTAGTGTTCTGGGGAGAACCCAAGAATAAATCTGCCTATGACCATGCCCATGAACCGCCGGCGGTGATGACTGTGCCGCTGATCATTCTGGCTGTGGGTGCACTGTTGGCCGGGTTTCTAAATTTTCCAGCTCTTTTCGGTGGGCATCAACTGGTTTCGCAGTGGCTGGCCCCAAGCGTGCTGGATCATCATCCCCATGCTGAGGCAGCCACGGAATGGATGGCAATGGGCGCAAGCGTCGCCGCCTTCATCATTGGTATAAGCATTGCCTTTGTAAAATTTGCCAAAGGCGTAGAAATGCCCGTTTTTTCAGGATTTGCAAAGTTTGCTTACCATAAATTCTATGTAGATGAGCTCTACGACTTTCTCCTTGTCCAGCCCTACAAGACAATTGGTGCAATGATATGGGAACACTTCGATCCTGATGTCACTGATGGTCCGAGGAAAGCGACGGCCTTTCTCTACGGGATGGCAGGAAGCGCCTTTAAGGTCATTCAGACGGGATATGTCCGGATGTATGCGATCTACATGGTCATAGGGCTGAGCCTTATAAGTCTGTTAATTTCTCAAACGTTGAACTAGGTAAGGTGTAAGAATGTTTGAACATATCCTCTCATCAATGATCTTTCTGCCGATTCTCGCAGGGCTTATATTGCTGCTTGCGCCTGTGCCGAAGAACGGGTCCAGGGCGATCGGGTTTGTGGTTTCCGTTGCGGTTCTGATCCTGGGATTGAAACTGTATGCAGGTTTTAACGGTGCCGGCGGTATGGAGTTTGTTGAAAAATGTACCTGGATTAAATCATTGGGGATTCACTACACTCTGGGTGTGGATGGCATCAGTCTACTGGTTCTGATGGCAGGGGCGGTGCTCTTTCCAACGATCTTCCTGTTGTTCTCGACCAAGACAAAAGGATATTATGGGAATTTGCTCATTGCTGAAGGTGCGATGACAGGAGCTGTCTGCGCTGGTGATCTGATTCTTTTCTATATCTTCTGGGAGGTTATGCTCCTTCCCATTTTCTTTATGATCGGACTTTATGGTGGAGAAGGCAAGATTTCTGCGACCTTGAAGATCACCCTGTATACGATTGCCGGGTCGCTTTTGATGCTGGCAGCAATCATTTTTATCGGCGTATCCTATCATACCCAGTTCGGCGTCTGGAGTTTTGATATTGCCAAAATGGCTGGCCTCAGATTGCATGGCAGCATGGCTGTCCTCGCATTTGCAGGCTTTATGTTGGCATTTGCAATCAAAATACCGCTTTTTCCGTTCCATACCTGGCTGCCTGACGCCTATACCGAAGCCCCATCAGCGGCGACCTTTGTCCTTTCAGCTATTATGGCCAAGATCGGTGTCTATGCGGTCATTCGCTTCGTTGTGCCGGTCTTTGGTCCTGAGTTTACTAAATATGCGCTTATCCTTGCCTACGCTGGTGTTATCGGCATGATGTATTGTGGCATTGCTGCAATCGCACAAAAGGACTTCAAGAGGATGCTGGCCTTTTCATCAGCCTCGCATATGGGGATAATCGCCCTGGGCATTTTCTGCATGAACGTTCAGGCCTTAACCGGCACCTTGTTTCAGATTGTCGCCCATGCAACCAGCACCGGAGCGTTGTTCCTCTTTGCAGGTATTTTGGAAGAGCGCATGAACACCAGAAAGATTGCCGACCTTGGCGGCATTGCCGGTAAGGCTCCGGTTTTCGCCATGTTTTTTGCAATAGCGATGCTGGCCTCCGTCGGGCTTCCAGGGACAAGCGGATTTATCGGTGAGTTTCTGATCATTCTTGGAGCGATCAAATTCAATGTAATTATTGGGGTACTTGCCGGAACATCACTGATCATCGGTGTTTGTTATATGCTCTGGATGTTCCAGAGAGTGTTCTTTGAGAAGGTCAATGAAAGAACAGAAAAGTTTAGGGACCTGACTTCTGTCGAGGTGTTTGCCTTTTTGCCGATCATAATCCTTATCGTTGTGATGGGGATTTATCCGCAACCATTTATCAAGAAAATTGAACCTGCCGCGAAGATTCAGATCAGTTCTCTTCTTCATAACATGCAGGTTGCTGATCTTAACGTCCTCGAAAGAGGGCGCAATCAAGAAAAGAAATAAGGCAGGGTACATATCATGACGCGCGATTTTTTGTTATTACTCCCTCTTGGCATAGTAGGTGCGGGAGCAATCCTGTTGATGCTCAGATCGGCATTAGGGAAATTGACTCTTGAGGCTGCCTCGCTTGTCAGTATGTGTGTCTTTGCGTTGGCCTTCATCGCACAGATACTTTCCGGAACTATCGGCCATGTCAGTCCCTATGGGTCTGTGTTCAACGGGATGCTGATGGTGACCGATTTCACGCGAGTAGCCGGCCTGATTATTCTGGCCTGTGGCTTCTTCACCTCCATGAGTTCGCAGAGCTATTTCAAGGAAAACGGATTTGCCACAGTAGAATATTACAGCCTCATTGCCTTTGCCGTCAGCGGGATGCTGCTTCTGACTATGTCTCAGGAACTGATAACGGCCTTTATCTCGCTTGAGATCATGTCTCTCTCTATTTATATTCTGGTTGGTTTTAACCGCACGTGTGTCACCTGTGCCGAAGCGGTTTTGAAATATCTGATGCTCGGTGCATTCACCGGCGCATTTTTCACGATGGGAACTGCGCTTATATATGGTGGATTGAACAGCACCAAATTCTCGGCCATCAGTACAGCCATTGCCGCGCATGGATTTTTACATTTGCCTGCTCTGGTCGGTGGTGCCTTTTTCATTATCGTAGCCTTTCTTTTTAAGGTTGCCGCTTTTCCGTTTCATGCCTGGGTCGTGGACGTTTATGACGGAGCCTCTGTGCCGGTTACCGGTTTCATGGCAACAGCATTAAAGACTGCCGTCTTTGCGATATTTGCCAACTTCCTGATGCTTGATCCTGGTTTGAAGAGTGCCTGGGTCAATTATCTGTTTTATATCGCTATCCTGACCATGTTTGGTGGCAATCTTATTGCAATCGGACAGAATACGTTGAAAAGGATGCTGGCCGCATCTGGTATCGTGCATACCGGTTACCTGTTAATTGCGCTGGTAGCTGTGAGTGCCGATCATTTTACCGGCAGTGTCATCCTTTATTATCTGGCTGCTTATGCGGTCAGCACCCTGGGTATATTTGCCGCCCTTTCCTATCTGACCGGAAATGGTGAGATGCGGTCCCAGTTCGACGATTTCAAAGGATTGGCTAAAAAGCGTCCCTATTCGGCAGCTGCCATTACCGTCTTTCTCCTGTCGATGGCAGGTATTCCTCCCACAGCTGGTTTTATGGGGAAACTCTATATCATAAGCAGTGCTATTCAGGCCGGGCAGGTAACCCTGGCTGTCTTGGGTATTGTCAGCAGTATCCTCTCTATGTGGTATTACCTGCGCCTTATCATCAATATGTATTTCCATGAGCCTGAGGAAACCTTTGAGACTGAGTGTTCAGTTTTTGGCCCTGTCTGTACGTTGATCCTGGCGGTGGCAGTGTTTGCCATCAGTCTGTATCCGGTTACTATCTGAAAACGATACCCCGAACTTGACAGCAGGCCCTGCTCTATAATCGACCGGGTATGAAGAAACTCTTCATACCCGGTTTTTTTATCTGCTTTAAAAGGGAGGGGGTGAGTTGAATTTGATTTGCTTACCGGTGCACGGGTGCAGGAAGGACAAATATGAGGCATGGAGCAGCATTTGGTCTCCCTCCTGACCGCTTCCATAGAGTCTGTCGCCAACTATTGGACAGCCGAGGCCCAACACATGTGCAGCGTGCAGCCGTAGCTGATGGGTTCGGCCGGTGAGTGGAATAAATTGTACCCTGGTTTTTCCTGACGTAATATCCTGTTTTTCCCAGAGTGTCGTTCCGGCTTTTCCTTGTTTCGGATCACATACCTGATAGGGGCGATTATCCGGATCAAGCCGGAATGAGAGGGTGATTCTGCCGGATTCTTTCTCGACGATTCCATCCAGCAGGGCGATGTATCTTTTTTCGACAATTCGTTGTTCAAATTGCCGGGAAAGATGCTGATGGGTTTCCCGGGTCAGTGCCAGAACCATCAGGCCGGTGGTATACATATCAAGTCTGTGCACTGCGGGCTGATCGATACATTCGGCGAATATTGTTTTAATCCTGCTGACGACACAGTCCTGATTCTCCGGGCCG
This sequence comes from uncultured delta proteobacterium, assembly GCA_903901335.1. Taxonomy (GTDB): domain Bacteria; phylum Desulfobacterota; class Desulfobulbia; order Desulfobulbales; family Desulfocapsaceae; genus CAIUQR01. The sequence continues at coordinate 64,228 of CAIUQR010000101.1, read as the reverse complement.
CGTCCCGGTACCGACAGGAGTCCGCCCGGTTTATCGATTACCACAAAGGACGGGTCCCTATGGACGATTGTCAATCTACAGTCTTTGCGGTGCATACAGCTCATCGAGACCGCAGAGCATAAAGCCCAGAATCGGTCGACATTTTTCGGCGCAGGGGGGATAAAAATGTCTATGCTGCCGATCAGCAGATTTGTTTTCCAGGCCCCAGTAAAACTCGGAAATTCCAGTCGGGACGAGGTTGTTGGTGGCTGCAAAATTCAATAATTTCGGGGCACAGCAATCACCTGTTCCGGTCGGGATGCCGGTCCTCTCTGAAAGGAGATCAGTTAAAGAAAGTGTCTGACCGCGAAAATTAGTCAACCGGTACAATGCGTGCAGATCCTTCATCAGCTTCCGGGAAAGCTTTTTCCGTTCCTGTTGGAGACGTTTCCCCCTCTCGTGATCATCATGGCATGCTTTTATTTCCGCACCGAGTGTTTTTATTGCTAACTCCGGGCCGGCATTGACGCGCGTCCACTCATCCACATCAAAGAGCGGCGGTGCCCATCCTTCCACCAGCCAGAGACCATTGAACTGGCCCGAAAAGGCCTTGAAAAACAAGGTGGAACCGTCGGCGGCACGACATTCCATCACCCCGAACATCTTTCCTCTTGATGGTCCAAAGAGGGGATCAGTGGATAATCTGTGCTGATCGGAATTTCCAGAGGTGTCTGAGCCGATATTTTTGGTATGGGCGAGCTGTTCCATCAGGGCCTGCCCAGAGACGCGAAAATTGTCTCCGGGGAAGATATGATCACTGCCGCAGAATAAACAGGAGGCTGAGAATGATGAGATGTCTTCATCTGCATCCGAAAAGATTTTTTTATTCATTCTCTCCATTGAAGTGACCTGTGATGGTGGTTAGAATTCAGCACTACTGTTACATCGAATATATCTGAAATTTTAGATAAACCAAGTAAAAAGCCTAAGAATTTCCGCATATGAAGAGATCTGGAGAACAGAAGAATCAGACCGCCTTTCACATCCTGACCCCGGATACAGTGATCACACTTGCCGAATCGGCCCTTGGCGTCCCTTTTTCAAATCTTTATCGGCCCTGCAACAGTTACATCAACAGGGTTTATGAACTGGAGCAGGCAGACGGTACCGGACGGATCATCAAATTTTACCGGCCGGATCGATGGACACGGAAGGCGATTCAGGAGGAGCACGAGTTTCTGTTAGAACTTGCAGGGCAGGAGGTTCCGGTGATTGCGCCTCTGCGTCTTAAGGATGGTTCGACATTGGGAAAATTCAAGGGTATCTCTTATGCCCTTTTTCCCAAATGTGGTGGCCGGTGTCTCGATGAGTTCAATGATGATCAATGGATGGAGCTGGGGCGTCTGATAGCCCGGATCCATAATGTGGGGGCTGTTCATAGCGCTAAGTCCAGGATATCCCTGGTGCCTGATGTGTCAACCCGCAAGCAGGTTGACACAATCCTTTCCAGCGGGCAGATCCCCGCTGACTTGACAAATCCGTTCACTGGGGTGGTTAATGAAATTATTGATGAAATTCAACCATTATTTATAAAAACTGAGATGATCCGTCTCCATGGCGACTGTCATTTCGGCAATATTATCTATCGGCCCGGGGAATCCTTTTATCTTATCGATTTTGACGATATGGTCGTGGGGCCGCCGGTGCAGGATTTCTGGATGCTGCTGCCGGGTCTGCTGGATGATTCCTTTGTCGAGGCAGACCTCTTTCTGGAGGGATATGAGACCTTCCGCAGATTTGACCGGCGGACCCTCCGTCTGATTGAGCCCCTGCGGGCAATGCGTTATATCCATTATATTGCCTGGTGTGTCCATCAGGTGCGGGAGGATGGTGAGACCCGGGCCATAGAGGATTTCGGAACGCCGCTCTACTGGCAAAATGAGATCAAGGATCTGCAGGATCAGCTTGAACGAATCAGAAAGGGACCTGCCCCGATAGGGAATATGTAGGAGCCGACGACTTCGGTGGTGGCGGCCGCCTCTGTGTTAAAGAAATATTGAACCTATTCTTTGTCCAAGGGTCATGTTGAATCTCTTTGCGATCGTAACAATCCGGTCGAGGTCGATATGGAAACGCTGAGAAAGGGAATTAAGTTCGTTTTCGGGCCTTTTTATTTTCCCCCAGGGGGCCGGTGTGTTGAATCCCAGCGCAACGATATTCCCACGATTCGGCACGGGCAGATAGAGGTGACTCGTCGCATGTCTTTCGATACCGTTTTTGACCTCCGCCAGTTCTCTTTGGTCGCCACTCCACAGGTTGCAGCTTAAAACCCCCTCCGGAGTAAGCGATTCCAGACACAATTTGAAAAAATCCCCTGTATAGATTGTCTTGGACATGCCACTTTCATCAAAGGCATCGACCAGTATCAGGTCATACGGCCTGTCTGGTTTTTTTGCGGCCAGAAACTCATAGCCATCGCGGCAGTGAATCGTAATCGGGTCTTTGCTTGGCATATGAAAATAACCCACTGCCATTCTGATGATCTGGTCCGAATGGTCTACTGCATCTATAGTGCAATAAGGGAAATGGTGGTGTAGAAAACGGACCAGCGCTCCGGCGCCGATACCGATAAGCAGCACATGTTGCGGTTCCGGCTGCACCAGAAGAGCACTCATCATGTACTGGGTATACAAGAGGATCAATGTATCGGGAGTAATAAACGAGATCCTGCTTTGCAGGATATTTCCAGCGAAATAGAGTGAGCGGTGGACGCCTTCATCGACTATTTCCACGAGATGGTTGTCAAAATATTCGCTGACGATAATGTTTCGGGATTTAAGTGGCATTTTATTTTATGAATGTCAGGTGTTTGATGGAGCATACCCTGAAAAATGAGAAATTCAAAATAAGAATACAAAAAAGGGGAGAGAGAATTATAATTTCCAAACGTCTTGACTGATGCTTGAGATTTCTGGCATACTAAGTTCATTCCAGGTAAGAGTATTGTGCGAATTGGTACTTAAAAGAGAAACAATCTAAGGGAGTGACAGTGGCGTCAGAGAGCCGAAAATTAAAAATCCTGATCATGGATGATGAGGAGATTGTCGGCGATATTGCCAAACAGATGCTTGTCTATCTGGGGTATGATGTGGCACTCGTAAAAGACGGCAAGGAGGCCTTGTCGCTTTACAAAAGCCGGTTGAGCGGTGGCGACCCTTTTCATGCTGTTATCATGGACCTGACCATCCCGGGTGGCATGGGAGGGAAGGAGACGGTAGGCGAGATTCTGGCTATTGATCCCGACGCGAAAGTCGTTGTCTCCAGTGGCTATTCCAATGATCCTATTATGGTGCAGTGTAAGGAGTATGGTTTCAGCGCTGCAATTGCAAAACCTTTCGACCTCCAATCCTTGAAAAAAATTATTGAATCGTTGCGCTAGATTTTTTTAAATCCACCGGTGGAGCGTTTTTTTAACCATCGTCCTGGCGGATTCATTATCTTTCCTCGTCACTCTTTCCGCAGGCGGGGTGGCACTTGTTTGCCGAAGAGTAACTGATTCATGGGATTATCCTGTAAAAGTTCTTTGCCCAGCATCTATTTTTCCACTATTATTACAATCTGTTCTCTGTATGCTGCTCAGCCTATCCAGCCGGTTTTTCAGCAGGAATTTGCGCTGAGCAGGCCGCAGGCGATACTGTTTACCACACTGATGATGCCTCTCGGTGTCGCCCCGCTCTTTTATGGATATTTGCTGGAGACCTTTTCAGCGAAGTTCCTGGTCAGGGGGGCCATCCTGGCCCTTGGGGTTTTGGAAATCATTTTTTCAATGGCCGGCAGCTATCTGTCCCTGATTCTGATCCGGGCCATCCAGGGGTTGATGATTCCTGCGATTCTGACATCCTTGATGAGCTATATCTCCTATTCCTCCAGCCGGGAAAATGTGCAACATTCCATTGCACTCTACATCGCGGCCACCATTATGGGAGGCTTTCTCGGCAGGTTTCTGTCGGGACTCTTTACCGATTTATTTGGTTGGCGGATGTTCTTTTTTGTCCTGGGGATTCTGCTTCTCCTGGCGTTTTTCCTCCTGGGGTGCCTGGAAAGAAATGTTAAATTGACATATGAGCGGCCGAATATGCATCAGGTGGCACTTCTTCTTCGGGAAGGACGGTTCCGCTGGCTGTACCTGGCTATTTTTTGTATCTTCTTTGTCTTTTCTGCATTGATGAATTTTCTGCCCTTTGAATTAAAAAAAATCAACCCGGCTTTTCGGGAGGCAGGTATCGGACTCCTCTATCTTGGCTACAGCATGGGCATACTGGTCTCGGTAAACACTCGGAGGATCATAGGTTATTTTGGAAATGAACCGGATGCAATCATGGCGGGTATCGGGATTTTCTTTCTCGGAACGACGATCTTTTTTGTCGAAAACTACCAGGTTATGTTTATCGGAATGTTTGTCTTCTGTACCGGGCTTTTTATGGCTCATTCTCTGCTGTCGGGGTTAGTCAACAAGCTGTCGCAGGACAATAAGGCACTTGCCAACGGGGTATATATCTCCTTCTATTACATGGGTGGTACGCTGGGCTCGTTTTTACCGGGGGTGTTTTTTGAACATTTAGGCTGGAGGGTCTTCCTTCTGTCGCTGCTCATCATGCTCGTGCTAGCACTGTGTTTTGCCGGGCGATTGAAACATGCGGTTCGATTGTTGCCTGGCCCGGGGGTGGATCAGGGGTTGTCCAAAGGGGCATAATAGTTGCTTCCGGTTGTTAGAGGTATTATACTTATCATAGCTGGTAGTTTAGCAGGTACTTTCCTGTTTCCTCCAGGAATTTCAGGTTCTCAGTGAGTAAGATATATTGCGGCAAATTGTTTTCAGATTTATGATATGCTAGAGCTTATCACATAATATGGCAAAACGATTCAGATCTTGGGGGAGTTCCGATGTGTTTTTCTGAGGTTGTGCTTGTGAGTATCTGAGGCGTGCAGTGCGGGAAACGTTCAGTACCGATGCGGAACTGAGTATCCATTAACTTTCATCACTCTTCGAATAACTATGGATTTATCTGAAAAATTCAATGAATTCAGTACAATAAACAAATACCTTATTTCGGGAAATGAAAGATTAAAAGAGATAATCGAAAGTGCGGCGAACAATGTCACCGCCGCCGTCAACCAGTCCATCGAGGCCATCAGAAAAAATCGGGAACGTATTTCCGATGCCGCCGATCATATGGATGGAGAATTTATCGCCGAACTTGGGCTTTCTCAAAAGGATGAAATCGAGGAGATTGCCAGGATTGAAAGTGAATTAACGTCATTTTACGAGAAATCAATCTGGCGGCAGGAATTTGAGAATATTGACAAAGAGCTCTTCAAGCAGGCTAAAAAGCTGGAAAAGAAGGCCAAGGAGCTAAAGGCCAAAGAAGCGGATATTGAAAAAATAATCTTTGCCAGAGTAGCCGATGTCAAAGAGAGGATCAGGGAAGAAAGCACTTCCAGCAGAGGTCTCTTCAAAAGTGCTCTTAACAAGGCTGAAAAGGTCTTCGATCAGAATAAGATTACCCGTTTTGTCTATTCGACAATTTCAAAATTTCAGGAAGATTTCGATAAGATTCAGGATGTCAGAGATGTGGAGTATCTCACAAAGCTCTTCCAGGATACTATTCAGGCATTTCAGAAGACTAGGACGGTGACGGATAAAGACGGCAAGCTTATTACCATTATCATCAACCAGTTTTCTGAAGACTGCTACCAGGATCTTTTTCTCTTTTTCTATAAATACTACAATGAGCTGACAGAAATATATAATAGAGACAAGGAACTGCCCTCAACGGCGGACGAGATTGCCAGGGTGTTCCAAAAGAAGAAAAAGGATGCTCAAGATATTGTTAAGGAAATGCATTATATTAAAATCACAAACAAAACAGAGGGGCGGGATTAAAGGGGCGGGTTCTTGAACGCCCGGATTTTTCCGGCTGTGCCCCCTTCCACTTCGATTTCGTGAACCTATGATTGCTGGAACCGGTTCTGTCAAGCCCTTGCATGTTACCCTTTTCTCCTTTGGATTCAAATATGGCATACCGGGAGATATCAACCTGCTCTGGGATGTGCGTTTTCTGCCGAATCCTTACTGGGTTGATGCCCTGCGCTTACGGACCGGTCTGGACGAGGATGTTGCCGATTATGTGGTCAGAAGTACAGCAGGGAAGGAATTCCTGCAGTTGATTGAGCCCCTGGTCCTTTTTTTAGTGAGTAAGAACAGTCTGGCCGGGAAAGAGGAACTGCATCTGGCCGTAGGGTGTACGGGTGGAAGGCATCGTTCGGTGGCGGTGGTTGAGGTTTTGCAGCAGATCTTGCGAAAACAACCCGTCGAATTGACGGTCTTTCATCGTGATATAGAAAAAGGATGATATAGATCCGACCGGTAGGGAAGGGATTCAGGAATAACGCTCAGAGATGGTTGAGAAAATTTGTAACTCGTTCTCGCTGCCTTTGCCGGACAATGGTACAGTTACCAGATCAGATCTTCAGGGACCTGGAATTCGGCATAAGGATCGTCCTGATCGACCGAAGGGTTCTTTTCTTGAGCATGGAAGACAACAACCAGTTTTCTATTGAATTTCTGCACTTTCAGGGCGACCCCGGCAGGGACAATCTGATATTCACCGGCCTGTCTGATAATGGCGAGAGTTCCCCGGCTCAGCTGTTCGATCGTCTCCTTCTTTAAGAATAAACGCTTGATCTTGTTGCTGTCGGTGAAATTGTACGGGGTCTCTCCCCCTGCCATCGATATCCGGTTGGAGTCAATGAGCTGCCGTATCTGAGCGGCTGTTTCCTGTTCCTTCAACTCCTCGTTCTTTTTTTGATTCAGCAGTCTGCTGCGTTCTTTCTTGGCCGCCAGGGCCTGTTGGGCCTGAATTATTCCTTCGTTGATACTTTCCTTTTTCCCTTGTTCGGCCTTTTTCTTGTGTTGTGCCTTTTTTACTGTGTTTGCCTGCTTTTTGTCGACCAGTCCCATTTTCAGAAACTGGTCTTGAAGTGTGCTGCCCATCGTCCTCCGCTCCCTGACTAAATAAGTCCATAATATTTCAGATAAAAGAAAGTATAACTTCAGCGAAGTTATAATACAGCCATTTACCGGACAATTTCAATGGAAATTATGATATTAAATTTTGGCGCAGATGATGGAAGAACTGTTTGGCCCCCGGAAGGGAAACCTTTCGATCTCTTTTACGCCGTTTTCCCGAAGCATCCGGGTGATCTCTTCTTCGGAATAGGTTCGCCCCTGCGGATTGTTGATCAACATATTCAAAGAAAAAAGGGCGGCGAATTCAGGTGCATCCTTGGTGTTGTCGAGGATGAAATCATGGATAAGAACGAGGCCGCCGGGTTCCATAACGGCCAGGACCTTGCGGATCATCTCGCGGCATTCGGCTGGTCCGTTGCTGTGCAGGATATGGGAGAGCCAGGCGACATCGTAGGGGCCACCGAGGATTGGATCGGTATTGAAGTCACCACCGAGAAAATCGATACGCTCAGCCAGGCCGAATCCTGCCACGGTTTTTTGAGCGAATGGTTTCGTTGTCGGTCTATCAAAGATTGCCGCTCGCAGATCCGGATTGGCGAGACAGAAGTGGATAGCATAGGTGCCGGGACCTCCGCCCAGATCCAGCAGATGTTTACGGCCTTTCAGTTCTATCCGACCTGCAATGTCCGGGGCAATTGCCATGGCCAGGTTCAACATGCCCATCAGAAAGCTCTCCCGTTCAATCTCCGTACCATAGGAACGTCTGCTGACGGGAGCGCCGGTCTTCACCGCCACGTCAAGCTGGGCCCAGCCGTCCAGGATATGATGGTGGTGAAGCAGGATATGGCCGAGATAACGCGGGGAGTCCTTGCAGAGAAAATCAAGGGCCGCAGCCGAATTTCTATAAGAGTCATCCTCTTTGATAAGCAGGCCCATGGCCGAAAGCGCATTGAGCAGATATTCCATCCCCCGGCGGTCTGTTTGTGTTTTTCCGGCAATCTCGGAAAGTGTCGACATCCTGTCGGCAAGGACCGTGAAGAGTTCCAATCTGACGCCGGCCTGTAGTGCGCAACCATGCCAGTATGCGCTTGAAACACTGAGAAATGTTCCGGCATTCCATTCTCTTACCATAGCCCTCTCCTGTAGATGTGTTTATCGAATACCATGACTTGGTTAGATGTTTCAGTATAACATTTTTTGAACGGGAAACGGAAGAAACCCTAACTTCGATTAACGGGATAAGTACCTTCATAAAATAATTTACAGCAAAAAATACACAGAAAATTATTTCTAAGGTACTAAAAAAATGTGCTTCCGGCCCTCTCGGTACAGTATTTTCTTGTTGTTCTTTTTTCTTTTTGATTAACTATAATTTCAGGAGGGTATAATGATAAAACTGACGAAAATCAACGGGACGGAGTGTCTTTTAAATCATACGCTCTTCGAGATTATTGAAGAATCACCGGATACCTGTATAACCATGAGCAACGGAAATCGCTATCTGGTTCTTGAATCGGGCACGCAGATACAAGAAAAAATAATAGCCTTTAATGTGGAAGTTCTGCAAAGGGCCGGCATCGCAAAACAGATTAATATGACAGTATGATTTTCATAACATATGCATCAAATTCAAAAATATTCCAGTAAAAGATTACAGATATGGATTTAGCAACAATAGTTGGTCTGGTACTGGGATTCGGTGCAGTGATCGGCGGTCAGATTCTCGAAGGTGGGCATATCTCGGCGCTGATCCAGCCGACCGCGTTTTTAATCGTCGCGGGCGGGACTCTGGGGGCCACATGTGTTTCCTTTCCGATGAGGGACCTGATCAAGGCCCTGAAAGATGTAAAGAAGATCATCTTCCCGGGTGAACCGGATATGGAGCAGGTGATCAAGGACCTTGCGTCGTATTCCGAGATGGCGCGACGCAACGGTCTGCTCGCCCTCCAGCCTTTGATCAACGACTCAATGGGAGATGCGTTCAAAACGAAGGCCCTGCAGCTGGTGGTTGACGGCACTGATCCCCAGCAGTTCCAAGATTTCATGGAGATTGAGCTGGCCGCGTTCGAATCCCATGAGAAGGCAGGCGCAGAGGTCTTCGAGGCGGCGGGAGGATTCGCTCCCACTATCGGCATCATCGGCGCGGTTCTTGGTCTGATCCATGTTATGGAAAATCTTTCCGACCCGTCGAAGCTGGGGTCCGGCATAGCGGTGGCCTTCGTTGCCACCATCTATGGGTTGATGATTGCCAACATCATCTGTATTCCTACCGGTACGAAACTCAAGAAGATCTTGAAACGACAGGTGCTGATGAAAACTTTGATAATTGAAGGCCTTCTTGATATCCAATCCGGCATGAACCCGAGGCTTATTATCATGAAACTCCAAGGGTTCCTGGCATCGGAAAGAAAAAAATCGGAGGGCGACGAGGGGTAAGCATGGGCCGCAAGAAAGAAGAACACGAGAAGGAACCGAATCATGAGCGCTGGCTGGTATCCTATGCCGATTTTATTACATTGTTGTTTGCAGTGTTTGTAACCTTGTATGCAATGTCACAAGTCGACAAGGCAAAGGTGGCGAAGGTCATAGCCTCTACAAACGAGGCCTTCGGCGTCTCCAAATCCACTTCGGCTCCGGCCTTTAATGTTATCGATACCTCCAATTTGATTCCGATGCCGAATCTCATGAAGAAAACCTCGACTGATACCAGACCTCCGGGCGGAGATAGATACAAGTCGAAGATAAAACCGGAGCCGAAGGATCTCGTTGATGAGGTCTTCAGCGCCCCCGATCTTGCTCATGTCCAGGAACAGAAAGAAAAGGTGAAGTCACCGGAAGAAAAAGCCGTTAAACCGGATCTTGCTCCTCCGGCAGAAAAAAGCGTAAGTCCGAAGCTCACCTCTCCTGCGAAAACGCAGACGGAGCAATCGCCGGAGAGCAAGGTTCAAGAACAGGATCAGATAAAACCTGCTGAAATGGCAAAAGAAAAAAGCAGAGCCGACATGCAGGAATTCAAGAAGATCAAGGAAAACATCATGGCCTTCCTCCAGGAAAAAGGTGCTGAGGACAAGGTCAAGCTGGATATCGGTCCGCGGGGTCTGGTGATCAGCCTGAAGGATACGGAGTTTTTCGATTCCGGTAAGGCCAATGTTCGAGCCAGATCAATGTATCTTCTTGATAATATCACAGAAGCAATCAGAAAGTATTCCAATTCCATTCGGATTGAAGGGCATACCGATAATGTGCCGATCAAGACATCTCAGTTTCCGTCGAACTGGGAACTCTCCACTGCCCGTGCTACGAATATCGTCCATTATCTGATCGATGCCCATGAATTTCCTCCCGAGAGAGTTTCGGCAATAGGGTATGGTGAGTATCGCCCCATTGCCGACAACAGTTTGGAGGAGGGTCGGCAGAAAAACCGCCGTGTCGATGTGGTGGTCCTGTCCAATGCCGGCGAACAGGGAGAACCTATGAAACCCGGCAAACAATCGGAATAATATCCTGCCGGGGGGGGACCCTCCCCCTTTCCATTCTCTAAATATCCTGTTCCTTGCTGCCGGGAAGCGGTATCATAGACCGCATCCCGGCAGTCATTTCTTTCAGGGTCTGGTCGGAACTGTCATTTCCCGGTCAGAGAACCTTTGCCGGAATCTTTGCAACTCCCGCGGTCAAAAAATAAATTTATTTATCAAAATATTTAATTTAATTCGGTTGGTTATGAATAAAACCTCCGTCTAAAAGTCCCGATATTTCTCCTCTCTGTCCACCAATGTAGGAAAAATGTAAGTTCCGTATTGTATACTGGCCGGAATTACAATCTGCGACAGAATATCGATGGATCTCGTAAATTCCGGGAGGAGAGGATATGGTACAAAGAACAGCTGGGGCGGGTTCGGCCCTGGAAATAGTGTTGCTGTGTTCCTTTTGCGGAAGGTTGAGGAATGATACTGGGGGATGGGAACAGGTTGACAGGTATATCGAGAAAAACCCGTATGTCTATCTGAGTCATGGCATATGTCCTGAATGCGCCGAACTGCAGTTTCCCAATGAATATGCAGCCATTTGTCTGGATAAAAAAGTGAATGAGGCAAAAAAAAATCCTGTAATGGCTTGATTTTTTTGTTATCCGTTATTGTTTTTACTGTCTGAGGAATTGCCTTTTTTGTCCGGATCAGCATATAAAGCCTTGGCCCCCAGCAGGAGAAAGACAATAGCACCGATCGGTGCCAGGTTCGGCGTTGCCAGCAGGAGAGAGCTGATCCACGGGGTTTCAGTATGCAGGGCGGGGGGGAAATAAGTCAGCCCGAAATACAGGATGGTGGCGATGCTGATATATATCCACCACGGAATTCGCTGTGAATGGGCTTTCTTGGGCTTTTCCATTCCGGTTGTTTTTGTGGTTGATTCGTATTATTTGGTGCAGGGAAGTTGAATACCCAGCCATTTTACCTTCTTTACAAGGGTCTGACAATTCTTCACTCAGGGTACCATGGTTTTTTTCGGCAGCTGTTATCTGAAACAGAAGGAGAGCATAAAGGCAGGTTGTTATTCTTTTGTGTTCTAGTTGAGAACAGCCGGCCAGAGCCAGGGAGAAGGAGAAAGGCTCTGACCTGCTGAGGGAGTTGTGCCGATGGGCCTAAATATACGAAGTCAAACTATTGTTAGAATTTGTTGAAAGATTGTTGGCGTATTGTTCTAAGAGTTGACGGATCAGGGACACCTGCTCATTCCTGGAAGAAGACTGGGAGGTTTCCGTTGCATTTGAATCCGTCCCTGCGGTCATATCCGGTGGCGGTGGTGGAGGACCACCGGACTTCTCCTGTAATGCCTTCATCATAGTATCCATCTCAGTCTGGCTGAGCTCACCATCCCCATTGGTATCATAGGTGCTGATGGCATTTGCCGTATCAATGGTCTGGCCGGTCATCTTCGAAAAATCTTTTGCCCAGACATCGAGTTCGCTCTTGTTCAGGCCACCGCTGCCGTCACTGTCGAGTTTCTTGAACATCTCTTCCGGACTTGGTCTTGAATTGTCCGTCGAAGACGTATCTGCGGTTTGCTTCAGCATACTGAGCAGGGTCGAAACCGGGTCGCTCGAATTGCCGGTCGAAGATGAATCCGTGGTCTGGCCCAGCATACTGAGCAGCGTAGAAAGCTGGTCGCTGCCCGAAGTGGACGTTGAAGACGAATCTGCCGTCTGCCCCAGCATTTTCAGCAGGAGGGATATCTGATCATCTCCCGAATTAGCTTGGTAAACTTGGGCGGCCTGGTCTGAGCTGACCCCTGATCCTGCGTTTGGCGGAGGCAGAATCTGTTGCATCATTTTGCCCACTTCATCCTGACTCATCAGACCATCATTGTTGGCGTCATAGGTGGTCATCATGTCATCGACGTTCAACGTCTTCCCTGTCATCTTTGAGAGTTCTTTCGCCATTACACTCAGTTCCGTCTTGTCCAGGCCGCCGTTACTATCGGTATCGAGTTCTTTAAACTTCTGAGCCGGATCCGGCCTTGATTGCATGCCCTGAGTCAATATTGAACTCAGCATGCTGCTGCTTATTCCGCTTATACTGCTCATATGAGGTTCCTCCGTTGGTTGTGTGTCTCTCCTGAGGTAAAGGGGAGGCACAGATTACATGCATACAACTCTCCTCTTCCCCTTAGACGGGTATCGGCAATTACCGTTCATTTCTTCGTTAAGTTACGGTCAAGTTATGTAAAGAAATGTTAAAAGGCATCTTTACAATTCTTTACTGCAGGGAAAAGGCATTGCCTGTACGTTGTCAGGAACAAGCGGGTGGAAGATATATAATCGCGGTCTAAGCAATTGCGCAAAAATAACTTGGTCAAATAAATGTCGGCAAAAGCATAAGGAGTAACCGGTGACACGTGTACTGGTCATAGATGATGATATCGAATTATGTGAACTGTTGACCGATTATCTGCAACCGGAGGGGTTTGAGGTGGAGATGGTCAATGATTCATGGCAAGGGGTAGATCGCGCCCTGTCGGGAGAGCATTCCTTGGTTGTTCTCGATGTGATGCTGCCGAAGATCAGCGGGTTCGAGGTCTTGCGACGAATCCGTGTATCTTCTAAAATTCCCGTGCTGATGCTTACTGCCCGTGGAGATGAGATTGACCGGATCGTCGGACTCGAGATGGGAGCGGATGATTATCTGCCGAAACCCTTTAATCCCAGGGAGCTTGTGGCCCGGTTGCGGGCAATTCATCGCCGGACGGTTGCGAAGAGCTTGGACGCCCCGTCAGTTGCTGATGTGCTGGCTGTCGGTGATCTTGTTCTGGAGAGCAGGACCAGGGTTATCAAGAAGGAGGGAAAGGAAATTGTTGTGACAGCGGCGGAATTTTCGCTGCTGCAGGAACTCCTGCGGATGGCGGGACAGGTCGTGGGTCGTGAGGCATTGGCGGAGAAGGTTCTCGGGCGCAAACTCTCGATGTTTGATCGGAGCATTGATGTCCATGTGTCCAGCCTGCGCAAAAAACTTGGGGCTCAGAGCAATGGGCTGGAACGGATAAAGACCATTCGCAGTGTCGGCTACATGTATGCAAAAGTTCCTGAGATTGATTGATTTTTCCTTTCGTAGCGTGAGGTTGTGATGATATGAAAAGTATGTTCTTTAAACTTTTCCTCGGTTTCTGGCTGACCATGATTCTGGGCGGGGCGGCGAGTGTGGCCGTTATCTCCACCTTCCAGCATCTCTCCATCGAAGTGATGAAAGGCGACATGACCAGAAGAATTGATGAAAATCTGGCTAAACTGATCGTTCTTTCGGGACAGGCCGCCTGGGAGATGTACAGATGCGGGGGACCGGCGGAGTATGAAGACTACATTAACGGTCTTGCCGAAGGTGCCCGGACCAGAATCAACCTGGTCAGAGATGACAACCGGATAATAACAGGGGAGAAGATAGCGGATGAGCTTGTGCAACTTGCTGACAGCGCAAGAAAAAATGATGAGGTCGCTTTCCGGAAATCAGGTGAGACCCTGACCGTGGCGAAACATCTGAGGGCCAGGGACGGCAGTTCCATCGTCGTCATTGGTGTGCATATCTTCGGTCCTCCCCCGGGAATACCGCCAGAAGGCAGGGAGCCGCATTTCCTGACTGGTCCTCGACCAGGGATGCCACCACCGTCCGTAGGGAGGGATCCCCATGTGCTGACTCGTTTTCTCCCGCCGTTTTTCGGCAGAGGAGAGATAGTCCGGACCGCAATCATGCTGATAGTGGTCTCCGGTGTCTGCTATCTTCTGGCCCGTTCCCTGACCACCCCGATCAGGAAACTGCAGAAGACCGCCCAGCAGATCGCCGCTGGTGATTACTCGGCCAGAGTCGGGAAAAGCCTGGGCGGGACAGGGAATGAAATAGCCGATCTGGGGCGTGATTTTGACATCATGGTTGATCGTACCGAAAAGGTAATCACCGCCCAGAAGCGCCTCCTCCGTGATATCTCCCATGAGTTGCGCTCCCCGCTTGCCCGGCTGAATGTGGCCCTTGCCTTGGCGAAAAAACGGCTTGATGCCGAGGATGAAAGCTCCTTGTGTAAAATCGGCCAGGAAGCAGACCGGCTCAATGAACTGATCGGCCATCTGCTCACCCTGACCCGGCTTGAAAGCGGCGCAGGGATCCCTGCCGCCCTGCCTGTGGACCTGACCAGGCTGCTCCGGGAGGTGGCGGAAGATGTCGATTTTGAGGCTTCCAGCAATGAACGAGGTGTTAAGATCGTCTCTTTGGAGGAGGTTACCGTGACCGGATCCCGTGAACTCTTACGGCGGGCCATCGAGAATATTGTCAGGAATGCGGCACAGTATACGGCCAAAAACACCAGGGTCGAAATATCCCTGTCGGCCGGAAAAGAAGAGGCGGAGGTAAAGATTGTCGATTACGGGACAGGTGTTCCGGAACAGGACCTTCCACATCTTTTTGAACCGTTTTACCGGGTGGCCAAGGCCAGAGAGCGCCAGACCGGAGGCGTGGGAATTGGTCTTGCCATTGCCGAGCAGGCGGTGAAAGCGCATGGAGGCAGGGTGGTCGCCCTGAACGGTGATGATCACCAAGGGCTGATCGTGACTATAACTCTGCCCCTTCACACCTGACCCTGCCGTTTCCCCTCTCTTGTCATCTGAAAAAGGTTCACAGCTGTTTTTCAGGTGGATAGTTTTTATGCAGGAGAACAGCGGAAATTACCTTAGGCATGGCTTTTCCAGAAAATTATTTAATTAAAATCAATATATTATATTAACTCAAACAGAGTGGCATACAGTTTGCTAGTTGGAAACAAAGATAATATTTACTGCGAAACGGCCTCTAACGTTGTTCTCTGGCTGTATCAGGTATTCCGAAGTCCACGGATATGGACGTGTTCATCACTATCAAAAAAATGAGGTAGAATATGAAAATGAAGAAGACACTTATGGCGGCTGTGCTGGTGGCGGCAACAGGAATTATCGGCTTACAACAGGCCGCTGCGGCCCACGTCCACGATTCCACTTCTCGTGAAGACGGGTCCTTCCGGCAATTCCAGGGACTGGATGGGGCCACAAAAGAGAAGATTGAGAAGTTCCAGGCAGATACCCAGGATCTCCGCAAGCAGATGGTCATGAAACGGGCGGAAGAATCCGCGCTGATACGCAGCGAGACCCCGAATATCGAGGCTGTACGAAAGGCTGCCGGTGAGCTTTTTGACCTGAGGAGCGCAATGCACCTGAAGGCCAAGGAGGCCGGTCTGTTCACGTTTCCGAAACATGGTGGTGCCGAGGGAAAACTTGCCGAAAGACATCAGAAACTCGATAAGTTTTTAACGGATACCCAGGATCTCCGGAAACAGATGTCCGTCAAACGGGCAGAAGAACGAGCCCTGATGCATAGCCGGACCCCGAATGCCGAGGCAGTCGCGCAGGCTGGGGGTGAGTTGTTTGTTCTGAGAACCAAGATCCATGAAAAAGCCAAAGAGGCAGGGCTGACGAGAGGTTTTCGCGGGATGGGCGAGGGAGGAATGGGCACAGGCAGACATTTTTTCCGTGGACATGATTTTGGTATGATGGAAGAGTGTACCCCCTGGCATCACGGCGGTTCCTGTATGACCGGCGAGGGGATGGCTGAGGGGGAAACTATCTGATAAAGACCGTATACGCCGGTAGCTGAAGCGCATGCTCCGGCCTGATCTTGGTTGCAGGAGAGACGGCGCATCCCTGTGGGGTTGGCCGCAAGGCCTTTCCCGGCCGTCTCTCGGAGGTTCGACTTTGGATCCATTACCACCAATCTTTTAATGAATACCAGAACGTATCCCCGTATTTCATTGCCAGCAAACCGGAAATAACCGCAGACGCAAAAGCCAGAGCGGCAAGTCCGCCCCATGTGCTCGCAATACATTGGAATGCAGTAAAAAAACCCGCAACCAACCCAAAAGTAAAGCCGCAACCAAAACGGAGTGCTTTTTCTGTCGTATCCGGTGGCATCATAGGGGGTGCCGTGAGTAAAACGACGCCGAAAGCGGTCCGACTTCGGTTAAATTGCCGAGGGAAACCAACTCGCCGGGGCTGTTTGTTAAGCGAATAGTAGTGAGAATGCGCCCAATGCGCGCATCACCCTTTAGATGATCGACTACGTGACAACGCTGACCTTGTTGCGGCCGGTGCGTTTCGACTGGTAAAGGGCTTCGTCCGCACGTTTAAAAAGCGAAGCCATGGTGTCGTCCTTTTTAAGGTCACTGACACCGACGCTGATTGTTGGGCCGAGGGTGATACCCTCCATCACAAAAGGATGGGCCTCGACCTCCAGACGGATTGTTTCTGCAATCTGCCGCGCCGTTTCTATATTGACATTGGGGATGAAAACCATGAATTCATCACCGCCGAACCGGCTTGCCAGCCCTCTGTGCTCCGTGGCGGTTTTGATCAGCTTGCCGGTCTGGGCGATAGTAAAGGCGCCAAAGGAGTGGCCATAGGTGTCATTGATCCGTTTGACGCCATCGATGTCTATCATGATCATCGCCAGCTCTGCGCCCTGGGTTCGGGACACCGCAATATATCGATTCAACTCTTCATCGAACCGGCGTTTGACGATCAGGCCCGTCAGTTCATCAATATTCAGCAGGTTGTCGATTTCGGCCTGGTACTGGAGGTCAAAGGCGTCCGACCATCCGAAACGGAGGATGGTATTGCCGATCAGAATCTTGTCCGAATCGTTGAGCACTGCTTCGGTAATCCGGACGCCATTCAAAAACGTCCCGTTGGAACTTCCAAGATCGCTGATAAAATAGCTGCCGCGTTCAGGATTGAAATCAACGGCCAGATGCAGACGGGAGACAAGCGCATCCCGCAGCAGGATGGTCGCCTCGGGCGCGCGGCCCAGGGTGATGCGGTCATCGGCGAGCATGATCCGGCGTCCGACCTGGCTTCCGGACAGGCAGGTCAGGCCGGGTACTTTTTTTTCAAAGTCCTTGCCGTCGAACCTGTGTCCTTTCAAGATAATTGTACCGAAGTCTTCGGACATCCCCGGCTCCTCCGTTCGATTGCATTTTGCGAAACATTCCTGATTCAGGCAAGTATGCCGGTTTGTTACAGTTCTGTCAATCTTTTCAGAAAAAGGGAGCGGTTTTCCATGGCCTTTCTTGCTCAAAGAGAGACATCGACAAGGTCGCCTATTTTGACGCGGCTTGGTGAGAATTCTTTTGGCACTTCCCACAGGAAGTTGAGTTCGACATAACCTCCTCTTGGTATCTTGAATTCAATCGCACCTTCCGGGCCATCTATCATCAAGGTGTTCCATTGAAGAATCTCGGATGACTTACCGCCTTCAGGTTCAACGGATAATGTTTTCATACTTATTGGTGCCTGCTTGGAAAATGACAGTCCGGCCGACGCTCCAGCTATATGAATCCAGCATTTCGAAAATTTCTTGCTCTTCTGGTCTGACACAGAACAAGTATTTTGTTTGAAAATCACGGATGTTTCTGTATCTGCTGCGATTTTTGATCTGTAGTAATAGTAACTGGCTGCCTCCCCTTTGACATTGGCGTAGCCGTGTGAGGGATTGACTATTTTCACCCCCGACAACTCTGATGCCACCCCTCCGATAGAAAGCATGGAAGCAAGAAGAATCCCAACCAATACAATCGAAACACGCCCAGCCTTAGACCTCCTATTCTCTGTAACCATTGTTCCCTCCCTGTTTTCTAAACGACAATCTCAGCCGTGCGAGGTACGAGCATTGCCTGGAGCACCTTGTTGGGCAGTTGACTCAGACCAAGGTTTGATTTTTATTATCATCTTGCCGAGAGTACGTTCCGCAACTTCCGTATCGTGGGCAGCTTGAGCACGCAACCAATATCCGTTGGATAAACCAAAAAATCGGCACAACCGTAAATCAGTATCAGCTGTGATCGAACGTTTACCAGCAATAATCTCACTGATGCGTTGAGCGGGGACACCGATTTCCTTGGCTAAACGATACTGGCTAATAGTCATGGGTTTGAGAAACTCTTCCGAGAGGATCTCGCCAGGAGTGATGGGTTTGAGTTTGCTCATAATGAATTCTCCTTAGTGGTAATCAACTATTTCCACATCTTCTGCGCCTGCATCCGTCCAACCAAAACAGACACGCCACTGATCGGTGATACGAATACTGTATTGGCTGGAACGATCCCCCATGAGCGCTTCAAGGTGGTTGCCTGGGGGCACTTTTAAATCTTCAAGTCGATTAGCGATCTCAAGCTGCCTAAGTTTACGTCGCGCAACATCAGCAATATTCACGAACCGTCTGGCATACTTACCTTTTGAGAGCGCTTCGGTGTATTTGCATTTGAATGATCTGATCATGTGTTACATGGTAACGCGTAACGTGATTAACGTCAAGCGTGATCAAAGCTGATAATTGGAAGAATTTGTCTCATTATAATGCCGATCGTTGCCTGGCTTGACTTCTGGGTGTTCAAAACATAGGAAAATGCCCATAAGTCAAGCCAGGCACCATTTTCATTGGATTTCAACCTCAGGTCTCTTTTAAGAGGTGCGCAGGAGCCCTATATCAGCGAGTCGATTTTCAAACAGGCGCTGGAACTCGGCATCGCCGTTGTCCCGGGCGATGACTCCCACTGGCTCTATTCCATAGGGGGTGAATATGGAAAAAGGGATAGCTGTTCTTGAGAAACTTGGTTTCGATACCGACTGGAAGTATCCAGTCCTGGAGTCATACGAGTAGATTGTGGTAAAACGGCAAGGGTATTCAATCACAGAAAGTCACGGTAGTCTCCTGTATGTTTGGGAAGAATGAACCAGGCCTGGACCTCTGATTACTGATATGGACATGGGAGGGATGGTGATCTCGGACGTAAACCCGTCGTGGGCAAGAAAATGCTTGGGTGGTTTGCTTCGGGTCGGATGTCCATTGGCGCCGTTAGCCTGCCAGACATACTGCAGCGGCGAGTATTGGATCACCTCGATCGGTCCGTTCCAATCGCTCACTCGGGTAGTCATGTTTTTAAACCGGACCTGTTTTAGCCCGAGATCGTCAGCAGTCTTGTTGAGTATCATCACCGCCCAACGGTTATCCGGCCGACGAACCACATAGGCGGTCACATCCCTGGAGACCTTTTCACCCTCCATAACCGTTGCATGAAACAGCTGGTGTGGCGCGTTAGTGGGTTCAGCCCATTCTTCCACCAGCATTTCAGCCCCGTAATAGGCGGGAAGCAGCCATTTGACATCCTCGTTGGGTCCTGTCTGGAACATCATGAGATTGCCCCACAACCTGTCCTGACGGGCGCATCCGTCCAGTTCACGAATGACCGTGTTCGGCTCGAGGCCGTAATAGTATGCCGTTTTGCCGCCGAGTGTCAGGAATTGGGCGACGATTTCAGCGTTCAGAAGGGCAGCGGGAAGTTCAACCTCCACCCTTCCTGCAAACGAGGAATATCCGTATTCACTGAGAATCCATGGGATGTTGCGGGGCACCCCATCTCTGTCCAAACGCTTGAAAACCCTCTTCATCAGACCAGGATGTTCGATTAATTGTCCGGCTGGAGGTTCGCACAATGCATCGAACGGATACCACTCGAAAGAGAAGAAGCCGAAATCGTCCAGGCGCTTACGCTCGCGCAGGCAGCTGAGGAACCGCTTCATCCAGGAACGTTCGCCGTTCGCATCAGGAAACGTATTCCATCCTTCTACTTCCGACTGGAAACCGGGGCCCCCGGTGATCAGAGTTGGATCGATTTCATGTACAACTTTGGCGAATTGCATGTAGAGGGCGCCGTAATGTTCAGGGCTCATGTTCTGACCGTCCGGTTCCTCTCCCAACTCAATCTGGCTCACAGGAAAGTTTCGGGACCGCAGAAATCTGATCTGGGCCGCGGCGTTTTCAGGGGTATTGTACAGTATCGGAACGGGTGTGAGTATATGATTCCCCCGTCCGAGACCCGAGGCGATGATCCGGTCGAAACCGGGTTGTGCGGTATCGGGATTACGGTCGATCGCCCGATGCCAGGGATCGGTGGAGGAGACGGTGATCAGGGTCTAGTGTTTATTGGAGGCGCCGTGCCTGATGATGTCCTGCAATCTGTCCCGCCCGTCGAGAACACCCATGGACAGTTCTCTAATTGCATATCCAAGACTGTCGCGCACGTCTTTCCCCTCGGGTGCCGTCCCTGACGAGGCGATCAGCAGGATCCGGACAAAACGAACAGATACGGGGGCGCTCCCGAGCCGCATCAGGGCGTCTCCTCCCTTGCCATCCCGGACATTCCCGTGCTCAAACGACCGCCATGTTCCTGCTGCCAGGTCGTTAAGATAGTCCTCATCCATGCCATCCCAATATTGCGCTTCATATCGGGTGGCGTAGGGTTCGCCCCAGAGAATACGAAGAGCGTTAACTTTGCGTCGCTTGCCGAGGTCTATGATCACCCACTGGGGATGCAGGGCATTGTCAACGCCTGTGAAATGAGCATCGAGATAGGGATTGCTCTTCCAGAACGTGCTTTCGTCGCCGTCATCGAGCCGCGAATAGCTGTCGTTTTCGGCCTGATCAATTGTGCTGCCCCTGCGTGGAAGCCGATAACCGTAGGATTTCATCAAGGCCCCTTCCGCCGTATCGCTCGAAGTCCAATAGCCCTGTTTTTTTTCCTCATCGCTCCATGATCCAGCCTCGTTCCAATGCCACACCTCAATTCCCAGCTCCGTCCTCAGCCGGTAAGACAGCCTCCTGAAGGCTGCTTTAGACATGATCTTTATGTTTTCAGGAGAGTAGATCCGTTCCAGATCCTTTTCATCGAGGCCGTCGAGACCGGCTCCGAACGCTTCATCCGGCATGAAAGACACGGCGGGGTTTGAAACCTCAATATTGATCGCGACCTTCTTATATTCCTTACCGCAGGAAGGATCCACGATCATCAACGTTGCTGAGAACAACGCGATGATCATCAAAGAAGTGCGACCTCTATTACGCCTTGTTGCAATACTCTTCATTTTTTTTCTGGACATACGCGGAAGGTCTCTCTGGAAAGGCATTCCGCTGCTTTTAAGAATTTTCGGCAATGGCCTTGAAAAAGGTGTAAGTGAAAGATCCATATTCTCCGGCAGCCTCATAAAGATCGGCAATCCCCTTGTCCCATGCACATCTCGATATCAGTCCCAGCCGAATCGCCTGTTCCTTTACCCCTTCAACCATGGCAATAAAGGTCTTTTTTGAAAAACCTTCAACCACTTCGGGCCTGCCTGCATCGGTGTATATCTGTCGCGGTGAGACCTGGATTTTTCCAAATCCGGCCTTCCGGAGAAGGGCAGATAGTTCGCGGCCGATCAACGCATTGCCACCGGCATTGGCCTGCAATTCAACCAGACATTGCACGGTTTTTCTGCTCTCTTCGCTTTCCGGAAATGACAGAAACGATCCATGGTCGCCTTCGATCACCATCAATGTTCCTTTTTGCTTGAGTATCCTTTTTAAGGATTGCAGACCCGTCATCGGGTCGGAAAGATGCTCAAGGACAAAGCAGCAGAATATATGATCAAAGCTGTTTGCTGAAAAAGGAAGGTTATAGATATCAGCCCATTGAAAGTGAACGTTGCTGAACCCCAGCCGGTCCATTTCACCTGCCGCTCGCCGTAATGATTGTTCATCGATATCGATGCTGGTGAAACGGACATCGGGGTTTGCTGCCGCAAGAATCTTTGTCTGGGCTCCGATTCCGCATCCAACCTCAAGAACGGTGCTGCCGGGTGGAAAAGTACTGTCATAATGCAGATGAGAGGCAAGAATGGAGGCCTGAACCCCCAGGCGATTGGCTTCGGTTTCCGTATATCCGTGAATATATTTTTTCATATGTGTCTCCTTGGTGGAATGAAGAGTGGAGACATGTGATACCAAAATCAGCAGGCGGCGTCTTGGACGAAATTGCGGTAGACTCCGGGGGTTATCCCGGTGATTCCTTTGAAGTGTCTGTTGAGATGGCTCTGATCGGCAAAACCGACCTCACAGGCCGTTTCCGCCAGGTCGATCCCCCGGCGGATCAGCTGTTCCGCCCGGCGAACCCGGACCTGGGAAAGGTATCTGTGCGGAGTGAGGCCCGTTTCCGTCTTGAAAACACGGATCAGATGGAACGGACTCAGGCCCGATTCAGCCGCCAGTCCGGCAAGGGAAATATCCTGATGGGAGAGATCTTCTATCATCCTCTTCGCCGCCAGCACGGCGGGATGTTCCCGTCCTGTTTTCAGGAGTGGATAGGACATGTCCGCGTGACGACTGATGAATCGTACAAGCATATGCATCAATCGCGACTCCATTTCCAATCTTCCCACGGTCTCAACGGACAGGCTGAGGTGAAACGAACGGATTTCCGCAGCAAGCTCCGTGTCGCTTATGACCCCGTCCTGGAAAAAGGGGAGACTGACGGATTTGCCGCTCATCAGATCGGCGGCCTGCTGGAAGAGACCGGTGTCGAAATAAAACATCCGGTAGGTCCAGCCCTCCTCCGTTGCCGGATGGCCATCATGCGGTTCGCCGGGATTGACGAGATTGATGCTCCCGGGAGGGGCAATCAGCGTTTCTCCGCGATAGGAAAATTCCAGGGCGCCCTTCTCAATGACCCCGAAGGCAAATCCGTCATGGCTGTGTCTGGTGAAATTCTGGGTGATATAGGTCGCCTGCATCAACGTCAGCCCCGGCAGAGCGGAAAACTGTTTGATGGCTGCGTATTCTCGTTTTTTCTGTGTCCTTTTCACGTCCTAAACCTTTTACACACTTTGCCTGGAATTATACCTGCCTCGTAATTCCAAAAAGCGAATAGACGCCGGCAAGCGCAGTTTTCTCGTCTCCATGCTCCAAACCCGACTGCTGTGTTGCGATCCGAGTTAGTAACTCTATGTAAAATTCCCATGCAGCAGTTTCGTTCTCATCTTGAGGTTTCTATTTCATTTCTGCCACCTCAAGGCATTGTTTATCATTAAGATGCGAGGCAAAGATGCTTGCTGCTCCATCAGGAGTCATCTAAGCCGGTATAAATGCATATAAATCTCTTGGGAGTGTTTTGGCAAGGTGTTAGTTGTATCTTTCTGTAAAACATACATAAAATGAGCTTTTATAAGAAAGAGGAAAAATCGCACAACCCGCTCGATTTCGCGCCTTCCAATCCAGCTGCCTCGTGCGTAAAAAAGCTGTTGAAATGCCGGGGTGCTGGTATAAAATGCGGTAGACTTATCATGCAGGACTCGGGGCGCCGGGCAAAAGGGCAAAAGAGGGCACCCGTCACAAAAACAGAAAAGAGGCAAACACATGCATATAGGATTTATCGGACTTGGACATCTCGGGAAGGCGATCGCCACCCGGTTATTGGATTGTCGGCATAGCCTTACCGTCTGGAACAGGACGCCATCCAAGGCGCAGGGGATGCAGGCGGAAGTTGCGGAGTCGCCTGCGGCCTTATCTGACTGCGCGGTCATTTTTATCTGTCTGTTTGACAGCACTGCCGTGCAGGCGGTTCTGACCGGAAAGAATGGCCTGCTTTCCGGTGACACATCTGGAAAGATCGTTATCGACTTATCGACCAATCATTTTAAAAATGTTTCTTCTTTCCATGAGGTGTGCGCCAGGGCCGGATGCACCTATCTGGAGGCGCCGGTGCTCGGCAGCGTCGTTCCTGCCTCGCAGGGGGCCTTGACGGTCCTGATCAGCGGCGATGAGGCCGGATATGAGAAGGCGAAACCGGTCCTTGGCGATATCGGCAAGAACCTCTTCTATCTGCAGAAACCGGGACTGGCAACCAGGATGAAACTGATCAACAACCTGGCCCTGGGCAGTTTTATGGCCACCCTGGCCGAGGCCCTGGCCCTGGCCGAAGACTGCGGCATAGCACGAGAAGAGGTGCTGGATATCCTGGCGGCCGGCGGCGGCAGTTCGCTTGTTTTAACTGCCAAGAAAAACAAGCTCTTGGCGGAGGATTTTTCGACCCATTTCTCCAGTGCCTTAATCTATAAGGATCTGCATTGTCTTCAGGATCTGGCCTACGAGCAGAAAAAGACCCTCTTCACCGGCTCTGTGGTCAAGGAGCTCTTTGCCCGGACCTTTGAACTGGGCTTCGCCCATGAGGATTTCTCGGCGATCTATAAGGTGTTCAGAAGAGAGTAAGCCTCGGGCATTTATCGATATCCTTCCATGAGCTGCTGCAGAGCGGCATTGCCCGGACAGAGATCCTCCTGTTGCAGAGCGTTGAGCGGCTGCTGAGAGGTCTTGATCATCTCGTGGGTATCCTCGATACCTTCCTGGAAATAGAGGATACCGGTCATGATCCGGCTTTCCACCCTGTGGCTCTCCAACGAGTCCATGGCCGCCCGGCGATTGGTGATATCGCGGGCGCCCTCCCCCTTGTACAGATAGATCACACTGCCGTCGTGGAGGGGGACCTCCTGGGTGGAACCTTCCTGATATTCGGTGGTGATCTCCTGGCGCAGCGGGATAAAGTCCAGTGTGCCGGTGGCCTCGGCATGGTCCCTGACGTATTGATAGCTCTTTGTCGAGGCGTTGGTGTTGTTGAAGGTGACACAGGGAGAGATCACGTCGACCAGAGAAAATCCCTTGTGGGACATGGCCGCTTTCAGGAGGGGCACCAGCTGGATTTTGTCTCCGGAAAAGCCGCGGGCAACAAAGCCTGCGCCGAGCTGGATGGCCAGTTCGCACAGATCGATGGATTCAAACAGATTCGGTGCGCCTTTCTTGCTGGTCGAACCCCGGTCGGCGGTGGCCGAATCCTGCCCTTTAGTCAGCCCGTAACAGCCGTTATTCATGACGATATAGACCATATTCAAATTCCGCCTGACCACATGGGTGAACTGGCCCAGGCCGATGGAGGCGGTATCGCCGTCGCCGGAGACGCCCAGGTATAAAAGGTCTCTGTTGGCCATATTGGCGCCGGTGGCGATGGCCGGCATGCGGCCATGGACCGAGTTGAAGCCATGCGATCTGCCGAGGAAATAGGCCGGCGTTTTTGACGAGCAACCAATGCCGGACATCTTCACGACCCTGTGCGGTTCCAGCGGCAGTTCGTAACAGGCCTGGATAATGGCGTTGCTGATCGAATCATGACCGCAGCCGGCGCAGAGCGTGGAAAGAGCACCCTCGTAGTCCCGCCGGGTATAGCCGAGGGCGTTGGGGGGGAGATCCGGGTGACGGAATTTCGGGCGGGTAAATGTCATAGCGATCCTCCTTTGATCTCAGACTTCCGGGCCGCGAGGGCCTGTCGGATCCGTTCGGCGATGAATTGGGCAGTGATGGGGAGACCATCGAAATGCAGGATCGGCACCAGTTTCGAGGCCGGAATTTCGCTTTCCGCCAGCAGCAGCTTCCGCATCTGGGCGTCCCGGTTCTGCTCGATCACAAGGACCGTTTCGTGTCTGTTGATAAAATCGATGACCTCCTGCTGAAAGGGGAAGGCCCGGAGCCGCAGACTGTTGATCGATAGTCCCTGTTTCTGCAGAATATCGATCGCTTCATAGGCGGCATGGGTGCTGGTCCCAAAAAATATCACTCCGATCCGGGTATCCGGAGCAGCGATTTTTTCATGGGGACGAGGTACCAGGCCTCTTGCGGTTTCCCATTTGGTCAGCAATCGCAGCATGCCCCGTTCATAGGTTGCCCCATCCTCGGTATAGGCCGAATATTCGTTATGGGAGGAACCGCGGGTGAAATAGGACCCTTTCGTCGGATGGATTCCTGGAATGGTGCGGACGCCTATGCCGTCGCCGTCGACGTCACGGTAACGGCCCCAGTCTTTCAGCCCGTCAAGCTCGGAGGCAGTCAGAACCTTACCGCGGTCGTAACGGCGGTCATCGTCCCATGCAAGCGGCGCACTTATATGATCGTTCATACCGAGATCCAGGTCGCTCATGATGATCACCGGCGTCTGCAGACGTTCAGCCAGATCGAAGCCGTCGGCCATCATGTCGAAACACTCCTTCGGATCGCACGGAAACAGCAGGACATGCCGGGTGTCGCCGTGCGAGGCATAGGCCGCGGCCAGGATATCGGACTGTTGGGTGCGGGTCGGCATACCGGTGCTGGGACCTGCACGCTGGACATCGACCAGAAGCACCGGGATCTCGGCAAAATAGGCAAGGCCCAGAAATTCGCTCATCAGCGACAGGCCCGGTCCCGAGGTGGCGGTAAAGGAGCGCGCCCCGTTCCAGGCTGCGCCGATCACCATGCCGATGGCGGCCAGTTCGTCTTCGGCCTGAATGATGGCGGCCCTTCTCCGTTCCGATTCCGGCTCAAGACGAAATTTTTTGGTAAATTTGTCGAAGGCCTCAATGACCGAGGTCGACGGTGTGATCGGATACCAGCCGGCCACGGTCGCTCCGGCATAGACGGCGCCAAGGGCTAGGGCGCTGTTGCCGTCCATCAGGATGGCGTTGCCGGCGCGATCGCTCTTCTTGATCGACAAGAGGCAGGCGCCGGGGTAGTGATCTTTAGCGTAAGTATAGCCGATTTCCAGGGCTTTAATATTCGGTTCGGCCAACTGAGGTTTCTTCCGGAACTGCTTCTGCAGCGAATCGATAAAGACCTCAAGGCCCATATCTAAAAGATGGGCCAATGCCCCTACATAGACTATATTTTTCAACAGTTGCCTGAGGCGCGGATTGTCGATCTCACGGTTGCAGAGTTCGGTCAGAGGAATAGCGATGACGGTAATATCGGTGCGGGAGAAATCGTCCGGCAGGGGTCTGGTGGAGTCAAACAGAAAATAGCCGCCGGGCAGGACCTCGTCATAGTCCTGACGCAGGGTCTGGCCATTGATGGCCACGATCAGATCGGCCCCGCCTCGCCGTCCCAGATACCCGTGTTCATTGACACGAACCTCATACCATGTCGGCAACCCCTGGATATTCGACGGGAAGATATTCTTCGGACTGACAGGTACCCCGAGCCTGAATACCGCCTTGGCAAAGAGGTTGTTGGCGCTGGCCGACCCCGAGCCGTTGACATTGGCAAACCGGATAACACAATCATTGATGCTGATAATTTTTTCCATTATTGACCTGCCTTTGCGCAAGCATAAAAACATTTTACCATTTCCCAGGCGGCAGTCGGGCACCGCTCTGCACAGAGACCGCAGTGCAGACAGACGTTTTCGTCCTTGACCATGACTCTGCCCGTCTTCAGGATGTCGGAGACGTAGAGAGCCTGACTGGTGTTTTTGGCGGGCATGCTGAGACGGGCACGAAGGTCTTCCTCATCCCCGTTGACCAGAAAATTGATACAGCTTGTCGGGCAGATATCGACGCAGGCATCGCATTCGATACATTCCTTGAAATTAAAGACCGTCTGTACGTCGCAGTTCAGGCACCGCTCCGCCTCTGTTTTCCCGGATTTCTTGTTAAAACCCAGCTCCACCTCCAACATCCTGTCTTCAATGGATTTGACCGTTTCCACTGTCGGGACGTGCTGGCGGGCCTCATCGGTGACCCGGCTGTCGTAAATCCAGTCGTGGACTCCCATCTTCTGACTGGAGAGGGTGACACTCGGCCCAGGCCTGTCCTTCAGGTCTTTGCCGCGGCAGAAGAGGTCAATCGAGATGGCCGCCCGGTGTCCAAGGGCGACTGCAGTGATCACATTTCTCGGGCCGAAGGCCGCATCCCCGCCGAAAAAGACCTGCGGCAGGGTGGATTGCAAGGTCACCTCATCGATCACCGGCACCCAGCGGTTTTTGAGTTTCAGCCCAAGATCCTTTTCTATCCAGGTAAAGGCGTTCTGCTGACCGACGGCCAGCAGAACCTCGTCACAAGCGACAAAGACCGGCTCCTTTCCGCCGCCGGCCTTCTCGAAATGCATGCCGATGAGTCTGCCGTCCTTTACGACAAATTCCAAAGGTGTCAGGTTTTCCATAATCGGGATTTTTTCCCTGAGGGCATCTTCGATCTCCCAGGGCGAGGCGTTCATCTTCGAGCGGGGTCCGCGGACTACAACCCGGACATCCTTTCCTCCGAGACGCCTGGCCATCCTGCAGCAGTCCATGGCGGTATTGCCGCCGCCGATGACCAGCGTGGTCGTGCCGATTTCCTCGATATGGCCGTAGGACACAGCCGCGAGCCACTCTATCCCGACATGGATGCTCGCCCCGCCTTCACGTCTGCCGGGCAGGTTAGGCATGTCGCGTCCGCGCGGGGCGCCGGTGCCGATGAAGACTGCGTCATAGCCCTTCTGCAGAAATTCCTTCAGACTGGTGATGCGGCAGTTGAATGTGGTGGTAACCCCCATATCGAGGATGTAGCTGATCTCTTCGTCCAGGACCTCCAAAGGCAGACGGAAGGAGGGGACCTGGCTGCGCATGAAGCCTCCGGCCGCGGCTTGTTCGTCGTAGAGGTCGATCTGATAACCCAGCGGCATCAGATCGTGAGCGACGGTGAGCGAGGCCGGGCCACCGCCGATCAGGGCGATTTTTTTGCCGTTTTTATCGCTGGGGATCTTCGGCAGGCGTGCTCGGATATCATCCTTAAAATCAGCTGTGACCCGCTTCAGACGGCAGATGGCCACCGGATCTTTGTCGACCCGTCCCCTCCGGCAGGCTGGTTCGCAGGGTCGGTCGCAGATCCTGCCGAGCACCCCGGGGAAGACGTTGGAGTGCCAGTTGATCATATAGGCATCCGCATACCGGCCGTCCGCGATCAACCGGATATACTCGGGGACCGGGGTATGGGCGGGGCATGCATATTGGCAATCAATAACCTTATGGAAATATTCTGGATCTTGTATGTCTGTCGGTTTCAATGGCGTAATCTCGCAAGGGTAAATGAAAAGGTATGCCTGTTGGGACATACCGGTTGAGCACGGTGCCGACTCATCAGATGTAATTTAACCATACTTGCCGGGTATTTCGAAAACATTTTTCAGGCTGCCGGAGCGTGACTTGCACTTTCTCCGCTTATTTTCTTTTTCCGGCAGCCGGAAGCAGGGCGGACAGCACAAGGGCCAGTACGGCCAAGCCGGAGGCCATCAGGAAGCTTCCGGAAAAACGACCCGTTGCCTGGGCGAGGACTCCTGCCAGGTAAGGGCCTGTAATCTGACCTAATCCGAAGACAAAGGTTACAAAACCGAAGATTGCAGCAACCTGCCGGTATCCGGCATAATCCCCGACGAGGGCGGCCATTATGGAGGGGATGCTCCAGGCCACGATGCCGAAACAGCCGATGGAGAGATAGAGAAAGATCTCCGGCAGATCCAGGGCCATAAGCAGATAGGCAACGGCCTGGATCGCAAAAACCGTGATGAGTGCAGCCTTTCTGCCGAAACGGTCGGAAAAGGTGCCGAAGACCGGTCCGGACAACAGGCTCAACAGGCCGACCCAGGACCAGAAATGTCCGGCAACGGATTCGGGAAAACCCTTTTCCCGGACCAGGGCGGTGACGATGAAGGTTGCATAAATAACATAGGTGAAGCCGAAGAGAAAGTAGATCGCTGCACAATGGAGAACTATCGGTGATCTGAGCGTGACATCCCTGAATTGGGCTCCATCGTCATCGGCGGCGGGCCGTACTTTGTTGGAATCGATCGGTTCAAGGCCAAGCTCCTGCGGGGAATTGCGGATAACCAGAGAGCAGATGGCCGCAGCCAGGGAGACTGTACCGCCGAGGACAAACCAGCTGATCCGCCAGCCATCAGTATACCTGCTGTTGAGCAGCGGGACCAGCCAGCCGGATAAAACAATGGCAAGCCCGCTGCCGATAACGATAAAACCGGCCGCCTTGCCCCGCTTCCGGCTGGTGAACCAGACCGAGACCAGTGCCATGATCGGAATATTGGCAAGCGCACTGCCGATTCCTGTGGCCATATAGAAGAAAATAAGCAGAGGCAGTCTGTTCGTCAGTCCAACCGAGATCATTGACAGGCCGACCAGCAGCAGAGAGGCCCCGATCAGCCTTCTGGCCCCGAAGGCCTTCATCAGCTTGCTGCTGATTAGCACTCCGGCCAGATAGCCGATGAAATTTGCGGTGCTGATCAGCCCCATCTGCGCATAGGAGAGCTGGAGGGATCTACCCATGGAAGGCAGCAGCATACCAAGGGAAAACCGGCCCAGGCCGAGACAGGCGAAGATGCAGAGTGTCCCGGCTGCGACTATAAACCAGCCGTAATGAACAGAGGGCCTGACCTGGATTGGTTTGGAGGTCGTTTCCGGCACTTCTTGCGGCAGGGGCACTGAGCCTCGCAACCCTTGCAATCAATCCTCCGGGACGATCCGGACGGCGCCCTTATCGGCGGAAGCGGCCAGCAGGGCATAGGCCTTCAGGGCCTGTGAAATCTGCCGGTTGCGGC
This sequence comes from uncultured delta proteobacterium, assembly GCA_903901335.1. Classification (GTDB taxonomy): domain Bacteria; phylum Desulfobacterota; class Desulfobulbia; order Desulfobulbales; family Desulfocapsaceae; genus CAIUQR01. The sequence goes on along the minus strand of CAIUQR010000101.1, from coordinate 33,409 downwards.
CCACCGGTTTGAAGGCGAGAGGGCCTTTCTTTTCTTCCTTCTTCCGGCGTTTGGCCAGGACCGCATCCGATACGGCGGCATGGATCTTCCGGGCCGGTATATCGATCTCGATGATATCGTCGTCTTCCACCAGGCCTATGGTGCCGCCGGCCGCAGCCTCGGGGGAGACGTGGCCGATGGAAAGACCGGAGGTGCCGCCGGAGAAACGGCCGTCGGTGATCAGCGCGCATTCTTTGCCGAGGTGTACCGATTTCAGGTACGAGGTCGGGTAGAGCATCTCCTGCATGCCGGGACCTCCCTTAGGGCCTTCGTAGCGGATGATCACCACGTCTCCGGCCTTGATGCCGCCGTTTAAGATCGCGTCGCAGGCAGCCTCCTGGGAGGAGAATACCCTGGCCCGGCCGGCGAACCTGAAGATGGATGGGTCGACACCGGCGGTCTTGACGATGCAGCCGTTTTCGGCAATGTTGCCATACAGGACGGCCAGGCCTCCATCTCGGGTGTAGCAGTGTTCAATGTCTCTGATGCAGCCGTTCTCCCGGTCCAGATCGGCTTCCTCGAACATGACCTCCTGGGAGCCCATAAGCAGATTTCTGCCGCTGTTGCCGGGGGCGCTGAGATAGAGACTCCGGGCCGCAGGCGAGCAGGACACGCCGCCTATGTCCCAGATGGCCAGGGCCTCTTTCAGGTTCGGGGCGTCCACCCGGCTGACACTGGTATCGATCAGACCGGCCCGGTCCAATTCGCCCAGGATGGCCATGATGCCGCCTGCTCTGTTCACATCTTCCATATGATATGAAGAGGAGGGGGAGACCTTGCACAGGTTCGGGACCTGCCGGGAGAGCTTATCGATATCGCTCATGGTGAAATCGACTCCTGCCGAATGGGCGATGGCCAGGAGATGCAGGACCGTGTTGGTGGAGCCGCCCATGGCGATATCGAGAGTCATGGCGTTCAGGAAGGCCGCCTTCCTGGCAATGGAGCGCGGCAGGACCTGGGCGTCTTCGTTGTCATACCAGGCGCGGGCCATCCCGACGATGAGCCGGGCGGCCTGTTCAAAGAGCTCTGTCCTGCGGGCATGGGTGGCAACGACGGTGCCGTTGCCGGGCAGCGCCAATCCAAGCGCCTCGTTCAGGCAGTTCATCGAGTTGGCGGTAAACATCCCGGAACAGGAGCCGCAGGTGGGGCAGGCGCAGCGTTCGATCCGGTCGATATCTTTATCTGCTACGTCCTGATCAGCTGCCATGACCATTGCATCGACCAGGTCGTAGCGCTTATCGCCGTCGCGACCGGCCTCCATCGGGCCGCCGGAGACGAAGATCGCCGGGATGTTCAGACGCATCGCCGCCATCAGCATGCCGGGAGTGATCTTGTCGCAGTTGCTGATGCAGATCATCGCGTCGACTGTATGGGCATTGCACATATACTCGACGCTGTCGGCGATCAATTCGCGTGAGGGCAGGGAGTAGAGCATGCCGGAGTGGCCCATCGCTATACCGTCGTCGATGGCGATGGTGTTGAACTCGGCTGCGAAACATCCGAGGCCCGCGATCAGTTTTTTCAGGTGCTGGCCAATCTCATGCAGATGGACATGGCCCGGTACGAACTGGGTAAATGAGTTGACAATACCGATGATCGGCCGGCCGAATTGTTCTTCGGTCATCCCGTTTGCCCGCCAGAGGCTGCGGGCGCCCGCCATTTTTCGCCCTTGAGTTGTCGTTGCGCTGCGAAGTTCGATTGTCATTATTTTACTCCTTACCGAAGAGAACCGTCCAGTATAACAAATAAATGTGGGCAAATTCAAAAAAAATGCTAGAATCCCTTGTGTCTTTTGTGACAATATACTATGAAAATGAATGGTATAGCATATTTTTTCAGGAGAGGATAATGAAAAAGACAGAAATTGATTACTGGATCACGGCCATGCTGGAGTCTCATAGTAATGTTTCCGACCTGAATCTCACGGTGGGAAAACCACTCCAGGTCGAGACCGCCGGACAGCTTGCCTCGGTTCAGGTTCAGCCGCCTGTTATGGAACTGACACCGTTCCAGACCGAGACCTTTGCGATGAATCTGATCGGCAACAACAAGCGGCTGTTGACCAATCTGATCGAAAGCGGTTCCTGTGACCTTTCGTATGCTCTGGGGGATAAGGCACGTTTCAGGGTGAACATCTTCACCCAGAAGGGGTGTTTTTCTACCGTTCTCAGAAAGCTCGAGACCGAGGTCCCGAGCATTGAGTCCATGCAGTTTCCTGAGCCCTTCAACAAGATGGCCAAAGAGTTGAACGGCCTTGTTCTGTTCACCGGTGCGACCGGTACAGGTAAGACAACATCGCTTGCCGCCCTTCTGGATCGGATCAACCATGATCGCGCGGTGCATATAGTTACCCTGGAAGACCCCATTGAATATGTCCACCAGCATCATAAGGCCACCTTCAACCAGCGCGAACTCGGAAACGATTTCAGCTCGTTTGCGACCGGTATGCGTGCTGCCCTGCGTCAGGCCCCCAAGGTTATTCTGGTCGGCGAGATCAGGGACCGGGATACCATGGAAATTGCTCTGACTGCTGCAGAGACGGGGCATCTGGTCCTCTCCACCCTGCATACCATTGATGCCGGTCAGGCTATCAACCGTATGCTCGGTATGTTCGACCAGGAAGAGCAGCCCCAGATCCGGAACCGGCTGGCCGATACGATCCGTTGGATTGTCGGTCAGCGTCTGCTGCCGCGGATTAACGGCGGCAGGATCGCGGCCATGGAGATCCTCTGCACCAGTCTGCGGGTCAAGGATCTGATCTTAAACGGGGAGGCGGAGGAAAAAACGTACTACAGTGTCATCCATAACGGCTCGGCCCGGGGTATGCGGACCTTTGATCAGCATATCCTCGATATGTACAGTAATGGTCTGATCACCGAACAGTCCGTTATGGTGTACTGCTCACACAGAAATGAGGTAAAACGCGGGCTGGACCGGTTGAAGGCGGAACGGGGAGAGGCGACCTCCTCACTGTCGGGGCTGGCGATGGAGGAAGAGGAAGATCCTCGCGGCAGATATTGATCCTGCATTCTATCACTGGATCATGATGAGACAAACCTTACCTGAAAAGAGGATAAAATGATTGTTAGCTGCCCGCATTGTGAGAAACAGTTGGAGCTCCCGAAAAAGATCGTCGAGAATGTGAAGGGACTTGCCGCCGGAAAGACAATCGCTGTCAAATGTCCGAAATGCGGAGGAGCAGTCGCCCTCCATGCGGACATGATGTCCCTGCCCCTGCCTGCAGGAAAGAAAGGCAAAGGGCGGTCGGGAGAGGCGAAACCGGTCCGTCCCGTCACTCCGCCGCGGCCGCCTGATATCTCCTGGCTGAAAGAGGGGAGATATGAAGGGAAGGAGACAATCGAAGATGTGCCGATGGCGCTTATCCTGATGCAGGAAGGTTCTGCCAGGGAGATGGTGATCGGCGCCCTGGAAGGTATCGGCTATAAAGCAGAATTGGTCGACTCAACCGCTGACGCCATCGAAAAGATCCGGTTTGTCGATTATGCCTGTATTGTTCACCATTCGCTGTATGAGGCCAATGGTATCAATTCCAGCACCTTCCATAAAGAAATGCGCACAATGAACATGTCCAAGAGGCGGTTCATTTTTTATATTCTGATCGGCAAGGAATTTAAGACATTTTACAACCTGCAGGCACTGGCCTATTCTGCAAATCTTGTCGTTAACGATGACGAAGTCCCGATGTTTGATATCATCCTTAGAAAGGCGATTCCTGAATATGAGGAGCTTTTCGGGCCCATTATGGAAGAATTGCGCCACCATGGGCGATGATCCTGCAGTATAATTTTCACACTAACCGGCATAGTTGATATGATTAGAAAAATGCTTCAGTCTGCCGGGAGGAGGATTCGGAATTTTCTCTGGCCGAAAAGGAAAAAATCTCCCGCTCTCCAATCCGTTGAGAAGGCCGATCAAGGTGTTGCCTCTCAAACGCTGCAGGAGAGGACAACAGAACAAACAGGACAGGATGGACCGGGGAGGACCCGGCGGAAAGGCAGTGATGGACAGGGAACAGGTTCGTCCGCTCGCCGTCGACAGAAACGGAAAGAATCCTGGGATATCGGTAAGTTCCATGTTGAACCAGTCGAAGGGAAATCCCGTTTCCATGACTTTTCCCTGCCGGAAACGATTATGCATGCCATTGCCGATCTGGGGTTTTTATACTGCACACCGGTGCAGGCCAAAGCCCTGCCGGTCGTTCTACAGGGTACGGATCTTATCGGCAGGGCCAATACCGGTACCGGCAAAAGCGCGGTTTTTTTGATAGCGGTGTTTTCGAGGCTGCTGGCCGATGAGAGGAAGGATACGGGTAACGGCAGGCCGCGGACGCTGATTATCGCCCCGACCCGTGAACTGGTGGTGCAGATCACCAAGGACGGCCGGGATCTGGCCAAGTACACATCCCTGCGTATTGTCTCCGTTTTCGGAGGGGTTGATTATCGGAGTCAGATGCAGGATCTGAAAGAAAAACGTTGCGATGTCGTGGTGGCAACCCCCGGTCGACTTCTTGATTTTCTTGGAAAAAATGTGATCCGTCTGGATGACTGTGAAATCATGGTCATCGATGAGGCTGATCGGATGCTCGATATGGGCTTCATTCCCGATGTTCGGCGAATCATTCAGCGGATTCCGGAGAGTTCGCAGCGTCAGACCATGCTCTTTTCAGCGACAGTGACTGAAGAAGTCCGTCGTCTTGCCGCGCAATGGTGCAAAGACCCTGTCCAGGTCGAGATCGAGCCGGAACAGGTAACGGTGGAAAGCATCGACCAGATCGTCTATCTGGTCACGACTGCCGAAAAATATGATGTTCTCTATAATCTGGTGCTGCAAAAAGCCGGTGAGCGTATCCTTGTCTTTACCAATCAGAAAAACGAGGCCAGAAGGCTCTCTGAGCGGCTGAAACGGAATGGGCTCAACTGCGATCTGCTGACCGGTGATGTTCCTCAGCAGCAGCGGACCAAACGACTGGAGGATTTCCGGGCCGGCAAGATCCAGGTCCTGGTGGCGACAGATGTCGCCGGCCGTGGGATTCATATAGAGGGCATCAGCCATGTGGTCAATTACACCTTGCCGTATGAGCCGGAAGATTATGTCCATCGCATCGGCAGAACTGGCCGGGCCGGGGCAGCAGGCACCTCCATCAGTTTCGCCTGTGAAGAGGGCTCTTTTTATCTCCCGCAGATAGAAGAATTTATTGGACGGAAACTGGAATGTATCGTCCCGGACGAGGCGATGCTGACCCCGGCGCCGAAGGGGGCCAGGATTCAGGAGACAGGGGACAGGAGACTGGAGACTGGAAAAAGGAGACGGAAGACGGAAGGCGGAAGGCGATGATTTTTTATGGCTCATTGCAAGAAGTCCTTGTCGTTCTGTTTTTTCTTTGCTATAAGGTACTGTTTTACAGTCGGAAAAGGTTGCCTTCCCGAGGGGATGCGGCCTTTATTTTTTTATATACCTGATTTTAAAAGGTAAAGATAAACCTTAACCATTTGGCTTTTGGCCTGAAAGAAGAGCGAAATCCATGACAGAAGAATTTAACCAATCAACCCAGGGAAACAGCGGCGGAGAGTTGAGCTTTGCAGAACTTTTCGAGATGCCGGAAAACAACAAGGTCGTGGCCGTCGGTGATGTGGCGATGGGAACCGTCATCGGCACTGTCGATGATTTCCTTCTGATCGATGTCGGCGATAAGGCCGAGAGCTACATCGCCAAGTCGGAATTCCGTCTCGAAGAACAGTCACAGATCAAGATCGGTGATACCTTTGAAGTTTTTGTAGAGCGTCGTAAAGAAGAAGGCGGACTCCTTCTGTCACGGGAAAAAGCGATTGCGATCAAGGTATGGGAAGACATTGCCAAGATCCAGGAAGACGACAAGACCATCGAAGGCAAGATCGAAAGCCGCGTAAAGGGCGGCATGTCCGTTGATATCGGCGTACCCGCCTTCCTGCCCTATTCCCAGATTGATCTGCGCCCGGTCAAAGATCTCGACGGGCTGATTGGTCAGAGCTTTGAGTTTAAAATTCTGAAGTTCAACAAGAAGCGCAACAACGTCGTTATCTCCAGACGGGCAATCCTCGAAGAAGAGCGCAACAAGTTGCGTGAGAAGATGCGATCCCTGCTGCAGGAAGGACAGATCATCACCGGTGCGATCACCAATATCACCGACTACGGTTTGTTCATCGACATGGGCGGCATGGACGGTCTCTGTCATATCACCGATCTTTCCTGGGGCCGCGTTTCTCACCCGGCAAAACTTTATAAGGTCGGTCAGGAACTTGAGGTCAAAGTTCTCAAATATGACAAGGAGCATGATCGTGTTTCCCTGGGTGTCAAACAGCTGCGTGAAGATCCCTGGGCAACGGTCACTGACAGATATCCCATCAGCCAGAATACCAAGGGTAAGGTCGTTTCGATCACCGATTACGGTGTCTTCGTCGAGCTTGAAGAGGGTGTCGAAGGACTCATCCATGTTTCCGAGATGACCTGGTCCAAGAAACCGCGTCATCCGTCGAAGATGGTCTCCGTCGGCGATGAGCTGGAGATCATGGTCTTGAATATCGAACCGGAAACGAAGCGTATCTCGCTCGGCATGAAGCAGCTCCAGCCGAATCCTTGGGATCTGGTCACCGAGACCTATCCGGTCGGCTCTATCATCGAAGGTAAGATCAAGAATATCACCGACTTCGGTGTTTTCATCGGCATTGAGGAGGGGATCGACGGTCTGATCCATGTCTCCGATCTCTCCTGGACCGAGCGGATCAAGCATCCGTCCGAGAAGTATGCCAAAGGCGAGACCATTCAGGCGGTTGTATTGAAGATTGATAAGGAAAACGAACGGTTCTCGCTGGGTATTAAACAGCTGACCCCGGATCCGTGGCAGGCTGCCTATAATAATTATCCATCCGGGACCGTTATCGAAGGTGTCATTACCAATGTGACCGATTTCGGCGTTTTCGTGAAACTCGAGGAAGGTATTGAAGGTCTTGTTCATGTCTCCGAGATCAGCAAGGATAAGGTAAAGACCCCGGTTGGCATGTACAAAGTGGGTGATATTTTGAAGGCCATTGTCATCAATGTCTCTGCCAAAGACCGAAAGATCGGTCTTTCCATCAAGACATTAGAGGGCGACGGTGAAGAGGATGCGGTCGAGAAGATCAAGAAGGCCGAAGAGAACACGGACAATTCTCCATCAACCTTTGGCGACCTGTTGAAGGCTGCCGCAGGTGGAGGTCAGACGGACGAACAGTAATTGCTTTCGGCCGAGATCTTTTTGTAATAACAGAAAAAGGTTGCCTTGTCCGGAATGCCCGGGCAGGACAGCCTTTTTTTATACCTTATGACACTCTGCCGGTCCCTTGCCGGGCCGGGTGGTGATTTTAAAAATGCATATGTTGAAAAAAGACCTTGTAAATCAGGTAAGTGCAGAACTCTCGCTGCAGAAGCAGGATGTGAATATGGCTGTAAATATACTCCTTGAAACGATCAGCAAGGCTTTGGTCGAAGACAGACGCGTGGAGATTCGCGGTTTTGGCAGTTTTACCACCCGGAAGCGCAAATCACGCTCTACGAAAAATCCGAAGACCGGCACGATCATGGACATTCCGGAACGGAAGACGCTGCATTTTACGATGAGCAAATCACTGAAGGAATCCTTGATCAACGAAACGGAGTAACATCTCCCTTGCCGACACGCAGAATTTCGGGAATGTCTCCGGTCAGGTCTATCACCGACGAAGGGTCCGGGTAGAGAGGACCGCCATCGATGATCGCGTCGAGCCTGTTGCCTATGAGTTCATCGATCTCATAGGCCTCCGTGGGTGGTGCTTCATCATCGGTCGGGATACTGGTATTGATGATCGGGTTGCCAAGCGTCGACAGAAGCAGCTGGCAGATCGGTGAGGCCGGGACCCTGATACCGACGGTCTTCTGTTTTGTCGCCATGATCTTCGGCACAAGTTTGGTTCCCGGCAGGACAAACGTGTACGGGCCGGGGAGGCATTTTTTCAGCAGTCGATAGGCAGTGTTTGATACGTGTGCGTATTCACTGATATTTTGCAGTCCTGAACACATGAATGAAAAGGGTTTGTCTTTGGGACGTCGTTTAATCTGCATAAGACGTTTGATGGCCTTCTGGTCGAGCATATCGCAGCCGATACCATAGCCGGTATCTGTCGGATAGCAGATGATGCCGCCGTCTTTCATGATCGTGACCACCTGCTGAATAAGGCGGATCTGGGGATTGTCAGGGTTGATATCGAATAACATAACACGTTCTCCTCTACTTCCAGTAGAGCATAAAAACAGATAAAAACGCAACCTTATAACATCTCTTCCCCCTGAATTCTTTCAAGACTGCCGCCGCACGGAATAATTTGGGGTTTTGTATCGAGATGCTATACAATAGAGGATACAGGCATTCGGTTTCTCTCCATGCCTTACCCTGACAAATGGGGCAGGTGCCGTTAAATATTTTCTGCTCAACAGACGCAGAAAAAAATCCAAGGTACTGAAGCCCCGAAAAGGAGTTGACCATGTTACCGGAAGAAATTGAACTCGCATTGACATTTGACGATCTTCTTCTCATACCTTCGGCATCGGAAGTTCTTCCGAACGAGGTCTCCCTGGCGACCAGACTAACGGACACTATTTCTCTGAATGCTCCTCTGGTCAGTGCTGCGATGGACACCGTCACCGAACATCGTACTGCCATCGCCATGGCCAGGGAAGGTGGAATCGGTATCATCCATAAGAATATGGGGATTGAGCAGCAGGTCCTGGAGGTCGAGAAGGTAAAGAAATCCGAATCGGGGATGATCATCGATCCGATCACCGTGACCCAGAATCAGTCCGTCGCCGAGGTCCAGGAGATCATGAGCACCTATAAGATCTCCGGTCTCCCCGTCCTGCATGAGGGAAAACTGGTCGGAATTGTTACCAACCGGGATCTCCGTTTTGTCTCCGACGCCGATTTGCGGGTAGCCGATGTGATGACCAGCAAGAACCTGGTGACCGCCAGGGTAGGCATTGACCTGGAGCATTCCAAGGCGCTCCTGCATGAGCACCGGATCGAGAAACTCCTGGTTGTTGATGATGCCGGCAATCTGAAGGGCCTGATAACAATCAAGGATCTCGAAAAGATCAAAAAATATCCGCTGGCCACCAAGGATGGATTCGGCCGCCTGATCGTCGGCGCCGCCCTGGGTGTCGGCAAGGATCTTGAAGAACATACCGAAAGGCTGGTCCGCGCAGGCGTTGATGTCGTCGTTGTCGATTCGGCCCACGGGCACTCCCTGGGCGTGATCCGGGCGGTGGAGATGGTGAAGAGTGTCTTTCCGAAACTGTCGGTCATTGCCGGAAACGTTGCCAGCAGGGAAGGCGCGGAGGATCTGATCAAGGCCGGTGCCAATGCGGTCAAGGTCGGGGTCGGTCCCGGCTCCATCTGCACCACCCGCATCGTCGCCGGTGTCGGAGTGCCGCAGATGACCGCGTTGAAAAATTGTGTCCTGGCCGGCGAAAAATACGGTATTCCGATCATCGCCGACGGCGGCATCAAACACTCCGGCGACCTGGCCAAGGCCATCGGCGCCGGCGCCCATTCGATTATGATCGGCGGTCTGTTTGCCGGAACCGACGAGACGCCGGGAGAGACCTTCCTTTATCAGGGCAGGACCTATAAAGGTTACCGCGGCATGGGCTCGCTGGGGGCGATGTGTCAGGGCTCGTCGGACAGGTATTTCCAGTCCGACATCAGCAGCCAGTCGAAACTGGTGCCGGAGGGGATTGAAGGCAAGGTCCCGTATCGCGGCTCGCTCGTCAATGTGCTTTATCAGCTGCTGGGTGGGCTCCGTTCCGGCATGGGCTATGTCGGTGCGGCTACCATCGAGGACCTGCGCCGGAAGGCGAAATTCGTCCGGATCTCGTCGGCGGGCCTCAGGGAGTCCCATGTCCATGATGTGATCATCACCAAAGAGGCGCCCAATTACCGGATGGCCTAATCAACTCGTGAGACCTCAATGAATATTCAGAGTCAAAAAATCCTTATTCTTGACTTCGGTTCCCAGACCACCCAGCTTATTGCCAGACGGATCAGGGAGCAGAAGGTCTACTGTGAGATTCATCCCTTTTCGATCCCGCTTGCGCGGATCAAGGAGCTGCAGCCGGCGGGTCTGGTGCTCTCGGGCGGCCCCTGCTCGGTCTATGACCAGGGCGCTCCGATGTCCGATGCCGGAATCTTCGAACTGGGTCTGCCGATCCTCGGGATCTGCTATGGCGCCCAGCTGATGATTCAGCAGATGGGGGGACGGGTCGAGAAGGCCGTGAAGCGGGAGTTCGGCAAGGCTGATCTGTCCATCCGGTCTCCTGAAGGCCTTTTCGCAGGTCTTGAGACGGATGGGATGCACCATCAGGTCTGGATGAGCCATGGTGACCGGGTGGAGGTGGTGCCGGAGGGCTTTGAGGCCACCGCTATCAGCGAAAACTCACCCTATGCGGCACTCAGACATAAACAACAACCCTTCGTGGCGGTGCAGTTTCATCCCGAGGTCGCCCATACGCTGATCGGCACTGATATCCTGCGCAATTTCATCTTCGGCATCTGTAACTGCAGTCCGAGCTGGACCATGCATTCATTTATTGAAGCGGCGGTGGTATCGATCAGGGCCAAAGTCGGCCCGGCCAAGGTGATCTGCGCCCTGTCCGGCGGTGTCGACTCCTCGGTAGTTGCGGCCATCGTCCATCGGGCCATCGGCGACCAGCTGACCTGTATATATGTGAATAACGGCCTGATGCGGACCGGGGAGTCCGAATCGGTCCTGCGATTCTTCCGGGAAAAGAGCAAGCTGAAGGTGATCGACGTGGATGCGACGGACTTTTTTCTGAGCGAACTCCAGGGCGTGGTCGATCCGGAGATCAAGCGAAAACGCATCGGGCTCGGCTTTATTAAAATCTTCGAGGATGAGGCCCACAAACTGGGTCAGGTCGATTATCTGGCCCAGGGGACGCTCTACCCGGATGTGATCGAGTCGGTATCCTTCCGCGGCGAGGCCCCTATCAAATCGCATCACAATGTCGGCGGTCTGCCGGAGATCATGAAGCTCAGTCTGATTGAACCGCTGCGGGAACTCTTCAAGGATGAGGTCCGGGAACTGGGCCTTGAACTTGGTATGCCCGAGGAGGCGATCTACCGGCAGCCCTTTCCGGGGCCGGGACTCGGGATCCGGATCATGGGAGAGATCACCCGGGAGCGGCTTACCATCCTGCGCCAGGCCGATGTCATTGTCCTTGAGGAGATGAAGAAGAGCGGCTGGTACCGGAAGGTCTGGCAGTCGTTTGCGGTGCTGCTGCCGATCCAGACCGTGGGTGTTATGGGCGATGGCCGCACTTACGAGAACGTACTGGCGATCCGGGCGGTGGATTCGCGCGACGCGATGACCGCCGATTGGTCGAAACTTCCCTACGAGCTGCTTGGTGTTATCTCCAGCCGGATCATCAACGAGGTCCGCGGGGTGAACCGGGTTGTCTACGATATCTCGTCCAAGCCTCCTGCCACCATCGAGTGGGAATGAGCATGCTGAAGACGGGGATCTATGTTGATGCGGAAAATATCCGGCTGAGCGGCGGCTACGGCATGCGGTACGACGTTCTTGGTGAGCTTGCCAATGTCGGCAAGTCGGTCCTTCTGCGGGCCAACTGCTATCTGGCCGAGGATCGCGCCCGGACCAAAGAGGATAACGAATATCGGCAGAAACTGTACCGCTACCATGATGTGCTGCGCCAGTGCGGCTTCAAGGTCATTAAGAAATTTGTCAAACACTTCGTCGACGATGAGGGAATCCTGACTACCAAGGCCAATGCGGACATGGATCTGGCCATCGACGCCCTGCTGCAGGCCCGGAATCTGGACCGGATTATTCTGCTGACCGGCGACGGGGATTTTATCCGCCTCGTTCTTGCCCTGCAAAATATGGGCTGCCGGGTCGAGATTATCGCCTTTAACAATGTCAGCAGTGAGTTGAAGGAGGTCGCCGACAGCTATCTGTCCGGATTCCTAATTCCCGGTCTTCTGCCGATGCATGTTCCCCATGGAGAGAACAGACAACGCGGGATACCGGTTAATTATAATCCCGATCGCGGCTTCGGCTTTATGCGCTATTATACGATGAAGAAGGAAGGCCTGATCCCGGAGAGCGTTTTTTTTCATTGTTCCAAGTCCAGTGTACCGAATGACGCCCTGTTTCTCGATTCGGCCACTATCTTCGAATTCAGCATCATCACCAACCCCGAAAACAATCGGACGGAGGCCGCAGATATCCGGCTTCTGGAAGAACAATAATCAGGCGATGATAAAGACCCTTCTGGCAGTGGATGTGGGTGGAACGAAGGCCGAACTGGCCCTCTTTGATCTGCACGGGCCGACCTTCACGCCGATGCAGAGGGCCATCATTCCGTGCGCCGGCCATACCGGTATTGAAGAAATTATCTCGACCTTCCTGCGCGACACGGGGGCACGACCCGAATTCGCCTGTCTGGGTGTGGCCGGGGTGATTAAAGATGGGGAGGCGAGGATAACCAACCTCCCCTGGCTGATAAGTGAAGATCAACTGGCCAGGGAGTTTTCCCTCGCCGGGGTAAAGCTGATCAATGACATGACTGCGCTGTGTGCCGCAATTTCCATCTTTGAGGCGATCGATCTCCTGCCTCTCCAGCAGGGGCGGAGGCAGAAGCACGGGACAAAGGCCGTGATCGCGCCGGGCACCGGACTCGGCGAGGGCTATCTGATTGAGACCGGAACCGCTTTTCTGCCTCAGGGGTCTGAGGGTGGACATACCGATTTCGCACCGGTTACCGACGAACAGCTTGAACTGCTGCACTGGCTCAGACAGAAGACGCAGCCGGTCAGCTACGAGATGGTCTGTTCAGGGCTCGGCATACCGACCCTCTATGATTTTTTAAGGGAGCGGGGAACGATTGCCGAGACGGAGGTCATCAGAGTGTTGCTCAAGGGTGCCACAGACCGTACACCGGTTATTGTGGACGGTGCGATAAGGGCCGAAACACCCTGTCCGTTATGCCGGAAGACCATGGAGTTGTTTCTGTCCATTCTCGGCAGTGAGGCGGGTAATCTGGCTCTGAAGGTCTATGCCACCGGCGGCCTCTATATCGGCGGCGGTATCCCGCCGCGTCTTGTCAGCAAAATCTCTTTTGATCCCTTCATGCAGGCCTTCCGGCACAAGGCCAAGATGGAAAATCTGCTGGCGGAAATCCCGGTCGATCTGATCCTGAATCGGGATGCGGTCCTTTGTGGGACGGCAGGTTTTGGCAGGCGATATTTTCTCTCTGTCTGTTGACCGACCTTCAGGATGATGCCGATGGATGAAGAGCAGGAGCGGCAGGAATGGACAGCAGCTCTCCGGTTTAGAGAGCCGGACGCAGTATTTAGTATCGCAAGACTGGGCGAGGGAAATATCAACGACACCTATCTGGTCGAAGATTCCGGCTGTTCTTTCGTCCTGCAGCGGATCAACAGTCATGTCTTTCCCCGGCCGGAGCTGGTGGTCGAGAATTTTGCGACGGTAACGGCACATCTTGCCGAACGGGACCGCAATCTCTGCCCCCACTGGCAGGATATCCGCCTCATTTCTACGGTCGACGGCAGACCTTTTTTCAGGGACGGGCATGGTGCTGTCTGGCGTGCCCAGAGCTATATCGACAAGACTGCCACCTTTTCCACGATTGATACCCCTGGCCGGGCCAGGCAGGTGGGCTGGGCCCTCGGGACATTCCATCATCTCCTCGCCGACCTGCCGGGGGCCTCTTTGCATGAGACCCTGCCCGGTTTCCATGTCCTTGCCGCTTATCTCGATCATTTTGACCGGGTCAGACACCTGCGGCCAATTCGACAGTCCCTGGAACTCCGGCACTGTCTCGATATTGTAGAGAAATACCGGACGCGGATGCACTCGGTCCGGCAGGCTGAAGTTGAGAGACGGCTTGTCCCGCATATCATCCATGGCGATCCCAAGGCGGCCAATATCCTCTTTGACCGGGACAGCAGCCGGGCGCTCTGCCTGATCGATCTGGACACGGTCCGGCCGGGGCTGCTTCTCTATGACGTCGGAGACTGTCTCCGTTCCTGCTGTAATCCGGCAGGCGAAGAAGGGGGACCGGGTGCGGTTCGTTTCGAGGTCGACCTGGCCCGTGAGATCCTGACCGGTTATTATGCCGGGGCGGGACAGCTTGTCACTCCTCTGGACAAGGCCTTGGTTTTTGATGCAGTCTGCATGCTCAGCTTTGAACTGGGGTTGAGATTCCTGACCGATTATATGGACGGGAATTGTTATTTCAAGATCGTAGATGAAGAGGACAATCTTCAACGTGCCCTCCGCCAATTCCATCTTTTGACCGCTCTTCTCGCCATCGGAGACGTCTTTCAATAACCTCCAGCGATGCATTACGAAACCCAGAATCTCTCGTCATCTCCATTAGTTCTGCTGCACAGGCCTTTTGTATTTCTTTTATGTGCTCGTGCAGCAACTTATATGGCTTTCCAGATGCTTGGTGTTGCCGTAGGCTGGCAGATCTATGCGATTACCGGCAGTGCCATGTATCTTGGTCTTGTCGGGCTGGCACAATTTTTACCTATGTTCCTTCTGACGCTCGTTGTCGGTCATGTTGCCGACCGGTATGACCGGAGGAATATTGCCCGCATATGTCAGACGATTGAAGGGCTGTCCGCAGGTGTTTTGGCCCTGGCAAGTTTCGGCGGATGGCAGAGCAAAGAGAGCATACTTCTGATCATCTTTATTGTCGGGGCAGCGCGCGCTTTTGAAGGGCCGACGTTGCATGCATTGCTGCCGGGGCTTGTTCCGGTGCAGATTTTCCCCCGGGCGGCGGCCTGGTCCTCTTCGGCGATGCAGACTGCTACAATTGTCGGACCGGCACTGGGAGGGTTTCTTTATGCAGCAGGACCGGCAATTGTTTATTTGACAACCGGTATTGTGTTCCTGGCCGCCAGTGTTTTTGTCGCCTTGATCAGGATCGAACGGTTGCCGTTGAGGCACGAGCCTGTCAGTGTCCGGTCGGTGTTTGCAGGTGTCTCCTATATTAAAAGCCACCGGGAGATCCTGGGCGCTATTTCCCTCGATCTTTTTGCCGTCCTTCTCGGCGGCGCAACGGCCTTGCTGCCGGTTTATGCCCGGGACATCCTTGTCACCGGTCCATGGGGATTGGGGTTGCTGCGTTCGGCGCCTGCCGTAGGCGCACTGATGATGTCGGTCTACCTGGCGCGCCATCCGCTTCGACGCCGTGTCGGCAGGTCCATGTTTCGGGCAGTTGCCGTCTTCGGCGCGGCCACTATTCTCTTTGCCGTGTCGACATCGTTTCTCTTTTCTTTCTCCTTACTGGTCATACTGGGAGCATCTGATGTCATCAGCGTTGTAATCCGGCATTCGCTGGTGCAGATCAGGACTCCCGATGAGATGAGGGGGAGAGTCAGTGCCGTGAATTCTATGTTCATAGGCGCTTCCAACCAGCTCGGTGAATTCGAATCAGGTGTGACCGCAGCCCTGTTCGGCACTGTTCCTGCGGTCCTGATAGGGGGCATCGGCACGATCTTCGTGGTGATGTTGTGGATGCGGTTTTTCCCCCAGCTGGCGGAAGTCGACACGCTTGATCGATGAACGGCATCTGATTTGTGGTTATCGGCGGCGGCTTCTCTCCTTCTGGAAAAGCCCTGTTCAAGACTTCCCGCCAATGCTATACTTTAGATGAAAACGAGGTGTCATGAACCTCGTGTCCCAACCAATTACAGGAAATTTTCCTTGGAGGCAATGTATGGAATTCAGGCTGAGTCAGGAGCAGAGGCTGTTCAGGCAAACACTCAGGGAGTTCTGTGAGCGGGAGATCGTACCTCTGGCCCGGCAGATTGATACCGAAAAAAGCATCATTCCCGACCAGCTTCTTGAGAAAATGGCCGAAATCGGGATCTTCGGCATCTCTGTTCCCGAGGAATACGGCGGTTCGGCGCCGACAGGCGAGGAGATGGTCTACGGCACTATCGCAGTCCATGAACTGGCCCGGGCCGATATGAGCATGTCCCTGCCGGTCTATGCCCTTCTCTGTATGGGATGGGGGAGTCTGATCGTTAAATACGGGACCGAGCAGCTCAAAAAAGAGATCCTGCCCAGGGTGGTGACCGGCAAATATTTTCTGGGGATCGCGACCACGGAGCCTACGGGAGGCTCGGATGTTGCCAATGTCCGGACTAAAGGGGTCAAGAAGGGCGACAAACTTATCATCAACGGTGAAAAGATCTTCATCAGCGGGGTTCGGGAGGCCTTCGAACTGCGGGAGGGCGGGCATATCACCCTGGTGCGCACCGATCCGCAGGCGGGGCATAAGGGTTTCACGATGGTCTTTATCCCGGCCCGTCTGCCCGGTGCCTCTTATACCGTGCTTGACGAGATCGGCCGCCGCGGGCTCTCCAACGGCACCATGCACTATCAAGATGTCGAGGTGCCGGAATACCATATTCTGGGTCAGATGAACCGGGGCTTTTATCTGAATATGGAGGGGTTCAACCTGGCCCGGATCCTGGTTGCATCGGCCTGTGTCGGCATGACGGAAAGGGCCCTTGAGATCTCGCGGGACTATGTAAAACAGCGCATTCTGTTTGGCAGGCCACTGGCTAAGTTCGAGGGGGTCTCTTTTGAACTGGCGGAGGATCATGCCCGGCTGGAGCAGCTGCGGATGTATCTGCGTTATACCGCCTGGTGCGCCGATACCCTCTATAAGGAAAAGGATTTTATCTCCCAGCGGGAGCTGAGCCGGATGGTCTCTATCTGTAAGATGACCGCCCCGAAGATCGGTGCCGAGATCGTGCAGCGCTGCATGACCCACCTAGGCGCCTACAGCTATACGAAAGACTGCCCGCTCGGTTCGGCCCTGCAGGGGGTGATGTCCTATCTGGTCGGGGCGGAAGGGGGCTATCATATCCAGAAGTTGATCATCGCCAGGGAGTTCATCGGCGAGGAGTCGGTGCCGTATAGATAATGCTTGCCTCCGAGGGGTTGGCAAAATTCAGGGCAGCCGTGGCAGCCGTAAGATACGGCATTGCACGGCTGCCCTGTGTGTTCATCACTTACCGATGTTATAGGAGGTTTTTCTGACCATGTCTTTTCTTGAGGCCGGATCGTAGAGACCTTTGGCCTCACCCTGTTTGAACCACTCCTGATTCAGGGCATCGAGGAAGGTATTTTTCTCGTCCACCTCTTTTTTATAGTCCAAGCCGATAATCGCCTGGGCTTTTTCCTTGCTGGAAAAATCGGGGGCAACATAATCGGCGGCGTTATATTTAGCCAGAATCGTTCGTAATTTGATGCGGGCATCCTGCCCCTTGTTGATGGCGCCGCCAAGAACCCGCAGAGTTTCCTCCGGAGCATGGAAGAAGGCCCCGTGTCCGGCGACCGCGTAATCCCAGCGCCATTGACCGTGGCGGATGTCCTGCAGGACCGGCTTCATCTCCTCTTCGCTCGCACCTGATTCCCAGGCCTTGGCGGCTTCAAGGTGGGCCTTGGCGAGGACGTCCATAGCGATCTTGGACAGTTCGTTTTTACGCTCCAGCTTCCTGGCTATGGTAGCGCGAAACTCTTTTTCCGTTCCTTTGTGGCAGTTCAGGCAGGTATTGGCGATATTATCCAGAGGACTTCCGACCTTGTGGTTGGAATACTTCACTCCGCCTTCCCGGACATACGGCATATGACAGTCGGCGCAGGCAAGATTGTTCCTGCTGTGAACGCCGGTGGTAAAGAGTTCATAATCGGGATGCTGGGCCTTGAGCATCGGGGTCTTGCTCAGCGGGTGGGTCCAGTCGACAAAATTGATCTGGTCGTAATACTCCTCCATGGCCTCGGCTGAAAGACCGTTTTTCCAGGGAAAGGTCACTACGAGCGCCGTTTTCGGTGTTCCCTTGTCATCCCATTCGGTCTTTTTGAAGTAATACTCGGAGTGACACTGAGCGCACACCAGCGACCGCATGTCCTGATGAGTTGCATCGGCAAACTTCAGTCTCCCTTCGGCATCGAGCGCGCGCTTCAGGTGCTCACGGGTGACGGTGAGCTTCATGGTCTTGTTGTCATGACAATCGGCGCAACCGACGGGATTGACAATCTCCCCTCCGTATTTTGCCCACTTGCCGGTGAAGAATTCCAGCTCGCCGTCCCTATGTATCAGACGGGGTACATCGGGAGACTTGCAGGTCCAGCACGGAGTCGGTGCCGGACCGGTCTTGGCATCCGTCGGAGCCCCGGTCCGTAACGTGTTGAGGTTATCCTCCAGCATATAATAGTGACCACGGGGCTTATTGTAATCCTTAGAAAAACCATAGCCTGCCCACATTACCACCAGGGCGGGATCATCCTTCAGCACATCGTGGATCTCATCGCTTTTCCTGGTCTGCATGTAGGAGTCATATTGTCTCGGATAATATTTTCCCCATTCAGAAGAACGCGATTCAAAGGGCTTCATTTCCGGTACCGCAGTGATTGCCTGCTGCTCGGCCTTGTTTTCCCTGATCGAAAAGGTCAGCAGCAGCAGCGGCACCAGAACGAGCACGCAAAGGCCGAGTATGATCCATAATTTTTTCATAACTATTCTCCTGTTGATTCTCCGAAAGTTACCTGCCGCTGAAATTATTTTGGGTTGCGGTCAGATTCCTCATGGTCCCATGGGGAAGTCCGCGGTGACAATCCCAACAACGCCGACCCATCTGGACGGCGCTGTCTGCGGTTTTCTGATAGAGCTTGCTGTTTGTAAGCATCTGCGAGACAATCTCACTGTGACAGGAAATACAGTTATCCTGAATCCTTTTCGCGGCATCATTGCTGATCCGAAGATTGTAGCCATAGCTTTTAAGGGTCATTGCCAGGGAATGGTGATAGCCATCCCGTGCCTTCGCCATCATTTTGTGAAGAAATGTGTCCCGCGGCAGGTGGCAATCGACACAGGTTGCCCTGTCCCGGTGTGAACTGTGCTGCCAGCTTGCATAATAGGTGAGCATGGGATGACAGTTGATGCAAACCTTCGGATCGCTTGACAGATACGACAACACTTTCGATTCATGCACCAGATTGACGGACACACCAATCACGGCCACAACAGCCAGCATTACGAGATATTTCATAATATTACTAATCTCCATAAGGTGCTTTTCCGGTAGATATGCTTCTGGTTGAACGCAGGGTCTTCCTGCGTCCCCTCTTGAACTCGTCGTATTCGCTCTGCTCTAGTCCTGGTAACGGTCAAAAAAAGAACTGGGTCCGCCCTTGGCTTTTGGCCAATTTTTTCCTTGGGTTTTGAAAGAGAAGTTTTCCATCGAGAATCATGTCAGATGATAATTGGAAACACCTTATCATTCGAAGATGTCCCACAGCAAGAACAAAAGAAATTCCCCTATTTTTTCTGCTGGAGCTTGAAGCAGTTATAACTGACGAAGGCCACGGAGATGGAGTGTGGAAGATGTGCTGCCCGGAACACCAGGAGAAGAGGGGAATGAGCCGAGGCAGTTATATTTTTTAGTAAATAAAGAAAAGGTCCGGCTCTTGGCAGAGCCGGACCTTTTCTTTATTTACTACCTGCCGACCTTCCCAGATCAGAAATCAATGACGAAGCTGTAAACCCCCTCTTCGATACGGTGGGTCACTTTGAACTCCGAGTGGTTGAAGATGGTCCGCATGCGCTGGTTATCGCGGAGGACCTCGGCGGTGAACCCGGTGATGCCGTTGCGCCTGGCAATATCGGCCAGGAGTTTGAAGACGTGTGAGCCTATCCGTCGATTCTGCCACTCATCCCGGATTACGAAGGCGACCTCGGCCCTGTTGGTCCGTTCGTCGAGATAATAGCGACCCACACAGATGATATCCTCGCCATAGGCCTCGGGGACAGTACCGACAATGGCCACATCCTTCCTGTGGTCGATATAGACGAAGTTCTGAATCTGCTGGTGGCTGAACTTGCTCTGCTGACTCATGAACCGGTAATAAATGGTCTCTCGCGAGAGGTCATAGACCAGATCCCGCATACTCGGTTCGTCCGTCGGCCGGACTGAACGGAAATTAATCTGGCTGCCATCATCGAGCAGCAGGGTGCTTTTCATGGACTCGTCGCTCGGCAGAATGAATTTGTCGCCAACTTCAGCCATATCCGGCCGGATATAATGGGCCTCGACGGCCTCTTTGCAGAGCTGTTCGCGGAACTTGGGGTGGGCGATCGATATGAGGGCCATAACACGCTCCTGGATGGATTTTCCATAGAGATAGGCGATGCCGTATTCGGTGACCACAAAATGAACCGTGCCGCGGGTGATGGTGACACCGGATCCGGGGCTCAACTGCGTGACGATCCGGCTTTTGGACTCCTCGATATTGGTAGATGGAATCACGACGATGGTCCTGCCGTCTTTGGCCCGGGCCGCTCCTCGATTGAAATCGACAATGCCGCCGATCCCGGAATGGAACTTGCCGTCAATAGAATCCGTACTGATCTGGCCGGTGAGATCGATCTCCATACCCATATTGATTGCCATCATCTTCGTCTGCTGACTGATGACGATGGAATCATTGACATACTCGGTCGGACGAAAGCAGAATAGTGGATTATTGTCGACATAGTCATACAGTTTTCGTGTTCCCATACAGAAGCTGACGACGATCCTGCCGCGGTCAAAGCTCTTGCGAGCACCGGTCACGGCCCCGGATTCAATCAGACCGATAATGGAATCGGTGATGATTTCGCTGTGAATTCCGAGGTCCTTCTTCTCTTTCAGGAATTCGATAGCCGCCTGGGGGATACGTCCGAAACCGGGCATCCGGCCCATGCCAAACTGGATAGTGGCGCCGTCGGGGATAAGGGAGGCTACATTCCGGCCGATAGTCCGGCTGATCTCATTCAATGGTTCGTCTTCTTTTTCAATGAGCGGCGTATCGGACGGCACCAGGATATCGATGTCGAAGATATCGATGCAGCTGTCGCCCTGTGTCCAGGGCATTTGCGGATTCACCTGGGCGATGATCAGCGACGCGTTTTCGGTGGCGCTCTTGACGATATCAACGGAGATGCCAAGGTTCACCTTGCCGTTTTTATCGGGCGGCGTCACCTGGATCAGGGCGACATCAAGCGGCAGCCGGCCCGAATTGAACAGATGTGGGATATTGGAGAGCAGAATCGGAGTGTAGCTGCCGAGACCCTCCTGGATCATCCCCCGGACATTCTGGCCGATAAAGAAGGAATTGACCATGAAGCTGTCGGCGAATTTCTTCTGGGCATACATCGCTTCACCCTTGGTGAAGAGCTGGACAATTTCAACGTCGGCCAGCTCTCCTGCCCGCTCCGTCATCGCGTTGACAAGCTCCGTCGGTTCGCCGCAGCCGGTGCCGATAAAAATCCTCTGGCCTGATCGAATATGCCGGACGGCCTTTTTCGGGGTGCTGACCATATCCTTGTAACGTTCCTGCCAGTTACTGTCGAACTCCATATTTTTACCCTTCGATGAATTTCTTTACGGTGTGTATTAATCAAATAAAAATCGGATTACAGAACAAATTTCTTGTCTGCAGCGGCCAGTGTGATCCTGGCGTCAGCAACGATCGGTTCAGTGCCGAAATCGCCCACGATAAACGGGTTGATATCCAGTTCCGTGATCTGCGGAAAATCGGTGGTCAACTGGCTGATACGCTGCAGTCCGACGGCAATAGCGGTGATATCGACACCCTTGTGCCCCCGTCTGCCTTGAAGGATATCGTAGGAACGGGTCGATTTGAGCATCTGGATGGCCTCATCCTGCGTGATCGGCGCCAGGTGAAAGGTCACATCCTTCATGACCTCGACAAAGATGCCGCCCAGACCGAACATCAGCATCGGGCCGAATTGAGCGTCCCTGCTCATGCCGAGGATCACCTCGAGACCGGGCTCCCCCATTTTCTCCATGTAGATGCCTTCGATGCGGGCATGGGGAACCTGCTGGACGATCCGCATCATCATCAGGTCGAAACCATCCCTGATCTGCTGGGCACTGGCCAAATTGAGTTTGACCCCGCCCATATCGGATTTGTGGATGATGTCGGGGGAGACAATCTTCATCGCCACCGGGAAGCCGATCCTTCGCGACAACTCCACCGCCTCGTCGGCAGAGGTGACCAGACGTCCAGGAAGGACATTGAAGCCGTAGGCATCGAGAATCTTTTTCGCTTTGACCTCGTTCATCTGCAGGATATTATTCCGCTGACTGCGGGTGATGATCCGGACGGCGCGTCGGCGATTGACCCGGAAGCGGGTGACGATCCGGGGCGGACGCCTGAGCCAGGTCGCATACTCGTACATCACCTTCAGGGCGGCCACGGCCCGTTCGGGGGATTCATAATCGGGTAAACCCGCAGCACTCAACTCCTGTCTGCCGGGAAGAACCTCCTTACCGCCCATGAAGGAGGCAAGCACGGGCTTGCTGCCGTTGATCGCCCCGGTAATGGCCCGTGCGGCCTCCGTCGGTCTGGTCATTGCCTGGGGTGTCAGGATGACGATGATTGCATCAACCGATGCATCGTCCTGGGCGGCCTTGAGTGCCTCCGCATACCGTTCCGGTGGCGCATCACCGAGGACGTCAACCGGGTTGCCGACGCTGGCCGCCTCCGGCAGTTTGCCCCGTAAGGCGGCTGCTGTATTGGTATCCAGTTCGGCGACCGTCATCCCCGCGTGTTCCACCGCATCAGCTGCCATGGTCCCGGGGCCGCCTGCATTGGTGATGATAAGGACTCTGTCTCCTTTAGGCAGGGGCTGCATGGAAAGCGCTGTCGCGTAATCGAATAGAGCCTCGAATGTATCGGCCCTGATCACGCCGGAGCGTTTGAAGGCAGCACCGTAAGCAGTGTCGGCCCCTGCGAGCACTCCGGTATGGCTGGCTGCGGCCTTCTGGCCTGCCTGGCTGGTCCCGGATTTGAGGATAACGACCGGCTTTTTCGAACAGGTGGCGTCGGCAACCTTGATGAATGTATCGCCGGAGACGATGTTCTCAAGATAGCCGACGATGACCTTGGTTTCCTGATCCTGCGCAAAATAGGTCAGCAGGTCATTTTCGTTGATATCCGCCTTGTTGCCGATGCTGACAAGCTTTGACAGGCCGAGATGCCGGCCTGCGGCCAGATCGAGGATCGAGGTGCACAGCGCCCCTGACTGCGACATGATCGCAATGTTGCCAGGCAAGGGCAGATCGCCTGCAAAGGAGCTGTTCAGGCCGTTTTTGGTGTTGAGCAGACCCAGGCAGTTCGGTCCCAGAAGCCGTGCTCCACCACGCTTGCACAGGCCGATGACCTCGTTTTCGAGGGCAAGGCCTGCGGCACCTGATTCCTTGAAACCGGCGGTGATCATTATGATGCTCTTTGCTTTTTTGGCGATGGCGTCCTTGACGGTTGCAACAACGGCGCTTTTAGGGACGGCGACGATGACCTGGTCCAAGTCACCGTCATAGCTTGAAAGATTTGTGGAGGCGGGTAACCCCATCATGGTTCCCCCGGCAGGGTTTATCGGAATTATTTTTCCGGCGAAGCCTCCCTTTACCAGGTTGGCGAGGATATCATGACCTACCTTGCCCGGTTTTTGTGACGCGCCGACAATAGCGACACTTTCCGGGGAAAAAAGATGTTCTAACATGGGTGAATGAGTCCTTTCTTGTAATGCGGGGATTATGAGTATCCACTATTGATGGACACGCAAAAAGCCGTCATCCTGATAAGGCCGGTCCGTACGAATGACAACATATTGATAATACGTGGTTTATGTCGAAAAAGAATGGAAAAATAATAAATCTGATTTTTTTAGATTGTCAACATCGGGCAGGGCTTCTTTAATTATAGGCAGATGATAAGGAAAATCAAGACTGGATTGATCGTTCTTCTCAGAGTATTGTCTTGCCGAAAAGTGATGCCAGCAGGGAGACGGCGACCTGGGCAGTCCGGTTGCAATGATCGAGGATGGGATTGATTTCCATCACATCCACCGACTGGAGTTTGCCGGAATCGGCGATGGTTTCCATGATCAGCTGGGCCTCCCTGTAGGTGAGGCCGCCGGGCGAGGAGGTCCCGACCCCCGGTGCTTCCTGAGGATCTATCGCATCCATATCGAGACTCAGGTGGATAGACGGCAGGTGGCCGATTTTGCTGAGTGCATCCCGAAGAACCCTGTGCATGCCCAACTCGTCTATCTCCCGCATGGTAGAGACGGAACATCCTGAATTCTTTAATAGAACCTTTTCCTTCAAGTCCAGGTCACGGACACCGATCAAAACGACATTTTCCGCTAATACCTTCGGCCCCTTTCTCCCCACATCGACCAGTTCCTTCGGGCCGTTTCCCAACAGGATGGAAAGCGACATGCCGTGAATGTTCCCCGTGTCCGAGGTCTCCAGGGTGTTGAAGTCGCCGTGGGCATCGACCCAGATCAGGCCGCATGGTCCGGCATGGGTGACCCCGCCGACCGTGCCGATCGAGGCTGAATGGTCGCCGCCGAGGAAGATCGGGATCTCTCCGTTCTTCCTCGCTTCCCGCCCCATTGCATAGGCTTTGGCGCAGGCCTTCCTGATCGGAATGATCCGTTCGCTCAGGCTGGTGTCGAGAAGTGTGTAATGGCCTGGAATAGCAATATTTCCGGTGTCTATCGTCTGATAACCCAAACCTTGAAGAGTGTCTGCGAGACCTGCGTACCGTACCGCAACAGGGCCCATATCCACGCCACGGTGTTTCTGGCCGAGGTCCATCGGAATACCGATAATGCGAATGTTTTCTTTCATCGAGTGCCTTTGGCGGAGAGGTTGTTCCAGAGGTTGACGATAAAGTCCTGGACATTGGTGAGGATGGCCTGGGCCTGGGCGGAACCGCGGTTGGCCAGTTTGTCGGCGCTGAACTCGGACATGTCGACGACATAAAAAAATACCGGCCTGACCGTACCGTCCGGCAGGACCCGATAGCTCGGGGTCATATTGCCGAAGGCGATGGAATGCAGCTGGGTCGCCATCGTGATGACCGTCGTCGCCAGCCGGGCATGTACCCGCATGCAGTCCTGTGAGTGGTAGACATCGGCGATGGTCTCGGGCAGTGGACCGTCATCGCGGATAGACCCGGCCAGGACATAGGGCACATGTGCCTGTTCGCAGGCCCGGATGATCCCGTTTTGGATGTCGAGTGCCGAAAGGCCTGCCGTGATCGAACCGGCCTTTCGGACCTCATTGAGGATGTCCAGATGATTGTAATGCCCCTTTTCCTGCAGCTCCTGGGTGTAAATATCCTGGCCCAGCCCGGTGCCGAAACAGGCAGCCTCAAGATCATGGGTGGCGAGCGCGTTTCCGGCCATCAGCGCGTGGCAGTACCCGTTTTCGATCAGCCCCTGCATGGCATCCCGGCTGTCCTTGTCGAAGGCCACGGCCGGCCCGAGCACCCAGACGATATAGCCATGATCGCGATCATGTTCCAGGATTTGATACAGCTCGTCATAGGAACGGGAAAAGGGTGTTTCTCTGGTGCCTCGGGAGCGGAAGGTGAATTTGTCGGTGCTGGTCTCCTGCCTGGTAAAACAATTGACGTGGACGAGTATGCCTTCCTCCCCGTTTTCCGTACGGCCGACAACGACCATGTCGCCTTTTTTCAATCGGCGCGCCTCCACCACTTCGACCAGTTTTCCCGTCACAACGAGGACTGCATCCATGCGGCTCTCCGGGGCAAGTATCCAGCCCCGGTCCTGAAGGCGGATATATTCGGGAAAGTTGGAGGTGGCGTGAAAGTTGGATGGGGCGATTCCGTCGGCGGGGGCCGGTTGCAGGTTGACAAAGGGGCTGCCTTCATATTCGGTCCGGCTGAAATCCGGCGGCATATAGGTGAGATTCAGGCCCATGGAGTTCTCCGTCATGAAATTCCACATCTCTTCTGCTTGTCTCTCTTTGTTGTAGTGGAAATCGAAAGGAATATCAAACGTTTTGTAACGTATCGGTTTGCTTGGGTTGTTTTACGGGATCTCCTTGATGATGTGCCTCCGGCTGAATACCTGGTGCTCCGGAAGAAGACTTCTTGACCTCCGTCTCTCCTCTCCATATATTCAGTCCATTAGAAAAGAAGTATTCATTCTCTTGCAAAAACGCCCATGAATCGATCCGCGTATCTTACAGCAGGCCTGGCGATCAAAACCCTTTCCAGCCTTTCCAAGGCGGATATCATTCTCCATGGTAAAGAAAACATCCCCAAGGGCTCGATAATATTCGTTATCAACCATTTCACCAGGATCGAGACCCTGTTGCTTCCGTATTATATTTATAATTTGACCTCCACCCCTGTCTGGTCGCTCGCCGATGCCGATCTCTTCAAGGGCGGCCTGCGGAGGTTTTTCGATATGGTGGGGGTTATTTCCACCAGGGACCCTCATCGTGACCAGCTTATCCTGCGCAGTCTGTTGACCGGAGAGTCCGACTGGATAATCTACCCGGAAGGGAACATGGTCAAGACGAAAAAGACCATGAGCAAGGGTGAATTCATGGTCTCCTCTACCGATGGAGGCCACAAGCCGCACACTGGAGCTGCCTCGCTGGCCCTGCGCGCCGGGTTTCTGCGTCGGCATCTGCTGGCAAGAGCTGAAAAATCACCCGATGAAACGCAGCGATTCCTGGAGCGATTCTTCATCGATTCGATCGATATACTGAAAGGAAAACCGACATTCATCGTGCCGGTCAATCTGACCTATTATCCGATCCGGGCCAGAGAAAATATCGCCTCAACCCTTGCTGCAAGATTAGTCAAGGATATCCCGGAGAGGATGGTGGAAGAGATCATGACGGAAGGGACGATGCTGCTTTCAGGAGTGGATCTGGATATACGTTTCGGTCAACCGATCCGGGTCGATGAGTATCTGCAAGGTTCGGATATGCAGAAGGAGCTGGAAACACCTCTACCCGAAGGTTTTGATACACCCACCGGGCTTGACGGGTTCCTCCGGCGGCAATCATCGGTGGTCATGGAACGGTATATGACCGAAATATACGATATGACCACCGTCAATCATGAGCACCTCTTCGCGTCCTTTCTCCGGCTCTATCCCGGCAAGAGGATGCGGGAGGCTGATCTGAAGCGCAGGGTGTTCCTGGCTGCGACCCGGCTGACCGACCAGGAGAAGGCCGGCTGTTATCTGCACAGATCCATCATGGAGGATCAGATCCACCTCCTGATCGACGACAGATTCGGTAAGTATCGGAACTTCCTCGATCTTGCTGTGGAGAAAGGGGACCTCCGGGAAGATAAGGGCATTCTGCACAAAGACAGGTCGAAGCTGTCCGATCTGATTAACTTTCATCGGGGCAGGATCGATAATCCAATAGAGGTCATAGCCAATGAGGTTGAGCCGCTGAAAAAGCTGCAGCGGGTGATCTTTTCTCTCGCCTGGCGACCTGATTTTCTGGTGAAGATTTCAATTGTGCAATTCCTGCTGCGCAAAGAACTGGCGCTGTTTCACCAGGATTGCGCCCGCCATGCGGCGACTGGAGATCCGGTGCGAAAAAAGAGCTGGGCGCCGTTTCTATTACAGGGAGCAACGAGAAAGATCGGTGTGGTCCTTGTTCATAGCTATCTGGCCAATCCGGAAGAGGTGCGGCAATTGGCCGTTTATCTGAACGGCAAAGGGATCTGGGTCTATGTTCCCCGTCTGGCCGGGCATGGGACGACGCCCGGAAATCTGGCCGAGACGACCTGTGATGAGTGGCTGGAAGCGGTGGAAGCAGGTTATGCGATTATCGGCAATATCTGTGAGAAGGTGATCTTAGGCGGGATCTCGGTGGGAGGATGTCTGGCCTTTGATCTCGCCGCCCGGGTTAAAAATATTGCCGGTATTTTTGTTGTCTGTCCTCCATATGCCCTGCATGATTTTTCCACGGAGTTCATGCCGAATATTGATGTCTGGAATCGAATCGTCGCCAAGGTAAAGGGAAATGCACTGGAAGACCCTTTTTTTACATTTTATCCGGATGACCTGACTATGAGTTATGATCGCAATCCGGTCTTCGGGGTCCGGGAGGTGGGGAGGCTTCTGGACCATCTCCGGCCGAAACTGGATGAGATCCGACACCCCGCTCTGGTAGTCCAGGCAAGCGATAATCCGGTCGTTGATCAGAAGGGATCGCGACAGTTCTTTGACAAGCTCGGCTCAAGGAAAAAGCAATACTGTCTTATCGACAGCACCAGACATATCATCGTCAACGGCGAGGAGGCCGGTGAGGTCCATCGGCTGATTGAAAATTTTATCCGCGATCTGTGAGCCATTCCTGATAATCAGAAAACAATAAAGACAAAAAACAGGTTGGAGGAAATACGATGAATACTATCCTGATAACCGGCGCCTCATCGGGTTTTGGCAAGGCATGCGCCCAGTTGTTCGCGGCCAATGGCTGGCGGCTCATTCTTTGCGGCAGAAGAAAGGACCGTCTGGAGGCCTTGGCCGAGGAGCTGTCCGGGGTGTCTGTCCATATCGCAGTCTTTGATATCCGGGACGGCCGGATGGTCAGGAAGATGTATTCGGAACTCCCGGAAGAGTTCAGAAGGATCGATATCCTCCTGAACAGTGCGGGTCTGGCCCTGGGGATGCAACCGGCGCAAACGGCTGATCTCATTGACTGGGAGACTATGGTGGATACCAATATCAAAGGCCTTATGTATATGACAAGGATGATCCTTCCCGGCATGGTCGAACGCGGACAAGGGCAGGTCATAAATCTTGGCTCGGTTGCCGGCAACTGGCCCTATCCGGGGGGGAATGCCTATGGCGGGACCAAGGCCTTCGTCAGGCAGTTTTCGATGAATCTGCGTGCCGATCTGCACGGTACCGGCGTCCGGGTCACTAATATCGAACCGGGACTTGCCGAGACCGAGTTTTCCGTGGTCCGTTTCCATGGGGACAAGGACCGGGCCGATTCCGTCTATGCGGGGATGACGCCCCTGAGTGCCGCTGATATTGCCGAAACCATCTATTGGGTGGCAAGCAGACCATCCCATGTTAATATTAACGCCATTGAGATCATGCCGGTGGCCCAAAGCTGGGGACCATTCCCGATACACAGGGAAGAGAAGGAAAAATAACAGATGTGAATTCGGAGAAAATTACTAACATTACAATGGGGGGAGAAAAACATGAAACATATCAATACTGTTCTGACAATCATCGCGGTGCTTCTGTTGCCGCTTATCGCTGCGGCGGCAGAGAAAAACCCCTGGGAGCGCACACTGCCCTTTGAAAGTGCGACCATTCAGTATACGCTGAGCGGCACCGAGAAGGGGACGGAGGCTTTGTATATCAGGAATTATGGTAAAGAATCAGCTACCTATCATAAGACGATCAACACAATGATGGGAAGGAGCATGCCAAGCGAAACCATCCATATCCTGACCCCTGATTGGACATATACCTTTGATATGATTAAAAAGACCGGTAAAAAAAGCGTAAACCCGCAGAAGTACATGATCGAAGAATATAACAAACTCTCTTCGTCCGAAAAAGACCAGGTCATGAAGAATGCCCAGGAGATGGGTGTCAACATGACCAGCGGCATGGGCGGAAAGGTCGAGATGAATGCCGAAAAGATCCTGGGGTATGACTGTGACCGGGCCACCGTCATGGGGTCCACCGTACATTCCATCCATCAGACCGGGATCCCGTTGAAGATTAATACCGTGATGATGGGAATTTCGATGCAAAAAGAGGCGACGGAAGTCAGAAAGGGATCTGTGGATGCAAAATACTTTGAGTTTCCGGCGGGAATTACGCCGCAGATTGATCCGGATGGGGATGCCATGGCCCGCTCCATGGCCCAGCAGACCATGGCGATGTTAAAGGACCCGGAGGGTGCTAAAAAAATGGGGCAAATGAATCCGATGCTGCAAAAGAAGGGGAGAAGAAATGCTCCGCAGGATGGTTCCTCCGAGGTCAGCGACGAAGAGATGGAGCAGGCAATGAAGGCAATGCAGGGGATGCGCAATAAATAGGACATTGCCGTATGTCTTTTGTCCTGTATAGACGGAGAGGAAGACAAAAAAACATTGACACTGCAACCGCACCTGTTTATATTCACGCGCTACAAGAATTCGGCAGTGTGACTCCAGGCCTGTGGCGCGGTCCGTGTCTTCCTGAAAAGTTCAGGTGTGCCGGAATCTTTTATCTTCCTCGGTAGCTCAGTAGGTAGAGCAGGTGGCTGTTAACCACCTTGTCGGCGGTTCGAGCCCGTCCCGGGGAGCCAAAAATTACAAGCCCGATTCTCGAATCGGGCTTTTTTCATGTCTGATGTCGGGGCGTAGCGCAGCCTGGTTAGCGCGCCTGCCTTGGGAGCAGGAGGTCGTAGGTTCGAATCCTACCGCCCCGACCACAAAAATATATAATGATATTAAGTCGTTATTGCAGATTGGCAGCCCTTTGAATCACAATTGTGACCAAATTGGCTGCCTTTTCTGTTTTCAGTCTCTGCAAATTGTCTCTCAATTGCAGATCCGTCCATCTTGGTAAGGTTGGGGATGTGAGGTGTGTCATCAATAGAAAAAATCAAAGCTCTTTTTCCTTCGCATTTTTCGTGATCAAATGGCACTGATTTTTAGCAGCTATGTTTTCATAGGCCATTCAAGAAAGCTGTGTCGTACGGGAACGCAATTCTTCGAGTTCTTCCAGTAGATCAAGAGCGAGAGCAACCCCCGGCAAATTGACCCGCAAATCATTTTTCAACCTGCAAGCTACCTGAATCCTCTTAATAGCCACAGCATTGAAACGCCACGTCTCGACTGAAGATCCCTCCGGATCCAGTATTCCTTCATTGATCATCTCATAGACCAAGTCACTATCCACTCGGCAGCGGGTGCAAATTTCAGTCAATCCCCAAGTGATAGTTTCATCCAGAAGAGTGAAGACATACTCTTTTTTCATTTTTCAACCTCCCAACCCGACCGGGGATTATAGGGCATGATTTCCGCCATCCTTTCATACAACTCTCTCTGCTCGGTGGTATGTGCTGCCGGAGCATGAATGGTCAGGGTCACAAATTGGTTGCCGACCTGGTTTTTCGAAGAGAGGCCTCGTCCTTTCATACGCAGTTTCTTCCCGGTCTGGGAATTGGCGGGAAGTTTCAGATCGACATTGCCTCCAAGAGTCGGCACGGCAATAGTTGCCCCGAGAGCTGCCTCCCACGGTGTCACGGCCAGGGTAAGAAAGATATCACGTTTATTGACGGTGAAGATCGGATGCGGCTCAAAGACAATTTCAAGAAAGAGATTCCCCGATGGTCCCATGACAAATTCGGCTTCTCCCTGGCCCTCCAGTCTTATCTGCTGACCCTCCATTATCCCCTTGGGAATGGTTATATGCAGGGACTGAGGCTTCAGCGTCTGGATGCCAGTACCATCATTGACAATTCTGTTCAGGGTTATGGTGCGCTTGGCTCCATGATAGCTGTCTTCAAGAGAGATGGAGATTTTCGCATTCAGATCATGTCCCCGGCCTCCGTCCTGCCCGACCGAAGAAAAATTCTCAGAGGTGAAATGGCCAGGATTTCCGCCGAAGAGGGACTCAAAGAATTCGCTGTAGTGTGGGTTGGATGCCCGGCGCGATCCATTGCCGTCTCCTTTAAAACTGTCCCTCCAGTCAGGAGGCGGTCTGAATTCCTGGCCGGTTTGCCAATTACCACCAAAGGAGTCGTAGTCCTTGCGCTTTTCTTTATCTTTCAGTACGTCATGGGCCTCGTTTATCTCCTTAAAACGGGCCTCGGCACTTGCATCTTTATTGATATCCGGGTGATATTTTCGAGCCAGTTTTCGATAAGCCCTCTTGATCTCCTCCTGCGATGCCTCTTTGGCGATATGCAGGGTTTTATAATAATCCTTGTAATCCATTATCTTCCTCACTGGCGTTTTGCCTCCTGGCTGATCCGGACCGTGATTTTTCTTGCTGCAATCCTTTCGAGCACTTGCTGCAGCTGGATATCAACTATTGCCAGCATATGCTGTTTCGACAGGCTGCTGAAGATAATGGTCTCATCTATCCGGTTCAGGAATTCCGGTTTGAATTTCAGGCGGAGAATTTCGGCAATCTGATGAGGAAAACAGGAACAACGACCCCTTCAGGCTGTTCCAGGATAGCCTTGGCAAGGTGACATGGATGGATTTCCTGGTTTGAACTCTGTTGCGCCAGTTGTTGGGCCGTCTGAATCGCTTCTTGTGATTTTAATGTAAATTTGTCAAGTTGCATGCGTATCTCATCGGTTTTTGGAAGGAGCATGTCGCATTGACGAACAACTGTGAGCTTTTTGCCAGCAGATATAGCCAAGTTTTATGCTCTGAATGTTTTCCTCTCTGGCTTCCCCCTCCAGCTTTTCTAAGCGTGAGTGGTAATCGGCAAACTCGTTTAGATAAGCGAGCATGATTTTCCCGGAGTGATTGGAAGCGTTTCCTGTTACGATCTTTGGCGTGGCATGCAGGCCATGCTCCAACTCAATATCCAACCCCATGGGGAATTGCTCTATATCGGAGTGGCTCCAGTCCCAGTCAATGCCAAACTTGTCACCGAATTTACGGGCCTGTTCAGTCGTGAAATGTTGCCTGGTTGACATTTTATCTTCCTTCTTTATGGTGAATTTGAGCTTCTGTTACAGTATGAGCCTATATTCTGCCCGCCTCTATGCCTCCATTAAAGCAATTAGTGCGCCACGTTTCGAACATTCGGCGTCACCTCACCTATCATTCTGTTTTTTAAGGAAGACCGCTAATTCAGGAAAGGTAAGGAGAGTCATTTGCAACCCTCGAATATAGGTCATATTTGTCCAAGTGGTCATGTATGATCAGTTGGGCTCTGCCGTAAAAAGGAGAATCGGAACCTCGCAATAACCGGTAAATAAGATTCCAGCTGCTTGATTGTTCCACTCTCCGGAACCGTTTTTCCTGCTCTCCATTCTATTTTTTTTACTGCAATATTTGCACGAATTGTTGATGCCCATACCCCGATTGGTTTTCTCGCGGTTGCGATCTCTCAATCAGGCAATGAATTTCTGAATTGCAGGGTAGAGGAATCATGAAGGAATGGCCGGATATCAGCTGCGTTGGCCAGGAAATGTCAGGTAAATATTCTATAATCCTTTGTTAACGGTTGCTTAGGACTATATGGAATTATAATAATAAACAGGTAAACCACCGGCTCTGCCGGTGGACTCCTAAAGTTTGACAATTACGGGAATAAGAGGGAAGTCTCACAATTCTGAACCGCTCAAAGTTCAAGAAGAGGAGACTTCCCATGTACGACGAACAGAGTT
>CAIUQR010000100.1 GCA_903901335.1 uncultured delta proteobacterium | reverse complement strand
TGGTGCGTAGCCCGGCGAAAGTAATGCTGCACTTGATGTTTGGCATTGTTTCTCTTTTTGCCGACCAGTTGATAAAATTGACCGGTTACTGATGAAACAGCATTCCGGGCAATGACGGCTCAGACTTTTGCAAGAGGCTCATCCATTAGGCAATATCAAAGGAAATCGTGATTGAAGAAAATAATTGTTAGCCAATAGGAGAAGATCGTCTGAAACTGATCAATGTAATTGGAGGTGCTCGATTATCCATTTTCCTAAACATCAATAAATTAAGGGGGGTAGCCCCTTTAATTTATTATTGCCAGTCGCAACCTCATCAAAATCAGCTTTTATCCCTAATTCATCTTACTGACGATCTTCGATTACACGGGAAGCACCACAGAAGAAGAGGTTAACTGGCAATCCTAAGATCATGATAGGATGGCCAACATGGCCTTATCCTGATTCACCTCCAAAATAATCAAAATCCTGAGACTAATCCAGACCTAACGTTTCATTCGACTCAGGACATCAATACACGCAATGCAAAAATCAGGAAGGTCATCTGGCTTCCGGCTAGAAACAAAGTTCAGATCGACAACGACAGATGCATTTTCCCAGATCGCACCTGCGTTGATTAAATCGTCTTTAATCCCCAAGGAGCCAGTTACATGGACATTTTTATAGACGCCTGCAGATATCGGCATCCATCCTCCATGGCAAATCGCCGCAACAAGTTTGCCATCATCATTGAAGTCACGTATCAGCTGCAGGACTTTAGGGTCACGCCGAAGCTTGTCTGGCATGAACCCTCCAGGACAGAGTAATCCATCGAAGTCAACAGCATTCATTTCGTCGATCGCTACATCCGATTTACATGGATAACCATTTTTCCCCTTGTAGGTGACAGCAGCAACAGGTCCGGCCACTATAACTTTTGCACCTGCCTCGATAAATCGGAGTTTGGGGTACCAAAGCTCCAGATCTTCATACAGGTCACCGACAAAACACAAAATATTCATTCCTGCCAGAGGTTTGTTTTCTGCCATATGTAATTCCTCTTCGTCGTATGATGTTCAGGGATGGCTAGTAATAGAAAAGTCAGAAAAGACTATGGGAACAACGACTTGGCTGTCTGCCCTTTCTTAAATTTGAGACCAGTGGATCCAGCGTAATCAATCTTTGGGCGTGTCGTTCTTGACATGATTTCATGTGTAGCATACTTTGTTATTAGGGCCAAACAAATATTTGCCCCTTCTAATAGCTTTTTACCGTATATAGACGTATTAGGCGGACAATATGGGTTTTCCCAGGAGGATGGAATGTGGAAACCAGGGAAATACAACGGACGTTGACGACTCTCATTGATTTTTTCGAAACCGGGAACAATGAGTCTGATGCGGCGGCCAAAGCGGTTTTGACCTCCGATAGCAATTACGACGAATATTGGCGTCCTGAGATCGAGAAGTTCCAGAAAAGCATTGACTGGACTGGACTACGTGGACCGGAGGCCGAGATTCTAGTTAGTCGACTTCGACAAGCGGCTGAATTGATCGCAGTCGAAAAATAAGCGGCCATGCCACAAGATATCAGGAATATAGCCAACATTGATCACACGGATGTTGTCGGGTTAAACTTCATCAAGTCTGATGGCAAATATGTCTTTCGCCGACATTTCAGACAAGGTCTGCGTTCCCACATTCTAGAAATACTCGACCCGGCTGATGTAGAGGTGGAAAGATACGGTACGATGTTCGACGGTGTTCTTCACTTCCCCAGAGCCCAACCAAAAATAATGCTGCGAATTTTCCGAACCCGACTCTCCTGCCTTGACGAGGCACTGGCAGAAGTCCAAAGAGTCAAAATTGCAGAGCACTTTTTAACACCAGAATTTGTGGCTCAATCAACCGAGATAATTGTTGAATACCATGGTCCGGAAACAAGTGCACCATTGTTATGCGGGATCCAGGAGTATGTTGTTGGAGTTATTCTTGATCCCTGGAGCGTGTTAGACAGCGCCACTCTCTTATCTGTCCTGTATGATTCACTTGCTGCTCAAATCTCCCAGTTCTCCATCAGTCGAGACCGGTGGTTTACTGCGGTCCGAGAATACGGCTCCCTATTTATTGAACAGACCAGAAAAATGATTTTGCAAGGCAGGCATATACCTGACCTGGCCGGTTTCGGCAATATTCTCATCACCCCTTCTGGAAGGATCAAACTTGTTGATATCAATAATATTTCAGAAATATTCCTCGATGATACCATCAGACTGGACGACAGAAACTACCCGGTTTGCGACAAATCCGTCGAAGCTCTTGCCCTGATCGAAGAGAAACTCCTCGACCGGACAATCGAATTTTCCGATCCGATTTATGGAATCTTTCTTAACCCGGAAAGAAAGAGAAAACTCCAGAGATTTGTATTTTAAAGTCCTTGGCAAGACATTATAAGCCAGGTGATGATTTTGCTGTTTGCAGAATATTGTTGTTTTTTTCAAAAATCTCTCAGTCGTATCCACTCATTTCAACAGAGCGTCTCTGACTCCTCCCTTGAAGGCAGGAAATCAGTATTTATGATTAGATGCTGAACCAAAATTCACTCACTCAGCCTTTGCATCAGCGCCATTTTGCAATTCAGTGTACGACACCTTGATATGGAAAACTCCTTCTTGAAGCTCACTTAGCCCAGCATGTTCTCTCCATGCAACATTGCCGGGTCTGAATAAAGGTTTGCTATGCCAACCTTCGGTATGTGGCATATCTCGTAGGTTGAGCTTATTCCTGATTCCTCATATGGCTGACTGGAAGAAAGGGGACCAGCCATGAAGGGTGGCTGCTGAACGAAGAAGATCTTGCAAGATCAGCTAAGAAAGGCTAGCCTGCATGTATTACGGATTGAGATGATTGCAAGTCATGGAGACTTAGAGCTTATCTGTAAATAAAACTTTAGTGC
>CAIUQR010000099.1 GCA_903901335.1 uncultured delta proteobacterium | reverse complement strand
TAGTTTCCATCCTGAAACTCTATTTATTGAGAATAACACAACAATTCAGTCAAATTATCAAGATATTTTTTGCTAAATATGTTATTGTTCCCTCGTCAATCCTAGAAATAACAATGACATAAGGTGGCAGAGTGAGACAAAAACGGAATAGACAGAGAACCATTTTTGAAGTCATAGGCAAACATCCCGGTCCCCAGGAACTTGAGCAGATGTCTCTTGTTCTGGAAGCCAATCCGGAAATACTTGATCGTGCCTTTGAAGATCTGACGAGAGGAAGACGCCCAGATACCGGAAGGAACGGAATGACAGCGGAACAGGTGCTGCGCTGCGCAATTCTCAAGCAGGCAAGGGAATTGACTTACGATGATTTGGAATTCTGGCTGACTGATTCTCATTCATTGAGATCGTTTTGCAAATTACGGCAGGGGCAATTCCCCGGCACGTCAACGCTGCAGAGCAACATCAAGTCACTTTGTGAAGAAACGTGGATGGGTATCCATCAATTCGTTATCTCCTATGCGGATGAGGAAAAACTGGAACAAGGCCGTAAGATTCGCCTTGATTCCACGGTGGTAGAATCCAATATCCACGGCCCGAGCGATTCAACACTGTTGTGGGATGGAGTTCGGGTCCTTACCCGATTGCTCTTTGCTGGAATGAATCTGTCACCGCAACCTGGGTACAGGTTTTCCGATCGCCGCCGGGTTGTCAAAAAGAGATTGTTCACCATCCAGAACGCTAAAAGCAAAACGGTCCGTGAAGCCGCCTACAAAGACATGTTGAGGTATGCGTACCAGGTCTGCGGTTACGGAGAAACCGCGGCGATTGTTTTGTCTGAATATAAAGGTGGCAACGATCCGTTCGATGTGATCAGGGCTCGAAACCTGGCAGAAGAAATACTCAAGGTTATCAACCTGCTCAGGAAAGTCATGGATCAAACGGAAAGACGGGTATTGAAGAACGAGAAGGTTCCTGCCTCGGAGAAGGTCGTTTCTCTGTTCGAGACCCATACCGATATCATCGTTAAGGGCAAAAGGGAGACGGAGTACGGGCATAAGGTATTTCTGGTGGGCGGTGTGTCCAATTTGATCCTCGATTGCCTGGTCAAGAGGGGAAACCCTGCGGATTCGGAATGTTTCAAAGAACTCATTGATCGTCAGGTTGATTATTATGGCAGGCATCCTCGCCAGTCAACGGCCGACGGTGGTTTTGCTTCCAAAGAGAACCTCGGTTATGCCAAGGGCAACTGTGTAAAGGATGCCGTGTTCTCAAAGAAACGAGGGCTGTCTATCGAAGAGATGGCCAAAAGCAACTGGGTTTTCCGGAGGTTGAGAAATTTCCGTGCCGGTATTGAAGCCAACATCTCTACCCTGAAAAGGGCCTATGGACTTACCCGCTGCAACTGGAGCGGATGGGAGGGATTCAAGCAATATGTATGGAGCGCCATAGTTTCCTACAATTTGCTGATCATAGCACGAATGAAACTGGCGAAAGCATAATAACCGTCAGTCATTACCAAGTATTTAAGATAGAAGGGATAGCTATGTCCTGAGTAAGCTGAAGAAAGACCCTTCGACTATATTTTTGAGATAGGTAGTCAGCTTTACCACCAATGACTTTGCAGAATGCAAAATTCTGCCGTGAATTTATCAGAAATCAAGGGTTTTCGGATGGACACTA
>CAIUQR010000098.1 GCA_903901335.1 uncultured delta proteobacterium | reverse complement strand
CGTTATCCAAACCTAAATAAAATCCAAACCATTTTTATAGAGGCCTGATATTTAAAGTTTTTTA
The DNA here is from genome assembly GCA_903901335.1 of uncultured delta proteobacterium. Lineage (GTDB taxonomy): Bacteria > Desulfobacterota > Desulfobulbia > Desulfobulbales > Desulfocapsaceae > CAIUQR01. The sequence goes on along the minus strand of CAIUQR010000098.1, from coordinate 3,381 downwards.
TAGTAAAATGTTCGGATTTTTTTTTTACTGTATGATCTTCTCATTAACTAAATAGGAGGTCATGCTAATGAATGTACAAAACCTACGGGATAATTATCCCAAACTCATTTTCCACCTGGAAACAAAAAGTTACTCAAAAGATTACGTTTACAGGATCAAAAGGGAAATTGAAAAAATTTTGACGTCTGCAGATTCAAAGGAGTGGTCATGTTATACAGATGTATATCTGGAGTACACTAAAACATGCCGCTCCTCGGCTTATCTTCGTTATCAACGAACTATCATCGGAGCCATAGAACAATTTGATGTTCATGGCAGATACCCGAATGGCAGGCTAAGGCATGAGCTTTTCAAAAGAGGAGCTTATCACTTGTTATCGCCGGAATTCAAATCCGTCATCGACCTTTACTGTGAACTGGAAAAGAAACGAGGCAAGAAACTTACTTCCGTTTATAGAGAGTCTCATAGCGCATCCACATTTTTTTTATCCCTCCAGCAACAAGGATTTAGCGGTCTGGATAAAATTTCAGAAGAAGCCGTTCTTTCCTTATTTATTACTCCAGATGGAACATTACTCAGGAGCTGTTCTAACAAAAAAGACATTGCTGCAGTATTGAAGGCGTGTGTTCCCTATCATCCAGAAACATGTCCTCGAGTTTTGGCTTTTTTCCCCGCGTTAAGGGAAACCAGAAAAAACATACAGTACCTTACATCAGATGAAATCCATAAAATTAAGGGTGCGCTGGCTGATAGTGAAAACCTTCTTACGCTTCGTGATAAAGCCGTTGCCATACTTGCACTTTACACAGGAATGCGTGTCTGCGATATTGTAGGATTGACCCTATATTCCATTGATTGGAACAAGGACCTCATTTATATCAGACAACAGAAAACGGATCATCCTCTTGAACTTCCTTTAACAGCGGTTGTTGGAAATGCAATCTATGACTATCTGAGATCAGAACGTCCCCACTCAGAAAGCAAATATATTTTTGTTTCACAACTTAAACCATACGACCGACTGAATAGCAGAAGTCTTGGCAGGGGGGCAGCTCGGCTCATGAAAGCTGCAGGCATACGACAATCCAAAGGAGATAGGAAGGGGTTCCATATCTTTCGCCATCACTTTGCCACAACACTTTTGGGGAATGGAGTTCCACAGCCTGTTATCAGTAAAACACTTGGTCACACTTCGCCAAATTCCCTTGAGCCATATTTAAGGGCAGATTTTCCGCATTTGAAGGAATGCGCCTTTAGCATAGAACGTTTTCCTGTGCCAAAGGAGGTGTTTTTCCATGAATAAATTCACTTCTTTTCTTGCGCCGCTCATGCAGGCATATGTTTTTTACCGGAAAGCATTCGGATATTGGGATGAAGCTTCTTATGAGCCAAACCTTGTCCTGTTTGATCGGCACTGCAAGAAATATCCGACTGAATTTATGTCACAGGAAATGGTGGATGGATGGTGCCAGAAGCGCGATACGGAAACCAATAATTCATGCAGATCAAGAATCTATGTTGTTGTAAGTTTTATACGATACTTGAGAGCGCGTGGAAAAACAGAAGTTATGGAGCCCGATATTCCAAGAAAAGAACGGCGAACATATATTCCACATTCTTTTACAGACATTGAATTGAACAATTTTTTTCATGCCTGTGACACTTTACATCCCGTACCCCGCACTCCCGGACAACGTTCTCGGAAATTAACTATTCCGGTATTTTTCCGACTTCTTTACAGTAGTGGAATACGAACCATTGAGGCAAGAATGTTGAGGGTTAAGGATGTCGACTTGTGCCATGGGATTATTGATATTCATTATTCCAAAGGTCATGCCCAGCATTATGTAGTCCTGCACGACTCCATGCTTGGACTTTTAAAAATATATGATGCAGTAATACGGAAGCTGTACCCTCACAGGGCTTATTTTTTTCCTGCAAGGGGTAACACTTTTCATACAAGGAAATGGGTGCAGAAAAACTTCCGAGAATTGTGGGATAAAAATAACAATTCGCATGCTACAGCATATGAACTCAGACATCATTATGCCATCGAAAACATTAACTGCTGGACAGATGAAGGTTTTGGTTTCGACGCCAAACTGCTTTCTCTCAGCAAAAGCATGGGACACAGCACCCTGGAAAGTACTAAGTATTACTATACCCTCGTGCCAAGAATAGCTGACATCTTGAAAGAAAAAACAGGAATGGATTTCGAAAGCATTTTGCCGGAGGTGGATTATGAAGAAAGCGACGAATGAATCTATTATAATCGCACGTCATATCAATACCTTTTTGAATGAATATGTCCCTTCTCAGAAAAGCCACAGCAACCATACATTGAAATCCTATCAGTATGCACTGGTCTTATACATCGGTTTTTTGGAGACAGAAAAAGGAATAAGTGCGGAAAGCCTGTGCGGTGGATGTTTCAGTAGGACAATAATCGAGGAATGGCTGCAGTGGCTGATGGAATTGCGTGGCTGTAGCCCGAAAACCTGTAACAACCGGTTGGCATCCTTAAGGGCATTCCTAAAATATCTGGGGAGTCGAGAGATCCTCTTGCTGTACCTCTCTGAGGATGCAACAAGAATTCCACGAAAAAAGGAAGTACGCAATAAAATAAAGGGGATGAGCAAAAAAGCAGTACAAGTATTGTTATCAGTTCCGGATTTATCGACAAAAGCAGGACGAAGGGATCTATCACTTATGATTCTCATATACAGCACTGCCGCCAGAATGGACGAAATCCTGTCTTTAAAAATAAAACAGCTTCATTTGGAGGCGGAAAAGCCGAATGTCACCATCATTGGAAAGGGTAGCAAAATAAGAACCCTGTATCTTCTACCTAAGGCAGTTGCCCATTTAAAGAAATATCTAAAAGAATTTCATGGTGCTCCAAATCCAGAAGCTTATGTCTTTTATTCAAGGAATACCGGACCACATGGAAAAATGAGTCAGACTGCAGTAAATAAGCAGCTGAAAAAACATGCCAGAGCTGCATATGAAATATGCGACGAGGTGCCACGGGATATTCATGCTCATCAGCTGAGGCATGCCAAGGCCTCCCATTGGTTGGAAGACGGCATGAACATTGTACAAATTTCCTTTCTTTTAGGGCATGAACAGTTACAGACAACAATGGTATATATGGACATTACCTTAGAGCAGGAATTAAAAGCCCTTGCAACACTTGAAGATGAGAATAACAAAAAGGTGTCAAAGAAATGGAAAAATGTAAAAGGTGGATTGCCAGAATTCTGTGGTGTTAAGTCAATGACAAAGTAAAGAAAAAATCCAAACCTTTCTATGCTAAGAACCTTAAATATCAGGCATATACGAAAAAGGTTTGGATTTTATTTAGGTTTGGATAACGCAGAT
>CAIUQR010000097.1 GCA_903901335.1 uncultured delta proteobacterium | reverse complement strand
ATATATGTAATAATATTTATAATAATTAGAACAATAAAGATGAACATCGATATTGTTCTGAGCAATGCAACCTATCTCCATAGTTGATACGGATCGTATGCATCTTTAATTAGCTGATACGGATCGTACGCATCTTTAATATAACTTATTCATCTGCGTCATCTTCATATCTAATCTTCAGGATTAGGACCTAACCTTATACTCACTCATCTTCTGCTCTATATTTGCTGAGCATTCTAAGCATCCAGACAATACGGATGATTGGGATACCAGGAAAGATCACTCTGCTCATCAAGCGCATCAAAGTGGCTGATGTGCATCTCTATATTCTCGCACCATAGCTCCTCAACTTTCCTTTAGAAGATAGCAGGAGCGTCTATGACATTCACTGTCAAAAAAACAGGGGGGTTACACCATGAGGACAAAGATACATGACAACATGTTCAAAGGTATGCCGTTGATTACCTCGGCCAAGGGACACGACGGTTACTATGTAGAGGTTTTGGAGGCCATATTCAAAGTGATGACCTATATGTACGATAATTATGACAACGTATTCATGGCTCAATTTGCGCTTACTTACCCGGCTGATATAACTACTCAGGAAAATGAGAACAATCTTCCAATATCAAGGTGCTGCTGGAATATTATCCGTGCTCTTCGGGCTGAAGGTATTTGTGCTATGTACGTCTGGGCACGAGAACAGTTGAGGTCGGAAAATCCGCACTATCATCTGATGCTGTTGGTCGATGGGGGAAAAGTCCAAGATGCTCACTCGTTGTTGTCACCAATGGTTGATCATTACTGGCAAAGATGTATCGATGTTCAAAGCCGAATAGGCCTGTCTTTTCCGAGTAGGCATAATGTTCCTCCGTGTGGTGGGTTCATGATCACGAAAGATGGTCCTGCGAATACTAATGTGGCTTTCAGACGGTGTTACCAATGGGGAACGTATCTTGCCAAAAGTTGCAGTAAAGATGGAAGGCCACGACACATCAATGGATACGGTTCTACAAGACTCCCTGCTTAGCTTTCAGCTGGCTGATATCATGAGGTAATAAGTCTGGTATTGGAGAGGGAGGGGGTAGAGAAAACATGAAACGACATTGTAGATGTATTTGGCGACTACCTTCTCCCTTTTTGCAAGCTCAAGCTTGTATACATACAAAGAGTAAGGTGCAAGGCTTACAGTAACATCAAGAATCAGCATGAACTCGACATAATCCAGGGTTTTCACACCAATGAATGAGGGAAATAACCGGGCTGCCATACTCTATACAGCAGTGCCCAAAATCGCCTGAATCTACGACGAAATGGCAAAGCCTGCCGATGCTAAAATTGGCTTATCTGCAACGTGTTTCCTGAAGTTCAGTAGATGCTTTTGGGGTCGACTGGGACATGCTGATATAGATCGCTGCCAGAACAATACTTGCCCCCATCCAGTTGATCATGTTCGTTGGGCGGTCGAACATGATCACATCCCAGTCGAAAGCCAGCGCAGGTTGCAGGAGGAAATAAGAGTTCTCCAATATCGACAGTTCTGGTGTCAGATATTTATAACAGTGCCTTAAACAACCATTCTCGCTAAGGATGTTCAGGCCGATCATGCGTTCAATCAAAAAAGGATGATCACAATGGCAAAAGTTACAATTTATACGGATGGATGCTCAAAAGGTAATCCGGGACCTGGTGGATATGCGGTAGTTCTCAGATCTGAAGATAAACGTTTGGAGGTCTCTCGTGGATACAGATACACGACGAACAGTCGGATGGAGCTATCGGCAGTCGTGGCAGGTCTTGAAGCACTCAAACGCCCTTGTAGGGTAACTCTCTATACCGATTCAAAATATGTAGTGGATGCCATCAACCAAGGTTGGCTCCGATCATGGCAATGGAACGGATGGAGGAAGAAAGATAATAAACCTGTAATGAATACAGATCATTGGAAGAGGCTTGTGGATGTAATGAGGCTTCATGATGTGCAGTTTGTTTGGGTCAAAGGTCATTCCGGCAATATCGACAATGATAAGTGTGATTGGTTAGCCACAAACGCCGCAAAGGGAAATGATCTTTCTGTAGACGTCGAATATGAGAGGATCGCTAATTATTCGCCGCCATTCTGTTCTCAAGGTTCGACCATAAAATCAGGCGATAATCTTTTTTAAGAAGGGGCGATTTATCATCTGGCGCCCCATCATTCGTAGAATCAAGGGAAACCATTCATTCATTGACAGGGATCGAGAACGGTGAGGATCGGCCGGTATGACTTCACCTTTCTTGTTCCTGAAAGAGAATCTATAACGATTGGAAAATGAAGAATAAGACCCCGGTATAGCGAGGAAAAAACTCGCTGATTAGACCCCAAATTGCAGGGGCTGGGTAATGGTAGGAGGGGGGGATATTCAGGAAAGAAGGGTTCCGCAGGCATCTGACAAAGCTGAAGATTCTTGTATATCAAATTACCCGTCCGTATTCATACCGGCCATATCGAGGTTCAAGCAGGTTAACGCATTGGACAACAAGCCCATCCCCTAGACAGGCTATCGTCTACCTCAAAGTATGAGTTATCGCGAGGCTGGGATCCCAGCCTTACTGCCTAATGTAAAATCCACCCTGTGGACCTACACAAGATCCGAACGCTCTGCAAGGCCACCTCATCCATCAAATAGGTTGTTGTTTGGAAAGCTTCGGACGATGCAGTTTACCAAGTAAAGAAGGATAAAGGAGAAAAAAATGACTATCTGTAAAAAATGTTCCGATCAAAACGAAAGGGAAAATTTACCCTCCGTAAAAGGCATATCGAGTTGCTACTCTTGTACTGAGGTGAATACTTGTGGCCAATTTACAGACATAAGAATCAGGACATCCGCAGTGGCAGAACTCAAGTTGATTTTTGATTTATTGAGCGATGCTGTTTGCAGTCTCCATAAAATGTTGGAGGATGATGTTTTCGTCAGTATTGACTATGAAGAACAGTACCACAAATGCCTAGAAAATAAAGATAGGCGCAAGAAGTAAAAAATCCAAATGGACCAGCCAAGCCCTCCAGGCGTTCTTCAATCCGCAGAGTAGGATGTCATTTACTTTCTTTGGGGTAACTGGCACCCGCACCTATCAAGATATTTTGCCAGATAGTGTCGATGTTTTGAATAATTTTGGCCCTCTGATCTGCGCTAGCTCCAAATGTTCTTCCGAAGTTTTGTGAATCTGGTTGCGCTATCTGAAGTCACGTTTTCCCTTATACAATCCGCCCTGAATCTCTGCAGTATTTATGCGCAGATAGCCCCCAGGATTACGGTGCATCAAGAAATGTGAGTATTATTGGATTGATCGTATCTGCTGCCTCATTGAATGTATGGTGCCCAGTCCCTGGAAGAACAAGAAGTTTAGCGTTAGGCAAAGACTTGAAAATCTCTATGGTATGCTCTAAGGGAATGATGTCGCTGTCGCCACAAACAACGAGTACGGGTGCGAGGATCTTTGCCAGGTCTTCTTTCTTTATAACAACGGGCGTAATCCACATATCCCATACTTTTTTTACTACCGCCGGCCAATGCTCCGGGCCATCAGGGGAGACTTTATTGTAATGTTCAGATGGAGGCATATTTTGCGCCAATTCTTCACCGGATGATTCCTGAATCGCCTGCACTTCGGCAGGAGGCAAGCCTACAAGCTCAGTATTTGCACCAGATACTACGACGCGATGAACAAGTTCTGAATGTTTACCAGCAATTATCAAGGCTAATATACCTCCATCGCTCCATCCTACGATATCAGCATCCTTCACGTTCAAGGAACGCAGTACTTTAACTGTATCTTTAGCCATTTGCGTATACGAAAATGGTATGCCAGCATCCGGTGTGTGACCATGTCCTATTTGTTCTATGGCAATTACGTGGTGATTTTTTGAAAAGGCTTCGATTTGCTTTTCAAAAGACTTCTGAATGGTAGAAAGACCACCATGCAACAACACTAAGGCTCGCCCTTTGCCCGTCTGTTCAATGTACATTGGCAGGCCGTTCACTGTGATATATTCACCTTCGTGGATCTCGGGAGTTGTAACGAAGCCCTTTGCCATTCCGCTTAGGGATGCTCCCATGGTCAAAAAGAAAATAAATAATATACACTTGAATCGGTAGAGCATATCTACCCTCGTGACATCTCAGCATAGACTGTTTGGCATTGACGCTGCCAAACAGTCTAATTCACTTGAATTGCTACTATTGTTACGCAGAATTAATTACTTATCAGCCCACCTTTGTTTTCCTTTTTTATTTTTTTGGCAGCCTTTTTCTCTTTAGTAGTCTTGGCAGGCTTTTTCTTTCCTTCTTTATTGCTTTTTTGTTCTTTACTCATGGATATTACACCTACTTATTAATCAATGTTTCTCAGGTCTATTATTGCCGCATTTGGCGACCGCCTTCCATCATTTTTCGTAATAGACATATCCGCACAGTCTCCTTTGTGATACTGCGGGGTGTTTCGTGACAAACAATATAATTACTTGTGAGTCATCAGGAACCTAAACAATTATTTTTTTTGCATTTAGATGGTCATGATAACCAACCACACGGAGATACCCCATCGATATCCCATGCAGGCCATAATTAATCATGTACCATCAACGAGTGATGGTTTATCCTAGAATTGGAATTCGAAGCTTCTCATTTTTGTTGCGATCATTTAACAATCTACTATGGAGAATCCCCTTGAATAAGAAAGAATTGGTTGAAAGCATTGCTGAGGCAGCAGAAATAAACAAAGTAGCAGCTGAAAAGGCGCTAAACGGTACAATGATGGCGATTGCTGGGGCTCTTAAAAAAGGCGATGCTGTTACTCTTGTTGGTTTCGGCACCTTTTCAGTATCCAAACGTGAATCGCGCCAAGGCAGAAACCCGAAGACCGGTGATACCATAAAAATCCCTGCAAAGAAAGTCGCCCGATTCAAAGCAGGCAGCAAACTGTCTGAAACAGTCAATTAGCCCTCTTGTCGCAGTGGACGGAGTACATGATGTTGAAGGAATTAATTGGGATACCAAATCTAAACCAGAAAAACAGGCGATATAGCAACACAAGGAAAATAAGTTGTGGGAAAGATAGTATGGATTATTGTTTTAGCAACAAGTATTTGGGTACTTGGTGACGCGCAAACAATCGGTGTCAAGAAGGGCCAGATTCGGGGTGTGACTGACCTGGGGCCGTGGGGCTGGTTTTTTGCATGCTTATTTTTTTGGATTATCGGCTTTCCTACCTATTTGGCCAAACGGAACGAATATAAACGTATCAATAGTTTTGGTAGAGTAGCGGATTTCTCAATAGATACTATTTATAATGGTAGCAACTACATTCCACCCAGAATAAATCCAGGTCAGGGTAGCTGGCGAATCTCGACTGATAAAATAAAAAAAGGATTTGGATTTACCGCCTTAGCTGGGCTCCTTATCATTATTGGTATGGTTTTAATGGGCGTTTATTTTCAAGAGTATCAAGAGATAACACGACGGGCTACCACTGCTTTGAAGTCAGTGATTCAGAGGGCGGTTGGAATTTAGCCAGCCAAGGGTAAAGAGCGAATATCTTGGGACGGCTATCGATAATGATCGAGGTATTAAAGGCAGTCATACTGCAAATAAGGAATCGGTTATTTTCACCCTGCATATAAAAAAATCTCCAAGGAGGGTCACACTATGTCTTCAGGACTTTTTCAACCGTTGCATTTGATTGTTATTTTGGTGATCGTCATTATCATTTTCGGAGCGGGTAAACTGCCGGAAATCGGTGAGGGTCTCGCAAAAAGCATCAAAGCCTTCAAGAGGGGGATGGCGGATATAAAGGACGCGACAGACGAACCCGGCAAAAAACCTTCCGAAACCAAGGAAGAAAAGAAGTCATGACCCGGTCTGACCATTCTTTTCTACAACATTTGGATTACTCGATAAAGGCCTAAGAATTAATAGCCTGTCTGCCGGACCGGTAAGAATCGAAGCCATTGCCATCGGAGGTACACTGTCAATGCCCGTAGATCCAAGTTTACCACGCAAGGTCCTCGTCGTCCACGGCGTCCAGACCAGTCCCGACAACCTCAATCAGGACATCCTTGTTGACGCGCTGATACGAAGCCGCATAGGCATCACTCCCCTCTCCTATGCCTGCGAATTGTACCGCTATGAAAACCTCAACGCCGATGCCCTAGACAAGTACAAAACCCTCCTTAACCTGCTGGTGGCCAACCCGGTCGGTCAGGCGGTTGGTGATGCGGTTTTGGAAATGGTCGGCGATGTGGTGATCTCTCTAGAAAACAGGTCTACTGCGGAACAGATCCGGCAGGGATTGCGAGGGGCCATCTTGGACATTTTCAAAGTGGGAAATCCATGCTATATCGTCGCCCACAGCCTCGGTTCCATCTACGCCTTTGACGTTCTCAATGCCCTGATCAATGACGAGGAGCATTTTGACCGCAGCTCTCGCAAGACCTGGCCGGTGCAGGGACTTCTCACCATCGGCTCTCCCATCGGCCTCGACATGTTCAAGGATACCGGACGTGGAGCGATCAAAGCGTTCGGCGCAGGCGACAAGTGGTTCCGCTGGCTGAACATGTGGGACCCGAATGACCCGGTCGTCTCGGGAAATATCTTCGGTCAACACCTGTCTGGGTACAAGATTGCCGAGAATTTTCTTTCAGGCGATCAGAACCAGGGGTGGATGATTCGCGACATCGTAACCGACACCGGAAAAAGTTGGCTCATGGCCCATACGGCCTACTGGCACAGTCCGGTCGTTGGCGACAAGCTGGTCGACATGATAACCTCATAACTACGGAGGGAAGGATGCTACGAATCGGTCTGTTATTGGGAACGCTGGTACTCTGGATCACTGCGGGATGCACAAATCACCTTTACCAGGGAGAGATCGCCGCCCAGGATGCTTTCGGCAAGGAACGTCATTTCATCATCTACTGGTCCAAGAAAGACCCTCTCATAGGGGAGGCATCCGCCGGCCCGGCGATTCTTCTAACCGAATGCAGCCCGTTATCAAGAATCAGTTTCGATGAGCGACCTGATGGAATCGTATTTCTTGGAAGCACCGACCAGGACCGATTGCCAGGCCAGAGCACCTCAGCAAGCCCAAACTTGACCTGCGGGAAAGTCACCAACTATGCCAGGTGGACAGAAGCGGAAGAGGGACCGCTCTCGGTCGCCATCTTTTGCGAGCCGGTCCCAAACGATTTTGCCGTCGAGCCGCGTAATTACCTTGCGGCCAAACCACAACCTTATATGTTCAGAATTGTCGAAAAGATCAAGATGTGGAGTTTCTTTGGTGAAACCTTGGCCGGACCACCAACGCCGGAATGCCGGAGCCGATAAGGGAGAGCAGTTCCCAAGGTCCAATACGCTAAAATATTACGTGAATTCATCAATCTTATGAGAACAGATCCTTCCATAGACGAGATATTTGCAGTTGAACAAAAATCTGTAGTCAAATGTCCCCTTTTTATCTGTGGTGTATCGGCGGGATTTCCTTCTCCAGCCGACGATCACATCGATAGAAAACTTGACCTGAATGAACTCCTTATCCAGAATCCTGCTGCTACTTTTTTTGTGAGGGTTGCAGGGGATTCAATGAGAGACGCAGGCATTAATCACAACGACATACTGGTAGTTGACCGATCACTGGAAGCGACAAGCGGAAAGATTATTATCGGGATCGTTAATGGAGATCTGACGGTGAAAAGACTGGTGCGGAACGAAACATCTTGTAAGCTTGTTGCTGAAAATCCTGATTACCCACCTGTCGAGATTACGAAAGATACTGATTTCAGTGTCTGGGGTGTAGTGACCAGCGTTATTCATCAATTTTGATCGGCTGACTCAATGAAGAAGGTTTTTGCCCTCGTTGATTGCAACAATTTTTACGTCTCATGTGAGCGTCTCTTCCGACCGGAACTGAATGGTAAACCTGTAGTTGTGCTTTCCAATAATGACGGCTGTATAGTCGCTCGATCCAATGAAGCAAAGGCCTTAGGGATTCCGATGGGAGCTCCATTATTCCAATACAAGGCCCTGATTGCCAGGCATAATGTTCAGGTTTTTTCATCGAACTATGCGTTATACGGGGATCTTTCTTGTCGGGTCATGGACGTATTGCGCCAAACGGAGGCAGACGTTGAGGTATATTCCATCGATGAGGCATTTTTATCACTACCCGTAAACAAAAATTGGGATAGGGATAGATATGCTGCAGAACTCAAGGAAAGAGTGAGAAAACATGTTGGGATTCCGGTCTCCATCGGCATTGCCACTACCAAGACGCTGGCGAAAATTGCAAACCGGATTGCAAAAAAGGATACACGAGCACAAGGCGTCTTCGATCTTGTCGACAACAGTCAAACAGACAACATTCTTGGAAAGATCAAGGTCAATGATGTTTGGGGGGTAGGCTCGCGTTCTACTGAAAAACTAAATAGGCGTGGCATCTATACGGCACTTGATCTTAAAAGAGCAGATCAAACCTGGATACGCAAAACTTTGACGGTCGTTGGATCTCGGACTGTGATGGAATTGAACGACATCCCCTGTATTGCGCTTCAAAATGCTCCTGCATGTCCAAAATCTATTGTTACTTCAAGAACATTTGGCCAATCTGTAACAGACATCGACCATCTCAGAGAAGCCGTCATCAGTTACACCTCGATAGCGGCAGAAAAACTTCGCAAGCAGGGAGTCGAGGCCGAAACTCTGAATGTCTTTATTACTACCGGCCTTTTTGCTCAGCAATATTATTCCAACAATCAGACCATCACCTTGGCCAGGCCCACCTCATCTACACCGGAACTCATAAACGCAGCTTTGCACTGCCTCAAATCGTTATACAGACCAGGCTACAGATATCGCAAAGGTGGTATCATGCTGACCGGCATCGTAAAAGGGTATAAACAATTGGATCTCTTTTCCTTGGCCACATCGAAAGAAGACAAAGTTCTTATGGCTGGTCTGGATATGATAAACAAGAAATGGGGACGCAATACCATACAGTACGGCATGACGAAAGCGGCCAACAAACCTTGGGCCATGCAACAGTCTCAGAAATCTCCGGCTTACACAACAAAATGGCAGGAATTGCCTGTGATAAATTCTACGGGGTCGTAATATGTGCGGAAGATATGCATTTGCATTTAGAGAGGCTGGCCGGTTTTCTCGTGTAATGGTTGATGTTCTGGAAGGAGTCGAGGATAATTACAACATCTCACCAACCTCTATAGTTCCGGTGTATTTACAAGACGGCTGGAAAATGATGCGTTGGGGTCTTATTCCAGTCTGGTCCAAAGAACCAACGTCGAAGTACGCCACCTTTAATGCTCGTTCGGATTCGTTAATGCAGAAACCGACATTCAGATCAGCCTGGAAACATGGTCATCGGTGTTTGATTCCGGCAACGGGATATTATGAATGGAAACAGCAGGGTACCAAAAAAACGCCCTATTTTATTACATCGGTCTATGATGAACCGCTTGTCTTTGCAGGGTTATGGGATAGATGGCAGGGCACGGAGTCTGAATTATTTTCATGTACCATCATAACCTGTGATTCTGATGGAGTATTGAAGGAGATTCATGATCGGAAGCCGCTGATGCTTGAGCCAGATTTGGCAGGTAACTGGATTCATGGCGATCTCGATGCAGCTCTTGAAATATTGGAGGGTCCGGCCTTACCTGATGTCGTCTTCTATCCGGTCAGTCAGCTAGTCGGAAACCCAAGGAATCATGGTGCAGAGCTGATCCGACCAGTCGATGATAATGCCTCCTAGAAGAGGGGTACTGGTAACTATAGGCAACGGCAGAAAAATTCGATAAAGGCTTGTACCAAAGTCCGCTATACAGGAGTTCCTTGCGCTAATTTTTGATTCGTAATTCATCATAACATGCGAATTTCCAAGCTTTATTCATCGGGCGAAATGATGAATTACGATTTCATTTGGATGCACATCTTCAAAAAAGAGTGAATTGCTCGTCATGAAAACTCAAGAACAGGCAAACATTTTAATAGCAAATGCGTTACGGCTTGCCAGGGAAACCGCTAGCGACAAGGTTTTTCTTTTTCTAAATAGTGAACAATCCTACAATGCATTCAGTAACATTGAACCTGTTAAAGATGAATCAATCGTACTTGTCATCCCAAAAGATATGGAGATTCCAGAATATATTACCAAACAGAAAACTGTTATTCACACTTGGTATGGTAATCAGTCCCGTTTTTCCAGAATCAAATATGCCTTCATGCAAGCAGTTCTTAAACAAGTTATTCAGCCAGACAGTAAAGTTGTCTGTGTTTTAGGACCATGGGGAAAAGATCATCTCGACACCATTACAATTCATGATCTTAAACTCTCATGGAGTGAGGAATTTCCTTTTGACCCACGATCATTGATGTCGAAAGATTTTTTCCAGATTGTGATCGCTGTGGTTGATATCGCGCTTGATATAGGGGCCTTGGGAAGAGAAGGAAAATCAGTCGGTACTACGTTTATTATTGGCAATGTTGAGCAGATAATGAAATTGTCACACCAGGCAATATTCAATCCTTTCAGAGGGTACCCTGAAGACACAAGGAATATAACCTCCTCTGAGGTGGTTGAGAGCGTTAAAGAGCTTGCCCAGCTTGACGGTGCTTTTATAATTTCCGAAAAAGGAGTTGTTGAGGCCGCTGGCCGTCATCTTGATGCTGTAACCTCGGTGACAAGACAACTCAAAGGTTTTGGCTCCCGTCACAGGGCCGCGGCGAGTATCACTATGCACAGCGAGGCTATAGCGGTTGTTGTTTCGGAAAGCACCGGCAGGGTAACAGTTTTTGATGAAGGTAAAATCATTGCTGCCCTTGATCCTGTTATAAGCACACGGGTGGTTTAAAAACAAAACAGAAATTGTGCCAGCGTGAAATTCGTGCTCCGAGACGCTCAGTGATTATACTGCCAGATTACTCTTATCCTCCGACAGTTTGACAAACTTTCTTTGTCGGAATCTGCAACTGAGACAGCGTAACCGATATTTTTTTGGGTGCACAAAACCTTAAAGAGAGAAGAGAGTTGGAGCTAAAATCCGCCCCCCTGGCCAGTTACTGGAGGTAGGCTTTATTGCACCCTTAAACCTGTTTTTCTCCCCTCAGGAGCGTGCTTGTATTGTCCCTCTTCCGAAAGACATGATAACCCCGAGGCATGAAAAAACAGCAAAGACCGCAAGTCCGGTTTTCATACTCAATATGAAGACGGGTAATGTGGCATTTGTGATGGCATCCTTCCCCATGAACAGAGAAAAAATCAGGGCAATCGCCGTGAAGCTTGTGGCCATACCGAGGGTTCGCATTGCTCCTATCATCCCGGAGGCAACTCCAAACTGTCTCTTCTCGACACTTCCCATAATGGCGGTTGAATTCGGGGTGATAAAGATACCAAATCCCGCCCCTATCAACATAAGCTCAAGGACAATCAGCCAGAGCGGTATATTTGGTCCAATGGTCAGTGCTGCTAGTAAAAGTCCTGCTGAGCTTGCGAGCATTCCGACTGTGGCCAGTTTTGCGACTGCAAATCTCTCGGCAAGCCTACCGGCAATGGGCGATGCAACGACCTGCATGAGGGGCTGCATCAGTAAAACATAGCCTGCCTGTCTTGGTGAGAGGCCTTTAACATATTGGAGGAACAGGCTCATTAGAAAGATGATGCCGAAAGTTGCCGCATAGTTTCCAAGGGCGGCAAGGCAGCTTAATGTGAAGAATCGGTTTTTAGAAAGGAGCGATACATCAAGGAGAGGGCTTTCCGATCGCATTTCCATCCGAATAAAGACGATGAGGCCGAGGATACCCAGCACAATCATCGGCAGTCCCACCGCAAGTTCACGGGCATGGGCAGCTCCCGTCATGATGAAACCGATGCTAATAGCATACGCCAGGCTTCCTTTCCAGTCCATCCGTTCCCCAGCGGCATTTTTATCCATCTCCTTCATACCGAAAAGACCCATGGCGATGGCCGCTATCCCGATAGGCACGGCCATCAAGAATACATAGGGCCATCCGAAGTGGAGGGTTATGTACCCTCCTATTACCGGACCCGTCGAAAGTCCTGTATATGTGCATGTGGAAACAACACCGATTTTACGTGCTCTTTGTTCCGGGAGGTAGGCGGCAGCTACGATGGCCATGCTGCCTGCAAGGAACATGGCTGCCCCAATCCCCTGAAAGAAACGAAAGAACATCACCAGCCTGATTGATCTCGCAAAACCGAGTGAGAAGGTGAGCAGTGTGAAAATGATTAGCCCTGTGAGAAAGACCCTGCGTTGGCCGACGATATCGCCAAGACGACCGAAGGTGAGCATGGACATGGCAAGCGACAGGACATAGAGCTGTTCCACGAGTCCAAGCTGCACGGCTGAGGCACCTAGGTCACGTCCCAGAGATGGCAGGGCGACACCTACAGACGTCAACATGAAAGGGGCCATGAACTGGGCAATGCAAACTGTCAGCAGTATCATTCCCGGTGAGCCCGATTCGCTTTTTTGCATGCTATTATCCTGTATGAAAATGAGGCATCTTCATGACGCTGTCAATTTCTACGACGTTTATCGAAAATCTGAAACGCCTCTACCAGAAAGATCGTATTGCAGTATAATCAGGAAACCAGGAAATCACCGTCCAAAATCCCGCTCCAGATAAAGATTGTCTCCTTTTTGTCTGCGGTGTTTCTGCCGGTTTCGCAAATTCTCTAGAAAAGGGTGGATGTGTAATCTGACCCTGACAGATGGCATCCTTGACCTATTAGTTCATAGAGCTTATAAAATACATCTCTGGCCAAGTTAAATGTATACCTGGCATAGTTCCACTGGAATGAAAGGTTGGAATAGCGAGCTGAATTTACAAAAAGAGCCCTTTAAAGGAATACGATTATGAAAGAAAGAGACTATCTTGAGCAAGCCGACAAATTGATGGAACGGATCAAAAAAGGTGCATTTCTTACCGTCAAGGCTGATGGTATTGTCAACACTATGATCATTGGCTGGGCAACAATCGGATGTATATGGCAAAAGCCTATCTTCATGATAGCTGTGAGAGATTCGAGATACACTTTCACCTTGCTTGAAAAAACAGACAATTTCACCGTCACGATTCCTGCCGGCGACGACCATAACAAGGCAGTAATTTTTTGTGGCACGAAATCAGGCAGAGATTTTGATAAGTTTAAAGAATGTAATCTGCTATCCAAACCAGCGAAGTGTATCGAATCACCCATTATTGACATTCCCGGCGTTCACTACGAATGCAAAATCGTCTATAAGTCGGCAATGGATAACGCTTTTCTCAATGGTGATCTGGAAAATCTATACCCTAAAAAAGACTACCATACGCTCTATTTTGGGGAAATTCTGGCCTGCTACGAAACTGCATAATGATTCCACGCATGGTACCTTAGAACCTCACAAAGAATGTGTTTGAGCTCTAATGGAGGGCATGAAAGGATGCATCCTGTCATTGGTTATGAGGTACCAGAAAACATGTGGTTTTCTAAACACCTACTCTTTCCCAGGCTTTCTGCTTCATTGCTACTCTATTTCCCAGAAACATGAAATTTCACTGGACCACCCTGATTGGATTAATGGCTGCAATTTGTACGACCAGTTCATTCCTACCCCAGGTAATCAAGATATTGAGATCCAAAAGGACCGAAGATGTTTCTTTCCTGATGTATGCAATTCTTACCACGGGATTGTTTCTCTGGCTGATTTATGGAATCATACTGGAGGATTTGCCATTAATCATATCAAACAGTATCAGTTTTGTCCTCTCTCTATGTGTGCTCCTTCTCAAAATAAAGCACGGGTAACGATGACATCACAACATCACTCCGGTTAGACTATTTGTCATAAATGTAAATGGCTTGACAGATTAACTCATCGCAACACATCTCGCCCGCCTAGATTTTTACACTGATGCATTCTTTTTCCGCTTATCGTGTCCTTTTATCTCCCTGGGCATTCATTTAATTTAATTCAATTATCGGCAGGAATGTTAAGCGTCTCAATCTCCAGTAGTTTGTTAAGTCAGTCAGGCGAGATTTTGTAGCGCAGCATAAAGGCCAGTTTTAAATCGAGAGTTTGCAGTTTTTCAACAAATTCCATAGCTGCCGACTTGTTGCCAGACAAAAGATACGCATATCCTATACTGTAGCAGATGCCTGCATTGTCTGGATCAATCTCCAAGACACGCCGATATGATTTAATCGCTTCCGCATAGCGTTCAAGTTTACCGTAATCGATCCCCATATTGCCCCAAGATTTAGCACTAAACGGGTTAATCTTCAATGCCTGCTGATAGGAATCGATAGCATCCGCGTAGCGCTCAAGGTCATCATAAACAACTCCAAGGTTGAACCAAGCATCATCCATGTCCGGATCAATCTGCAGTGCCTTATTAAAGGCGTCAATTGAGGCTGGGTAGCGTTCCGATTCGCTATATGCGATTCCTAGTTCGTGCCAGGCGACTGCATTCTCTCGATCGATCTGCAGCGCCTGACGATAAGCGTCAATGGCTTCGTCGTAACGTTCAAGCCTGGCATAAGCGTCACCGAGATTTTTCCAAATGGTGGTATTATCTTGATTGGATTGAATCCCCCGCTGAAAAGCGTCGATAGCTTCGATGTAGTTCTCAAGGTCATAGTAAGCGAGCCCGAGATTATACAAGTTGTCGAAAGAATCTGGATCGATTTTTATAGCTTGCAGATAGGACTCGATGGCCTCTGCATAGCATTTGCAGCTATGGTAAGCGAGCCCAATGCCACTCCATATACTGGCGTCATAGGGATTGATTTTCAGTGCCCTCTTAAATGCCTTGAGGGCGTCGTCATAACGTTCAATAGCAATGTAAATTCCTCCAAGGTTATGCCATGTACTGGCATGTTCAGGGTTGTTTTTTAGTGCCTCCTGATAAGATTCTATTGCTTCGGGGTAACATTCCAGATCGCTATAAGCGGCCCCCAATGCATAGAGGACGTCAGCATTATCTGGATGGATTTCTAATGCCTGCAAAAGGGCGTTGATTGCTTCGCGGTAGGATTCAAGATCCAAAAATGTGACCCCCAATTCGTGCCAGGCATCAAACAATTCAGGTCCAATTTTCACTGCCCGTTGATAGGCGTCAACTGCTTCCGGGTAGTTCTCAAGAAACCTGCAACAGGCCCCAAGACAGTACCAAATCGCGGCATAGTCTGGATTGATCTCCAGCGCCTGTCGATAGGCATGTACAGCTTCGCTATGCTGTTTGAGAAGGATGAATGAACCTCCGAGAATGCACCAAATGCCGCTGTCATTGGGATTTATCCTCAGAGCATTCTGAAAGGCTTCAACGGCTTCGGTGCCGCGTTTAAGGTCATAGTACACTCTCCCAAGTGCATTCCAGGTATCACCATTGTCTGGAGTGATTTTCAGCGCCCTCCGATAAGCTTCAGTAGCTTCGGGATAACGATCAAGACCGAAATAAGCATCGCCAAGATTGCGCCAGGCTTCAGCATCTTCCGGCTCAATTTTAGTCCACCGACTGCACCAGTCAAGCAGCGCATCCCAACCATCCGCATCTTTCAAGGTAATTGCCTGTTGTCTCCATTCACTCATACTTCTCACCATTTCATACTTTTTTTGATACAGGAAGTTTGGCAGCCTTTTTATTATCCTTTTGTTGATGCTTATCGTTTGATTGTTTCTGGCTCTTCTCCTTGTTCTTCTTTCCGCCCTTGTCGCCCATTATAACTCTCCTTTTTTATAAGAAATGAACTGTTGAGACCGTGGAAAATCATACCCATTTTTGATTAATGCTGGATATTAATCCAATAATAATAACAGAAGACCATACACCAGATAAATCACGCACCTCTAAAAGCTCCATAAACGACGCACTTCCATAGCTGTACTTTTTGATCATCGGTTAAGCCATTGAACTTGGAGGCAAATGAGTTGCTGGCTACCTTGATTACTTTCGCATTCACTTGAAATTTTTCATGTATAAGATCTTGATTATTGAAGGTGATCTGCATTAAAAATTCTTCACCAATAGAAAGTGGCAATGTAATTGACTCTACTGAACAGCCACCAGTTGAAATATTTACTAGATTACCCGTTCCGCAAAATTTGTCAGTGGAATATTCAATTGGAACATTATTCACATAAAACCGTATACCGTTACGTTTTACAGAACTTTCCAGACGTTCTTTTGTCTCTTCATGTGCTTGGGCATAAACTGGTATGATCGGTGAAGATACTGAAGACAAATACCTATCTTGATCGTGAAGCAAACTATCGCCATTTGTAATTCTAATTATTTCTCCAAGTCCATTGGTTACAAGATAATTTGGAATCTTTTTAATAGATTGATCTTTTTTTTGTCCAATATGACAATCAGAAATACCGGCGATTCCATCAGATACAGATGATATATCAGCAACTAAGAAGGTTACATCTGTGTAAACTTTATCAAGTTCCTCCTTCGCAAATTCACCGGAGAGTTTGAAATACAACCTGTTCTCGATAATATCAGCCCTAACAACTAAACTCATGATTCACCGTCCAATAGAGAGAATTGATCGAATTATCAGTGAAGCAATGCTGCATCCACCTTTTTTATCTTTTTTCTATTAAAGGACCTTCAGAGACTCATCCATTATCTACAAACAGAAGGTGTTTGCTTGCATAAAAATTCTAAATTCTGCTTTGCGGTTTCATTTCCTTGGCTGGCAGCTTTTAACCACCACTTATAAGCTTCCATTTTATTTACTGCGACCCCTTCACCTGTTGCATAACATAAACCAAGATTCAATTGGGCCTCTGCAAAACCTTGTTTGGCGGCTTTAGTATACCATAAAAATGCTTTCCTTTTATCTTTGGTCACACTATCCCCATTGGCGTAGATAATACCAAGATTCAGTTGGGCCTCAGGATTTCCCTGTTCCGCAGACCTTGTACACCACTCAATGGCTTTCTGTTTATCCTTGGCCACTCCTTCTCCTTTGGCATACATCAACCCGAGGTCGAACTGAGCTTTAGCATCTCCGAGTTCTGCTTTTTTTTGGGTATCATTGAAAGAAACTTCTGTTGTATTTTTGGTAGATTGAACAGGGTAATCGTTGGCACTAGCAGAGTTATTTGTTGGGGAATTAATCAGTAGAAAGGAGAATACAATAAATAGTGCGATGAATTTCTTTTTCATATTTTCACTACCTCCTTAAGTTGATGGAAAAAAATAATTCTACTACCTCATAGTTTGATAGAGAATCACAGGATTTTGTCCATGTTCGAATCTGAACCTGTCAACTCTTTAGAGTCTTTACGAATGAAATATCAGTAGGTGCAAAATATTATTCCTGCCAGATCAAACAGGAAATTGTCGCAATCACCAGAAAAAAATCTGTCATCAGAAAGCCCTCTCTGTATATCTATACACAACCCTTCGAAATAGAGCCAATGGCCCTCCCAGAATCAAAGTATGCTTGACTTGTATGAACGAATTCTATGAAATCGCTTTTTCACCTTTGCCGAATATGAGCATGTATCCGCCTTGATCGACGACAATTAACGGTCTATAGATGTTTTGCATTTCAGCCATAGTCAATTGTATATCCTCTACGAAATACCGTGGCTCAAGTACCTGAGCCATATTTCCCCAAGATAGAATCCAGCGTTTCAACTCCAACAGATGATTCACCGTCAGTGATAAAACAGCTGAGCCATCCGGGTTTTCTTCAATCCGCTGACTGGGATGCCATTTCCGTTCTTTGAGGTAACCGGCAACAGCTTTGTTGAAAAGGATCTTTACGTCTACTTCATCCTCACTCCAGTGAATTCCGAAATGGCTTCCGGTCAGTTTACGAAAATCAAAACTGGCTGGGATATCGAAGGTATCCGGCAACAGCTTCGCCTTGAGCATCCTGGCGAAGCTGAATGTCCGAATTCCCTGGCGGAGATGACAGAAGGCCACAACGTACCAATCACCCTCGTAACGGACGCCCTGATAGGGATCCAGAATACGGATTGAGGGTTCACTTCCAGGTGTCTGGTAGTCCACTTCAAGTTTCCGAGACGACCGAATTGCACTGGTAACTGTCTCCCAAATATCGGGTTTGATGATCGTGTTGGAGGGTGGGAATACCGTAAAACGTGAAGGCTTGTTTCCAGGATCAAAGGCTATTTTATTCGGAAGTGAGTCTTCTATCTTTTTAAAGACTGAGCACAGGCTGTCATAGATCGCCGTTCCCTCGTACTGGATGAGAAGTTTGTCGGCGAGATAGATGGCAAAAAGATCGCTTTCCTTGATGTCCATGGCCGGTAACTTGTAATTCTTCTCAGTGTAATAATACCCACGGTGTTTAGCGGAGTATTCCACGGGGGCATCGAGTTGATACCGCATGTAGTCCAGGTCCCGCTGAATCGTTTTCCTACTGACCTCGTATTCTTCGGCAAGGTCCCCATAGTTTGGAAATCTGCCGGTGCTGATCTCTCGGTCAATGAAGAGCAGTCGTGAATGCTGCGGTTTATATTTCGCCATTTTTTTTATCCCTTTTTCTGGTTGGCCACTGTTTGTCCTACCACCAATGATATATTGAATGGCAAGTCTGATATACTTTATTCAAATATTTAAAACCTGGTCCTCAGGGCCAGGTCAGAGATTAATGGCTCAGCCGTAAATCTTTATCATAGCATTGATTGTTGATAGGCTTTGCCATTCTCAAATATTGTCGGTGGTGTTTGTCATGAACAGGTAACATTTTGCCGAAAAAAAAGTTATCAAACTGGTTATCACGGACCCTGAAAACAAAATCACAGGGCACAACAAATGAGATACGCAAATCATGCCCTCTGGGCTTAACTCAATGCCGGCCCCTCAGGGGTCGGATTTTTACTCTTACGTGGTGGCCGATCCTGCCGCTAAACTGAGCAATTCAGTGCAGTGTCGGACAACAAAATTTAACCAAGGAACGATTTGAAGGAGAATATATGATAGATAGTAATCCAACAGATCAAGATGGTGGTAATGGTTCCGAGGTACTTGATTTTGTGATTATGGAAGATATTGAGAAAAAGATGAATAACCATAGCAATAGTGGATGTTGTGTGGTGATAATTTTATTAGGGTCTTCTTTGTTGGCGATATCTTGGGGATTATTCAAATTCTCTTGAAGGTGATGATTTGTGAAAAGCTCTGTTGTTTTAGAATAGATCTGTTTTTTTGGTGGGTTACATTCTATAATCGATTGATTATTAATGTACGAATGTGTAGCCTGAAAATCAAAAGTCAAAAGCCAACTGCTTGTTATCACGGATGGCGGTTTTCCAATTTAATAACGAAAGGGAAAACACAATCCCATCAGAAGAATGAGGAGAACTACTTTATCGCCGATATGCCCTTAAGACACTCAAAAAAACAGTACAACATGTCCTTTACAACTGGAGGGCTGTTCTATAACGAATCGATACTAGTTGTTGGAGAATATCTTAGCTTAAATGACTGGGATGCAACAAAGAAGTCAGTGATTAGGAACAACACCATCCAGTCACGAACCAAAAGCAGCATATTGAGAAGGGTCAGGGAGATCTGTTTACGTCTGCAACTATTGTCTATTTCTCAGCTTACCCTTATTAAATATGGTTCCAGATCGGAGCAGCAATACATGCTCTGGCTGGCCATCTGTAAACGCTTTGCCTTTATTCATGAATTTGCAGTTGAGATACTAAGAGAAAAATTCCTTCGAATGGATTCTCTACTCACATTAGAAGAATATCAGGGCTTCTTTGAAGTAAAAGCGAGATGGCATGAAAAATTGGATCAATTGCAAAAGTCTACCTGCGAAAGAATGAGACAAGTTCTCTTTCAGATTCTACGTGAAGCTGGCATCATAACAGACACAAACATGATCATTCCCGCAATGCTCACCCCAGAGCTTGTAAAGGCAATCTTAATGGATGACCCAGCATTACTCCGTGTATTCCCTATATCAGACATGGACATCCAGACATGGCTAAAATAAATGTTGATATTGCGAGCCTTCCAATACAAAAGCGATTTGAGCACCTGTTAAAACTTATTGGAAGTGAACGATTCCTGAAAAAACAGGGCCTTGGCAATGAAGTCCCTTTTTTTATTTGCCCTTTTGATCCGAGAGAAGCAGTCGATCTGGAAAAAACCCGGTACCAATTACGCAACCAACTAGAACATCAGGGAATACAGATTCTCGATATCAATCTCTACGACCTGGCAATCAAGCTCCTCAAGGAGAGGGATATCTGGGACCGTATCATAGAAATGGAACAGACGGTTACTAAGGATGAGCTGAAAGAACTCCTGCAAGGTGTACTGGATTCAGAAACTCATCTGGTGCCAGCTATAGCAGAAGAGATGAAAAAGGGTCCCTTTGATGTCATGTTTATATCAGGCATCGGTGAAGTTTTTCCGTACATTCGCTCACACAATATTTTGAATAATCTACAAAGTACCGCCAAGGATAAGCCAACAGTGCTGTTCTTTCCCGGCAAATACACCCACTCGCTCGAAGTCGGTGCTTCACTTGACCTCTTCGGACGGCTCCATGACGACAAATACTATAGAGCATTCAATATTTATCACTGCGAGATATAAAAGGATAACGCCATGCTGCTGAACGAGATCTTTGAAAAGCCAGTAGATCGTCCCATTGAAGGTGTTATCAAGGCTGATGATGAGGCGAGCCTGCAGCTGGAGGTTGAGGAATACGTCCTTACCAATGAGGCGGCCAAGCGGTTGGAGAGTTTTCTTGATGCCTATACCAAATATCAGGGTGCCAATGGTGTATGGGTTTCAGGTTTCTTCGGTTCCGGTAAATCCCATCTTCTGAAGATCCTGGCGCTTCTTCTGGAAAACAGATCGATTAACGATACATCGGCTCTCGATCTCTTCTTACCTAAATGCAAGGATAATGAAATTCTGCGTGGCGACCTCAAACGTGCTGTTGCCATTCCTTCCAAATCCATTCTCTTTAACATTGATCAGAAGGCAGAAATTATCTCCAAAACTCAAGTTGACGCTTTACTCTCGGTGTTCGTGAAGGTCTTTGATGAGATGTGCGGGTATTACGGCAAGCAAGCCTACATTGCCAAATTTGAACGGGATCTTGACGGTCGTAGTCAGTACATTCCTTTTACGGAGGCCTATCGGACAGTATCTGGACAACCATGGCAGCGAGGCCGTGAGGTTGCTCTTTTAGAGGCCAAAAACATAGCTCAGGCCTATGCTTTGGCAACTGGAGCGGAACCGACGGCAGCACAAGGCATTCTTGATCGATATCGAAGCGATTACAAGCTCTCAATCGAAGATTTCGCTAATCAAATCAACTGCTATATCGATCAACAGAAACCGAATTTTCGACTTAATTTCTTTGTCGATGAAGTCGGTCAGTATATTGCCGACAATACTAAACTAATGACCAACCTGCAGACGGTTGCTGAAAGTCTGGAGACAAAGTGCCGAGGTCGAGCCTGGATAATCGTTACTGCTCAAGAGGACATGAACGCAGTTGTGGGCGAAATGAATAAGCAGCAGGGAAATGACTTTTCCAAGATCCAGGCGCGTTTTGCCAATCGGATGAAGCTCACCAGCGCCAACGTTGATGAAGTTATCCAGAAACGGCTGCTTCTTAAGAATGAATCAGGTGTGGAAATACTCACTGATATCTACCACGAACAAGCCAATAATTTCCGGACCATGTTTGATTTCGCCGATGGTTCCCAGACATACCGGAATTTCAAAGATCGTGATCATTTCATCCACGCCTATCCCTTCATTCCCTATCAATTCACGCTCTTTCAGGCGGCCATCCAGAATCTGTCCCAGCATAATGCCTTTGAAGGAAAACACAGTTCGGTCGGTGAACGTTCTATGCTCGGAGTGTTTCAACAGGTTGCCGTCCATATTGCCCAACATGAAATACGAGAACTGGCGACTTTCGATCTGATGTTTGAAGGTATTCGTACCGCTCTGAAAGCTCAGATCCAGAGAAGTGTCCTGGTTGCCGAAAGCAATCTTGGAGATGCCTTTGCTATTCGGCTCCTGAAGGCCCTGTTCCTGGTCAAGTATGTTAAAGAATTCAAGGCCACGGTTCGCAATCTCAGCATCCTGATGCTTGACAACTTTGATCGGAATGTTACTGATCTGCAAAAGAAGGTTGCAGCCGCCCTCGATCTCCTTGAACAGCAGACCTACATCCAGCGTAATGGAGATCTCTACGAACTCCTGACCGACGAAGAAAAGGATGTCGAGCAAGAGATAAAAAACACCGATGTTGAGAATTCCGAGATTAATAAAATTCTCGAAGAGATTATTTTCGATCACGTCCTGAAGCAGAGAAAGATCCGCCACGAGGACAACGGCCAGGATTATCCCTTTTCCCGTAAACTGGATGGTTCTTTATGCGGCAGGGAACACGAACTCTCCATTAATGTCATTACACCACTCAACGAGCTTATTGATAACGAAACGACTCTTTCCATGCAGTCAATGGGGAAGGTCGAACTTTTGGTTATTATGCCTGCCGATAATCGCTTTTTCCAGGATTTGCTCCTCTATAAGAAGACAGACTTGTATATCCGCATCAATATGACGCAGACTCAACAGGAGGTTATCAAACGTATCCTGACTGACAAGAGTGTCCAGAATAGAGACCGGCGGAATGAACTGCAGGCAAAGGCCAAAGAGCTCTTGGGAAAGGCGAAACTCATCTATAACCTCAAATCACTTGAGATCGGCACCTCAGATGCTCAATCACGAATCCAGGAAGGGTTTTATGATCTGATCCGTAGAACCTATCCTAACTTGGGTATGCTACGTGATGTGAAATATACGGAAAACGATATCTCGACCTATCTAAAACCATCGGGCGCTACCCTGTATGGTGATGATGAAAAGATGATGAGTGAGGCGGAACAGGAGATACTTTCACATATCCAAGGAAATACCCGTAACGGTCTGCGAACCACCTTGAAAGGTTTGGTCGAATGGTTTGAAAAGAAGCCATACGGTTGGTATCTGGCTGCTATTCTCTGCACTACGGCAAAACTCTGTGCCAGGGAAAAAGTTGAAATCCGTCAGGATTCAAATGTCCTTGAAGGCCCTGCTCTCGAAAAATCACTTCGCAATACACAAGGGTTTGGCAATATAATCATCGATCCGCAGCTAGATTTTACCGCCTCTCAGGTTCGCAGTCTCAAAGACTTCTACGAACACTTTTTTGATACCCCGGCAAAAGCCAATGAGGCAAAACCTCTGGCTCGGGAGACTCAGGAGGCTATTAAAAATACCCTTCTAAAACTTGAAAGTCTGATGAGTCAGAAAGGACATTATCCTTTTCTCACGGTACTGGTGGAACCAATCAAGAAGTTGCAAGAACTGACCAAAAAAGAATACGCTTTTTACCTCACTGCGCTGCCAAAGCTGCATGACGATTTGCTGGACACCAAAGAAGATATCCTCGACCCAGTTCTCAAATTCATGTCTGGTACCCTCAAAACTATATATGATGATGCTAAAAGTTTCCTGGAAGAACAGCATCCCAATTTCTCCGATCTTGAGGGCGATGAAAGCCTGAAAGCCAAAGATATTCTGGCAGATCCCCGGTGTTTTGCAGGAAAGAACATGCAGCAGTTGAAAGGCATGGTTGAATCTCTGCGAGCAAAAATAGAGACGCTGCTCAGCGAGGTGCGGCGGCAGGCACAAGAAGTTGCAGAATCCATGCAAAGAGAACTCGCTGAGATGGATGACTTTCAAAAGATCTCTGAATCCCAGAGGCAAGAATTGCTTCTTCCTTTTGCAACATTTGCAACCAGGATACAGCAACAGAAAGTTGCAGCCGTCATTCGTGAAACGACTCGTCAGTTCAATGGTAATGAATTTATTGAGATATTGAACAAACAAAGCCGTTGGGTTGCCGCTGCTAAGAAGGCCGCAAATGATGCTGTAAATGCCGGAAAGGATAAAGGCGGTGATGGTGGTATCAAGAAGCCCTATCCAAAAACAGGAGATGACAATCCTGGCCCAGGTGTCGGTACAACAAGAGAGCCGGAATACATCAGCAAGAATGACATCTCAATCCATTTCAAAATAAAGGCTCTGGCAAATGAGGATGACCTCAACAGCTATGTACAATCGATAAAAGAAGCATACCTGGTGGAGATTAAGCGAGGAAAGATAGTTCGGTTATAATATGCATAGAATCCAGATAACTCCGAACAGCGCACACCGATAACCGACATGCAGCT
Source organism: uncultured delta proteobacterium (assembly GCA_903901335.1). Lineage (GTDB taxonomy): Bacteria > Desulfobacterota > Desulfobulbia > Desulfobulbales > Desulfocapsaceae > CAIUQR01. The sequence continues at coordinate 10,502 of CAIUQR010000097.1, read as the reverse complement.
AGAGAACCTATGAACACAGTAGGATTGAAAAAATTCGCACAGGCGGCACGAAGGCAGTTGCTCGAACAGGTTGGGGCCAGGCTAAAACTTGTATTGCAAACCGATAGTGCTGAACTGCGTGGGCGTGAAAGAGCGGTAGCCCAGTTAAAGGAAGAGATCGCCAAAACCTCGAAAGAGGCGGTGATCGAGCGGGTGGCCTATATCTGGTTTAACCGTTTCTGCGCCCTTCGGTTTATGGATGTGAATCGCTACGGTAAGATCGGTGCGGTCAGTCCGGCGGAAGGCTTCTCCCAGCCGGAGATCCTGCAGGATGCCAAGCAGGGCCATATCGATGATGAACTGCGGGTCGACAAGAAAAAGGTCTTTGATCTCCTTGGTGGGCAAGTCCAGGCAGCTGATCCGCAGCAGGAGGCCTACCGATTATTGCTGGTAGCCGTATGTAATGATTTTGGCCGGATCATGCCGTTTATGTTTCAGCAGATTATGGACTTTACGGAACTGCTGATGCCCGATGATCTGCTCAGTGAAAAATCCCATCTCCAGGCGGTTCGGGAGGCACTCACCGAAGAGACCTGCCAGGATGTCGAGGTTATCGGCTGGCTGTATCAGTTCTATATCTCCGAGAAGAAAGATCAGGTCTTTGAAGGCCTGAAACAGAATAAAAAAATCACCCCTGAGAATATCCCCGCCGCCACCCAGCTCTTTACTCCCCATTGGATCGTCCGTTATCTGGTAGAAAACTCCCTTGGTCGCTTATGGTTGCTGAATCGGCCTACCTCCCGGCTGGCCGAGCAGATGGAGTTCTATATCAAACCGGAAGAGGTTGAAACAGATTTCCTCAAAGTGGGTTCACCGGAAGAACTGAAGATCTGTGATCCAGCCAGTGGTTCAGGTCATATGCTCACCTATGCCTTTGATCTGCTCTATCTGATCTATGAAGAAGAAGGATATGACACCAAGGAGATTCCGCAGCTTATTCTCACGAAGAACCTCTATGGCATCGAGATTGATGAACGGGCGGGAGAATTGGCGGCCTTTGCCCTGACCATGAAGGCCCGTGCTAAGGATCGCCGTTTTTTCAAAAAATCTGTTCAACCCAATATCTGCGTATTGAAGAATGTGGAGTTTGTTGAAGGTGAATTGAAACCATATATAGATGCCGTTGGCCGTGATCTGTTTACGATGAATCTGCAGACCATGTTGCACCAGTTTGATGAGGGGGATAATTTTGGTTCTTTGATTCGACCTGCCTGTACTGATGTCGGCCATATTCGGCAGGTACTGCACGAGAAAAAGATTGGTTCACAGATAGCTTTTGTCCATATCCATCCAAGGGTAATGAAAGTCTTGGAACAGGCTGAATACCTCAGTCCGAAATATCATGTGGTAATAGCCAATCCTCCTTATATGGGTGGAAAAGGGATGAATGGCAGATTGGGTGCATGGGTAAAGGATATTTACCCCGACAGTAAATCTGATCTGTTCGCTATGTTTATTGAGAGGAATCTCGATCTGGCTCAAAAACGTGGATTGGTGGCAATGATCACCATGCAGAGCTGGATGTTCTTGTCATCATACGAGAAATTGCGAGGTCGGTTGCTTGGGCAAGACACCATTCTTTCTATGGCCCATCTCGGAGCGCGTGCCTTTGATAGCATTGGAGGGGAGGTCGTCTCAACGACGGCTTTTGTCTTAGAAAATTCCAATCACCCCGAATACAAAGGTGGCTATTTGCGCCTTGTGGATGGTAATTCAGAGGCTGAGAAACAAGCAGCAATAATCGAAGCCGCCAGGAATCCAAATTGCGGTTGGTTCTTCCGAGCCTCAGCTACCGATTTCGAGAAAATCCCCGGCAGCCCGATTGCGTATTGGGTTAGTAAAAAAACCAGAAAGGTATTCGAAGATCTGCCGATGCTTGAGAAGTCAGTTATTCCAAAGCAAGGTTTGGCTACCGGAGATAATGGTCGATTTACGCGTTCATGGCATGAAGTTAATTTTAGGGATTTGACGTTCAATATTGGAACCTATAAGGATTCAATCCAGTCAACTCTTAAGTGGGTACCCTACTCCAAAGGTGGTGGGTACAGAAAGTGGTATGGTTTTTCCGAGACTGTTGTTTACTGGAAGGACGGTGGACTTGAGATAAAAGAGTTCAAGGATGATAAAGGTAACGAAAGATCGCGTTTCAGGGGATACGACTATTATTTTTTACCTGCAGCAACATGGGGATTAATAACCTCAGGGAGTTATAGTTGTCGTTATAGAAAAGCTGGATATGTTTTTGATATAGGCGGGATGTCAGCTTTCATTAAACATGGTTATCTAAAGAATTTAGTTGCATTATTGAATACTAAAGTTGCTGCTGAGGCTCTAAAGATTTTAAATCCAACTTTAAATTATCAAATAGGTGATATATCAAGATTGCCGTTGATCAAGCAATCACTTGAAAACTTACAAGTATTTGAATTATCAGTGCAATGTATAGACAAAAGCAAATCAGATTGGGATGCCTTTGAAACCTCCTGGGACTTCACCTATCTCCCGTTCCTGCAAAACGATTATCATCAATCAACGATGAAGGCCACCTACAACCAGTTTTACTCCCAGTGGCAAGAAATGACGCTGGAGATGCAACGACTTGAAGAAGAAATCAACCGAATTTTTTTGGACGCTTATGGCTTACAGGATGAGCTGACATCTGATGTACCGTTGAAAGAAATCACCCTTACCTGTAATCCGCACTACCGCTATGGCGATGATAAGAAAGAAGAAGAGCTAGAAACGTTGCTCCTTGCCGACACCACGAAGGAATTCATATCCTATGCAGTCGGCTGCATGTTCGGCCGCTACTCCCTCAACAAACCCGGCCTGATCCTCGCCAACCAAGGCGAAACCATCGAAGACTACTTGCAGCAGATCTCCGAACCGACCTTCCCTGTCGATGCCGACAATGTCATCCCCATACTCGATGGTGACTGGTTTATGGATGAAATTGCCGGACGGTTCCGAACCTTTCTCAAGCTGACCTTTGGTGAGGAACACTACAACGAAAACCTGAAATTTCTGGAAGAGGCCATCGGCAAAGACATCCGCAAATATTTCCTGAAAGATTTCTATGCCGATCATGTCCAGCGCTACAAAAAACGCCCCATCTACTGGCTCTTCTCCAGTCCCAAAGGGAGTTTCAACGCCCTCATTTACATGCACCGCTACCGCCCGGATACGGTATCGATTATACTGAACGACTACCTGCGCGAATTCCGTACCAAACTGGCGGCGAGTAAAGAACATCTGGAACAGGTCTCCATCTCCGCTTCAGCCACCAAGGTCGAGAAAACCAAGGCCCTTAAAGAAATCGGCCAGCTCAAACAAACCATCGATGAACTGAACAGCTACGAAAACGATATCCTCTTCCCCCTGGCCACCCAGAAGATCGAAATCGACCTTGATGATGGCGTAAAGGTCAATTATGCCAAGTTCGGTACTGCTCTGAAAAAGATCCCCGGACTTTATTCGAAGGATGAATAGCAAATGATATCCATCTTTGAAAAAGATGATCGGCTTTTGCTCAGTTATTCATCAATTGATAGAGGAGTTGCGTGGGTTGATGAAAAATTACAACTCAATGGTCGGGTAACTTTTCGCAGAACATTTTCATTCGATTCCTCCATGCTTGTTGATGATGCTGATGCATTGTCAGAGTATGAGGAGGATGAAAGCCGGGTTTTTATATTTGCGAAAATCGAGGGCGAGGATTTTAGGATTGATAAAGAAATTCTTGGGTTGAAATACGATCTCGTTCTATCCAACGAGATAGCCATCGATGTGGATACTTTTGTTGCCTACAGGGAAATTTCTGTTTTTCGTAGAATTGATGAATTGACAGATCAACCCATTGTCATCGGAAATGATAAAGATGGTGCAATTCCTGTTAGCGAGTTCGAAGAGTTATTGAGTAATTTCCCGACCTCTACCGAGGTTACACATTACGCACGAGCAAGAATTACACGTGTATTGAAGGATTATCTGGGAACGTTGTCAGATGCAGAACGAAAACTAGAAAACTATTTAAGACGAAAAAAGACTATCAAGGCCAGATCTCAAGTTGCATCTCTTAAAGAATACGAAATTGAAAAATTTAGATTTGTCCAAGAGTCTCTGGAAAAGATGCTGTTGGATTTCGAGTCGTTCTCAGAAGATGACTGGCAAAAATTGATCGTTGAGTTTCTGCTTCTTATCTTTCCACAATATATTGCCGTTCTTAACAAGGTTCAAATCAAGGATTTTTATTCAAATCGAGGCGAAATTACAAATAGATACCCAGATCTGACCGTCGTTGATGCCAGTGGTAATATAGATATCATTGAAATTAAGAGACCTTTTCCCCACTGCTTGCTCTCATCCCACAAATATCGAGATAACTACGCTCCCAAGCTGGAACTGACAGGAGCTGTGATGCAGGTAGAAAAATACCTTTTTTATCTCAGTAAATGGGGAAGAGAAGGCGAAAAACAGCTGACCGCTAAATGGAAAAGTGAATTGCCTCTCGAAATGGAGATCAAAATTACCAAGCCAAAAGGCATGATTATCCTGGGGAGAGATACCGACTTTCTTGACGACCAGAGATTTGATTTTGAAATTATTAAGCGAAAATATGCAAACATCGTTGATATCATTACGTATGATGACCTCTTGCGCCGTCTGAATAATATTATTTTCATGCTTCAATAAATAACGGCAAACTTGACACAGTAAAGAAGAAGATCTCTGGACTGACCACGAAATAAGCGGTCGCCAGTTAATTTCTTGCAAGAAAGAAAATCTCCATGAAAGACATAAATAATCCATGAGCAATATACAAGACCCCCTCACACGACTCTTTGGGAAACATCGTATCGTCTTCTGGTTTGATACTGACAAAGAACTTCGAAAGGATTTCGAACACTTGGATCTGGCAGGAGTGGAGAAGATAGAGCTCTTGGGAAACGAGTTCGGGGTGAAACACCGGATCTTACGAGAGCGACCCTTTGATAAATTCCTGCTCTATCATGAAGGTCCGGAACCTGAAAATCCACTCGATAATTGGCTGCTCGATATCCAACTTGCCCATGGTGAATTCAGAACTGATCAGGCCTCGATCCATCTTGGAGATCTGGGTTTAGGGCCTGAATTTGCCGATCTTATTGATGACCATCTTGATTTTTTCAAAGCCACTGGTCGGAAAGAGGCTCTCAAAAACCTCCTACATGAGAAGGATTCGCATTGTCTTATCCGCATGAAGATGCTGGCGGTATGTACCGGTTCGGAGCCAAGGATTGATGTCATTCTGGAAAATCTTCTGGGTGAATTGGCGGCTGACCGGGGAGAGAAATTTAAGACGCTGCAGCGAGCGAACCTTGAACAGTTTCTCTGGAAGCAACTTGAGAAGCATTATGGATATAACTCTCAGGCAAAGTCAGTCCGTGATTTTGTCATTGAGTTGTTCAAATCCTGTTACGCGATTGAGACTGACCAGAAAGCCTGTCTCAACACGGAGGCGGTTATCTTCTTGAAGCGCTGGAAGGATTCCATCACCCATCGATCCTCCTTTGAGAGACTGTCCAACGAGTGTGGCGACATTCTCAATATCCAGCAGGATCTGCAGGCAAGGGATTATAAGGCCTTGCAAGAAATCGACTATTTTAGGCTCATTGATCAGAAGATTATCAGCGATCTGGTCCGGGCCATTACTGACAGGACAATCAGCGCCGGAGAATGTGCTCTGGTGGTCCGTGTCAGACGACAAGGCCATTGGTATGCTGATTTCAATGATCTCTATGAGGCGATGGAATATGCGTCGAGCTTCATTTACGAACTTGAAAACCTTCATTTACAGATTGAATCATTTTCTTCAGGCATCCAGAAGTATAGCAATTCCTGGTTCCGGATAGATCAATTGTACCGGAAATATATGTATCATGAAAAACAGTCGGATAAGATATCTCTACTGGAAAAATTGACCGGCAGAATTGAAGATCTCTACACCAATACCTTCCTGTTAAAACTGGGTGATATCTGGCAGCAGCATGTTGATAAAATTACATCCTGGCAGAGTCCGCTTGTGCCATTACAAAATCGGTTTTTTGACAACTTTGTATCACCATTCTCATCCCAAAAGAAGAAAATGTTTGTGATCATTTCCGATGCCTTTCGTTACGAGATAGGAGAAGAGTTCCTGAGGCTTATCCAGAGTGAAGACCGGTATGAAGCGCAACTGGAGCCAATGGTCTGTATGCTGCCGACGAATACCCAGGTTGGTATGGCCGCCCTTCTTCCACATAAACAACTCTCCTTTATTGAGGGCGAATCAGTAGCTGTTTTGGTTGACGGAGTTTCAACTCTGGGTACAGCGAACCGAGGCAAGGTGCTCAATATCGCTTCAGCGGGAAGTGGAACTGCTATTAAGGCCGACGAGCTACTCGATCTCAACAAAGATGATTGTCGTGAGCTGATCCGGACCAATGATGTGGTGTATGTGTATCATAATCGGATTGATGCGACGGGTGATAAGAAAGAGTCGGAAGGAAGAGTCTTTACTGCTGTTGAGGATACCCTGCAGGATCTGTTGAAGATCGTGAAAAAGCTGGCCGCTAATAATGCCACAAATATGATCGTGACCAGTGATCATGGCTTCATTTACCAGAATAAGACCTTGGATGAGTCAGATTTCTCCGCCGCTGAAGTTCATGGTGATACTATCTACCACCAAGATAGAAGATTTGTCCTGGGAATGGGTTTGGTAGATCATAGCAGTCTGCGACATTTCACAGCTGCACAACTCGGATTCGCGGGTCAGATGGAAGCGCAGATCTCGAAATCGACATATCGTATGAGGCTGAAAGGTTCCGGCAGCCGCTTTGTGCATGGTGGAGCATCATTACAAGAGATTGTTATCCCTGTAGTCAAGATCAATAAAAAACGACAAAGTGATGTAAGCAGCGTTTCGGTAGATATTATCCGGAGCAGCAGCACCGTTATTACTTCCGGCCAACTGTCGGTAGCCTTCTATCAGGCTGATCCGGTAACCGCCAAGAAACATCCTCGTATTTTGCGGGCGGGAATCTATAAAAAGAGTGGCGAGTTGATTTCAGACAGCCATGAAATAACCTTTGATCTGATATCAGAACAACCAAGAGAACGTGAAATCAAAATTCGCTTCCTGCTGAATAGAAAAGCGGAGGAGACGAACGGCCAGACCGTGCTTCTCAAACTTGAAGAAAAAGTGTCTGGAACCGCCCAATATACTGAGTACAAGACGGTCAGCTATACCATGCAGCGATCATTCACCAGTGATTTTGATTGATAGAGGTAATATGAGCGTTCTCGATGATAAAATAAATGAGCATTTTAAGGGCCTTGTTGTTCGTAAAGACTTGGTCAAGATAGTAAAGGGAAATGCCATTGTTCCTTCTTATGTCCTTGAATATCTCCTCGGGCAGTATTGCGCCACCTCTGATGAGGAAAGTATTAAGAGCGGTATCGATACGGTCAAGGAGATCCTCGGAAAACATTATGTGCATCGTAACGAGGCGGGTTTGACCAAATCGGTCATCCGTGAGAAGGGCAGGCATAAAGTTATTGATAAAATCGGTGTACAGCTCAATGACAAGGATGATGTCTACGAAGCCACCTTCAGCAACCTTGGTGTGTCAAAGGTTCTGGTCGATGCCGATACGATAAAGAAGCATCCGAAACTGTTGGTTGGCGGGGTTTGGTGTATCTCTGATCTTGAATATGAGCCTTCCGAAGATAAACGTATTTGTCCCTGGATGATGCAGAGCCTAAAGCCCATCCAACTTTCACATTTCGATTATGATGCTTATATCGCTGCCAGAAAAAATTTTACGACTGAGGAATGGATTGACCTTCTGCTCCAGTCGATTGGTTTCAACCCGGAGATGTTTAGTGCCAGGAGTAAACTCTTACAGTTGGTTCGCCTTATTCCCTTTTGCGAACGGAATTACAACCTGATCGAACTGGGACCCAAAGGAACTGGTAAATCACATATCTATTCTGAATTTTCACCGCATGGCATTTTGATATCAGGCGGTGAGGTTACAGTTCCAAAGCTCTTTGTGAACAACTCAAACGGCAAATTGGGGCTGGTTGGATATTGGGATGCGGTTGCCTTCGATGAGTTTGCCGGTCATGATAAAAAACCGAATAAGGCTCTGGTTGATATCATGAAAAATTACATGGCCAACAAGACGTTTTCCCGAGGCGTCGAGACATTGGGAGCCGAGGCCTCCATGGTGTTTGTCGGCAATACGCAACATAATGTACCGTATATGCTGAAGCACACCGATCTCTTTGATGAACTGCCTTCTGCATACCATGATTCGGCCTTTCTGGATCGACTGCACTTTTATATCCCCGGCTGGGAAATTGATATTATCCGGGGGGAAATGTTTTCTGATGGCTATGGTTTTGTTGTCGATTATCTGGCGGAGATTTTGAAAAACCAGCGCAACCAAGATTTCACTCAGGCCTATACCGAACACTTTCATTTACTGAGTGACATTTCCACCAGAGACAGAGATGCGATACAAAAGACCTTTTCCGGCTTTATGAAGGTCCTCTTTCCACATGGTGAGGCAAGCAAAGACGAGATTGAGGTTTTGTTGCAGTTCTCCATTGAAGGCCGCAAAAGAGTGAAGGATCAACTCATGCGAATTGACTCCACCTATACAGCGGTGCAATTCGGATACACGGCGGTTGTTACTGGAAAGAAACAGTTGGTTAAGACGCTTGAAGAGAAGCAGTTTCCCCAGCATTATTATCCTCATGGTACCCCTACGGCTGAAGGGGATGGTACTGATACCGAGAAAACAGAGACATCTTCAAGTTCTGCAACCGAAGTTGTTCCAAAGGAAAAAGTTTTGAAGGAACAGCATCTAGTCATTGAAGAAAATCAGAAAGGTATCAGTTTTGACGAACTGTTTGGGCCATACCTTAAGGGAGCCTCAGAAATAGTTATAACTGATGCCTATATCCGAAAATTTCACCAGGCTAGAAATCTGATGGAATTTCTTGAATCTGTTGCCAGAAACAAAACTGATGACGAGGAAGTTGAGGTCAAACTAATTACTATTGAGGATGAGTTTTACGGCGAGCAGCAGAAGGATTATCTCATGAGCATCCAGGAAAACATCTGGAGTGCCGGGATTCGTTTTTCCTGGGAGTTCGATCAGACCAATACCATTCATGCCCGTCATATCGTGACGAATAATGGTTGGAAGATCCTGCTTGATAGAGGCTTGGACGTTTTCCAGGCTTTTGAAGGAAAGGATGCGCTCGTTCTGGCTAATAGAATGCAAAAATATCGGTCATGCAGAGCGTTTGAGGTGACCTATATGCGGGTGTAAAAGAAAACTATAAATAAGTTACATTAACGATTCTGTAGAATATTTTTTATAATCATATAGACATAAAAGGGATCTATAAGGAGTTGCGTCTTTTTTCTCGTTCTTGACAAGATATTTTTCAAAGTCATTTAATTCTATATTGTTATTCCACACTCCCCAGATAATAGCCCGATTTTTACTGCTAGCGGATATTGAAGAGTCTTCAAGAATGGCATTAATAGAGGTGTGATGGTTTTTTAAGGCAGTCTTCTTAGCTTTTTCTATCCTCTTTATTTGTTGTTGCTTTAATACATCAGATTTTGTTAAATTCGGATTAACCATCGAAAAAGCATATATTGGAAAAAATTGTGCTGAACTAATAATTTGTTTATCAATTAAACTGAGTAATTTGTCGTTAGATTCTTCTATGATATCGAAATAATTTACCATCATCTCAGAGGTTGTTTGATAAGTGTATTGAACTGTTTTAATTGAACCGATAGCAAGAACCTTATCTTTATTTTCAAGAGAATCTAGATCTTCAGTTATGTTTACACTTATTTCACCACCAGCTGATATTTCTCTCACAATTTTTTGTACTTTCCTCACGTCCATCGCTGAAACAGGTAGATCTATATTTGCTAGAGCTTTATATATTGTGAGATAATTATCTGTTTTTATTTTATTAATTCTAATCGTTGAATGTTTTTCTAAATCAATGTCATGTTCTTGTATTTCCTGGGATTGTGAATTCTTATCGTGTTCTATTAAAAGGAAATTTTCTCGAACTCTTTGGGCATCGCTTGAGTTTGATTCAACGTAAGTAAAGATTGTTTTTAAGAGACTTTTGATGTTTTCATCACCAATGCTATATCCAATGAATACAATTGGGTTATGTATGAAAATGGATAACAATTGAGCTCGGATTAGTTCATATTTTACGTTAAATTTTTCATAATCACTGGCGGTAATAATAATAGTGGGTATGCAGTTTACTCAACCGGCCACATCCTGTAGTATAGTCTGATGGAAGAAACAATTCACCCTGTCGCCGGGGTCGACTACCCACGAACGTTTCAAGAATTTGACCATTGGTTTGATGCCGAAGAGAAGTGCCTT
>CAIUQR010000096.1 GCA_903901335.1 uncultured delta proteobacterium | reverse complement strand
GCCTCAATGAGCTTGCCGTTTTCATGGATGACAATGCCTTCCCAGGATGCCTCGGCAAGGACCCGAAATCTTTTTTCGCTTGCCTCTAATTGCCTGGAGACCTGGTGGTATTGAAAGGCCTTGTCGATCGTTTTTATTAGCAACTCATGGTTAATCGGTTTACTCAGAAAATCATAGGCTCCCAGTTTCATCGCCTGCACTGCCGTGTCAACCATGCTGATGCCAGTCAACATGATGACGGTGGTTTTTATTTGGGATGTCCTGATAAAATTCAAAATGTCACACCCCGACATGTCCGGCAGATCCATATCAAGCAGGGCTAAATCAAAGTGTTTTTCCTTCAGGAGCCTGATTGCCTCAGCACCACTGAATGCTTCTGTGCACTGGTAGTCGTAGTGCTTGAGAATAGCATGCAGACTTTTGACAAACCGTTCTTCGTCATCGATCAGGAGAATGCTCGGAATGTGGCTCATTGTCGTTATTCTCAGCTAATGGAAGTCCTTTTTATCAAGAGGAAGATGGATGGAAAAACTCGTCCCCTCAGCAGGCTTGCTCGTACATGAAATGGCGCCGCCAAGATCTTTGACAATTTTATGAACTATCGACAGACCAAGACCGGAATGGCCATCTTTTTTTGTTGTAGTAAATGGTTTATAAAGGTTTTTTATAATAGATTCAGGTAGCCCTGGCCCAGTGTCTTCTACCACTATTTCAATCCCGTCTGCCTGGGGACTCTCACTGCCATGTGAATCTCTGAAGAATATTCCTGTCCTTACTTCAACACGGCCGTCATCGTCCATTGCCTCGGAAGCATTCTTGAGCAGATTGATCAAAATCTGCTTGAGCGCATCCCGTGACGTGATAATCTGTGGAAGCATAACGTCAGGCCGGAAAGTGACAACTGTACCTGAGGCAGCAAAAAGAGATACTTTGATAATATGGATGATATCTTCGATGACTGCATTTACATTCGTCAACTCAAACCGGGTGAAAGCGGCCTGGGAAAACATGTCCATCTGATTGACCATTGAGGCTATCCGGTTAATTTCCTCTCCAATTATTCCAAGATCTTCCCGGATTTCATTCTCTTTTGAGAATTTCAGGCTCATTGACGTCAGATAATTAGTGATGATGCCTAGAGGATTATTGATCTCATGGGCAAATTTTCGTGCCGTCATCGATACCGCAGCCATCCTTTCAGCCTCAATTTCCTCAGCTTTCCTGGCTTTCATTTTTTCCAGGAACAGGCAGAGGCCAACCTGCTGCACTAGCATCTGGATGAGTTTGCTGTCGCTCTCGGAGAGCGTTTTTACTGATTCCGGGAGGCCGAGAAGGATGACCCCAGCAGGTTGCTTATCTGCAATGAGAGGAACAATGAGAACCGCAGTACACCTAAATGCCGTGAGTACCTGCTCATCAGCGAGATTATCCTGTTTGTTCCCGGCAGTCAGGTACCTCAGGGAGGGGTTGAGGTATGCTTTTACAATCAGACTCGAACTTCGTTGAACCGGCAGGGTGAGACCTTGACTCAAATGTTGTAGACTGTTTGAAGCTGAGGTGTGTCCTTTGAGCAGCAAAACATCCTTGTCCGGCAGAAAAAAAAGCACCTTTTCAATATCGACCAGGATACTCATTGACTGCTCAAAAACGGCAATAATGGTCTCACTGTCACCTGCCTGGACAAGATTTTCAAGAAATCCCGACAGTAGGGCGATGCTTTTTATCCGTGCGGTAAGGACTGCCTGCTCGGCAGCATCATCGTAGCTTGGATCAATTGATGGCGACATGCCATCCAGCATGGCCTCTGCAATGGGGTCCTCATCGTTTCCCGCCTGATAAGCACCATTCTGCCGGTTATTTCCCACGATTGAGGGTGGCTTGACCTTGATATTCAGGTTTTCGGCAATTTGCACTACCTCCTCGGTTGCCCCTTCAACGATGTTCTTGAGATCAGTGCTATCCAGATCCAGCAGGAGTTCGGCAGCCTCACAGTTACGCTCGTGGTCGTGATTGTTCTCCCTCAAGAGGTTAGCAACATATACGATCTTGACCAGAGGAAAGGCTTCCTTAATCTGTTCCAGCGGTTCATGATGATATCTTATGGCATCAGCAATCAAGGAAGTGAGTTTCCAGTCATGTACCAGCCATGCGCCTGCTTCACAATGGGTTACTCCGATCACCTGTTTCTCGGCCCACAATTCATTCTGTACGAGATCTGTCTCGAAAACAAATGACTCATGTTCCTTGGGAAATGTTGAAACCAGAATCAGCCGGCCAATATCATGAAGCATCCCTGACAGGTAGGCCTCAGCAAGACTGCCAAATCCCACCTTCTGTGCTATGCGCCTGGCTAAAGTGGCGCACAACAGGGAATTCCACCAGAATGTTCTGATGTTGAACTTCTTGACAGCCTTGAAACGTTTGTGTTCAAAGACTTGGTGAATAGATGTGGTTATGGCAATGTTTTTTATGCTGTTTGCCCCGAGATAAACGACAGCCTGCTCGACTCCAGTGAAGGTACTGCGAAGGCTGTAATATGAGGAATTGACAAGCTGCAGAACCCTAAAACTCAGGACAGGATCCTTCCTTATGATGGTGGCAATTTCTGACAAGGTTGTGGCATCATTGTCACATACTTCGATCAACTTGATTAGAATTTCCGGAAGTGTCGGCAGGTCACCGGATTTCTTGATTTTAGCATAGACATTTTCCTTGTCGATCATTTGTCCTCACCTGATACAGCTTGTGTTTCTTAGATATGGCAGTGCCGTAAGACAATCAATCAAGAATCAGTCTGTATTGATTTTATCCCATAAAATTCCTGATAACTTGAAAGTCACAACTCTTCTGGCCTCAAGTATCAGATCATCGCCTGTCTGTGGATTGCGTCCCCGGCGTGGTCTTTTATCCCTAAGAGAAAATTTTCCGAATCCGCTCAGCAGGAGATCTGATCCGTTGACAAGAGATTTTTTTGACAGCCGCAGAAATGCCTCAACTGAATCGGTAACCTGGGATTTGGTCAGATTGTCGTGATTTTTGTATACCTGCTGAACAAGACCTGCTTTGGTAAGTGTCATCCATTCCTCCATTATTTACGCAGATAATTTTTATGCCGTCTGAAACAATCATATGCTTAAAATGAAAAAAGGAAAAGGAATAGATTTCATTCTCACAGGATCACCCTTAATAATTTTCAGCAGGAGATTGTTGAGGTTGTGGAGGTACTTTATAACATCCGGACAAAATCAAACTCGTTCCGTGTGACGTGAGCAAGCAGTGTGCAAAAGGATGGGAGAGTCTTTCAGCTCTTGGGCCAAATCCATCTGGATATTCGGGTTATCCTGACCAGCGGTTACGACAAGGCCCGGGTCAGCCGGTATTCCCTTGGCCTTCCTGCATAAGCCCTATCGTATTGCTGAGCTAAGGACGCATTGTTAAAACTTCCTTGCTTTTAGCGAATGAGCGGGATAGAATTTTCATCAAATATCTCGACACTATACTCAGTAATCCACCTTAGGGTACCATGGAAATACTTATCTGCTGATTTTTACCTTTATAATGGGATACTGACAGGAAGGAACTGGTGAGAATAATTTCTTAAAGGGGATCAACCTACTCACCAGGGCAAGAAATACACCTTGGAGAATCATTTCTTTTCAAAAACAATCAGCATAATAGACGTGCAATGAAAGAGCTGGCTAGGAATATTATGAGCAGGAAATTTCACACGCTGAATGAGGAGATGTCAATCTCAGAAGCAGTGAGAAATTTTAAATCTGCCGGCGCGGCAGAAGGGCGGAAGCTGTTCGGCATGATGGTCACGGATAAAAGCGGCAAGTTGGTAGGCATGCTTTCCATGTACGACATCCTGCTCTTCATCCGCCCCAAACATGTCCACATCTGGGGCATGATGGAGGATCTGGATATTTCGGGAATGATCACCTCTTCATGTGCACAGGCCCGCAATGTTAGGGTTGCAGATATCATGACGTCGGAAATAATAAGCGTCACGCCGGATACCCACCTGCTCCTGGTGCTGGATGTCATGATAAAAAAACATGTGCGCCGGTTACCGGTGATTGAAGATGATCATATACAGGGTATTATATACATCTCTGATGTGTTCCATCACATCGTGGATCAACTTACCTGAAGATGTACCGGTAGATAAAATATGGG
>CAIUQR010000095.1 GCA_903901335.1 uncultured delta proteobacterium | reverse complement strand
GGTTCCGGATGGGTCGATTATATGTATCTGAACCCTGAAACCAATGAGATGGAGCATAAGACGACGTATCTGCAGAAGGTAGGCGATATCATTTTATGCTGCGGGGTGTACAAGGACTACAGCCATGAGGGGGATTGACGCGGATATGCTCACCATTGGTGCGCATAATTGAAAGGGGGTACGGATAGATTCTGTACAGGGGGTGAGAGGCCATTAAGGGATAGGTCATTTTTATTCCACTTCTGTAATGATACCTACCAATGCTACTTTACCCTTTCTGCAGAAACTTTATTGATAAAAACGCGAATCTCGGTAAAGAGATCTCTGACGGTTTGGCCCCGGCATGCGCTGTGCATTGAACAGTTTAACCGTTTTATTCTCCAACGCCCGAAAATCCAGAGCGTGAGGAGTGCCGCCGCGCCACCGCAGGTATCTATACAGACATCCCTAAGATTTGGGTCTCGCGTGGGAATAAAAATCTGATGGAATTCATCTGTTGCCGCGTACAGAAAAACAATAGAAAGAACCAGGCCCGCCCTGTCCCATCGCCAATAATCCAGGACGCCCTGTGATAGCTGCATTTCAACAGTCTGTCTCTTGCCGTGGGTATGACGGATGGCGCGCCACAGGAGCAGGGAGAGTACGGCGAATTCAGTCAGGTGGGCACCCTTTCGCAAGAGGTGGTGGGCTACGTCGAATTGTCCTTGTTCCAGATGAGGGAAGAGCCAGCGTAGCGGGGGTTCAAGCAGGGAGCGTGAATGCTCAGAAGACTGCGCATCCTGGGAGGCAAAAAATATCACCAGTATCCACAGCAGTACCGGTAACCAGTATTTTAGAAACTCCTTCATATTATGCACTCAGTCCGGAAGAAGGGTAAAAAGTAGTTGTCCTTTTTTGCTCGCAATATCTCCCCCTACTGGCTATTGGTTTGATGACGGTAATCAGTGTAAAAAAAACGGTGCTGACTCCAGGCATAAAAAACCTCGGAGGAGCTTTCTACCTAAAGCCAGCACCAGCCATACAAGAGGAGACCACCGTATGGTAGTAACCATTATACCAGAACCTTTTGCATTAGCACACAAAGTTTAACTGCGGCATTGGGACACCATGAATACAGAATCATCGTGTTTATGGCAAAACTCCTGTCGGTGAAGATGTTAAGATCGGCAATACGGAGCATGGTTAGCGTAGGCTGGATTGTGTTATGGGCAATGGCAGGTAGCGTAAAAGGCGCGAATTATAGAATCATACTAGTTGATAGGTCTTTGTTTGCGGTGAATCTGTCGGATCTAAAGAATGCGTGATGTCCTTGGGGTAATTATTTTTGTTTATCCTTTTCGATTTCCTTTATCCTGATAAGTTCACCATACATTTCCGGATATAATTTCTTCGCACATTCAAGGCATATTCCATGGGAGAATTGAGCATCGGAATGTTGTTGAATATAGTATTCCATCTGTTCCCAATTTCCCTCAGAATTTTGTATCTTTTTACAGGAAGAGCAGGTGGGAAGTATTCCGGTTAATATCTTGATTTGGGAATTTGCTTCTTGAAGTTCAGCTATCATTTCATCTCTTTCACTTCCGTATTTCTTCCGCTCTGCGACCTCTATTGACAGTTCCGCAGTTCTTTCGGCGATCCGATTTTCCAATGTTTTGTTCATTTCTTCCAGTTCGTTTTTGACCTGGAGATAAGAACGGAATATGTAATAATATGTCACTGTATATGCGAGGAAACGTTGCATATGCCAGAACCACCAGTCCTCAGACCAGATCACGGCTATACGAATCCCGAATGCTGATAAACCCAACAAAATAAACACGCAGGTTAAGAGATATGACCCTTTAGTACTCGAACGGAGAAATTCTAAGAGAAAATAGATTGCTGTAACAAACAAGAGAACCCCGCTGATGATATTTACCTGAATCGCAAAGGAAGTTAATTCCCCATTTACTACCATCACAGGGAGAAATTCACGAAACTGGAGCACTACATATCCAGTCAAAACAGAAAGAGACACAACGATCCACGGAACAGTTTTCTTCTTGGAAATATAGCTACCACCACCCGGCAGCCAAACCAGGGCAAACCAGATACTGCCGAAGATAGTCCTTAAACCATGAAGCAGGTTAAAACCATGACCGGGAATTGAGATGGCAACGAAGATACCAAGAATCCCCATCATCAAAAACCCCATGGACAACAGGAAAAATTCTCCCCTTTTTTTCTCCCCGTCTTTTTGATGGGACTGCAGGAGAAGCAGCGACATTGAAATCGCAACCATCGCTCCAAAGGCTTCAATTGATAAACGTATCTGTTCCCTGACCAGAGGAATACCGTGCAAGAAAAAATCAGGTAAAATGCTAACCAGAAATGACCAGAAGATGATTGTAATGAGAAAAAAAAGATAAAGTGGGCGGTGTTTTTTAGATACCAACATTTTTTCCTTCGATGACCGGAAAAGTCAAAGCTATGAGATAGAGAGGGCGATGTTCAATGCCCAGAAAATTTCATTCGAAATGGCTGTACGGGGAAATATCGAAGATTTCCGAAACGTTTTTCTTACTTCAGAACCATGCATCCGAAATTGAAGGTTTTGGATGCAATCGAATGAGGTTGGTTTAACTACTTATTTTAACAGGAAAGCAAAACTTCATGGGCTTTGGGTCTAGAACCCCAGATAAGTGAACAATATAACAAAAAAACGCCAACCTGGGAAGATTGGCGCTCAAAACAAAACAAGGGACTGACTATGAGTTATTTTAGGTTATCCTGTTATAGAAGGCTTGTCAATAAAAAGTTGTTAGGGATAATTTGTGATCAATCACGGGTACGAAAACGATTTCTTCATTAGAAAATCACTACCATGCAGAGCGAGCAGGATTACAGAGACTTTGCGTAGCCCTCCTTATTACTTCTCAACCGGTGCCATTCATAGTGGCAATCGTGTTTTCATATTTCCTTGTTCCATTCAAATTCCTCATGATTGATGCGCGAATGATCATGGCATGAATGCCGGAATCCAGTTGGTGAACCGATGATGGAGGGAGAAACCTTTCATGCTCGACATGGTTCCATGGGCCACGACAGGAATGTGATGGGTACCAGCGTCCCTCAAAAGGACGCCACCAGATTGTTTTATCATGAGATATATTCTCTGCCAAACTCAGCTCAGATTGATCCTGCAAGCATTGATATGTTTCCTGATTATTTCTGTCCGGATATTCGTCATAATGTTTTTAAAATTCTTGCATTTTCGTCATATCTTGGGTAACTTTTTGTTTGGCGGTATCCACAGTCTCCACTCCCCAAGAGCTGGCCGTGGTTTGTCTCCTTTCACACGGCCAGCTCTTATTTTCCAGATAGGCTTAATTGCTACTGCAAGCGTTTTCCTGACATAATTAGAGATCACTGAAGGTTTCTTCCAAGGTGCCTCATACTCTGTAGAGTATGAGGTGTGCAGTCAATAGTGGAAATAAAACCTCTCACTCATTTGCTTTTCTATAAAATATTTCCTCTCAAAAGCTGCTGGTGATTTTTCATCCTTCCTTCGAATATTCTAATAAAATCCTTTTCGAGAGCCTAGCTCTCACACTGGAAAAACTATACGAGGGACCGGTTGTTTCTCCTGAGATCTTTAAATATTGCCTTCTTGCAATACTTTGGTATCTATATGATGTGATACTTGCAATCCCACATCGTGTGGCTTAAACTTTGTTCGTCGTACATGGGAAGTCTCCTCTTCTTGAACTTTGAGCGGTTCAGAATTGTGAGACTTCCCTCTTACTCCCGTAATTGTCAAACTTTTGGAGTCCACCGGCAGAACCGGTGGTTTACCTGTTTATTATTAACAGAACAAGAAGAACAGTTATGATTTTAAGATCCATGGACAATAGATGTTTGTAACTAAACACCTACTACCTGCGATGTTCCCGATAGCATTCTTCGAGGCACTCATGTTCACGTTCTCGTGCCCATTCCGCGCATCGATGATGGTGTGGGTGGCCAGGTTCACGACATTCTTGCATGCGTTCTTCGAAATGTCTACGACAACGGTGCACGCAAAAATGCTCTCCCTCAGCGATCATAAAGCGAGAGGAGTCCTCTTGTGACGACCCTTTGGTATCATCCGCCGTAATATTGGTCATTGATGATATATCAGAACTGCCTGGCGTAATTGTTTGGCCAGCGTTAGACAGAGATGGCAAGATCAAAATTAGTGACAGTAAAGCATTATTAAGCAGAATTGTTTTGTAAAATGTCTTAGTCATTTTATCCCTCCTTAAGGTATTCTAATAAAATCATTTCGAGAGCCTGTCTCTCACATCGACAAAATATACGACTAACCTTTTCTCTAGTGTCAGAACTTTTTAAATATACAAAAGATTCCTCCATTCTGACCGACGTAATCAGACAGCCACTTTTCGACGCTTCTTGGCGATCCCAATAAGCAGGATAATTGGTGCGAATGCCATAATTGAGAACATATAATGTTATGCTAAGAGACCATAAGTGTGATGATATTTTAAACAAATATTCCGGAGCCTTTTAATACGACCCCATTATAGTTGCGCTTCAACATCCTGAGTTTTTCCTGCCTCTATCTTAAGTCCATTAAATTCTTTATTGCTCTTACGATCGCGATCTTCAACTATCACATTATAATCCCCAGGGGGAAGCTTAAACGACGCCCCTTTTACATCCGTCCA
This sequence comes from uncultured delta proteobacterium, assembly GCA_903901335.1. Classification (GTDB taxonomy): domain Bacteria; phylum Desulfobacterota; class Desulfobulbia; order Desulfobulbales; family Desulfocapsaceae; genus CAIUQR01. The sequence goes on along the minus strand of CAIUQR010000095.1, from coordinate 511 downwards.
GCCGTTAGTGACCTCTTTCTGTTCCTCCCCGTTGGTGCCTGCCTTCAAGACTCGGCAATAGGCAGAGAAAGGCTGGCCATTTCGCATTGCTTTGACATTCAGGCTCCCCCCTGAGAATTCAGCGGTTTTCTCGGCAGTCTTGCCCGCTTCGACGGTGATACCGGAAAAGGTCAACTCCGGATGTCCGGCATCCTCTCTGTTTATAACAAGCACATCATAGACTCCCGGGGAAAGTCTCCACGTTTTTCCCGTAACTTCGGTCCAGTCGTTGATAACATTTTCTTTCTTCTCATCCGTACCCTGAGTTGCTTTAGAGATACTTACCATCGCCGAGAAGGGTTTTCCATTGCGCAGAGCGTTGATCTTCAGTCCACCTCCGGAGAAGTCGGCGGTTTTCTCGGCGGTCTTGCCCGCTTCGACGGAAATACCGGAAAAGCTTAACTCTGGATTTCCGGCATCTTCTCTGTTTATTACAAGCACATCATAGACTCCCGGGGGAAGCTTCCATGTT
>CAIUQR010000094.1 GCA_903901335.1 uncultured delta proteobacterium | reverse complement strand
TGATCTTCCTCAAAATAATGGACACTCAGTAAAGCCACATGCACTTTCAGCATACCAAAGAAAATTTGTTACGCAAGGTGAGGATTGCCACGTAAAAGCTTATCCAAGCAATCAATAGCTCCAAATTTAGATTGCTACTATCCTGCTACAGAAATCACGCAGAGCCTCAATAAGTTATTCTTAATCAGGCCGCTAAAAAAGCAGCAAAGTATCATTTTTACACCCTTGTGTTAACCTTACCAGCAATTTTTCATGAAACATAAAACGGTTTCCACGGCATTAATTTCCCCATATTTTCAGGTGAAAGCAGGCACTGCCTCCCGACCTGTAGTTCTCAAATACCGGAAAACGGGATAATGGCATCAGGAAACTTATTAACCTGTCTTTGACTGATTATGGTTAATATTGGCGGTACTAATACACAACAAGACGAAACGATTTCGTCGCCATTTGGGGATAGAGGAATCTTGCAATCGTGAGTATTTACAGAAAAAAACTGTGGTGCTTTTGATAAAGAGACAATGGAATATCTCTTTATTGCTGTTAAATGATATTTATTCTCAAAAATTGAAAGTTAACCTTGTAAATGACTCCGCTTAGAATAAAATAAAACTGACAAGGTTTATGAAATTTCAAAATACCTGTGCCACCTTCTCAAAATCCCATGGATAATCACCTCGAAATAATTACACCTGATGTCCATAAATCCGGAATATTTTCAAGTACAGTTATGTTTGGAGCGATTTTCGGATGCCTCGTGTTCATAAGTATTCACAATTATGTATTGTTCCACAGCCTTGCCGAAATTCTTTCTGTGGCCGTGTCTACAGCCGTATTTCTGTTGGTGTGGAATTCACGCCATATAGCTCGTAATTCTGCGCTGGTTGTACTCGGTATCGGTTACCTTTGCGTAGGGACAATAGACCTGATGCATCTTTTGGCTTACAAGGGTATGGGAGTCTTTGTCGGATCAGCAAAGCCCGACCTCTTCGTTCAGCTCGGTCTTGCCGGGAGGTTGCTGCATGGTTTCTCTCTGCTCATGTTTTCATTGGCATTAGGAAGACGATGGTCTGTTCGAATTGCACTGGCCGGTTATTTGATCCTCACTGCCCTGCTGCTGGCAAGCATACTCTGGTGGCAAAATTTTCCGAGTTGCTTCTTAGAGGGTTCGGGCTTGACGCTCTTTAAGAAATCTGCTGAATATTCGGTCGGCCTTTCACTCATCCTCTCCTTTTGTTACCTCATATTTCGACGAAAAGCCTTGGAGATCACTGTCTGTCGGCTCATAGCCGTTTCCATCGTGCTCACCATTGGCGTTGAGTTTTTTTTAACGTTATATATTAACGTTTCCAGCCTTTCCAGCATTGTCAGCCACCTGCTTAAGATTATTTCTTTTTTCCTCATCTACATAGCCCTAATCCGCTCGACTTTAACACGACCTTACACTGTTCTCTTTAGGGAAATAGAGCAAATAACCGAGGAACTCAGTGAAAAAGAGGACCGCTTTCGGCGCATATCATCCATCACTTCAGATGTCGCCTACTCCTGCAAGACAGGACCAGACAGCAAATATTTGATCGACTGGATATCAGGCGCTGTTGAGCACATATTCGGCTACTCGTCAGATGAATTAATAACCATGGGATGTTGGTGGAACAGTGTGCACGAGGATGACATGCCGTTATTTGAAACCAATGTCATCGACCTGAGCCCCGGGTCTTCGGGTTACTGCGAACTGCGGCTGCGCCATAAAAGCGGACAAATTATATGGGCTGCATCAGACGCAGAATGTATTCAAAACTTTGGGCAAGCACAACAGATTTACGGTGGACTTGTTGATATCACCGAGCGGAAGCTGGCCGAGCAGGCATTGAAAAATTCTTTGTCTTTGCTCAGTGCCTCTCTGGAATCCACTGCCGATGGTATCCTCATTGTTGACAAACAGGGAAAAATTGCTCGATGGAACCAGAAATTCGCTGAGATGTGGACGATACCGGAAAACGTTCTCCTTAGCCACGAAGATGAAAAAGCAATAAATCATATCCTGACGCAACTTACCGATCCGGATCGCTTTATTTCCAAGGTTCGTGAACTGTATGAACAACCGGAGCAATCGAGTTTTGACCAGATCGAGTTCCTGGACGGACGCGTTTTTGAGCGATATTCGCAACCCCAAAGAATTGAAGATACTATCGTAGGCCGCGTGTGGTCGTTTCGAGATATCACCGCCCGGAAGCAAGTGGAGGAAGAAAAAGCAAAGCTGGAGGCAGTAAACCGACAATTTCAGAAGACCGAAAGCCTAAACCGCATGGCCGGGGCCATCGCCCATCACTTTAATAATCAGCTAGCCGTAGTGATGGGTAACCTGGAAATGGCTGTTTCTGACCTGTCACCGGATGCACCGTCTGTCAGACTTCTGAACGCCGCCATGGGAGGAGCTCGCAAGTCTGTGGAACTCAGCAGCCTAATGCTCACTTATCTTGGACAAACAATCGGTAAACATGTACCGCAGGATTTGTCTGAAATCTGCCGCCAGAGCCTGCCATTACTCTTGGCCGCCGCACCTAAAAATATAATTTTTAAAGAAGACTTGCCGTCTCCTGGCCCGACCGTCAACGTCGATAAGGACCAGATGCAACAAGTCCTGACCAACCTGGTCACCAATGCCTGGGAGTCGGCCGATGTGAATGAGGCAACCATAAGAATTACCACAAGAATAGTTGCTTCTATGGATATCTCTGCAGTATGCCGATTTCCAATTGACTGGCAGACGCAGGATATAAACTATGCCTGCCTGGAAGTAAAAGATACAAGCGGCGGGATCTCAGACGAGGATGTTGACAAACTTTTCGATCCATTTTTCTCCAGCAAATTTCCCGGCCGTGGCCTTGGCCTTCCAGTGGTTCTCGGGATTGTAAAGACACATGGTGGTGCGATTACGGTAGAGAGCACAGTGGGAAGAGGGAGCACTTTTAGAGTTTTTTTGCCGGTTTCTGCAGAGCAGGCTCCCCTGCATTCCGAGAGCCCAATCCAACCCTCCTTGATTATAGAAAAGGGGGGCACAGTTCTTCTGGTTGAGGACGAGGAGATGGTCCGCAATATGGCTGAGACTATGATCATGCGCTTAGGCTTTAACGTTCTCGTGGCAAAGGACGGAGTTGAGGCAATAGAGATATTCCGAAACCATCAGGACCAAATCAGCGTTATCTTGTCTGACTTGACTATGCCGCGAATGGATGGTTGGGAGACCCTGTCAGTACTGCGCCGAATTCGTCCGGATATTCCGGTTGTCCTGGCCAGTGGTCATGACGAGTCAAAGGTAATTACTAACGACCATACAGAACTCCCCCAAGTCTTCCTGCAAAAGCCGTATCAGAAAGCGGCGTTAAAAGATGCGCTGGCAAGAGCGCTGAAAAAAGATTGAAATGGAAGATCGCACTCTATGAAAACTTTCTGCTTCTTCATCAGTGGGTTTTTCCTGAGATATGCCGCTCCACGGATACTATTGCTCGTCCTGACCTTAACTGTTCTCAGTTCACCCCATATCACATTCGCTTCAAACCAAGATTCTTCACCGTCACAGAACACATCGCTTCTCAATGCGCCAAAACACGTTCTGGTGCTCTTTTCCTATCACCGAGCTGAATGGTCAGATAATGTCCAAAAGGGCATTGACTCAGTTTTCGCCCCTTACCAGAATGTAAATTTCTTCTATGAATACATGGACACAAAACGGCTGAAAACGAAGGAATATCTGGACACAATACGAAAGATTTATACTGAAAAATATGCCAAAGCACATATTGACGTAACTGAAGTTTACCGTAAAGATCTCATGCCGCCATCCGCATTAACGCGGTCACGAGAGAATTAACCACCGATTTGCGTGGAGTTGGGCAAAGTATCGAAAAATTATCGTCTAAGGCCGCCTTTGCCACCAATCTTCGGAC
>CAIUQR010000093.1 GCA_903901335.1 uncultured delta proteobacterium | reverse complement strand
GTACTGGGTGTACACCCACTCGGGAAGATTGTTGGCCCAGATCGCAACCTTGTCACCCTTGGCGACACCAAGAGACATCAGACCTTTGGCGACGGCATTGCATTTTTCCCTAAGTTGCCTGAAGTTCAGCCTGATATCCAGGGAATGGTACTCCAGGCCGATGTTATTCCCCAAGTTTTCTGCCAGAATATCTACCAGGTTTCCGATGGTTGTTTGACCAACTTTAACGTCAGGTTTGTTCATCTGCTTCCCCCCCCTTGAAAAGTGATAGTAAGTTGATGAGATATCTTCATGGTAAAAAACTCCAGGCGGGAGCCTGCAGAAGTATACTCTTCTTCAGCCGCACCCCGCCAGAACTCTATGCAACACCAATTTCTCCTTTACCCGAAGGTCAGAAAATTTCCTCCTTTTAAAAGCTGAATCCTTCCGGAAGCTGCTCTTTTTTTGTCCCTTCCGGGACCCATGACAGGTCGAGGATCGTAAAAGTCGGTCCGCTTGTTTTGAAGATCGGAACCACCTTCATACCGAATGCCGGTTCGCCAAGACTAAGGTAGCTCATCAATATGGTCGCAACGCCATCGAATTCGATATTAATAAATTTGATGGGCTTATCAAGCATATTGAAAGCCCCTGACCGTTCGCAGACCATAAAAGTGTGTATCCTGGCGGTTTTTTTGGCGACGTCCGTCAGATCGATCGCTCTGTTTTTACCAAGACAATCCGGGCAATGGATCCGAAACGGGATATAGATTGTCCCTTTGGAATCACAGCCCGTATTATCACAACGAGTCGCCAGGAGCTTGCCTTTACTGAGGGACTCAAAGAAGACCGCTTCACCGCCATAGGAATGTATATAGGTCATATCCCTCGGATTGGTCACCCCAAGGAGTTTCCAATCGTCATCGGCATTGCGGATCGGGGTGTTTGGTGTCAGGTGATGGAAGGCACCTTTAAGTTTGTATTGATTGTTTTTGACAAAGACATGTCCATATGTGCTCATAGCATCTCTCCTTTATGCGTCTTTCTTTATCAGATGATCGGGGTCCATCAGGATGGTGGATGTAACATGGGAACCAACGCCCGCATGGCTGATCGCCATACCTCGCTTTGCGCCGACCACCTGCAGGTTGGTCCAGTCTTTCGGTTTTTTTCGATCGAATTTTTTCCAGAGCATTTCGTCGCCATGGAACTCCTCCCACCTGTTCCAGAGATGGGTGGCGATTTCAAAAGTCTGCATAATGCCTGTGGCACCAACGGAGTGCATGCAGCCGATTAAGCCGCCGGAGAGATTTGACGGCAGTTTGCCCGGTTTTCCGGTATGCGGATTGATATGATAACAGTCACCAGATTCCACATAGTCCCGACCGTATCCATAAGGGCGCAGACCGATATCCTCGTAGGTTTGGACATCGCTGATGGTGAAGGCATCATGGAGCTCGATCACATCGAGATCCTCCATCGGATCAGCGATGCCCGCCATCCCGTAGCCGTAATAGGCAGCCATTCTGGCTGCGAGAAATCCGGTGAATCCCGGATACCTGTCCCCGCCAGGGAAACGCTTGCCCAGATCTTTGTACTGATCGGCGGTTTCATTCGGCAGCAGCGGAATATCCATATCGCGCCTGTCCGCAGGACGCAGGGTGTGCGATCCGGCTGCGACCCATATCCGCAGGGGTTTGTTTTTTGAATTTTTCGTCAGTTTCAGGGCGGTATCTTCGTCGCAGAGAATGGTGCAGGCGGCACCGACACTCATCAGACAACAGTCCAGCGCCCGCAGCGGGTAGGCCACGACCGGGGATTTTAACACATCCTCGACGGTGATCTTCATCGGTGACTGGGCGAAGGGGTTGAACCGGGCGTAGCCATGATGTTTCACCGAAATCTCGGCCAAGGTCCTTCTGAACGAGTCCTCCGACTTGCCGAAGATCTGCCAGTAGCGCTGGGCCATGACCGCGTAATAGCCAGTATAGATATGGCCCAGCGGCGCCTCCCAGTCCTTATCGGCCGCACAGGAGATAAGAAAGTTGCCCTCGTCGGTGGGAACCTCGTCCATCCGCTCCCAGCCCATGACGAGAACGCAGTCCGAGTAGCCCGAGGCCACAGCTTTCAGACCCTCCCAGAGGGTCGATCCGCCGGTGGCGCCGCCGGTTTTCACCCCGACGTTTCCGAGCGGGTCGAGACCCAGTCGATCGTGGATGACCGATTCCCCCAGTAGCTGATCACCGAAATGATCGGCAAAATGACCGTAGTAGCAGGTATGTATATATTTTTTCAATTCGGCAGGCGACATATCGAGTAAATGGGCGGCCATTGTAAAGGCGTCGATGCAGAGCTCTTCGGTGCGCTTGTCCGGAAAGGCGCGGTCGAATTTGGACTGTCCCGCCGTGACTAGGTAGACTGGTCTCTGCAGTTGAGGGATTTTCAACTGTTGTTTGCTGAATGTGATCATACCTTGGTCTCCTTGTTGGTTATGGTTGAGGTGTTCGAAAATGCTTTACAGTGTCCCCACCCACAGGACAAAACTGGTAGAGCTGCTGGTATTTGTAATCTTCTGGCTTTCGGGGTTGGACCAGAAATGAACAGAATCCCCTTCGACCAGTGAAAGTGTCTCGTCGCTTAACATCAGTTCAATCGATCCCTTCAGCACGCAGAGGACCTCCTGGCCGTTTTTGATATTTTTCCGCACAGGGATGGATTTGCCCAGATTGACGACAAGGATTGACGAGTCAATCACGGTCCTGTATTCCGGCGGAAAAAAGCGGCGAGTCACAAAGCCGGTATGGGAGAGATCGATATCATCCCATTCCGATTTCCGGATCAGGACGATCTTCTCCTGCTTGCTGACCTGGGAAATAAGATCGCCTGCGTTGACCCCGATGGCGTTGCAGATCCGGATCAGGGTGTCGACTGAAGGCGAATTCACATCATTTTCCACCTGACTGAGAAAACCTTCGGAGATGGAGGCCTTTTCGGCAACGGTTTTCAGCGTCAACTTCTGTTCCTTCCTGCATCTTCTGATCAATGTACCGATATTCATGCAACCTCGTGTTGTTGCCAGAGAGGGTGAAACAGCAATGGTCTCTGTTAATATTTGTTAATAGTTAATATTTACCTATATAAAATATTAATATCTTGTCAATAAAAAAATTGTACCTTGAATAAAAAAGATATAGACCCATCAAGAATGAAAGAGAGGGCGGAAGAAAAACGAGATAATCTGTTCAAGGAATGTGGGGAAGGCCAAGGGTACGGATGTTTATCAAGAATACAGAAGTTGACCCCCTCTCCCTTTTGATCCAGAGAGAGGTCAGGTCGATATTCCCGGATTTCCTGTTGATTGTTGAATGCTAATACTCATCCAGATGGTGCCATTCCGCATTCTCAAGCCAGGATCCCGATTCCGGTTTCGAGACAAATTCGACGATATTCTCCATAATGCGTAAATGCTTTTCTTCTTCTTTGGCCAGCTGGCCAAAGAGTAACCTTGTCGGTTCGTCTACCGCCTCTTCGGCCTTTTCCAGGTAGAATCTCCTGCTCATATCTTCAATATCAAGGGCTTTTTGGTATGCGGCTGTCGTCTCTGTCGTGTGGGTGCGCAGATTGTCCTTGCTGTCCCTCATCTCAATAAAGATGTTTTTAACATTTTCCAGAACCCGCGTACCCTTTACTTGCTGCGGGCCGGTCTTCAGACGCAGCTGTTCTATAACCGTGCAATGTTTGACTTCCTCGTCAGCTAAGAGGGCGAAAATTTTCTGCAGACCGACCGTCTTGCTTGCCAGCATGAGTTCCCGATAGTACTTTTCGCCGTCTTTTTCCATTTGTATTGCAAAATCAAATATTTCCATTTTTTTACTCTCCGGGCTTGCTGTTATCATTAATAAGGGGATACCCCTCTTGACCCATACATCACCTGTCGTCTGGTCGATCGTATGGTGTAAGAAATCAGTCTTTGTTCGCCTCTCTACAGTTCGCGAAGAATCGTGCCGTCCGGCTTTCTGAACCGGATGGTGAACGGCCTCCTTCCCAGGGCGTGGGTCGAGCAGCTCAGACATGGGTCAAAGGCCCGGATGACGGCTTCAACTCGATTCAATGCGCCTTCCGAGACCTCGGTGCCGGTAATGAACCGTTTGGCAACCTGCAATACCCCCCGGCTCATCGCCAGGTTGTTGTGGCCTGTGGCGACAATCAGGTTGGCCCAGGTCATCAGTCCGTTTTCATCGACACGGTAATGATGAATAAGGGTCCCTCTGGGGGCCTCGACACATCCTATGCCTTCGAGAAAATTCGGCTGAGCAAAGGCCCTGATCCGGGGACTGAGGATAGCGGGATCATCCAGGAGTTTCTGCAGCGTTTCGATACAATAAAGAATTTCAATCAAGCGGGCGTAATGATTGAAAAACGAACTCATGATCGGCCCCCTCTCCAGGCTTCTGAACTCCGCCCACTCCTGATCGGCAAGCACCGTACCGCACCCGTTACAGACATTCAGCCGGGCCGCAGGTCCTACCCGGTAGATCCCTTCCGGATAGCCCATCGGCTTGAAATAGGGGGATTTCAGGTAGGACCATGGCTCCACTGCTTCACCGATGTATTCCTGATAGTCTGCCGGATCGATATCATCCGCCACAATATGCCCTTTGGCGTCAATGATGCGGAGCCTGCCGTCGACATGCTCAAGGTTGCCTTCCTTGTCAACCATGCCCATGAACAGGGTTGGGAAATTGGCAAAGGTCTGGATCTCGTCCCGGTATTTTTCAAGGGATTTCTTGAACATCGTCAAGGTGCGGGTAATGATCTCCAGGGCCTCCGGAATCATCTGCAGCATTGTCTCGCGATGTTCTGCACAGAGCGGCGCATTCACGCCTCCCGGAACCACCCAGGCGGAATGAATGCGTTTGCCGCTGATCAGTTCAATAATCTGCTGTCCGATTTTCCGCAGCCGGATCCCGTCTCCGGCAATCTCGGGATAGGCTTCGATTACCCCGATGATGTTTCGTTTGGCCGGATCAGATTCCATCCCCAAGAGTAAATCAGGGGAGGAGAGATAAAAAAAACTCAGCGCATGCGATTGGATGAATTCGGCGCAATTAAGTAATCGCCGGAGCATGACGCCGGTGTCGGGAGGATGAACGCCGAGGATGGCATCGCAGGCCTTGCTGGAGGCCAGGGAATGGCTGACCGGGCAGATACCGCAGATTCTTTCCGTGATGGATGGCATCTCATAGAAGGGCCTGCCTTCACACAGTTTCTCAAAACCTCTGAACTGGGTGACATGAAACCTGGCGTCACTGATGCTGCCGTCATCTTCGACGATGATGGTGATCATTCCATGTCCTTCAATCCGGGAAATGGGTTCTATGGTAATCGTACCGCTCATCTTCAGACCTCCAAAAAGATGTGTAGCTGCAATTGTCAGGCGCCGAATCGTGTCCTGCCGGTCATGTCGGGTATGCGGCCGGCAAGGAGTTCAGTCAGGAGAAACGTAATTGCCTCCGGAGGAGGGGGACAGCCTGGTAGAAAGACATCCACGGGGACGAATTCATGCACCGGCCTGGCCTTCTGACAGAGAGGGGGAACTGTCTGAAAGGCAACTCCTGCTGCCTCGGATCGAACTCCGCCGTTTCCTGCCGGTACAGAATCAGCGTTCTCCACATAGGCCCTCTTCATAACCTCGCCGACCGGGTATCTGTTGCGCATGCCAGGCACATTGGCCGTGATCGCACAATCCCCGAAGGAGACCAGAATCCCGCTCCGTGCGCGGATCATTACTATGTTTTTTTTGTCGGCCTCGTTGCTGACCGCTCCTTCGACGAGGGTGACATCCGCATGTTCGGGAAACTCTTTGTAATCGACCAGAGGGCCAAAAAGGATCTCCACCTTTTCAGCAAGACCGATGAGGAGTTCGTCAATATCCAGAAAGGACATATGACATCCGGAACAGCCATCCAGCCATGTTGTTGCCAGTCTTATTTTTGCCATGAGTCATCCTGCCTCCCTCTCATCATCTGCAGATAGGGCAGGAACTGGCGGCGCTTGATCATCTCCGCCACCGACTTGCCTTTCTCCGAAAGCGCCCCGGTCGGGCAGACCTGCACGCATTTGCCGCATCCGGTGCAGGTCTCCGAGGTGCCCCAGGGCTGATTGAGATCGGTTATGACCTGCGAGGTGATCCCGCGCCCCATGATATCCCAGGTATGTGCTCCTTCTATCTCATCGCAGACCCGAACGCAGCGCAGGCAGAGCACGCAGCGGTTATGATCGATGGAAAACCGGCTGTGCGAGGCATCAACAGCATGACGGGGATAGAGATAGGGGTAGCGGACATGGGTCACTCCGAGCTCCACGGCCAGATTCTGCAGCTCGCAATGGCCGTTGGAAACGCAGACAGAGCAGACGTGGTTGCGCTCGGTGAACAGCAGTTCGAGAATTTTCTTGCGATAGGTGACGACCCTTTCGGAATTGGTGATGACCTCCATGTCCTGCCGGGGAAAGGTCACGCAGGAGGGTAGCAGCTTGGCCACACCCTTGACCTCGATAATGCACAACCTGCAGGCGCCGCGTTCCGACAGGCCGTCCAGATGACAGAGGGTAGGGATGGAGATACCGTTCTGCCGGGCCACGGTCAGAATGGATTCATCTTCGTGGGCGCTGACATCGCGCTCATCGATCTTAAACGTCAGCAGACGGGACGGATTCAGGTCGGTTCGGACTTTTTTTTGCGGATGCTGTTTCATGAGACCTCCACCACGGTTTTGCAGGCACCGGCCAGGCATGTCCTGTCATGGATATGCGACAGGTATTCATCACGGAAATACTTCAGGGTTGTCAGCACCGGATTGGGGGCGCTCTGCCCCAGTCCGCAGAGGCTGGTGTTTTTCATCAGATCGCAGAGGTCTTCCAGCATTGCCAGATCCTCAGGCGTTGATTGATTGCCGGTAATCCTGCAGAGAATATCATAGATCTGCCGCGTCCCCACCCGGCAGGGCGCACATTTGCCGCAGGATTCGGACATACAGAATTCCATGAAAAATTTTGCCACATCCACCATGCAGGACGTTTCATCCATGACGATCATACCGCCGGACCCCATAATCGAGCCGACCTGCAGCAGAGAGTCGTAATCAACCGGCATATCGAGGAATTGTTCGGGGATACAGCCGCCCGAAGGCCCGCCGGTCTGAACCGCCTTGAACCCTTTGCCGCCAGGAATACCGCCGCCGATAGCAAAGACGATATCACGCAATGGCGTGCCCATGGGTATCTCGATCAGACCGGTGTTGACGATTTTTCCGGCCAGAGCGAAGACCTTGGTTCCTTTGCTTTTTTCAGTTCCTATGCCTGCAAACCACTTGCCGCCTTTCCGGATGATGGGTGGAACATTGGCGAAGGTTTCGACATTGTTGATCAGGGTGGGATGCTCCCATAATCCGAATTCGGCAGGGAAGGGCGGCCGGGGCCGAGGGCGTCCCATGCGCCCTTCAATGGAGGCGATCAGGGCGGTTTCTTCGCCACAGACAAAGGCCCCTGCCCCCAGGCGGACCTTGATGGTGAAATTGAAATGGGTATTAAAGATGTTATTCCCCAATACGCCCAGACGTTCCGCCTGCGCAAGGGCAAGACGCACCCGCTTGACTGCGAGCGGATACTCGGCGCGGACATAAATATAGCCCTGACTTGCACCAGTGGCGTATCCGGCTATGGCCATGCCTTCAATAACCCTGTGTGGATCGCTTTCTAAAACGCTCCTGTCCATAAAGGCGCCCGGATCTCCTTCATCGGCATTGCAGATAATGAACTTTGTCGAACTGATCGCCTTCGATACGGTCGTCCATTTCAGGCCGGTTGGGTAGCCTGCGCCTCCTCTTCCCCGCAGACCGCTCCGGGTAACCTGCTCGATCACCTCCGGCGGGGTCATCTGAGTGAGGGCCAGGTAAAGGCTTTCATAGCCGCTTTCGGCAATGTATTCTTCGATCCGCTCAGGATCTATTCTGCCGCAATTTTCAGTCACAATCCGGACCTGGCGTTTGAAAAAGGCCGTATCGGCAGGGCAGAGCAGTCGGCCGACGGGGTTTCCTCCCAGCGCATCAAGAATGTCTGAAACATCGGAGACTTTCACACCCTGGTAATAGGTGCCGCTGGTCGCAAGCGAGATAAGAGGGCCCTCAGCGCAGAGACCCAGGCATCCAACCCCCTTGATCTGACACCAGTTGTCCAGACCGCGCCGGTTGACCTCTTTCCCCAGGGCATCCATCAAGACACCGCTGCCGCAGGACAGGCAACCGGCAGCTACGCACACATGGATGCGATGCTGAAATCCATCCTGCTTGTCTTTTTCAATCTTGGCGATCTGATGCAGATCTTCACTATTGAGGGTCATGGGTTTGCCACCTCCCTATTTTTTCGAGGACCACTTCCGGACTCAGTTTGCCGGTTACCTCACCGTCAAAGACACCTGCCGGTGCAAGTCCGCATGACCCGAGACAGCGGGCAACCAGCAGGGACACCTGGCCGTCCGGTGTCGTCTCGCCGGAGACAATGCCGACCTTCTCCCGGATATCGTCAAGGATTTCCCCGGACCCGCCGATATAGCAGGCCGTCCCTCTGCAGATGACGCAGGTGTGTTCTCCGGGAGGCTTCAGGGTGAAGGAATGATAGAAGGTAGCCACCGCATAGACCCTGCTGAGCGGCACCCGCAGAGTAGCGGCAACGTATTTCAGTACGCCCTCTTCAAGAAAACCGAAAGATTCCTGAACGGTATGCAGGGTCTCAATCAGCGCATGTGATTGGTTTCTGTAGAGTTGCATGGTTCGATTCACCATCCGCAACCGATGATCTTCAGCAGGTTTTGAGGATGCAGGTGGCGTATTGCCGGGATTGGGAACCTGTTCTTTCATGACTGACTCTCCATTTTTAGTAAAGGAGAAAAGGCGAGCAACCATCCGAACTGAATTTTCAATATGTAGAGAGCATGAGTTATTCTAATCTCATCAGGACCATTATTTCAATCTTAATTGATCACCCTATCGTTTCCTTTTCATAAATAGACGGAACTGGAAAGACAAACCTGCCTGACTTTTCCCGGATAACGAGAAATAGACTTGCGGAATCCGGATGGGGTGAATTAAATGCACTCTGGCTGGTTGAAGGCTTTAACAAGAAATTGTCCGGTCCAAATACTGAACAAAAGCTGGAAATGATTTCAGGAGGAAGCAGAATGGCAAAAAAGATCGTATTTATTCAGGGGAGAAACCCTGGAAAGAAATGAGGAATCCATGTTTGTGAAAGTGTGCGGACTGAGAACCGTTGAACAGATAGATAAAGCCATTGAGTACGGGTATGATGCAATCGGTGTCGTCACCTACCATAAAAGCAAACGATACTCCCCTCCTGAAGAGGCAGCCCGGCTTGCCGCCTATGCAAAAGGGAAGATAGCGACCTTTGTGGTCGGCCTTCATTACAGTGATGTAGAAACCGTGGCGCCTGTTTTTGATTATGTGCAGATATATGAAACCAGGCAGATCACAAACCTGGTCCTGGCCTCGAAGGATATGCCTCCGGAAGGGTTTGATTACAGGTATTTCGTCTATGATGCGAGTGTCGGCAGCGGTGTTTTCGGCCCCTTTCCGGACTGGCTCAAGGGTATATCGGGAAAACTGATCGTTGCCGGAGGACTGAACAAGGAGAACGTCTGCAGCGTTATCAGGGAGCTGCGGCCGTTCGGGGTTGATGTGTCGAGCGGGGTGGAAAAAGATGGGGTAAAGGATTTCAGGTTAATGCAGGAATTTATCGAGGCGGTGAGAAATTGCAGATGACGGCAAGGGGTAGCCGACAGCCTCCAGTTGTAGCTTGGCTGGATTGAGCAAACCGGGGAAAGCAGAAAACTCCCTCCCCGGCGAGAAGTCAGTTGGTGACGTATCAATCCGTCACACAAAGTGAATTAGAAACTCACCAGTTCGACATCGAAGACCATGGTGGCGTTCGGGGGGATCGGGCCGCGTCCGGAGGGGCCGTAGCCCAGGCCGGCCGGGATGATCAGGACCCGTTTCTCGCCGCGTTTCATGGACAGGAAGGCCTCGTCCCAGCCTTTGATGACCCTTCCGGCTCCGACCGGAAATTCAATGGGCTGGCCACGATCATAAGAAGAGTCGAACTTGGTGCCATCCAGGAGTTTGCCGGTATAATGGGCGGTTACCGTTGCTCCCTTGGCAGGGGTTCCATCGCCGGTGCCTTCCTGGACGATTACATATTGCAGGCCTGACGGAGTAGTAATTGCGTTGGGCCATTGTTTTTTTATAAAATTCGCTGCCTCTTCCCTGGCTGCACGTTCCTTGTCACGAGCCCTTTCCTCCATCGAGCCGAGAAGTGTATCAAAGGCCTTCTGGTTGCTCTTGAAGGCCTCTGCCTCGGCTCCTGCCCGGATAATCTCCACTGATTTAATCTTATCGCCCGTCTTGATGCTGTTGACAACATCCTGCCCGCTCACCACATGACCAAAGACTGTATGTTTGCCGTCCAGATGCGGGGTCGGCACATGGGTGATGAAGAACTGGCTGCCGTTCGTATTCGGTCCGGCGTTGGCCATGGAAAGGATGCCGGGGCCGGAATGTTTCAGGGTCGGGTCGATTTCATCGGGGAAGGTATAGCCCGGACCGCCGGTGCCGGTGCCCAGCGGACAGCCACCCTGGATCATGAAATCCGGGATAACCCGATGGAAGGTCAGGCCGTCATAGAATTTATGGCCCTGGGTTCCGGCGCCGCCACCGAGATTTTTCGTCCCCTCGGCCAGACCGATGAAGTTGGCGACGGTCAGAGGGGTTTTCTTGTACTCGAGAATACAGAGGATTTCCCCTTTATCAGTAGTGAATTTTGCGTATATGCCGTCATGAAGCTTTTGTTCAGCCATTGTTGTCTCTCCGAAAAAAATTGATAGGGAAAATGCGATAACAAAAAAATATATAATCCTCTGCATGATTACTCCTCTGGCGAAGGCTAACATCCGGAATAGGTTTGATTACCCAAGAGGAGCTGACTTGTCAATCAGAAAAGGGCCGGTTTCAGGCGGTAATGCCCCGTTTGCTGCAAGCTGCGTTGCTCCCGGCCCATTTCATATTGACGATAGCCTGGTTTGCGGGTCTATTGTTGTCCGTGTGTGAACAAAGACGGTGGATCCTGCGAAGCCGGGCGACTTGCCGGAATTACACGAGAACTATATCCCGGGAGAGGGAATGCCCTACCTTGTCTACCAAATTCTGATTGGTCTGCTGTTCTATGCGACCTTGCCGTTGCTGCTCCTGCTGGTCCTGATGACCGGGAAGCACAGGCAGGGGCTCTCGCAACGCCTGGGGCTCTATGGCCGGATTGGGCGGAAGGACCGGCAGGAGGTGAGAGTCTGGTTGCATGCTGCATCCGTAGGCGAGGTCCAGGCAGCCAGAGCAATTATTTCGGCCTTGCGAAAAAGGCTGCCGCAGGCCCGATTTGTCCTGACTACGATGACCACCCATGGAAAGAGGGTGGCCGCAGAGCAGTTGCTATCGGATGTCATCTGCATCCTCGCCCCTCTTGATGTACCTTTGATTGTCGATCATGTTCTGACCTCTATCGATCCTGATATGTATGTCTGCCTGGAAACCGAACTTTGGCCGTTGCTTCTTTATAAGGCGGCTGCCCGCGGGGTGAAACTGGTTCTGGTAAATGGACGGATGTCTGAAAAATCATGCCGGAATTACAGGAAAATCAGATTTCTTTTAGCAGGTGTCCTGCAAAAATTCACAAGGATTGCGGTGATCAGTGAGCCCGATCGGGAGCGATATCTTGCCGTAGGCGCAGGTGAGGCGATCCTGACTGTGGAGGGCAATGTCAAGTATGATCTCACCTTGCCGGTTGATGCCGGGGAGCTCAAGGAGCGCTACCGTTCAGCGCTCGACTTGCCCGATGGCCTGGAAGTCCTGGTTGCAGGTTCGACCCATACCGGCGAGGAAGAGCTGCTGCTGCCCCTTTATGTGCGACTTCACCAGGAAATGGAGCTCCTCTGGATCATTGCTCCGAGACACCTGGAAAGACTGCCGGCGATCATGGAGCTGTTCCAGACTCATCGGCTTGGATTCCACAGATTCAGTGAGTTACAAAAAGGGAGCAAGCGGCAATTCAACGTCATCATTCTCGATTCCCTGGGAGACCTTGCCGATATCTACGCAGTTGCGACCTATGTCTTCTGTGGCGGCAGCCTGGTGGACAGAGGCGGCCATAATATGATGGAGGCGGCTATCTGGGACAAGGCGGTCTTGTACGGACCGAGTATCGGCGATTTTCGAGATGCGGCCGAACTGCTCGAGTCGGTCCGGGCAGGTTTCCAGGTAGATGATGTTCAGGCTCTGGAAGAGATGATCCGCACCTTCAGAAATAATCCGGCCGGGTATAAAGGTGCCTGCCGGCGGGCAGGCGACATAGCCAGAAGGCAACAGGGCACGGCCGAACGCCAGGCGGCGATTATTATGCAATGCCTGGATGGTGCGGAGTAATTTCCCTTATATTGTTTCGTGAGGACCTCCTCCCGGCCTTGTTTTTCCTTTGTGAAGGCTCTATTATAATTTCCTCGGGAAAATTCTCCGTAATTTTAGCAGATAGTATTATTTGTGTTTCTAAAGAGTTAGGAGGTAAAATGAAAAAGATAACATTGTTGGTAATCATCGCTGTGTCCCTCTTGACAACGGCTTGTGCCGTGCCACCCGCTGGTGATGAAGAATACGGCTCACCGGGATACGGCGACACGATGCCGGCGCCTCTGCCGCCGCTCGTGATCCTGGAAGCAGAGCCGTACTATTTTCATAACGGCTATCACTATCATTACCTGAACGGCCGTTGGTTCTATTCAAGGTCAAGGAGCGGCCCGTGGACGGATTTACCAAGACGCCATTATCCCAGAGAGGTCAGGTATAAGGACCGAGACGGAGGCCGGGGGTATCATGAAGACTCTTCCCCAAGATCAAGGGATTGGGAGAGAGATCGGGATTCCAGGTCAAGGGAGAGAGACAGGGACAGGGATCGCCGTGATGACTATGACTCCCATAACCGGGACCGGTACTGAACCGAAGGCTAGTGGTTTTTTTTACTCGGTATCTTTTTGTATGACCGGTCCGGCCTGCGGTTCATTTTTTTCTCCGCGGATTTCCTTCAAGGCCTTTCTGATCAGCTCGACTTTACTTTTCTGGAGGATAAAAGGAGAGCTGCTTGCCGATGATATTGCGGGAGTTCCATTAGTTTTCTGGTCGTTTTTCTCGAAGATCGAAAGGGTGCCGCTTCTTTCTCCATGCAGGGCAATGGAGAGAGTGGGATCCTTGAAATCTTCCTTCTTTTTACCGTCCAGATAGGAGTCGCACTGCAGTCCGCTCAGCTGGGAGAAGAGTTCGTTTATTGCTGCTTCCGGTGTCTCTCTGCCGGTCCTGTCAACCCATCCGGCAGTCGTTGTTGCCTGCGCATCAGCGGTCTTCTGTTCTGCACCTTTTTCCTCCGCGGCCCTTTTTTTCAGGCTCAGGACCTTGCTGCCTTCAGTGATCTCCAGTGATACAACGGCATCCTTCACCAAGGGCAGGACGTTCTTGTCTCGCAGGTCCTGCGGGCCCTGTTCAAAATCACTGCGGAAATTTCCCTGGGTCTGGAAGACCCTCTTGTCGCCTTCGATCATCACAAAGGTGTGTTTAAATGTAGTTGCGCGCTTACCAACCGCAAACGAAAAAAGGGGACCTTTCTCCCCAAAGACCTTCACCGCGATTCTTTTGTCTTCAGTCAGGTCATAGCGAAGATAGTCGCCGGATTCGGAGGCGAGGGTGTTTATCGAGAAGTCATTGATATCACCTATAAGCTTATCGATTTTCTCAGCGTCTGCCGGATAGTTTCCCGGACTGACGAACCATACGCCGTCTTTTTTGGTCAGGGTGGTCTGTTTCTCTCCTTTATGCAGCTCCAGCTTGACTATATCGTTTTTGGCAATGATCGGACTTACCGGCAGGGTATAATGGAGACGGTTTGTCTTTTTGAAAAAAAGATACCCGGCAAGGGCGAAGATAAGTACGGAAAGAAGGACATATTCTTTTTTTATTTTCATTGGCTACCTCTCTTGATCCTTGGTGAACATCCTGCGTATTGCTTGCTTTCTCCGCGTTCTGAGCCCCCAGACAAAGAGACCAAAGAGAGCCACCAGAATCGGCAGGCCGATGATGTTGAAGGCCTTAATAAAGGTCTTCACCGGCGGCGGCGTTTCGACAAGCGGGTTGAAGCTCTGCTTCTTGCTCCGCATTGCGGCGATTCCTTCCCTGTCGTTAAAGGCATCGATGCCGTTCATGACGAAGGCGGCGTTCATTGATTCCCCTCCGGATCCGATTACATTGTCTCGCAGCATGCTCGACGCGGCCATCAGAAAGATTTTTCCTTTCTTACCCTTTGCTATGAACGTGCCGCTGGTTTTGATACCGGCAACAGAAGGTTGAACCGTGCCGCCCCCAATCTCGGGCTCGGCCTTCTGCTCGGGCGCGCCCGGCCCGTTTTGTTCGATGGCCTTGGGATTCTTTTCTTCTTTTTTTAATTCCGGCAGAGGCTTACCGTCAAAATAGCTGCTGAATTCTCCTTCAAGAAGATAGGCAAGGGCGAAACTCCTTTTTTCGTCAGCCCCCCGGGGTGGTTTTATAAGCATCGGGTTCAGAGTGATATGGTCCTTCATCTCCCAGGAATTTTCGGACGACGAGAGGAGCTTGAAGGCGGTGATGTCGTTTTTTTTCAGCTGTTCCTGGTTCAGTTCCAATGGCGAGGCCATAAGGGTGATCAACCCCTTTATGCCATGCAGAAAATTCACATCCTTGTTGATGTTTTTATTCTTGATGATCGGGGCAAAGTAGAGCGGTGTTTCACCACCGTCGCCACGTTGATCCTGCTGTTTGAAACAACTCTCATCCAGGACGATGGATTTATTGATCCTGATGCCGTAATGATCGAGAAGTTTTTCCAGTCCGGTGTCGATGGGAACAAACTGGGGCCCCTGGTTTCCCATCATATACTGGCTTCCCTTTGGCGTCTCTTCCTTGAAGGTATCGGTGTAGATGAGCAGATTGGTGCCCCGCATCAGGGCCTGGTCTATCTGGAAGAGTTCGTAATCGGAGAATTTCACAGTAGGTCTGACGATAACCAGCGTACCGAGGGTGGCCGGGATAGGATCTTTGGCAAGGGCTATCTCCTGCAGGGTGTAGTTTTTTTCAACCATAGCGGCAAAGGTGGCAATGGTATCGTTTGAATTGCCTCCGGTGGGCGAATAGGGAGAGGTTGCAAGGGTCCCGTGATCGGCAAGATATCCGATATCACTGTTTATTCCGATCAGAGATTCCATCCCTTTGTCGATTGCCTCTTCGATAGCATTGGGGGTCTCCAGTTTATAGCTGTTGCCAAGCAGCGGGATTCTGACGACGTTGAGAATCTGCAGCCTCTTTGTTTTTCCATGATATTCCATGATCAGGCCGATGGCTCCTTCTCCTGAGGCAATCTGTTTTTCAGGGACTGCCGGCCATTTGATTATGGTCAGATCGTACTTTTTTGCAATTTCATCCAGAGAATTGCCTTCTGTTGGGTTGATTTGACTGAGCTCAACCTTGTTGTAGCTTCTGGCTGCGATTTTTTTTACGATTCCCTCGACGGTTGCAGGCAGCTTGTCAAGGTCCCGGATTCCCATCAACGGGCCGACGGGCCCGAGCGACGGGGACATGAACATGGTTACCTTAACCTTATCTTTCAGTCCGTTCAGCGCACTTATCTTGTTGTTGAGTTTCAGGATGGCGGTGGTCAGTTCGTATTCGAGTTGATCGGGCGAGGTGATGGTCGGAATTTTCTCTACAATATCGCCATGGAGAACAACCAGACCCATGTAGGCCTGTTTGAACTTGACCTCGTCCTTTTCGATGTCCTGGATCTGGACTGGCATGATGCCATAGCTTTCAGCCAGTTCCCGCTCCTTGCTGCCTTTGCCCGCAGTATCCGTATCCTGTGGGCTGACATCGTAAATTGTATAGTTGAAATATGTGTTGCCCTGGACTGCATACTCTTCGAGAAGATCCCGCAGGTATTGCTCGGTGGCATTATGCGGCGCAGGGAGATTTCTGGTGAAAAAGGCCTTGATGGTGAGTGGTTGCGTCAGAGTCGAGACGACTTTCCTGCTTTCCGGAGAAAGGGAATATATCCCGTCTTTGGTCAGGTCAATTCTGAAAAAGAGTGTCGAGCCGACCATGTTCACCAGAACGATAACAATAAGATAGACAATAAATTTAAAATATTTGCGGTGATTCTGCATCGATGTCCCTCCCTAATTTTTTTCCTGCATGGCCAGGTTCGCGCCGAACAGTCCGACCACCATAATGCTGACAAAGTAGAGAATATCCCTGGAGTCGATGATCCCCTTGGCGATATTCTCGAAATGGGTGGTGGCACCGAAGTAGGCTACTGTCTTGAGCAGCACACCGGGAAAGAGGAAGAGCATATTATTCAGCAACGTCAATCCGAAACAGATCATTGTGCCGACGATAAAGGCGATGATCTGGTTCCGGGTAAGCGAGGAGGCGAAGATCCCGACGGCGGTAAATGCCCCCCCAAGGAGCATTGCCCCCAGATAGCCGCCGATAACGGGACCCCAGGCCAGATCGCCCAGTCCGGCAATTATCAGCGGATAGGAAAGGGTGGAGAGAAGAACCGCCCCGATAAATAAAAACCCGGCCAGAAACTTGCCGATGATGATATCGTTGAAGGTCACGGGCAGGGTCAGCAGGATTTCATAGGAACCGATGTTCAATTCCTCCGAAAAAAGCCGCATGGTAACGGCCGGGATCACGAACGAAAAGATAGCCGGCAGCAGGCTGAAGAAATTGCGCATATTTGTCTGGCCGACCAGAAAAAAAGTGGCGAAGAAAAACCAGCCGACCAGCAGCAGAAAAATGGCGATGACGATATAGGCTATCGGAGAGATGAAGTAGTCCTTCAACTCCTTTCTTGCTATGGTAACGATTTGGATCATATTACACCTCCGTTGTCAATTCGCGGAATATGTTTTCCAGGCTTTCCGTCTCCCGGTAAAACTCCATCAGTTCCCACTCGGTCTTCCTGATTGTGCTGTAGACTTCCCCTCTGATATCATGGTCGGAAAAACAGGTCAGCTTAAGGTGCAGCATCTGCTTTTCATCGGTCTCGGCCTGTTTGATCCGCTTGATCCCGTTTACCTGGGACAGCGCATCTTCAACCTCTGTCAGAGGTGCCCCTTTGAAGGAGACATGAAGGGTGTATTCCTCATTGGCCCTTTGCTTGAGTGCTCTGGTGGTATCGTCGGCGACGATCTTCCCTTTGTTGATGATGACCAGACGGTCGCAGGTGGCCTCGGCCTCGCTGAGGATATGGGTGGAGAGAATGACGGTTTTTTCTTTGCCGATTTCTTTGATGATATCCCTGATCTCGACGATCTGATTCGGGTCGAGACCGGAGGTGGGTTCGTCCAGGACCAGGATCTCGGGGTCATCCATCATGGCATGCGCCAGGCCTACCCGCTGGTTGAGACCCTTGGACAGCTCGCCGATGCTTCTGTGCATGATCTGATTGAGACTGCACAGATCAACGAGTTCCATTATCCTTCCTCTGCTTTTTTCCTTGTCAAGGCCGCGAATGTCAGCGATAAACTGAAGGTAATCATAAACAAGCATATTGTGGTAGAGCGGAGCCGATTCCGGGAGATATCCGATCAGTCTTTTAATTTGCAGGGCGCTGTCTTCAATGGAATAATCCTTGATATGGATTAGGCCGGAAGTAGGTTTGAAATATCCGGTAAGCATCCGTAATGTCGTGGTCTTGCCGGCGCCGTTAGGCCCGAGCAGACCAACGATTTCACCCTTTTCGATGTCGAAGCTGATCTGGTCCACAGCGCAAAAATCGCCATAGTATTTCGACAGATTTTCAACATGAATCATAGGATTTATCCTTATTTCAAATAAGTTACAATTAAGCATTCTGCCAACGCAGCCGGCCTCTTGTGAGGTCAGCTCTTGTTCGACACAACACTGACAAAATTCAATTGTGCAGGCCGGGAAACGACGGACGCAATCCTCCTCGACCCTGCCTGCTTTCGTGTTACGGTGGCTCACATCGTAAAAATAAATACATAGTAGAACCGATACTTCTCGAATACAAGGGGGAGGATTTATTTTAAAAAAGAAAGAGATTGGAATGGAAGGGTTGGTTGGGGAATAAAACGGGAATGGTTCAAAAAATGGTTAGTCGTTGTAGGGGCGCTCTTTGTTGTGATAAAATAACTTTATGGATAGCGTGATAGATTCAGGACGTCTTTTCAGAGAAGAGATCAGTTGGGCAGGCAAACAGGTCGGCGGAGGCTTTTAGTGGTAAAAAACAAAACCGAACAAGGCTCGAAGACAGATCCTGATCCGAAGGGCAAGAGACAGCGAAAAAGGTCGCTTCCTCCCCACTCCAGAGTAATCGCTGAGAGGTTTGAGGGTATAACCGGCGGTCCGGGGAAAAAACATCTCTTTGCCAATCTGATCAAGGGGCTTCACACCGTTCTCGAGTTTGACGATGCCTTTATCCTGCAGATGCAGGACGACCAACGCATGCTGTCTATAGTTTCCACCTCCGAAAGGCTGCAGGGAACCTCATGGGAACCCGGTACGGTCTTTAAACGTGTGTTGAGCGGCAGGCCGGTTGCTGCTTTTGATATCAATCAGGTAAGCGAGTGGGGCTGCCAGCCGGAAGAGGTTCGGAGAAATATATGTTCCGCTCTCCATGTCAACCTGCATGGAGGACGCCTGGCGATTCTTGTGATCACTCACTCCCAGCCTGGTTTTTTCGGTCCGGATCATGTCAGACAGTT
This sequence comes from uncultured delta proteobacterium, assembly GCA_903901335.1. Classification (GTDB taxonomy): domain Bacteria; phylum Desulfobacterota; class Desulfobulbia; order Desulfobulbales; family Desulfocapsaceae; genus CAIUQR01. The sequence goes on along the minus strand of CAIUQR010000093.1, from coordinate 1,782 downwards.
GCACAGTTTAGCGCCACTGGCATCCCAGGCCTTGTTGAGCCTCGATCTGCAAAGGGCTGTCATCCAGCGTGATCGTTTTTTTCAGCTCTCGATGGATTTGATGGGGATCGTCGATTACACCGGAAATTTCAAACAATTCAACGACAGCTGGAAGATACTCCTTGGGCATAAGGCTGAGGAATTTTACCGGAATCAGTTGTTTTCCTTCGTCCATCAGGATGATGTGCGGATGTTTATCGATGCGATACGGCATCTGATAAAGACGGGTGAACAATGCCTGGTCGAGGGGCGTTTCCGTCGCCAAAACGGATCATACTGCTGGCTGTCCTGCAGTCTTGCCGCCTACCTTGACGAAAAACTCTGCTATATCGTCGCTCGTGATGTGACCGATCGGGTGCTGGTCGAACAACAACTGGCCTATGACGCCCGTCACGATCCATTGACAGGTTTGTATAATCGGGTTGAGTTCATGGAACGGCTGGATATCGCCTTTGCCCGTTCGGTCAGGGAGGCTCACTATACATTTGCCATATTTTATATGGATCTCAACGGATTCAAGGCAGTGAACGATACCCTCGGGCATGACGTCGGGGATGCCCTTTTGAAAGAGGTGTCCCTGTGCCTTCTCGATGTGGTCCGTGAAGTTGATATCGTCGCCCGTTTCGGTGGTGATGAGTTTACGATCCTCCTGGATGGTGTGGGGTCCCGCGGGCAGATGGTCATGGTTGTTGATCGCATCCATGAAAAACTTCGTCGTCCCTTCATCCTGCAGGAAAAGGAGGTGACGACCTCAGTCAGTATCGGCATTGCGCTGAGTTCACCTGCCTATATGAATGCGGAACATATGCTGCGTGATGCCGATTCGGCCATGTACAAGGCCAAGACGGTGAAGGATCTCCCTTATATCCTCATTGAGAAAAATAAGACCTGCCGGACCGGAAGGCAGGGAAAGGACAAACATTAACCGGAATCCAGGAGTCAGAATTCAGAGGCAAAAAAAAGGCCCCGCGGAAAGCGGGACCTGGACAGCTATTTAAAATGAAAGGAAATTAAATTTTATTTACATTGTCAGCAGCAGGACCCTTGGGGCCATCAACAATCTGAAAACTCACCCGGGCGCCTTCTTCAAGGGATTTGAATCCTTCCGACTGGATAGCGGAATAATGCACGAAGACATCCTTGCCGCCGTCCTGCTCGATAAAACCAAAACCTTTTGAATCATTAAACCACTTTACTGTTCCTTCTGCCATTTGACTGCTCCTTTTGTACGCAGTTCCTTTCGGAACCTGATGATAATAACCCGACCGTTACAGAAATCGGCAAACAGTGTGTGCAAAAAAAGCCGCAGAGCAGATTGAGGTGCCGACGGCTGAACAACATGTAATCAACGACCTGATTCTATGCGAACTTTGCACGACAACAAATTGTCAGATATCATATGCAAATTGGAAAAGCAATCTCTTTATTTGTAATAACTCAGCGTCACGACAGGTGGGTACCGTCAAAGACGTTGCTCTGACAGGGTCAATGAAAGCAGAGCTGCATTTCCGTCCTGTAGAACTTCTCTTTATATTTGTGAAACGGGAATACATCGGTCACTGAATTGCAGCGCCTCCCCCATATCTATTTACCTTTAATGGGTAATAATAAACAGGTAAACCACCGGCTCTGCCGGTGGACTCCTAAAGTTTGACAATTACGGGAATAAGAGGGAAGTCTCACAATTCTGAACCGCTCAAAGTTCAAGAAGAGGAGACTTCCCATGTACGACGAACAGAGTTT
>CAIUQR010000092.1 GCA_903901335.1 uncultured delta proteobacterium | reverse complement strand
TAAACTCCTTGTGGGCTACCGCAAGGATGACGGTGTCGTAAGCCGAGGTGATCAATTTAAGGTCTTTTTCAGCAAGAAGGTCAATGCCGTATTCCTCCTTCACCTCATGGGCGTCGGCCCATGGATCCAAAATATCAATATCACAGCCAAATTCTTTAAGTTCCTTAACCAGGTCGACCACCTTGGAATTCCTGATATCGGGACAATTCTCCTTGAAGGTGATTCCCAGAACAAGGACTTTTGAATTTTTAACCGGGAGCGATTTTTCGATCATAAGTTTCACGATGCACGCCGCCACCCAGGCTGCCATGCCGTCATTCATTCTTCTGCCGGCCAGGATGATCTCGGGGTTGTATCCCATCTCCTGGGCTTTCTGCGAGAGGTAATAGGGGTCAACGCCGATACAGTGGCCTCCAACCAGGCCTGGTTTGAACTTCAGGAAGTTCCATTTCGATCCGGCGGCTTCCAGCACGTGGGTGGTGTCGATCCCCATGTAATAGCATATCCGGGCGATCTCGTTCACGAAGGCAATGTTGATGTCGCGCTGCGAATTCTCGATAACCTTGGCCATTTCTGCGATCTTGATCGAGGGCGCCATATGGGTGCCTGCGGTGATGATGGTCCGGTAGAGCCTGTCGACAACTTCCGCCACCTCGGGGGTTGATCCGGAGGTGACTTTCCGGATGGTAGTAACGGTATGCTCTTTGTCGCCGGGATTGATCCGCTCAGGCGAATAACCGCCGAAAAAGAAGTCATTCATCTTTTTGCCGGAAATTTTTTCAATAACAGGAATGCAGTCTTCTTCCGTGCATCCCGGGTATACGGTCGATTCATAAATGATGAGATGATTCTGTTTTATCACCCTGCCAATTGATTCGCTGGCCTTGATGAGCGGGGTGAGATCAGGATGGTTGTACGTGTTTACCGGTGTTGGCACGGTCACGATAAAAATGTTGCATTCCCTGATCTCCTCCAGCGAAGAGGTCAGCACAAGCCCGTTTTCATTCATGGCTGACTTGCGGCTGTCACTGGACCTGAGAACGAGTTTGAGCGTGTCATCTTCAACTTCGAGGGTTGAATCATGGCCGCTTTCCAGTTCTGCGATCCTGTCTTTTTTTATATCAAAACCGGTTACAGGAAAATGTTTTGCAAATTCTGCTGCAAGTGGCAGACCTACATAACCAAGACCGATAATGCAAAGCTTTATTTCCTGGTTGCCAAGGGTTTTCAAATTGTTCATGATGGTGGGTGTTAGCTTAAGTGTTGGATACTGTCTGATTGTATTGTTGGTAGACTGATCTGATGCCTTCTTCGATGGATAAGAATTCTGTAACGCCCAATGCGCGGAGCTGGCTTACGTCCATCAGTTTTTTTAGCGTACCGTCAGGTTTGGTGTTGTCCCAGCGGATCTCTCCGGTAAAACCCACAACCGTCTTGACTTTTCCGGCGATGGCCTCGATCGTCTGGTCCTCCCCCGTGCCGATGTTGAGAAAGGTGAAGTTGGGAGCGATCCGTGCTGCAAGTTCGGCCATGTCCAGTTCTTCCATGACCTTTATGCAGGCGGAAGCCATATCGTCGACGTGCATGAATTCACGGTAAACCTGGCCGGTGCCCCAGAGGGTGAGGGTTACGGGGGACGAGGGACGAGGGACGTGGGAGATGGACAGGTTGTCGGTTGGAGTTGCTGGTTCCCTCGCTATACCGTATTTTTTTAGCAGTTGCAGG
>CAIUQR010000091.1 GCA_903901335.1 uncultured delta proteobacterium | reverse complement strand
GGATAATCCTCAGGAGTTAGCTATCGCTATGAATCAGCTTTGTGATAAAATGGAAGAACTTGCCCCAAAAGTCAGGCGACTTTCAAAGAAATATCCCGGCCTTGAGTATGAACAGAGGATCCCAGTTCGGCACATGGAGTTCAGAAATGAGCTGAAATTACTTATGCAGCGCTTTACCCAATCCTATGTCCGTATCATTCCGCATATTGGTGATCCACAGGTGCGAAAGGCTAATGCGCGGATGCTTGGTATTCTGGCAAGTGTCGGGGCAACATGGTAGTTAAGAGGAGGATGCTCGCAATTACCGATGCACTTAAGAAATGTTTCTTAAATAAATATGGTTCTAAACTATTCTCAGTGAAGTGGTTATATTTTCAGCAACGCCAGGTAGTTAAATGAAAATGCCGGAAATATCTCTCTTGGAAAGGCAGAATCGATTTGGAACAGAAGACGCATGTATTGAATCCCTGATCAAAGTGCGATGGCCGGATGAGGTCAGTCGTCAATAGTGGATACCAAACCTCTCTTTCTTTTTCATTTCTCCCCAGTATTTTCTTTCAAAAGTAGCTGGAGAACAGTACCCCAACAAGATGCCAGTTTCCGTGAATATATAATTTAGATTGCCATCTTCAATTTCTCATAACCTGGATTTCCATTCAGTTTGACCTTACTACTGTTCAGGCAAGACTGAAGCATAATCAGGAATAGTCTCAATATGCAGGATTTTCCTGCCGATTCATATTGGCAGTGGAAACCTCAGTCTGAAGTTGCACGATATTGTAATGTTATCTGTCGCAAATCCTAACATTTTTTCTCTGGGGTCATAAGTGAATTAAGGAACATAGCCAGTGTTACGTGTAATAGTAGAAATATCAAGTAGCAGTGATTGACAAATTTTTTAAGATTTAGCCTGGCAATTTCAACAGAAGAAGCCTGGAGAAAAAAACGTATATTCAGCTGGTTTATCATCACATTGAGTCAGGATTGTTTGCAAGATCGACCTTAAAGCATCCCATGTACAGCTCCCCATGCAGAAGCTTGAGCACGATCGTTTACCCCTATTTTATTAAAAATGTGAATCACATGGCTCTTGACGGTATGGTGAGAGATCTGCAGAATTACAGAGATTTCTTTGTTGGTAGAGCCTTGGGTAATCAGTCGTAATACCTCCATTTCCCGCTTGGTCAACGGAGCGGGCAGAGCGGCATTGGCTGCCTCGATATTTGCATGACGGTCCTTTTCAAAAGATGCCAAACGCAACTGCAAGTCCTGGATTCGGGCCTCCTTCAAGGTCATTTTTTGCTGGAGCCTGTCGGAATCAATATCAAAGGAAACCGTTTGCACAACATTTCCATCCTGGTCATAAACAGGAAAGGTCGCTCTCTCCTCCAAGGGTCTGGCAAGGTTTGGACAATTGATAATTGATGTATACTGGCGGGACAAGGCCGCGGCAAAGGCCATGCATGTGGAATACCCGCAAATTCCGCAATTGGAGCCGGGCAAGAGACGAAAGATGTCCAGAGCGGAGGACGGCTTGAATTTTTTGTGGTTGGGAACGATGTCCGTCCTTCTTTTGGAAATATCTTCTATAAAATCAAGCAATTTTGGCAAAAATTCCATTGCTTCGGCCATGTCGCTAATTGGCGCAAAGGCGCCTTCTCGCGAATAAAAAGCACAGAGCCGTTTTTCAAAGACAAACTTCATATATACAGGTTTGTCATAGAAACGGGCATGATCCGCTACGGCATTAATATACGGGAAAAGCGGTGACAGATCATAATCCACCTGGAACCTGGCACCATAGGTCCCGCAGGCAATTTTTGCCGATTGTTCTGCAATGGGACCTGCTGAAAAAAGCACAATCGTATCGAAGGACCTTGTGTAGTCCTTTTTCGCTAAAAAATTAACCCCGTTCATTTAAAGCACCCCTGAATTCAGCCTCCGGAAGGAAAAAAATGCGTTCATCCCCCATTCGGGCGATTTCAAAAGCTATCAACTCCACTACTATTTCCGATAGCCTGGTTAAGCAAGACAGCACTTTTTAAGATTGTTACCCAGAAATCCGCAAATTGTCCAAGGGAAAAAATATGAGATTCGAAATCTGGCCAGGAAATGAATGTCAAATTCGGGGAAAAAAGAAAGGAGGGTTGGATGGCACAGTTCAAAACACTTTTGGAGGTCTTTAAGTTGCTTGATAAGAGTAACTGCATGAAATGCGGTGAAAAGACTTGTATGGTTTTTGCAGCCAGCGTCTTCAGCGGGAAAAAACACTTGTGCGAATGTCCGCAGGTTCCGGAGGAAATTTCCGCCGTATATGCCGCGCAGCCGAAAAAAAAGGAGGCAATCTATCAGGATAGGGTCAATCAACTGGCCGAACTCGAAGCGAAGGTCATGAATGTAGATCTTAAGGAAACAGCAACACGTATCGGTGCTGTTTATGACGGAAAAAAATTGATCCTGGACGTTATGGGTAAAAAGGTTGAGATAGAATCGTCCGGAAAGGTAGTTACCGAGATCCATTGCACCCCCTGGGTACTGGGTCCGATCTTCAGCTACCTCCTTCATTGCAAAGGCACTCCGGTCGGGGGCAAATGGGTACCGTTACGGGAATTACCGAGCGGCAAAAACTGGTATCGGTTATTCGGACAGACATGCGAAAAGCCGATGAAAAGGGTAGCCGATACCTATTCGGATCTGTTTGCCGATCTGGTTAAAATCTTCAATGGCCAACCGGTGGAAGGCCACTATCAGTCGGATGTGGCTTTGGTCCTTCATCCGCTGCCTCTGGTGCCGATCCTGATCTGTTACTGGCAACCGGACGAAGGGCTGGAGTCCGACCTGAACCTCTACTTCGACGCCTCCGCCGAGGATAATTTGGGTATCGAGGCGATTTATTCCTTGGGGACAGGCATCACGCGGATGTTTGAAAAACTGGCTCTCCGGCATGGGGGTGTTATTGCCTGAAAAAGTAATATGGAGGAATGCAATGACAAATAAGGCGCCTGTTTTCGAAAAAATTGTAGAAGATTATCTGCTGCAGATTGCAGCCCATGAGGCAAAAGAAGAAGTCGCTCAATCGTTGGAGATAGATGTTGCCGACGGCAGGTATAGGATTCCCTTTTTCCATAGAGCCTATATGATTGGAACTGATAGGATCGTCGATGCAGACGGAAAGCCCGCCACACACCTCGTATCAGTCGTTCTATGTAAATATTTGCTCCTGTGTCCAAATCTGCCATCGGGTGGTGTTGATTTGGTAACATACAAAGACTTTAAGGATGCGGCCCCTTTTGTGGGTGGGTTTCGGAACACGGTAGAAAAGCCGTTTGCCAGGAATTTCGAACATAGTTTACCTCTACTGGAAAAAAGATGCCTCGAACTTGGTGGCCGGTTTTTTGATACTGAAGTTTCCTGCCAACTTTCTTTTAGATTCAACGCCCTTCCCAAAGTACCTGTCGTATTATTGTTCAACGATGCTGATGAAGATTTCCCAGCGCAGGCGACATTTCTCTTCCAAAAGAACGCTGCCTCCTTTCTTGATATGGAGTGCTTGGCCATGATAGGAGGGGCTTTGGCCTACAACCTTCAAGAAATGAAAATTTAATACAAGGAGAATTAGATATGACGTTACAGATATACAGAGATTTACTTGAGGTTATGAAAGGAAGGGGCGGTCCGTATGCAGGTATAGATATCCCGGAATTCTTTGCGCTTGTTGAAACCATCTTTGAGCCGCAGGAAGCCGAAGTCAATAATGTGCTGACACGCAAACCCGCACCGGCTGATGAGATCGCCGCCAAAACCACCCGTGGTAGGCAAGAGGTTGCAGCCATTCTTGAGGCCATGGCCGGCAAGGGATTATGCGGAATTGCCAAAAACGGGGGCAACGTATTCTACCGGGGACTGCCGTTCATGCCCGGCATCTTCGAATTCCTGTTTATCGGCAGCCAGGAGAGTGAGCGGGAAAAAACCATTGCCCATTTGATTCAGGCCTATAAAAAGGCCCACACCGCAGCCCTGGGAGTTGAAAAGATACGATTCCCTCTCACCCGGGTTATCACTGTCGCCCAAAAGATAAAGTTCGGCAATAAGATCCACACTTATGATCAGGTTATGACCTATATCGATAAGTACGACGCCATAGGCATTGGCGCCTGCTATTGTCGCCAAGCGGCCAAGTTGCGCGGGGAGGATCTGCATGGCATGCCGGTCGGCGTTTGCATGTGGTTCGGTGAAATCGCCGAGAATATCACCGAACGACTGGGCGGGCGCAGGGTAAGTAAAGATGAGGCAAGGGGAATCATCACAGAATGCGAAGAGGCCGGCCTAATTCATATGAGCCGTAACACCTCCGAAGAGATCGATTTCATGTGCAACTGTGATCGCTGGCATTGCGAGGTTGTTGGTAATGTCCTCAAACAGCCCAAACCCGGCCTGGTATTCAACTCGGGATTTGTGCCGAGCGTTGCCGGGGATCTCTGCGCCGTCTGCGGCCTGTGCGTCGAACGCTGCCCTCCCGAGGCCCTGAAAATGGAAACCGCTGGCCCGCCTGCAGTCAACCTTGATCGATGCTTCGGCTGTGGCGTCTGTGCTACAGGCTGTCCGGAAGGCGCAATTACCATGGAAAACAAGGCTGATTTTCCGCCGCCTCCCAAAACAACCCGGGATCTGGTGCAAGCGATGAAAAACAGCACATCCGAACACAAGGCTGAATCAAAAAAATCGAAAACGAGCAAGGGGCGGTTTTGACGAAATCGAAGTGTAAAAATCTTTTCGAAAATTGTGCCTTCGAGATATTTTCTTGCGTAGCGGCGCCACATGTAGTAACGTTACTACATATAAGCTCGTAAGGAGGTGTATCATGACTATCATAACCATATCCAGCCGTGAATTCAATCAACATATCAGTGAGGCAAAAAAGGCCGCAAATAAAGGCCCGGTGTTTATCACCGACAGAGGCCGGCCTGCCCATGTGCTCTTGAGCATGAAGGACTATCAACTGCTTTCAGGCAACGGCCAGAAGATTGCCGATCTTCTGGCTATGCCCGGCAGCGAAGACCTTGAGCTGGAAATCCCTCGGATGCGTGATCTTCCGCGTCCTGCTGAGCTTTCATAATGTTTATTCTTGACACGAATGTGGTCTCCGAGCTAAGAAAAGTCCGTCTCGGCAAGGCCGATGAAAATGTTGCAAAGTGGGCGGATAGTGTCGCAACACCCGATCTCTATCTTTCAGTGGTTACAATTCAGGAATTAGAGATCGGAGTGCTCCTTGCCGAACGACGAGATGCAGAAAAGGGGGCAATTTTCAGGACATGGCTGAACAGCCATGTCCTACCAGCCTTTGAGGGTCGCATTCTGTCTGTTGACCTGGCGGTCGCTCTGCAGAGCGCAAGATTGCACGTTCCGGATCCTCATCCGGTCCGGGATGGATTAATCGCAGCCACGGCTCTGGTCCATGGTATGACTGTCGTCACTCGCAATGTCGATGATTTTAAAAGGACAGGCGTTCCGATACTCAATCCTTGGGATACGGATTAATCGCTTGAATTTTTAAAACCATATTGAAATTGAAGCAGATTGCCAGTGACGAGTGGAGCTGAGTCTCTCCGGAAAAAATCTCTCGGTCTCACGACACCACCCATGAGCGCAGGGCGATTTTTCGAAGTGTTAGCGAAACGGCCAATTACAGAGCAGAAATCGAGCCCCAATTTGACACATCGAATATCTTGACCTTAACTCAGTCTGACAGGAATAGGAAATACCCTTACTTTCAAAATCGCTAAAATGTCTCTATCTGGTGGTTGAGTGCTGGTTGATCACCTGGTTTTGAAGGATAGTAGACATCTAAGGTATTCTAATCAGGAGATATATAAAGATTTTGACTGGCAATATTTATGATACGCTAAAGCAAAATCAGACTCATTCAACCGGAAATGCACCGCCTCTTCTCTCTTGACTGACTGGACAAATGCTGTACAATTGTCTTAAACGATCAATTTCCTCAAGACAAAGGAGCACTATGGAACTTGTCATCGATACATCTGCATTGATAGCAGTGATCGTTGCTGAACCCGAACGGGACACAATTATCGAAATTACAAAAGGAAATACCCTAATTGGGCCAGGCTCAATTCCATGGGAAATTGGCAATGCTTTTTCTGCGATGTTCAAGCAGAACAGGGTATCAATGCAGGAAGCATACAAAGGTATAAAGATATTCAATACGATTCCAATACGATATATTGAACCGGATTTTTCTAAAATTTTGCATTTATCCAAAGAAAACAACATGTATGCCTATGACGCATATTTTCTTGACTGCGCAATACGGCATAAAGCACCTTTATTGACACTTGACAAAAAACTCCGAGTAATTGCCGAAAATCTCAATATCGAAACTTTGGAGGTTTAAAATGCAGGTATATTCCTATTCAGAAGCCAGGCAAAAATTGGCAACAGTGTTGAAGCAGGCTGAACGTAGTGGAAAAATTTTCATCCGTAGAAAAGATGGTAGAACGTTTGCTCTTACCCCGGAAACAATGGCCACATCTCCGCTTGATGTTCCTTCAATAAAGGCCAAGGTCACGACTAACGAACTAGTTAATATTATAAGAGAAGGAAGGGAACGTTAATAGTAGAAAGGTAAACTTTGGGACTTGGCAAGAAAACAATACATTCGATGTGCCAACAATAACGACCCACCTCAATCAATCTGGTTGCCAGAAAAAATCCCTCTTGCCTATATATATCATATCTCCCTTCTTTCCATCTTTTTCCAGCCATCAACCTTCAGTAACTAAAGAAGGGTTACATATGACCATCGGTTACATATGACCTCTCATGTGTGGGAGGTGACTGCTCCAATATCAATAATTTTCGTGCCACTTGTCCATTCATATCAATGAGATGTATAACACAAAATCTAAGACAGGAAGGTTGGTTCAGAACTTGCAACTCATACTTGAAACAGCACAGCTCTGAGGTTCTCATCAAATACTTCGCTGACTTCTCAACTCCATAAAATCCAGTGGTTTCAATTGTTAGATGGGATTACGATATTAACTTTCATAAAGCAGAGATAGCATGAATACCTATCCAAGAGCATTTTCACATATTGGGATTTCCGTTCCCGATGTAGCGAAGGCAGTTGAATTTTACAGAGAGGTTATGGGTTGGTATGTAATCATGAACCCAAGTGTAATCACCGAGGAGTCAGATACGCCGATAGGACAGATGTGTATTGATGTATTTGGTAGTGGTTGGGGTTCATTCAAAATAGCCCATATGTCCACCGGAGATAGAATTGGTGTTGAGATTTTCGAGTTTCAGAATAACGAAAGACCAAAAGACTTTGAGTATTGGAAGACCGGCACGTTTCACTTTGGCGTGCAGGAACCCGATATTAAAGGGTTGGTAACGAAAATTGTAGCTCATGGTGGCAAACAACGAATGCCGATTCGAGAGTATTATCCTGATGAAAAGCCATACAGAATGGTTTACGTGGAAGATCCATTTGGCCTCATATTCGAAATCTACTCACATAGTTACGAACTCACTTATTCGCAGGGTGCATATTGAAAATTAACAAAGCGCTACACCCTTCGGAGAGTTTTTCGTTAGGGATATAAGAAAACGAGGACGACCTCACTACTCCATCTCCAGCAGGGGGACGCCCCCCAATTCTTCGAGGTCATTATGAATTGGGTAATTTTGGTTGTTGCTGGACTGTTTGAAATGGGATGGGCTATCGGGCTCAAGTACACAAATGGATTTACGCGTATATGGCCAACGATTGGTACCGTGTGCGCGATGATAATCAGTCTTGCTTTGCTCGGTTTTGCACTGAAATCGCTTCCTGTCGGAACGGCTTATGCTGTTTGGGTTGGTATCGGCGCCATTGGCACGGCAATACTGGGTATTGCCTTATTTCATGAGCCGTTGACCGTAGCTCGACTGTTAAGCTTGGCCCTCATCTTTGCAGGCATCGTTGGCCTCAAGCTTACTACCCCTCAATAACTCCAATGACAGGAGAAAACATGTCTCTACCAATTTCAAACCACCAAAGGAAAAAGCGAGGAAAAAGAGGGACTAATTTATTTTTAGAGTGAAAAGAGAGTCCCTTCCACGTTCTTAGACCATGACCGGGCAAAAAACCGACCAGCATGTCATGTCCAACCCCTTAGGCAAACAAAAGGAGAGCTTTATGTACTACAGCAGCGGCAACTACGCAGCCTTCGCCCGCCCGCGCAAACCCAAGGGCGTGGAGAATAAAACAGCCTGGTTTGTCGGCTCGGGCCTGGCGGCACTGGCAGGCGCGGCCTTCTTGATCCGCGACGGCCAGATGCCGGGTAACCGGATCACCATCTTGGAGCAGCAACAGTTGCCCGGTGGTGCGCTGGACGGCATCAAGGAGCCGCAAAAAGGTTTCGTGATTCGCGGAGGGCGCGAGATGGAAGAGCACTTCGAATGCCTGTGGGACCTGTACCGATCGATCCCGTCGCTGGAGATCGAGGGCGCCAGCGTGCTCGACGAGTTCTATTGGCTCGACAAAGACGATCCGAACTCCTCTTTGCAGCGTGCCACTGTGAATCGAGGCGAGGATGCGCATACCGACGGCCTGTTCACGCTCAGCGAGCAGGCGCAAAAGGAGATCGTCAAGCTCTTCCTGGCCACCCGCGAAGAGATGGAAAACAAGCGCATCGACGAGGTATTCGGGGAGGAGTTCCTGGACAGCAATTTTTGGCTGTACTGGCGCACGATGTTCGCCTTCGAGGAGTGGCACTCGGCGCTGGAGATGAAACTATACCTGCACCGTTTCATCCACCAAATCCGCGGTATGCCGGACTTCTCCACGCTGAAGTTCACCAAGTACAACCAGTACGAGTCGCTGGTGCTGCCGCTGGTCAAGTGGCTGCTTGATCATGGCGTGGTGTTCCATTACGGGACCGAGGTGACCGATGTCGATTTCAACATCGAACCCGGACGCAAACAGGCCAAGCGCATCCACTGGCGCAGGGACAGCGTTGAAGGCGGCGTCGATCTTGGCCCCAACGATCTGGTGTTCATGACCATCGGCTCGCTCACCGAGAACTCCGACAACGGTGACCACCACACACCGGCGAAACTCAATGTGGGGCCAGCGCCGGCATGGGATCTGTGGCGGCGCATCGCCTCAAAGGATCCGGCGTTCGGGCGCCCGGACGTGTTCGGTTCGCACATCCCCGAGACCAAATGGGAGTCGGCGACCGTCACCACGCTTGATGCGCGCATCCCGCAGTACATCCAGAAGATCGCCAAGCGTGATCCGTTCAGCGGCAAGGTGGTGACTGGCGGCATCGTGACCGCGAAGGACTCATCCTGGTTGCTCAGTTGGACGGTGAACCGACAGCCACACTTCAAGCAGCAGTCCAAGGACCAGATTGTGGTGTGGGTCTACTCGCTGTTTGTCGAACAACCCGGCGATTACGTGAAGAAGCCGATGCAGGACTGCAGCGGCGAGGAGATCACCCAGGAATGGCTTTACCACCTGGGCGTACCGGTCGAGGACATCCCTGAACTGGCTGCAACCGGCGCGATGACCGTGCCGGTGATGATGCCTTACGTGACTGCGTTCTTCATGCCACGTCAGGCTGGTGATCGCCCGGATGTCGTACCAGCGGAAGCGGTCAACTTCGCCTTCATTGGCCAGTTCGCGCAATCCAAAGAGCGCGACTGCATCTTCACCACCGAATACTCCGTGCGAACACCGATGGAGGCTGTTTACACGCTGCTCGACGTCGAGCGCGGCGTGCCGGAGGTATTCAACTCCACCTACGACATCCGCATGCTCCTGGGGGCGACCGGCCGCCTGCGCGATGGCAAGGAGATCAATATCCCGGGGCCTGCGTTCGTGCGTAACCTGCTGATGAACAAGCTCGACAAGACCCAGATCGGCGCACTGTTGCGAGAATTCGGGCTTGTCACGGACGGTTGACAACATTTCTTCGATGTCAGTCTTATTACTTTTTGCCGATAAGGTTTAAAGAGTAGAGGTGAACCAAAATGAAAAATAGAGAAGATTCTTCTGTCAACGTTTATCTCAATGGTCTTGGCTTGGGCTCCATTGCCGCTGCAATGTATTTGATCCAAAAAGCGGACTTTAATCCATCCAATATCCATATCTTTGAGCAAATGGGTGCCAAGGATCTGGTTGGAGGAAGCTGTGATGCCTCAGAGATGACGGTAGACGACCAACCTGCATACTTTATGCAGGGCAGTCGCATGTTTGAAGACAAGGTATATCCCTGTACCAAAGAACTGTGGTCCATCATTCCGTACAACGATAATGAATCGTGTCTGGAAGACCATCAAAAGAACCTTGAAGAATGCAGAGTTCACACGGTCGTTCGCCTTCTGCATGAGAACGGCAAGAAGGACACCGGATATCAACTGGGTCTGAACACGGCTGAAAAATTGAAGATGGCGAAACTTCTGGCCACACCTGAGTTCTTGATTCCAGACGGTGCAAAGATTACGGACATCTTTGGGGAAGCCTTTTTCACCAGTAATTACTGGTACATGTGGCGGGCACTTTTTGCCTTCCAGCCGTGGCATTCTGCGGTGGAAATGAAGCGCTACATGCACCTCTTCTTTCACGAGATGCCGAACATGAACACGATGGTTGCTCTGGAGCGCACCCGCTATACCAACTTCCATTCGTTTATCCTGCCCGCCCTGCGCTTCATGCAGAAGAAGGGCGTGAACTTCCACTACAACTGCAGGATCTCAGATGTAGACTTCGAGATCGACTCCGGGGGCAAGGAGAGGAGGGTCGAGCGCATCCACCTTGAGACCGAGAGCGGCGAGCCCAAGCCCTCCATCCAGGTGCGCGACACCGACCTGGTCTTCCTGACCATCGGCTCCATGATCAGCAACGCCTCGTTCGGCGCCCACGACCTCCCAGTGGACAAGCCCGCGGTCGGCAGCCAGAACCTTGGCGGAGCATGGACGCTGTGGAAAAAGATCGCTGCCAAGCAGCCCGACTTCGGCCGCCCCGACCAGTTCCTGCGCGACATCTCGCAGTCCAAGATGATGACCTTCACCGTCACCTTCCGCGGAGGATTGTTCCAGCGCAAGTTCGAGTGGTTAGTGGAGCGCCAGATGGGTCGCCAGAGCCCGCTGCCCATCACCGCCTCCCCGTGGATTTTGCACCTCCACACGTACCGCCAGCCCGTGTTCCCCGACCAGCCCCGGGACACGTGCGTCATCTGGGTGACGGCGCTGCGGGACAACAACATCGGCACGTTCGTGAAGAAGACCATGCCTGAGTGCACCGGTCGCGAAATCCTGGAGGAGCTGTTGGGTCACCTGCAGTTCGACCAGGACGAGGTGGAAAAAAACGAGATCCTCGACACTTCCACCTGCATCCCCTGCATGCTGCCCTACTGCATCAGTCAATTTTTCAGTAGAGCCAAGGGCGACCGTCCTGCGGTGGTGCCGGCGGACTCAAAGAACTTCGCGTTCCTCGGGCAGTTTGTAGAGATTCCCAACGGCATCGTGTTCACCACGGAGTACAGCGTGCTGGGCGCGATCCTTGCGGTCAAAAAGTTCGTCAAGCCGTCGCTGGTGGTGCCGCCAATGTACTTCGGGCAGTACAATCCCCTCACGTGCATTTCAGTTGCGCGTGCTTTGGCCCGCTAGGTGTCCTCAGCCAGCTGGAGAATACCGGCCCCGCCGCCGAAACTGGCTGCTCTCGCCCCCAACGCTTTTCCGACAGCAACCTGACGACCGCCGACAACACCATTGGCAAGAATGTTAAAAGCTATTTTCTGAACTCGCGGACTTTTCCTCGGAAAAAGTCTAAATCAATTGACATTCTTGCATAACGCCTTGTTATCTCAACTGATCGATGGCCGAGAAGTTGCTGTAGTACCTCCAGCCGCAGGCCGGCGTTGAGCATATCGGTTTTGCAAATGTATGGCGCAGACAATGAAGGCTGTAGCCCTTGTGGGACAAACCTGCTGCATAAAGGGCGTTTCTCATAACATTCCAGGCGGCGACATAACTGATCGTCTTCCTTGATCGGCTGTAAAACAAGAAAGGCTGGGAAGTATCTCGTATTGCCAGCCATTTCTCCAGTGCCTCTTTTGCGTCCTCATTGAAATAGACGACTCTCCCCTGATAGTTCTTCTCCCCTTGATAAAGAAGAATTTTTTGATCAGACATGTGGATATCCGATATCTTAACGTTGAGGAGTTCGCCGATTCTCATCCCGGTCCTGAGCAGAAGCAGTATTAAGGCCCGGTCTCGAATGGTGTTGATCGCCGACAAAAGAGATTGAAGATCCTGGGAAGGGATGGCCTTGGGAAGTAATTCTTCGGGTTTAATGCCAATACTGTTCACTTAACAATTAATAATGACAATATCAGCATTCATAAGCTGGGTTTTCCCTCTTCCCCTTGGGCGGAGCAGATAGTTGCTCATTTTACGTTTTACCCCACGCGGATTGTGGCGAGATATTCGTTTGGCGACACGTTCTTCAAGGATTTCATCCAAAACCTCTCTATGAAAAGCTTTCCTGTTCTGAGGGGGGAATAAAAGCCAAGGAGGAAATTTTTCTACGAACAACATGGACTGCGTGCAAAAATGAAAGCCTGTCCGGATCTTCATTAACTGCCAGAGCCGCTTCATGCATAAGGCCACGAACCGCAAAATGCGCCATTATCAAGCCATAGAACTCTTGTTTTACCAAGTCAGGAGTTTTGCTGCGCAATACTATTTTGGATCCGCGCAAATGGGTCTTCAACTCATCCAAAGACGTCTCGATTTCCCAACGCTCATGGTACAGCGCAGCTAATTCCGCAGCCGGTGCAGATTCGTGATCCAGGATCGTAGTCAACAATCTATATAGGGGCTCCGAGTCGGGCATTCCTTCCAGGGAATATTCGATAACGCGCACAATTACACCATTGCTTTTGCGGCGCTGATCCTTGGCCGATGCATACACTCTGCTCAGGTACGATCCATCCGGCAACCTACTCTCGCAGGGCAAACGAAGATTCTTTTTGATTCTCCAAAGCAGATCGGCACCGGTCGCTTGTGCCTGGCACCACAGGCTGAATCCATAAAAATTCCGATCGGCAAGGCAGAGCATGCCAGGATTCAATGAAGACAATACCTCCTTGGCAAGGGTAATTTCACCGGTATGGTACCCGTCCATTTTTGTCCCGAACAGAACATGGGTTCCATTTTCCACCAAGGAAACGAATCGCAACTGGGGAAATGCGCTACTGCCTCGGCTTGAAGAAGGCCGACCAAAAGCCTTTTCGTTTTCTTCTTCGTCAGCTATATCCAAAGTACTGCCATCAAGGCTGACAAGACGCCATTTGCCATACCATGCACCTCTTGTTGATTCGTTGGCAATGGGCTTAACAATCTCATCGTGCAATTTCTTTACTGGTTGCCAACCCAAACGGGTGCGCGCTTGGGATATTCCGGATTTCCCGGTTATTTTTAAGGTCTCACCCGGCCCAAGAAGCCATCGTAGACCTTCAGTAAGGCAACGCAGGACCTCCCTGTATGATGCCCGCATATACAATGCCATGGCAATCACATAATATATGGTTACATGAGTCGGCAAGTCCCTATTCCGAATACTGGTCCTTTCAGTGTCGCGCAACACAGTTTTGATTGTTTCCTGAGGAAAAGTTTTCGTAATTACACCAAGGCTGATATAATCTGTAATGCGGGTTCCACTTGGAAGTTCTGCGACTGTGCGTGCCATAATATGGTCCTCCTGGTTGATTTTGACATCAGGATACCATAAAAATCATATTAAGTGAACAGTATTGGGTTTAATGCAGATTTTCTTATACAAGAGCGCATAGGGCAAGACTTCTCGATCAACCAGAAAATGAATAAAGGCATAGATCGCCCTGAGCTTTGTTCTGATTGCACCCGTTTTAAGGCCATTGTCTTGATCTTGGTCGACATAGCCACTTATATCTTGTCTTGTCAGCTGATGAATGTCTGTTCCGGATTCTTCAAGGAGT
>CAIUQR010000090.1 GCA_903901335.1 uncultured delta proteobacterium | reverse complement strand
GTGAGTTTCCAGTCATGTACCAGCCATGCGCCTGCTTCACAATGGGTTACTCCGATCACCTGTTTCTCGGCCCACAATTCATTCTGTACGAGATCTGTCTCGAAAACAAATGACTCATGTTCCTTGGGAAATGTCGAAACCAGAATAAGCCGGCCAATATCATGAAGCATCCCTGACAGGTAGGCCTCTGCAAGACTGCCAAATCCCACCTTCTGGGCTATGCGTTTGGCTAAAGTGGCGCACAACAGTGAATTCCACCAGAATGTTCTGATGTTGAACTTCTTGACAGCCTTGAAACGTTTGTGTTCAAAGACTTGGTGAATAGATGTGGTTATGGCAATGTTTTTTATGCTGTTTGCCCCGAGATAAACGACAGCCTGCTCGACTCCTGTGAAGGAACTGCGAAGGCTGTAATATGAGGAATTGACAAGTTGCAGAACCCTAAAACTCAGGACAGGATCCGTGCTTATGATAGAGGCAATTTCTGACAAGGTTGTGGTATCATTGTCACATACTTCGATCAACTTGACTAGAATTTCCGGAAGTGTCGGCAGATCCCCGGATTTCTTGATTTTAGCATAGACATTTTCCTTGTCGATCATTTATCCTCACCTGATAAAGCTTGTGTTTCTTAGATATGGCAGTGCCATAAGACTATCAATCAAGAATCAGTCTGTATTTATTTTATCCCGTAAAATTCCTGATAGCTTGAAAGTCACAACTCTTCTGGCCTCAAGTATCAGATCATCGCCTGTCTGTGGATTGCGTCCCCGGCGTGGTCTTTTATCCCTAAGAGAAAATTTTCCGAATCCGCTCAGAAGGAGATCTGATCCGTTGATAAGAGAATATTTTGACAGCCGTAGAAATGCCTCAACTGAATCGGTAGCCTGGGATTTAGTCAGATTGTTGTGATTTTTGTATACCTGCTGAACAAGACCTGCCTTGGTAAGTGTCATCCATTCCTCCATTATTTACGCAGATATTTTTTATGCCGTCTGAAACAATCATATGCTTAAAATGAAAAAAGGAAAAGGAATAGATTTCATTCTCAAAGGATTATCCCTGAATATCAACAAAGACATGGCTACTATCCAGTAGCATGAGATAATTCTTGGCAATGTTAAGCGAAACCCGGACACGTCCAGTTGAGGTGTTCTGAGATATATTCAGCTTGCTCTATCAACATTGATATTCTTCCTTAATATACGTCAAAGATAGGACCTGCCTTCGGCTTATTGATAACAAGTAAAATATTTCACTCATCAAGGCTTTTACTCCATGATAAGATGAAGCGCTTTTTTTAAGCGATATCGATCTCCCCAGTTAATCAGTTAGAATTTTCTCTTGCTTCTGGGCATAACTACATCCATCATGACCTGCCCCATCTCATCCTGTGTCTTCTCAATCCTTGAAAGCACAGCATGGATTGTCTCATGCCCGAACTGTGCAGCACGCTCATCATTGGTAAGCCAGAGCTTCAAAAGTCCACCCAGCCGACCGAGATCGCCGCTTATGCGGGCAAGTTCGCGTACTTTCTCATAATCCATAACACCGGTAATCCGGTACCCCTGGCCTACATCACGCAGATATCTTGCTAAGCTCAGGCCCGCTGCCCGAGCATTAGTCTCAATCTGTTGCCGTTCTTCGGGAAGGCAGTACACCTTGATGGGTGGACTTCCCTTCCGGGTTGTTCTCTGGTTCTCCATTGTCTCACCTTGTTTTTGACGGCGGAAACCGTCCGCCTCGTAGAGCAGCAGGATCCCGTTGAGCACGAAGTGCGAATAAGGGACAGTGAAGAAGGAACCACCTGTGAAGGTGGGCCTACTTCACCTATCCTGCCCGGCTAACGCCGTTTGTTACAGCCCTACTCTCGCGCAACTCGAATTTCATTTTATCCACTATTTTATGAATGTAAAGCAGATCATTTTTCTTTTAATCTCTTGCATTCTTGTTACACAATGTTAATAATACCAAGACATTGACAAATATTGCGGTTTTTACGCCAGTTAATCAATAGCGTATAAACTGCGTTGTAGTTGCGCGGCAACAGTGTGGCAGTAGTGCGGAAACAGCACGGTAGCTGTGCATCAATTGCACGCCAACAGTATCGCGACAGTGCGGTCATGGCGTGATAACAGCGTTTCGGATGAACATGACAAAAAACTACACAGAGACCTTATCCGAGTGGGTGAAGAAACGCGAAACCTCCCGGACAAAACGCGACATACAGAAGATCGCATTTTTAGCCGTCAGAGCTGACGTAAAAGCGGCCATTGAGGCCGGCTATTCCCTCAAGACAATATGGGAGCACATGACGGAAACGGGGAAAATTACCTATCGGTACGAAACATTCCTCAAACATGTAAATCGGCAGTGCAAACCAATCCCTGTTTCTAAAACTTCTATAGCAAAAACAAGAGAAAATTATTTTCCGAAAAGAGAAGAATCGCCAATCAGGCCCGGCGGCTTTTCATTCAATCCAATTCCAAAAAAGAAGATCTGATTTAATAGCAAAAATTCTGAGATCATGCAGGGGACCAAAAGCCTTAGAATCGACGAAAGGGGCACAATAGGGGCACAAAAGAAAAAACCACTTAGGATTATATGCATCCTAAGTGGTTGATTTTATTGGTAGGCGAGAGGCGATTCGAACGCCCGACCTTCGGCTTCGGAGGCCGACACTCTATCCAGCTGAGCTACCCGCCCAAATGAAAATTAATGGTAACTAATGAGTGGCAAATATACACCAAAGCCTTATCAATGCAAGGTTTTAGTGATTGTTACTGAAAATCAAAGAGTCATTAATGT
>CAIUQR010000089.1 GCA_903901335.1 uncultured delta proteobacterium | reverse complement strand
TGTCCGAAGATTGGTGGCAAAGGCGGCCTTAGACGATAATTTTTCGATACTTTGCCCAACTCCACGCAAATCGGTGGTTAATTCTCTCGTGACCGCGTTAATGCGGATGGCGGCATGAGATCTTTACGGTAAACTTCAGTAATTATATAAAACTTATTAAAATTGATGCTAACAACTCTACTGCTTTAAATAACTTAGGTGTAAGAGCGGCAGAGGCAGGTTTAACAATAAAGGGCATTGAAAACTATAAAAAGTCGTCGGACTATAACAACACTCTTGCAATGGCAAACCAAGGTTATGCGCTACTGACCGCGGGGTTTGCTGATGACGCAGAGAATATTGCAAACCGAGCACTTGCGTTAGGCAATCCCCATAAAAATGTGCATAGCCTTATTTCTGCAATTACTGAGCAAAAAGAGGAGCAAAATAAAGAATGGGTCAAATTACAAGAAAAAGCGTTTGAGAGGCAGAAAATAATAAGAAGGTATACCGAGCAATACTACCTAGGAAATCCAAATTCATTAAAGGGGGATTGGCTGGTTGGTAATACCTATCCAACGACTATTGTGATTGATAAGGAAATAATTAAGGCGTCTTGGGTTGAGCCAGCAGGTGCTCTTGGTGGTATCTCATTTACAGCAGAATTAGTGGGGAAAGTATCTGGCTCAACTTTTAAAGGAAAATTGACTAGGAAGAGAAATGAAATCAGTCAAAACAATTTTTTAGGGCTGGGTGGAAATAATGAGCACTCATGTATTGGCTATATTTCCGAAAACGGCAATGAAATTAAACTGGCTTCATCTAAGCTCAAGTATAACTTTTCTCTATGCCTTTCAAAAACAAAGACCTAACAAACACGTCAACTAAGAAGCTCGCAAGTTCGCTCCTATCACGCGGGCGTTATGTGTAACATGAGAGTATCGCATGGAAGTATTTGAACTCATTCATAGCATGGAAAGAACAGATGAGAATCTGATTAAAAGTGCTGAAGAATTGGACAAGGCAATTGATCATATTGTCCAGCTTATCAAGGACTCATGTGTCCTATACTTCACCGGCAGTTATCCTAGCTCGGCATTCTTAAGTATCACAGCCTGTGAAGAAGTAGCAAAAGCTCACATCGGTTGTTTTACAAATGGAAAGCACCCACAGAAGAAAGGTCGTAACGGTTTCCGAGACCACAAAACTAAACACCTTATGGCTGCATTGCCTACTGTGCCGATGGGACAGCGTCTAGAAGAAGCTCTCGGAAAAGGTGAATTACAGCGAATTATGAATATGGCTAAAAATGCGGGTTTAGTTCAAGCACGGGAAAGTGCGCTTTACTTTCAAAGGGAAAAAGGAAGTCTGGTTATACCTTCCGAAAAAGTTGATAAAAACTTAGCGCGATCTTTAGCACTGTTCGCCATAGAGGTCTTCGATGACGCTCTAGTGGGTATGACTAATCATTCATATGAAATGGACGACATTACAGATGCTCTGTTCGAACAGATCAAAAACACATAACAAGGCCAGCCAGAGGGACAAAAAAACCGCCGCTTCGCTCTGACTTTCGGCCCCTGCTGGCGGCGTTACCAATAGTTCAGATCTCTCCTATTTATCAGTCCAGAGATAGTGGAAATATCTGTTCTTGGTTCAGCAAGTTATTCTTGCAATCGAAAGAAACTTGTTTAAACAAACAGAGCCACTTATCAACACAGTGCAGGAGGACACATGGATTATTCTGTTCGAATTGGAATTGGGATCACTTCTTTTTCACTCATTATTTTGGTATTGCATCTATTTTTTCCAAACCTAAACATCGACACCATTGGTTTTTCATTAGTAGTTCTGGCGATACTACCTTGGTTACTTCCTCTGCTTGGGAATTACTTAGAGAGTGGAAAAATTTTTGGCCAGGAATTTAAATTTCTTCAAAATAAAGTACAAGAACAGAGCAAACAATTAGAAGATCACAGAGAAATAATTCACCTCATCCACGAGGCGTTGAAACGAAGCCTGACAAAATACGAATTTCAACACCTTGTCGAACTCGAGTCAGACAAGCCATCTCTTTGTTGCTATTCTGATTTTCTTGAGAAGGAAATGGTTCGACTATGTCAACATGGCTATGTTTCGGAAACATTCAATTCTTCGGTCTGGAAGATGAAAGAAAAAGGGGATGCGACGTTCGATTTAAAGGATTTTCTTCGAATAACGGATGAAGGGAAAAGATATCTCGATTTGTTAAGGGAATTACAGAAATCGGTTGTGTGAATAATATCGTGTGAAGTTTTATAGGGCATAAAAAAGACGCTTTTCCTAAGATAGGGTATTTGATATCCAAGAAATCAAACCCAAAGGAGAAACGCGATGAAAAAAGAAGCGACAGTACCCTTGGTAATTCAAATCTTCATTGAGATTCAGCAGAAACAAAGAAAAAAAGAACAGAATTAATATCCTAGAGTAATCTTCAGGAAGCCAATCTTTTTATAACAAGATAATGCACCGGATAAACTGGTAATTATCTAATAATAAACAGGTAAACCACCGGCTCTGCCGGTGGACTCCTAAAGTTTGACAATTACGGGAATAAGAGGGAAGTCTCACAATTCTGAACCGCTCAAAGTTCAAGAAGAGGAGACTTCCCATGTACGACGAACAGAGTTT
>CAIUQR010000088.1 GCA_903901335.1 uncultured delta proteobacterium | reverse complement strand
TGTTGACTTGAAAATCAGATATAAATTTTTCAGGATGAACTATCGATGGTAGATAGTCGTTGTAGAAGAAATTGTACCTTTTGTGGGTATCACTTTGACGAAGCATCGTTTTTTTCGTAAAAAAACGATCTGCTGACTCAGAACTGCCTGGACCCGCGTCGCGTTAGATTGCCAAACGGTCAGCTTTTGCTGCCGAGGCCGATGGGTTATGCCACCGCGAGAAGTCACCTTCCCGATTCGCCCCCAAATTGTTCAGCGTGGGACTGTTCTCCGCTGCTATCCTCTGCAACATGTGTGCAGACCAGATAGATTCAGATTTGCCATAAAGGCCGGCTCTGGGGGGCCGATCCGTGTGTCATTAAAGACAAAGCGTCACGGTACGCTGTTATATCTTTCTATATTATTCCAACCTTTTTTCGTCGTCAACCGATTTTCCTCTCCGATGATCGGCCTTTTCTGCCAATCTCCTGTATTTTGCTCTGGCTTTGATCAACTCTTTCTCCCAGGATTCATTTTTTCGTCGAAGTTCTTCATAGCGTTGAGACTGCTCATGGGCAGCCATGTTCTTCTGGAATATTATTTTCTGCGCCTCTGCCAGTTCATTTTTCAATCTCGGGAGTTCGTAAAAAAGATTTTCAACCTCTCTCTTCATGGCTTCAGCTTTGAGCTTCTCGACAGATGCCTTTATGGTCAAGTGCTCGCTTTTTTGGATAGCTTCTTTCGAGGCCTCATCGATGGCAAAGGTGCGTCTGGCAAGTTCACCCAAAGGGAAGCCGACTAAAATGCCGATCAGGATAAAAGGCCATCCTTTTGGGACAGCCGACCAGCCCGTTTCCACCATAGTCAAGGGGAGTGAATCCGTGACTTTTCTCTCCTTGAAAAGGACCAATGCATATCCATTTTGGGGAAGAGGCGGATCGGAAGGTGCCGAACGGAAAATACCCAAGGTAGGTACCACCCAGAAAGACAGCCAGATAACAGCAGAAAAACAGATTGTGATCACAAGTCTTCTGACTATTTTCATGATGGTCATCGGAGATAAGCCTCAGTGGTTTCTTTGTCAAAATGGCCAACTTCCTGGGCGACCGTTCTTTTGGCCTCGTCGTATCGCATGCCGCTGTGCTGCAGTTCTTGCATCCGCTCCTGGGCATAACTATGGCGAAGCCCATGGGCTCCATTGGAAAAGCCAAGCTCCCGTTTACTTGCAGCAGAAAAACTCTGGCTCCAGACCCTCCCGCCGTTGATATCGTATCGTTGCGTGTAGATCACTCCCCTATCCGTAACCTGGCGTGGTTCTGCAAGGCGTGTTGCTTCCAGACGGGTAGAAAGATCTTTCGACAACAAGACTTCACGTACCAGACCGCCTTTTCCCTCCACCGTGTAGCGCTCCCCCGACCTGCCTGAAAAACGATCCCCGCTCCACTCCCGATGCGTCGAGGCCTGGCGTTCGCCAGCCGGCCGGAGCGTCAGCAGCTCATGCGCTCTCAGGCCGGCAGTATAGGCTATTTGGGTAGCCAGACTGTTGCGCTCGGTCTGGGCCGAGGCAATCCTCTCAACCTGGGCGGTGGTATAGCTCCTGGTGGAAATGATAGTCACCTTCTCGCTCTTCACGACCTCGAGCTGAATTGCCAGATGCATTTGAATGGCCTGGCGGTCAAGATCAAGGGTCTTCTGGGCAACTATCGCGGCCCGGTCGGCAAGATATTGCTGAGCCTCTTTGACAGTTACACAGCCAAGATCACCCAGATGTCGAGTCTGAAGGTATTCGGCAAACCCCTTCAGAGCCTGTTCATACCCCCGCGCCGTACCGACACTATGGATACGCCCGTCGCCCTGGTGGTCATGTCGCCCCTGCCCCAGGGAGACCTTCCGGGAAACGGCATGTTCGGCCTGCGCCTTTGCTGAACGAAATCTCGGCATGTTTTCACCTCATGGATGGATTGTCTTTTGTTCTGCCTCATTCAACTCCGGAAGCTTTTTCAGGTAGCGGTCAATGGTGCTGCGATGAATCTTGCAGCGGTGGCTGACCCGCAGCCACTCGGCAAGATCGGCGCAGGAGGCGCCAGCCTGCTTCATGGCCAGCAGTTCGACCCGGTACCGATCAAGACGGCTTTTGCGAAAGAGCTTTCTCCTTGCTTCTATACGCCGCAAGCGGATACGGGTGACCTCCACCCGCGCATCAAATGTCTCATCTTCTCTACCCATAACCTCGTCCTCCTCCTATTGTCGCGCCAGTCACAGCAATCTGGCGATGGTTTTGGTTCCGCGCTGTGTCGGCGCAGGCTGACACAGCGCGGAAATTTCGGGGCGCCAAGAGCGCTGCCAACGTCTGCGGAGACCGAACAACAAAGACGATGGCAAAAGCGACAGCGCCCCCTCAATTTCCGCTACGCGCGCAAGCGCGAGAATCTGTGCGGAAGTTGACCGGCACAGATTCACTTTCTTCACGACGCAATGACCCTGCGTCACTGGTGAGCACCGCACTCATGGCTACAGGTTTGATCCTCCCACGCAAATAATTTGGCCATTACCGTTGTTACCTCCAGAGAGGGCCTGATGACTTTTGGCATATCGTCACTGGCCTTCTTCAGGTACACCTCACGCTTTTCATCAGAAAACGAAACCCATAAGGCATCCATGGCGATGTTTTTTTGCTCTTCATTGCGGGAATGCACAGATACCTCATCTTCTCTTTCCTTTTGCCGCTGACATGCCTCCTGACTCCTCCTGAGGCGTTCTTCAATAGGGACATACCAGCCAGGTGGCACCAGAGAACAACAAAGGGAATGGAGGTACCCTCCGGGGTTATGTCGGTCTACGTGATCACGTCTCCACATCTCGGCGGCAACATCGGCAACCTGCAAGAGCCGTTCGGGACCATGTCGCTTGACAAGACCCTCCAATTCCCGGTCGGAGATTTTCCCAAGAGAAGTTCCCGACAGCAACAGTCGGGCCTTCTCTGTTGTTGTCTTTTCTTCTCTACTCTTGTCTTGTCTGTTCTCAAGCGTGACGTCACGTGACAGTAACGTTTCGCTGTCACGTGACACTGGATCCGGGGGTGGCAGGGCGTTTATTTTCTCCCTCTCTTTGGCTCGATGCCGCTGCTGCCGGAGCCTCTCTTTTTCCCGGCGTGCTTCCAGTTTGTCTTCACTCTGATACTTTCCCCAGTTCTTGATGAAGATGGCTCCATCTTTCCTGTCAATCATGCCCAGTTGGGCAAAGGCATCGAGTCCGAGGCGGACCGTGGGTAGAGAAATCCCCGTAATGGTATTCAAAATCTCCTCGGTATACGGGTAGTCGTCCGAGACCATCAGGTAGCCACCGCGGTTGCATTTGCCAGCCTCGGTGAGCATCAGGAGCCAGAGCAGGACGAGGGTGTCTCCATCCGGCCTACCACGGATCATTTTGATCTTTCTATGGTCGAGGATATTACACATGACTTTTATCCATTCCATCGGCGTTACCCTCGATATCCGTTCCTGAATTATTCTGGAACGAGTTGCTGTCAGATATCAGTCTGCGAATATCCTCGACCCGCCAGGCGGTAATCCGAGGACCGAGCTTTATCGGCGAGGGGTAGCGGCCGGATTTGACTCCGGCCCACCAAGTGCTTCTTGATACCGGAATGATTGCAGGAATTGGCGGATTGCTTTTGGAGTCGCCGACTATGTTCCATATTCGGACGAAGCCGGTTGCCGGTAAGAGGGTGTTTGCTGATATTGCTTCCATACGAACTGCCTCCGTGTAATTCATTACTTGCTTTTCAGGATGAGGGGGAATTACCATTCTCCCTCAATGACCGGTTCAATTGATATTGGCCTTCCGGTCAGCCGACAGGTTGCTATTGAAGAGCGAACGATCTGTTTCGGCTGAGAATTGCTTGACCGGAATGCCCTTCTGTCGTTTTTCAAGCGCGGCAAGTTCGCGGTTGATCTGCTCCAATTGGTTGCCAAACCACTCCGAGAACTCGGGGCCGAAATTGATACTGGCACGGTGTTTTTTGGCCCGTTCCAGAGTCTGCTGATAGAGTTCATACAATGGGTGAGGCAGTGTAAATTGAATGCGAAACCGCCGGCTGTCCTTTTGTCTAAGGTGTGCCATGACATATCTCCTTTTTGAGGTGATCAGGAGATTCCGCTGGGGAAGTCCGGACTATTCCGGCTTCCTTTTTACGATACGACAGGGTTGAACTGATGAGAAATTAGAAGGATCCAGGCAGATAGACAGGGATAGCAAGCCGACGAAGGAGTCTTTTATGCAGAGACAGTTTCCCCTGCAGGCTCTATGCTAACGCCCTATCGAATGTTTGTGGCGAGCTTTATTCCCTCGGGGCGCTGCTTGGTTTGCTTGCGCAGGCCAAGCCCGATTGCCCAAAGAAACGTGCTCTTGTGTATGTCCGGCAACGGTTTCATTGCCGACTCTGGGAAGAGTTCCTTGCCTCCATGCAGGCAGTTGGCTCATTATTTATTTTTGTCGGTAGTTGCCTGTGCCCGAAAGAAGGGCAATTAAGTCTCTCTGCTTTGTGTTAAAGCAGAGAACCGGCGGGGTTCTCAACCCTCTTCTGCCTGATCATGGGGCTTCGGGGGGCGGTACAAAATACCTTGAGAACAGACCTGCGCTGACCATTTATGCTCACAGCGGGTCCCTCGATTTTTACCGGACGGTTCTCAACGGAGCAACGTTGCCTTCCGAGCCGGAGACCTAGTGATGGAGCTGCCCTTTCACAGATCTTCGTTTCATCGTCCGAGTGCCAGAACAGTGCGGAATTCCCGGACGGTTATTATGGTTGTCTTCTTCACCTTTACATGATGTTTGCCTTGACCCCATCGTATCGATCGGAATCAATTGTTATTGACAATCTATACTCTTTATCGGATATTGATGTCAATTAAAAATAATGGCATATGTGTTGGTTATACCACCACATATGCCACCGACAATGCCACCATGATGGTGGGTAAATGAAGTTAGGTGAAGCTGAGTGAATTTAAGTGAAGGTTTATAAAAGCTTCTTTGCGCGGAGAGGTTTTTTGTCTCACTCGAACAAACTACAAGGAAAAAAAACATGAAGACACAGGAGATCAGGATCAAGAATAAAGCTGTCTCGCGAGAACGTAGGGCAAAGACCATAGAGTTGAAGCATCCTTTGAACATCATGATGGTAAATATTGTCCGGCAACTTGACATGGCTGAAAGTAAACTTCGATACTCTATGGGCGAGCCTGGACAAGGGATAACGGTTGAAGAAGCGAGGGTACTTTTGGAAAGTGCCACAGAAATCGTTCAAAATTTCTCAAAATTTGCTGGTCATTTCTGTAAAAAGGTGGGCTTTGACTATTATCCTCCGAAAGGTTTAGAGACCAAGAAGCCGAAAGGATTTACTATTAATCCTGGGTGATTTGTTACGCTGCCACCCGAATTGGCACAATATTATTTTTTTCAACAGATTTGAGTCGGTCCAAATAGTCAGCCCAGGCCTGCATCATCTTCTTTCTTTCGGGAAGGTGGGCCGTCCTGTTGTATACCCTGCCCAGTGGATCGCGAACTGTATGTGCTAATTGGTGTTCAATAAAGTCAGGACGGAAGTCTCTGTGAGCCGAATACTTTCACAGATGTTACGACACCTTGACCAACATCGGACCGGGGAGTATGTTTGGAGCAATCATAGGACTGGTTGGAGTTGAAATAAAGGTTAAAACATTTTAGGGATACTTTTAGGGATACACAAACTCAATAATATTTATTATATATCATAATACAAATAAGTTATATATAAAATATGTGTCTCGCCTTCGCACCATTTGATAAATCAAAGAAGTTTAAAGAAGTTCAAAAACCCGCACCCTGAAAAGGATTGCGGGTTTTTTGTTGTCCGATGAAGTTCAACGAAATGTATCGACATCCAGAAATATAGTGGGTACATCAGTGAGTATATGGAATTGGACTCCACGTACCCGCTAAAAATGTACCCATTTTTGGATAAACCACCATGCCCCTTACAGATCCTGAAGTTAAGAACGCAAAACCGAAAGAACGCCCTTATAAGCTGAACGATGGTAAAGGGTTATTCCTGCACATTTCTCCTGCCGGAAAAAAGACCTGGCGCTACCGTTACAAAATAGCGGGTACAGAATCAGTACTGGTTATTGGAGTGTACCCACTTATGACCCTTCTTGCGGCCAGGGTTGAAGGTGAGGCTATGCGGCAGAAAGTCAGAGCTGGCATAAACCCAAGCAAGGAGCGCCAAAGCGTTAAACAGTCTCTTAAGCAGGAGAAAGAGAAAAAAATTTTGGCGGTTCTCAATAGCTTTGAAAATATCGCCTATGAGTGGCATGACAGGGGAAAAGGCAGGTGGTCAAAAGGTCACGCAATGGCAGTCATCGAGACCCTTCGCGCCGATGTTTTTCCGGCAATTGGTCGAGTTGCCATTGACCAGATCACTCCGCCAATGATCATGGACATTCTCGGGACGATTGAGTCAAGGGATGCTCTTGTGGTCGCTCAGAAGGTTCTCGAACGCATGACTGCTGTTTTCCGCTATGCTGTCCAAACTGGCAGGGCAACATACAACCCTGCTACTGAAATGAAGGGTGTCGTAAAAAAGAGACCCGTTCAGCATCATCCGATGATCAGCCCCGAAGAATTGCCGAAATTTCTTCAGACCTTGATCTCAGCAGATATTCATATCACAACAAAACTTGCTCTTGAATTTGCCATCCTGACAGCGACCAGAACTGGAGAGGTACGAGGCGCGACCTGGAACGAGATTGACCTTGATGCCTGTATCTGGAAAATCCCGGCAGAGCGAATGAAGATGAAAATGGCGCACAATGTCCCGCTCTCGAAGCAGGCGGTGGCAATTCTCAACAGGATGAAAATCCTTTTCGGGGATAACGGCTTTGTCTTTCCTGGTATCCGTTCGGTAATCAATAAGCAGCTCAGTGAAAACACGCTCCTTTATGCGATGTATCGGATGGGATATCACGGAAAAGCAACGGTTCACGGATTCAGAGAGGTCTTCTCGACCATTGCCAACGAAGCGGGATTTATTCCGGATGCTATCGAGCGGCAGCTTGCCCACAGAGAAAGGAACCAGGTCCGGGCGGCATATCATCGCAGTGAGTACATGCCGGAAAGAGATAAAATGATGCAGTGGTGGGCTGATTATTTGTTTTCTTTGAAAGAAACACTGAAGGGATAAATTTCTTGGGGGAAAGGCGATGCTTGAAGAAGAGAAAGTAAATTTTGCCAAAGAAGCAGCCAGATTACATTCAACAAACCCAAAGGAAGCGGTAGCAAAATATGCCAAATTAATTGGGCTGACCAATTTTGATCCTGAGAATTGGGAAGATCTTCGCATCGAATTATATTCACTAATACCACCGTACCTACATCCTGTATCTGATGCTTTTTCCGAATATGCTTTTTTTATAGATCCTGACGCAGTAGAATTTAATTTAAGCGGGGGTCCTGATCCGGGTTGGGTGCAGGATCTCGAAAAATGTAAAATACCTGAACAGCTTTTTGATAATGTAAAGGGATATATTAAAAAGACTCGAATAGAGCTTAATCGGCTAAGAGAATTTGAAAGCAAATATTTTGAATTGGATGAAAAGATGAAAGAAGCTCGTAAAGCCTATAAATCTGATGAATCATCAGCAAAACTATCAGCAGTCCGAAATTCCAAAGTTGTACGGGCCTTGGGTTTTTCTACAGGAAACGCACCCACAAGGATCGACGCAAAAAAGTCCTAAAAAATGCAGCAATTGGTGGACATCTAATCCAGGAACAGGGGAGACGGTAACCAGTGGATTCTAAGATATTTAAGTTGGCTAATATATTAATTTTTATGTTAATATTATCAGGAACTTCTTACGGGGATGAATTGAGTTTAATCAATTTTTTTGCACCTGGCCCTGGTGTTAAAAACACGTATAGTTGTGAATTCCCCTGTGACCATATTGAAATTTCTAGCCACCCAATAAATGACAAGAGCACAATTGAGCTGGAAGAAATTATGTACTTCTCAGACACTCTAAAAAAGAAAAATTTAGAATTGCCGCTATCTACTGCTAATAAGTATACGTTACATCTTATGGCTGACAGGATAGTCAAAAGTGATGGTTCAAAAGAAAGTGTATTGCTTATGAAACCATTACAAATGGCGACAAACTGGGAAATTAAAGGAATAATGGGTGAAGTAAAAAATAGCCAAGACTTATCAAAATTAAAAGAGAAACAAGTTTCTTGGGCCTGTAAAATTGCAAGTATTTATGATGAAAAATTATTTATAAAAGATAGGAAAGTCATAAAAGTAGAATGCTTATCAAATTTTACTCCAAAAGAGGTCCTCACATGGAAATATGCCTCTGGAATAGGTTTGATTGAGAACAGTACAGCGTATGAAGCAAAAGACGGGAGCTTTCTTGAAAAGAAAATAATGACAATAACAAAGCATGATGAACCCATGAGATAGAGATCAAAGAACCTGTTGGCTTTTGTTGAGTTTTTTCCTTTCGCGTAGCGACAAACTACGAGCCAACCTACCCAAACCCCCACCCTCCGAGCGGAGCAAAGGTGACAATGTCGCATAATGCCCACTTATGTTGCAGTGGCCCATCAGCAATACCCCGCACCAAGAACAACCACCACACTCTTGATCAACCACAAATAATAAATAACAACAGCAACTTAACATAAGTTACATTATGCGAGCGGACTGACTGTCAGACTGTTCTTTTTTCTTTAACCGCAGTCTGGCAATCAGGGAGCTTCATTGCACCCTACAGGATACAACCGGCCTTGGAGCGTACGGGCGGGCGGGAGTTTATA
Source organism: uncultured delta proteobacterium (assembly GCA_903901335.1). Classification (GTDB taxonomy): domain Bacteria; phylum Desulfobacterota; class Desulfobulbia; order Desulfobulbales; family Desulfocapsaceae; genus CAIUQR01. The sequence continues at coordinate 149,857 of CAIUQR010000088.1, read as the reverse complement.
AGCGGTGGAGTGAAGGTCTTGCCGGGCTTTGCGGCGGATGGAGCAATATCCGGCAGGGCTGAAACGCAACCACTTCCCCACACAGCCTTTATTTCCAGGCTGTGCCACTTTTAATAGTGGTATCGGCAAGCCAGGATCCTAATTTTGTCCTCTTTGACCTCATACACCAAGCGGTGCTCCTGGTCGATGCGTCGTGACCAGCATCCGGCAAGTTCATGCTTTAACGCCTCGGGCTTACCCGTTCCTTCAAATGGGGTCCGCTCGGATTTCCTTGATCAATTTGATAATACGAAGGGCTTGTTTACGATCCTGTTGTATCCACCATGCCAAATCCTCAAAGCCGATGGATCAAATTCCAAGCTTTTCACGAGCCTCCTCAAAGGGTATGCTCTTATCCCGTTTTCTTGCGGCAAGAAGACGTTCTTTCATGGCTTCGCTCTTGAGAAGATACGCTGTTTCCTTCTCGGACTGCAGTTCGTGCCAAAGATCGATCGGCACAATCACTCCGGTTATATTCTTCAGATCATCTGTAATATATTGCACTTCACCCATATCTCGCACCTTTGGTTATTGAATTTCCCTCATCAGAGACTTGAGTTTGTTTTTTGCCTCGATAGCATTCAGTACATGTAAAAGGCTTGTTTCATCCTCTTCTGACATATTTTCGAGATGCATGATTTTCTCTGTCAGTTTGCTGAACGGTTCATGCAATGGTCGTTTGGGTGCATCATCGATCAGCAGGTGATCAACGCTCACATCAAAGGCCTTGGCAAGCTTTATCACCACATCAACCGATGGTGTTACCTTGTCGTTTTCATATCGGCTGATCTGACGTCCGTCAATACTGGCATGAAAGGCAAGCTCATCCTGTGACCAACCCTTTTCCTGCCGCAACTGTTTTACCTTGTTTCCAAGAGACATAATCGACACCTCCTTTTTCACAGAATAACCATAGTGCCGATTTATTAAAACCTCTTTTGTGTATGCCATGTTTTTGATATTGGCATAAAGTGCATGTTATGTCAAGTTGACGTGCATATCATGTTGAGCGATTTCACAAGGAGGCCATAATGTATGTGCACCGTTGTGGAATATGAGACGACCTCACTGGTAGAACTGCTACAGAATCGGGAGGAATTGGCCCGGTTGGGTGAAAGCATACTTAGTGAGTTGCTGCACCAAAGTGGTCGTTCCTACAGCCTTCTGGGGCGGCCATAGACTGGAATCAAGTCCACTGAACGATTCTGTAATTATTTCTAATAAATCAATAGGGTGGGCAGCGAAGTATAGCGTTGCCATGGAAGGGAGCGCATTTCTTTTTCGTTGTGATCGGAGATAGCATGCCCCAACAGACGGACGTTGCGTAAGTGTTTTTAAGAAATCAGTGTAATTGTCCTTTAAAAATGATTGCAAAATACATATGATACAGGTAAGAAGAGTGCACAAAAGATGGAAAAATATTTTCCTCTCTTCTGAAAAGAATAAAAAAAGAAGGTGAAATAATGTCTCTTAACAGTAAGATAATGGCTGGTATAGAGCGAAAAACAGGATTGTCCACCGCAGAAATCAAGAGCATATCCCCTGGAAAACTCCGGGAATATCTGACCAAAAGAACAAAAAAAGCCTTCACCATCACCACCGAATTCCCTAAAATCGGCAGGGGTAATGTTCTGCGTGACGGGATTGCCAGTTCTTCCGAGATTAATACGATCACTGATAAAATACTGGGGATTTAATAAGTGGTCGTTGTTAAAGACGTTTTCGTTTTTTATCAAGAGTACGTCAAACCGTTGTATTGCGAGATTGAAGCCAGGAACAATACCCTTCCGGTGGAGCTGCTTTTTGAAATCCACGCCTCCTTTGACCATCTGAAAAGGTTTCATATCGGGGAAGAGGAGGAATCCATTTCCTGTAACAAGGCGATTTCTCACCTGAAACGTGGTGCCCTTGACGCTCTGAAGCTCAAATTGAAATATTTTCATAACGATCTTGAGTGCCTGCAAAAAAGCGACATTGACCTTTCGTTACTCGATAATGGAAGCTTCTGGCCGAATCTTCTTTCCGACAAGGACGCCATCATCAATATGGCCAAAGATGCCCGAATGACGGAAAGCAACCCCGACCCCTCACAAGCGTTTGACCTCTGGTCGAAAACCTCTATACAGATTGATGGATTTTACGCAAAATATTTAAACCAAGAGGGAAAATTTGAATGGGCCAAGAAGAAGACTTTTGCATGGCTCAATAAAGATACTTGGCGCGGTGTTGGGATTGGTTTTCTTACCGGCTGCCTTTCATCGCTTCTCATCTGGTATCTCACAAAACCGTAATAAAGAAGACGCCTAGCGCCCCTGAAAAGTGGGTACAAAGGTGGGTACATCGCAATAGCCACACCGCAGGATATTTTTATAATTTAATAATTACGTAGTTTTGAAAGTCATTTATTCTGAACGGTGGCTCTCGCCTTCGCACCATCAATAAAAAGGGCTGAATCGCTTAGAAATAAGGGGTTCAGCCCTTTTTGCTTTATAGGCATCCTCGATTAACATCATAGACGTCGTCCAGGTGGTTTCCCCTGTTGCTTGACATTCATAAACATATTGTTTATAATCTCAACTATGATTCAAACATTTGCTTCAACCGAGACGGAACATTTCTTTGCCACAGGAAAGTCGCGCCGGTTGCCGCCGGAGATTCTCAAACGGGCAGCGATGAGATTGATGCAATTGGATGCTGCAACGCGCATCGAAGACTTGCGCCTCCCGCCTTCAAATAGGCTGGAGGTTCTGGTTCATAATCGTGCGGGACAGTGGAGTATCCGTATTAATGATCAGTGGCGTGTTTGTTTCCGCTTTGAAAATGGCGATGCTTATGATGTTGAAATCGTCGATTACCACTAAGGAGATACTGAAATGGTCGAGAATGGATTGGCTGTAATTCATCCAGGGGAATTTCTTGGCGAAATATTGGGAGAAATGGGCATCTCGCAAGCCGAGTTTGCCCGAGCCATCGGGGTGTCTCCCATGAGGGTTTCGCATGTCATCAAGGGAGCGCGGCCAGTGACGGCGGAATTGGCTTTGCTGTTCGGTCGGGCCTTCGACCAGTCTCCGCAATACTGGCTCAACCTGCAGGCTTCCTACGACCTGAAGACCGCAGAGGCAATCATTGGCGAACGACTTGCCGATGTTCATTCATTTGCTGATGCCCGGCCCCGGAAACACGACTTTTTTCCAGGTTTGTAAGCAATCAAATCTCTCTTCTACCACAGCCGCAAAAAAACTTTATCGCCGCGCTTTTCAGCCCGTGCTTTTTCCATGTGCCGGAGCGGTGCAAACTCCCTGGTCAGATCGGCATCAGTAAATCCGCCGCCCAGCCGCAGCACCAGTTCATGCCGCTCAAGGCCGCCGGTTTCTTTCAAGATGCCGAGAATTTTCTGCTGCAGGTCCGTCACGGCGGCCTGGCCGCCGCCCATCCCAGCTTCAAAGGTTTTGGCGCTGTGAACCGCCCAGGGATCGCAGGTCCGGACCGGCGACAGCGCATCCATATAACAATCTTCACAGAGGATTCGGCCCAGGTGGTCATTTACCTCACCGGCCGGAACAGTCGCCTTACAGTTATCACATTGCATCGCATAGCCTCCCAGGCATGATTACCTCTTGGGATCTGTAAATGAATAACATGGCCTAAATTGCGCTCAGATTTAGGTCAGATTTGGCCGAACTGATTGAGACAAACCGCAGACGTAGCAGAGCTACGTAGAGGATTTGGCGATTGAATTTCGACCAAAGATGGCCTGAAGATGAGACGTAAGATGTCCATGTAATTTGTTTACAGCTCCTTACCCCGGCAAACGGGATTCCGTTCAATACTCCCCTTTGAGGGGGACTTTTTTCAGTGCCCCTTGCAGGAGTACATTCTGCTGCCAGTATACCCAATAATTCATTTTCGGGCCAGTTTCCGTTTTTTAGTTGGTATCCGGATACCCCGAGGTAGTTGAAAAAAATTCTGCCTTTCGGGGTTAGGGACTGTTCGGAAAAACGGAATATGTTGTGAAATCAAAAATAAGGAAACATGCCGATGAAAAGAAAAAATGTGTCTGGTTTTGATGATCGGCAAGGGCTCGCGAGGGAATCAATTGATACCAACCCCTTATTTTTCGGAGGGGAGGGATTGATTTTTTTCCTTCGGGATCTCCCAGCCACCGCCAAGGGCCTTGAACAGGGCCACCATATCCAGAGAAAGCCGCTGTTCACTCTGCACAAGCTGATCCTGGGACTGATACAAAGCAAGTTCGATTTGCAGAACATTAAGGAAATCAACGAAACCCAATACGTACTGGGTCTTTGAAATACTTAAAGCCCGCTGTCCTGCAATCACAGCTGTCTTCAGACTCTGTCGTGTCTGCTGTTCCCGTGAGAAGGCGACAAGGGCGTTTTCCGTTTCCACGAGCGCTGTAAGCACTGTCTTTTCATAGAATATCTGTGCCCTGTCCCTGCGGCTGTTGCTGGCCTCGATACCTGCGCGAGCCTTGCCGCCATCAAAGAGAGACCATTTAACCTGCGGTCCTACAGTCCAGAAACGGCTGCCCGAGGTGACGAGTTGAGAAAGATCCGTACTCTCCAGTCCGATAAAGGCTGCAAGCGAAAACCTGGGAAAAAGTTCCGCAGTGGCCACACCGATTTCAGCAGTCGCCGCCGCAAGCTGACGTTCGGCCCGGCGGATGTCGGGGCGCTGCCGGAGCAGTTCTGAAGGAAGAATAACAGGCACCTGGGGCGGTGTTGCAGGGATCGGTTTCTTGCCCGTCAACTCCGGAACCAGAGCATCGGGCATCAGGCCAAGCAGAAGAGCGAGTTGATGCATGGCCTGGCTGGCAGCACTCTCAAGAGGAGGTATCTGAGACCGGGCTATGGCATGTTGCGTTTCAGCCTGAACGACCGCCAGCTCATCGCCAAAGCCGCTCTGGAATCGCTTCCTGACCATATCAAAGGTCTTTTCTTGAAGGGAAATATTCTCTTTTGCAAGAACGAGCCGTTGCTGGATGCCACGCAAGTCTAAGTAATTCCTCGACACCTCCGCCACAAGAGAAACCAGCACATCCCGACCGTCTTCCACGGAGGCTGCAACGGAGGCATCAGCCGCCTCGGTCGCCCGGCGGGTTCCGCCGAAGATGTCGATCTCCCAGTTAACATCGAAACCTGCCTGATAGAGATCCTGGTTAGCCTGCAATTGAAAGAGATCCTGAGTTGTCGTCAATGAAGAAGGGGTGTCTCCGGTTCGGCTATATGTGTAGGATCCCGTTGCATCGACAGCTGGAAGGCTCTTCGATGCTGTCATCCGGCGTAGAGCCCTGGCCTCGCGGATGCGGGTCTCGGCCAGACGCAGGTCCTGGTTTGAGGTTATTGCCCGGGTAATTAGAGAATTGAGTACAGGATCCTGGAATAGGGTCCACCAGGCGCTGATTTTGGCATCGGCCCGGGCAGAGACATTTTCCGCACTTTCAGTCCACCGGGAGGGCATGTCGGGGGTCGGCGGCTGAAATGTTGGTCCCACCGTACAGGCAGTAAAAAGGGCCATCATAACTGTTCCGAAAATCTTCAGGAGGCTGTATAGAGAATGCGTCTTCATTGAAGGGATGAAAGCCTGATTGTTTTAAGTGGTTGAGGGAGACGTATCCGGCTCCAGCTGAACCTCACGGTCAGTACCATATATTTACCGGACAAGACTCTCTTTCTCCTCTATTTTTTTTGGAGCTCGAATATTCCAGCCGACATATCGTTTCCGGATGCGCCTGAATATCCACTTCATTACATCATCGACATAGGAAAAAACGACAGGGATAACCAAGAGACTCAGGAAGGTGGAGGTAATCAGCCCAAAGATCACCACGATAGCCATAGGCGCCCGGAAGCTCGGGTCGTTCCCCAAGCCCAAGGCGATCGGCATCATACCGGCGCCCATCGCAATCGTTGTCATCACAATCGGTCGTGCCCGCTTGAAACAGGCGTCCAGCAGTGCACTCCGGCGATTAAGACCGAACTGACGGCGGGCCATCACGACGTATTCCACCAACAGGATCGAATTTTTTGTGGCGATCCCCGTCAACATGATCAAGCCGATCATCGCCGGCATCGACAGTGCAGTCCTGGTGATGAACAGGCCGATGAACGCACCCGGGATTGAGAGGACCAGGGCCGCAAGGATAGTCACCGGCTGAAAGAAATCTTTGAACAACAATACCAGTACGATGTAGATGCATAAGATTCCGGTTACTATCGCCAGGCTGAAGCCTGAAAAGAGTTCTCCCATTGCCTCAGCATCACCCACCGGGGCTACTCTCACACCCGGGGGGAGATTTTTCAGCGACGAAAGTTCGAATACCTGCTTTTCCACATCGCCCATCTGCATGCCGTTCAGCGTGATAGTAAAAATAATATTGCGCAACCGGTCATACCGGCCAATTTCCGCCGGACCACTGCCTAAAGTCAGATTTGCAACATTACCCAGCATCACCGGACCCCGCGCACCGGGAACGGTCAGGTGTGACAGCAATTCGACATTCTGCCGGGCGTCGGGACGCAGCTTCACAACAACCGGTACTTGACGAAGAGAGAGCTTCAGTTTCGCCAGATCCTGCTCATAATCACCGGCTGTTGCAATGCGCAATGTATCGGCAATGGCGGCCGACGTGACTCCCAGATCGGCTGCACGGTCAAAGTCCGGTCTGACTGTGAGTTCCGGTCGAACAAGGCTGGAACTCGATGTCACACTACCGATACCGGGAATCTGGCGGAGTTCACGTTCCACCTGCCGGGCGGACACGGCCAATATGCGGCCATCTTCACCTGCCAGCACCAACTCATATTTTCCCCCCTCTCCCATACCGATCTTGACACGAACCCCCGGTAATTCCTCAAGAGCCTGCCGGAACTGCTCCACTATTGCCTGCTTCTTGATGCCCCACCGCTCTTTACGTGGTGTCAGATTGATCGTAAGGTTCGCCTTGCGAACCTCTCCGACACTTCCGGGATTAAACGGATTGCCACCGGATTTCCCCCCACCCACCGCCGTATAGACCATCCTGACATACTTATTCTTCTGCAGGATCATCCGCGCCTGTTCAGCCAAAGACAGTGTCTGCTGGAAGGTGCTGCCCGGCGGCAGCTCAAGGGATATCATGGTCTGCGACACATCATCCTCCGGCATGAAACCGGTGGGCAGCTGGCAGGCCAGCGCCAGCGAGCCGAAACAGAAAATGGCCATAAAGAGAACAGTTCGCAGCCGATGGTCTATACACCAGGCTGCCCACTGCATATAGTGCTTCAGCCAGCGCGGTTCCTGATACGCTTTGGTCAAGGGTTTGATAGTGTATGCGGCCATCATCGGCGTCAGCATCCGTGCCACGACCAAAGAAAAAAACACGGCTATGGAGGCCGTCCAACCGAATTGCACAAAGAACTTGCCGACGATGCCACTCATAAATGCCGTCGGCAGAAAGACCGCAATGAGCGAAAATGTCGTGGCGATCACCGCGAGGCCAATCTCATCGGCGGCTTCCATGGCTGCCTGATACGGTTTTTTGCCCATGCGGAGATGACGCATGATATTTTCGATTTCAACGATCGCATCGTCGACAAGAATACCGACAACCAGCGACAGGCTCAAAAGTGTTATCAGGTTGAGCGTATAGCCCAGCAGATGCATCATCGCAAAGGCCGGAATGATCGAGAGCGGCAGGGCAATGGCGGAAACAAAAGTGGCCCGCCAGTCACGCAGGAAGAGCCATACCACGACTACGGCAAGCAATGCGCCCTCATAGAGGAGCCACATTGATCCCGTATAGTTTTCCTGTACCGGGTCAACAAAATTGAATGCCTCGGCAAAGGTAATTTCCGGGTATCTGGCCTGGAGTTTTTTTATCTCGGCAAGCACACCTGCGGCCGTCTCCACCTCTCCTGCACCGCGCGAACGGGTAATTTCAAACCCCACCACAGGCCTGCCGTTAAGCAGTGCAGCAGAACGCTGTTCTGCCACAGTATCTTTGACGGTGGCTATCTGATTGAGACGGACATGACGGCCATCGGCAAGGGTGATCTCCATGTCGGCCAGTTCCCGGGCCGTCCGGACAGTCGCGATCATGCGGATTGATTGCTCCGCGCCACCCACATCGGCACGACCGCCAGGGGCCTCCTGTTCGATCTGCCGTAATTGGCGAGAGACATCGGCCACCGTGGCGTTAAGAGCCATCAGAAGGTCAGGGTCAATCTCCACCTGCACTTCCCGGGTACCACCTCCCACTCGATCGACGGCTCCAACGCCCCCCACAGAGAGCAGGGCTTTTGTCACGGTGTTATCAACAAACCACGACAAAGCCTCGTCATCCATGCGGTCCGCTGCCACAGTGTAGGTTATGATCGGCAGGCCCGCCAGATCCATCTTTGAAATGACCGGGTCACGGAGATCTCCCGGCAGGTCGGAACGTATGCGCGAGACGGCATCCCGGACGTCATTAACGGCATCCGAGGTGGGTTTTTCCAGTCGAAATTCCACCTGGATTATGGCGGTGCCGTCCTGCACCTTGGTATAGATATGTTTGATACCCTGCACTGTTGCTATAGAATTTTCGATCTTGCGCGCGACCTCCATTTCCATTTGGGCAGGAGATGCGCCTGGAAGCGCTGCTGTTACGATAACCGTCGGCAAGTCGATATCCGGGTAGTTCTGGATTTTCATGGCCCTGAAACTCAAAAGGCCCATCACCGTAAGAAGGATGAAGAGCAGAATGGACGGAATCGGGTTTTTGATCGACCAGGAGGAAACGTTCATTCTTTACCCCCCTGAGGGCCTTCGGAAGCATTCACAACTCGGACCGTGTCACCGTCATTCAGGAATGCCGCCCCGGTGGCGACCACGTTTGTATTTTTTTCAAGTCCATTGATAATCTCAATATTCTCTTCCAGACGACGGCCGATCTCGACTTTGACCTGGCTGACTTTATTGTCAGCTCCAATACGATAGACGTAGTTGAATCCTTCATACTGGACGATGGCGGTCTGCGGGAGCGCCATTACCTTTTTAGGTCCGAGCTCGAACTCGCCATGCGCAAACATCCCGGCCTTCAACCCCGTGTTCGACGGAACGTCGACATAGACGAGACCCATTCGTGTCTGCGGATCGACTATAGGTGCCTCCGTTCGTACGACACCTTTCACCTGGATTCCTCCTGAAGCGGAGATCTGCACATTCTGTCCCGCCCGTATTTTATGCAATTCAGCGGCTGCCACCTCCGCTCTCCACTCGAGCCTGTTAAAACGTATAAGGCGAAAGAGTTCTTGCCCTACAGAAATTACGGCCCCGACAGTGGCTGTGCGGGCAGAGATAACTCCATCATCCTGTGCGATCAGATATGTCTGCTTGAGTCGTATCTGCTGATTGGACAACTGGGCGCGAGCGGAATCCAGTCGTGCCGAAGCTGCACGTTCAGCGGCGAGATACTCGCCGACCTTTTGGGCACTGAGCACTCCGGGAACCGGAACCTGTCGCGCTCGATCGGCATTGGCCTTCGCCTCGGCAAGTCTGGCCTCGGCCTCGGCTACTGTCGCAAGGGCTTGGGCCACATCAGCTTTGACTGTCTCGCTTGAGAAAACAGCCAGAACTTGACCCTGGTGTACCGTTTCGCCGACATTTGCTTTGACCTCGGCAAGCCGTAATCCGTTGACCTCCGAACCGATCGAGGCCTCCTGCCAGGCTGTTATGTTGCCATTGGAACGTGATTTTTCCGGCCATTCAGCCAAAAACGGTGTCGTTGTGGTGACAGTCAGAGCCGGCTTGATCGCTGAAGATGTCTTCAAACCGTGTATCTGGATTTTGGTAGTTTCACCATTATAAGCGGTATTGATACGCCACCAGACGATTCCTAGAACGAGAAATAAAACAGCAGCCACAATTCCCAATATCCTGTTACGGCTCGGAATTTTCATATTTTGATCGACCTCGTTCCTGTCTTTTTCAGGGTATTCACTTCGACTGCTCGTAGTGTCTTGGCACTATCAAAGGGGGCGAGGCCTTCGAGGGCCTGTTGAAAAAGCATACGCAATTCCGGACCAACGTCTTCGGTTTGTATTCTCCCTGAATACCAGGCGGAAATGGTCATAATATACAAGCCGTAGAAATGACCTGCGATAGAGAGCAGATCTAAGTCCCTGCGCAGTTCGTCACACTCCTGGGCGCGTCTGCAGATCGAAAAGACAAGCGTCAACCACCGGTCGTCGATTGCCCGGGCTTTGACATGATCCTTCTCCACGGGAAAGACCATCTGCTGCATAAGCAGACGTCCGAATTCCTTGTTCTTGGAAATCAGATTGAATTCCCCAATATAGAGAACCATGAGCTGCTCAATCAGTGCGGCCTCCGGGTCAGTCTTTGATAGCAGTTCACTGTGTATGAAATCAAGCTCATCTTCACAAAAGGCGTGAAAAATCTCAGTCTTGGTCTGAAAATAGCTGTAGATTGTCCCCTTCCCAATCCCCGCAGTCCGCGCCAGCTGTTCAATACTGGTCTTCTCGAACCCTTTCTCGCTGAAGAGGCGGACTGCCGCTTCCATGATTGCATTCCGTGTCTTTCGTTTCTTGACTTCTCTGATACCTGGCATACAACTCTCCCGGATGAGGACAAAACCGACCTTGGTCGATTTTATCCTCATCAAAACATGCAAGTCAAGAAAAATGTCGACCGCGTTCGTTCTTAACTGATTTCAATCAGGGACAAGATACTTACAGTGGTTCGTCAATAGAACAGGATACGTTTTTCTTCGAACGTGACAAGGTTCTTTGATTGCGCGCCTGCCCGAGTTCCTTGTGCCATACGGATACCACATCGTAAACATAGGTGACGCCGTTCTTCTTGTTGGTCTGGTGTGCACGGTATGTCATGTTTTCCTCCTCTACCGTCATAGTCAGCAACCTCCGGCAAAGCCGGAGGCTTGAAAATTGGAGCGGCTCAAAGCCGCTAGGCCCTTCGGGCTATTTTAAGACTGCTGTTTCCACTGACATTTTCTCTTTGGCGAGCATTAAGTGACCTCTTGCCAAAGGCCATCTCTTTTCGAGATTTAAAACATGACTTCCGTTGCATGACCTCAGACGAAGAAATCATCCAATTGCAGAAAACGCATCGATTCCCGGAATTGTCAAACTTTAGGAGTCCACCGGCAGAGCCGGTGGTTTACCTGTTTATTATTATGACGGGAAATGAGGATCCTGCATCCGGACGGAAGGGTCACGCCTCTACATGGCAACGAGGGGGTCTCGTTATCTGCCGGCGATGTCTTCATCGTCCAGAACCACGGTGGCTGAGCCTTTGGGCTTCCAGAAAAGGCAAAAGGGTGGGTTTTGAAAAAATTTTGCCTATCGGGCTTAAGGACTGTTCGGAAAAGCGGAATATGTTATTAAATCATCAAATAAGGAAAGATCCGAATGTCAAGAGGGACGCTCTCGGCCTCCGGTTTGCCTGCATTACGGCAGGAAGAGTGCCGCTGTGTTCACGCTGGTTCAGCGTTTCCTGAAAAGCGTTATGTTCGTCTTGTGTGGTTAATGGAAATCTCTACGATTTGGACATTGGAAGGGATGATAGACGATGGGGAAGAGGAACGATTTTTGTATTGAGGGGACTTTTCCGGAAAAACAGACCGGTAATCCGGAAAATCTCTCTTGTTTTTTGGATTTCGAAGAGAGAGGTGTTTGGAATATCTCCTTTGAAAATAAACACATACTGCAATTTCAGTAACTATGGCATAGAAATCGCATGTATTCTGCACCAAGAGGACGCTGTGATTCTCAGGGTTCGGGGTTTCCTGAAAAGCTGTCACTAATCACTATGATCAGATTATAAAGGAGAGGAATATGAAACTTAAATTAGCAGCTTGTACATTTCTTTGCAGTTCGTTATTAATAACGGGCAGCGCATTTGCACTTCCGCTTCTCAACGGTAGAAACCTACTTAACGATACAAGTGGTGAAAGTCTCGTGAAGGGCGCAGAAAACGGTTTGGCCGACATCCAAGTAGGCGATTTTCTGGTGGGTGACATTGTATTTGGTGGGATAAACAATAACCCCTACAGCGAAGAGTTAACAGGTCACTTTGATATAAAGGTCCAATCGATAACCGTTAACCCTACCGGCGGCTTTGATTACGTGTTCGTAGCCCCCACCGCAAGTGGCGAGGTCGCTCGGCTTTACCTGGATTCCAAATCAGCTAATTTTGCAACTCCATCTACATTTGTGGACGGTTCGCTTTGGGCAGTCCTCGGCCTCACCGACGCCAATACTAAGTGGACAGCACATACAGACACCAATAATATTGGTGTGCTGCTATCTGAACTCGATCTTGATCCAACCGGTAACCATGGGCTGTACAATTATGCGCTTGATGTTATAGAAAATCATACCGGTTTAACTTTTCTTGATGTTGGTAATACCGGTGCTCAATTTGTTACAGCAGGCAATGGGAGTTTCCAACTAATACCGACTGGCGCGAACGCTATTTATGGTCTTGGCGATCAGTCATCTGCAGCAATAAACGTGGTGCCGGAGCCTGCAACCATGAGCCTCTTCGGCTTGGGCCTTATCGGGCTTGGGTTAATTGGCCGTCGCCGTATAGCCAAAAAATAAATTCCAACAAAGAAGCAACAGTGGTAAAGGCCGACATTCTGTCGGCCTTTACTTTTTTTGGAGTATTTCTATTTTCATGGCCTTTTGAAGGGTGGTGAAAAGTACCCAGCCGAAAACTGATTCCAGTTTCCCTGCGATGCAAAATCTGCATTTTTTAGCTAATCAAGTATACTGAAAGGTCTAACAATGCCAGGTATAGGTATGCTCTCTGTTATCTTGAGAGAGATATTCGGCCATCGTGAATTTCCTAGAGAGCCCGAACCGGATCTCGTCATGACCGATGAAGACCAGGTTCTTGCCTATGAAACTGCCGGAAGGACGGATGGCGTGATGGCGGCATCATATCTTTTTCATGCCGCAAGAATATCCATGGTGATTCAGGGGTCTGCCACCATCATAGACCTTGCCTGCGGTCCTGCGACCCAGCTGGCCCTGGTAGCCGAATTAAATCCAGCCATTTCGTTTGTGGGCATTGATTATTCCGAAACAATGCTGAAAAGCGCTGAAGCCTATATAAAAGAGAAAAAACTCAACAACGTGGTATTTGAAAAAGGGGACATATCTAATCTCGGGCAGATCCCGAAAAATTCCGCCGACGGGATCATATCAACCATGGCATTGCACCACTTACCGACCCTTGCCCATCTTGAGCTGTGTTTTAAGGAGATAAAAAGGGTTCTTAAACCGGGCGGAGCGCTTTACCTTGTGGATTTTGGAAGACTGAAGCATTTAAAATCAGTACTTTATTTTGCCTATATGAACCGGAAGCACCAGCCGCATATTTTTTCTTTGGATTATGAGAGATCATTGCGCGCTTCATTTCTCAAGAAAGATTTTCATGGTTTAGCAAAGAGCTACTTGCCTGATTATGAATGTATTTCGACTTGCCTTATCCCATTGCTCGTCATAATTAAAAGCCCTGATGCAAAAATCGCTCAAGAAACGCTTAAGAGGATTAAATCGGCCAGAGAAGCATTATCGCCGAAATATCGAAGAATCCTTGATGATATGAGACTGTTTTTACGTATTGGTGGAATGAAAAATGATCCGTTTAAATAAGCCTGACGGCTCGAAACGAAAAACCCCTTTGGCCGAACTTTGGCCAAAGGGGTTTTTTTTGCACTAATCCTGACGCCCGAGCCACCTCTTTCTGACATCAGGTTAAGGTATGCCCCAGATTGATACGTTTACTTGACGCGCCATGCTTTAATCGTTATGATTAGTTTTGAATCAAGCATCGGCAAAAAGGCTCAGCCGATGGATATCTTCCGCTGGACAGCCAACTCGGTCGGTTCCAGCTGCGGCAGCATGAGTGCCGCTGATTGAGGAAACCGTCGAAGCGTTTTCTACCTGTATTTAAGACGGTGACGTAACATCGACAACACCTGGTAGCAAGGAGAATAACCATGGCACAAACTGATACTCGTGTATTAACCGCCCACGTGCCTATCCCGTTAGCTGAGAAAGTAGACCAGATAGCGGCACGACTTGAGCGTTCACGCGGCTGGATTATGAAGCAGGCATTGTCGGCCTGGATTGAACAGGAAGAAGATCGCACTCGGCTGACCCGTGAGGCTCTAGCGGATGTTGATGCAGGCCATGTGATTAACCATCAAGCCGTTCAAGCGTGGGCTGACGGCCTCGGTGGCGACGAATCGTTGCCGGTGCCGCGCTAATGGAATTGAAGTGGGCAAACAAGGGGCTGTCCGACCTGGCTCGGTTATACGAATTCCTGGCTCCAGTAAACAAGGCGGCTGCCACCCGTACCGTGCAATCGCTAGCCAAGGCTCCCGAACAGTTACTGGCCAATCCACGCATCGGCGAGAAATTGTTCGAGTTTGACCCGAGAGAAGTACGGCGGATACTCGTGGGCCAGTATGAAATGCGTTATGAGATTCGGAACGAAACTATCTACGTGCTACGCCTGTGGCATACGCGGGAAGAACGCTAAGCCGTTGTCAAAAAATAACATGACCAGCGAGATCCCTAGAACGCATTAGGAGCCGTAACGAAATCAGAAGAAACGACCAAGTTAATTCGTAACGGCTCCTAATGTGAGTTGGGCACGAGTCACAAGAACACAAAACGACCGGCATTCGACTTCGGGCAACTGGTCGGTACCCCTTTGGCCGAACTTTGGCCAAAGGGGTTTTTGGGTCACTGGTCAGGATCGTTTCTGAACGTCGAACAGAGACCTTCTGCCGGTACGTTTTTTTTGGGGCGGTGCATAGCCGATGCGAAAAAACATCACAGGGTTACCTGCTTCCCCACCTCCTCCGGTCGCAGTTGCAAACAGCACCTGTATCTTGAGAATCATTTTTTGGTGAACCGGCTTAAAATATTGGGCCTTGTTATGATAATAATGGTTCACTAAAAAAACAAAACCGGCCATCGGCTGAACCGCCAGACCAAGGGAATTTGCCAAAATCCAGAAACGCTCCATCTTCCGTCCGGCTTCAAAATACCCTTGAGGACTTCGCGCCCCAATGGTCAGCACTCCGTAGACCGGTGTGTTTTTCAACAGGTTGACGGAATTCAAGGCCATGGCCCGGCTGATCATCAGCTTATTCAGCAGATTCTGGTATTTCCACTGCGAAAACAGCGGAAATATCTTCTTTTGCAACCAGGAGAGCTCCAAAACCCCCAGATTCATTCCATCTGCAGGATACGGCTCATCTCCCATGTGAATAAACTCGAACAGCCCTTGATGAAGCCTTTTTTCTTCAAACAGTACCCGGTCGGAAAGATAGACAATTTCCTGAAAAACCTTCTTTTCTTCCCGGCTCGCTATCCAGGTCATGCCGATATCCGGTTCATTGCTGAAAACCCCGCCCATTTTTTTTAACAGATCGGACTCTATGGGCATGTGAGCATAAGGTTTGCGGTTAGTGCACCGAAGATCGACAAAAGCAGAGAGGCTGTCCGGCTCACCAATTTTTTCTCTGAATTGAACGCGTAACGAAATTTCCCCTTTTTTCGTCAGGACAACTTTGTCAGGCAGCGCTTCCAGGCCAATATCACCGGCGGCAATGGCGATATTTTCGACGACCGCTCCGAAGGTGATCAGCGTTGATTCCTGGTTGACGTCATAAAAAAAATGGGTTCTTGCAGGGTCGCTTTCAATTACCAAATCGCCTTCTTGCCATGAGAAAATATAAGGCTGGCAATTATCGGCGGAAGGGGCAAGAATACCCTTCCCCAGAACATACTCCCGTGCCGACAGGGTCAGCAGTTTTTTGCCTGCCTGAATTTCCATACTCTTTCCCGGTGGTTTTACAAGGGTCGAAGGGGGAAGTATCACTTCATTTTTGCCAATCATCTTTCTTGCCAACCAAATTTTGATCTGCTGGATAGGATTTTTATTCCCCTTGTAGAGCTTTTTTCTATAATATTTCTGGACAAAGGGGTCAAGTTGAAAATAATACGGTACAGGCTTAAGTCCCTTCCTTTTGAGGATAATCCGTACCGCCTCTGTCCCTGCCATAGCGGAACACAGTTGGCAGGCCAAATTCAAGGAAGGGCCTTTCCTGGATTTGAAACTTACCTTGGACGTATCCATATACTGGAACTGAAGACGTTTGGGAGCCAGGCCAAGGGCAAAGAAAAGGTAGTGGTCTTCCGGTTTCATCCCATCGATAATGTTGAAATAGTCATCAAATCCCATGCCTTTGTCAGGCGCGAAGATCAGCATGGCGGAACTGAACCCCAGAGGTCCTGCAGTGATCACATGAACACCCTTCTCCCTGGCCCTTGTGAAAAGCAGGCGTCTGGCATCAAAGGCGAAAAAATCAAGGGAGTCGAGCACTACGTCCAGGCCTTCGAGAAATTGATCAACAGTATTTTTATCGATTCCCTGGGGAAACTCTTTTATGTTGAGATAGGGATTGACGCTCAGGGCCTGCTCTTTCATCACTTCCATTTTCGGACGGCCGAAATCCGGCACCCTGGCCCCGAACTGCCGATTGACATTGACCGGTTCATATACATCAAAATCCGAAATATGGAAATTGCCCACGCCGGTACGGACCATGGTCATAAAATGGACGCCACCGACGCCTCCCATTCCAGGGATACCGACACGTGCTCCTGCAATCCTCTCCTGCTCTTTTGGGGTGAAGAGTCCGATATTTCGAGAAAACGCTTGTTCCCTGTATTCTTTTTCAGAAAATATTCCATAATCCTCAAGCTTTTTGAACAACGGTGCCAGATCCATGGGATACTCCTTTTTTAGTCTGAATTGCCCCCAAGGCAGATCACTGAAGGCAAAATACTTCACCTTGTTAAGATCTTAGATGCGGCCGCCCCTTTTTGCAACAAGCTTTTTTACTTGACTTTGGCATGGATTGAAAATATACCTGGAAGTACCTCAACTTGATGGTATTATCTACTCCAACCCGCATCACCGGGGATACATAATGTTTAGATACGGAAATTTCCAATTCATGCAGGCTGATTCGGAAGATCTGAAAAAAGAAATTTTCCGTTTGCGGTATGAAGTGTATGCCCTTGAGTTCGGATTTGAAAACCCGGATGATTTCCCGGACAAGTTCGAAAAAGATAAATATGATCAGCACTCTGTCCACTTTGCCGCTTTGAACGAAGAAGATGATGTCATCGGAACCGTCAGGATGATCCTCGACTCCCCAAAAGGATTCCCGGTGGAACACGCCTCCAGAATCACGGGTTTTCACGACAAACCAGAACCACGGTTCATTACTGAAGTCTCCCGGCTTGCCGTCTCAAAGAAGCTTCGAAGGCGGCCTGAAGACGGGATGTATGGTGTGGAGTCCTATATTCCCCAATCTCAGGGCGGGGTTTCCGATGTAAAAACAAAAGATCAAGCGTTTAAGGAAAAACGCCAGAAGCCGGTTATTACCCTTGGATTATATAAAGGGGTTTATCTCAAATGCAAGGAGATGGGGCTCAGCCACATGTATATGATCACAGAGGCCAAGCTCTTCCACGCCCTGTACAAATTCGGATTTGTATTTTCCCAAGTGGGTGATCCCGTGGAATACCATGGGAAAAGGATCCCTTATGCCACCTCCTGGGAACGGATAGAAAAACATATGAAGGAACACCACCCGGATCTGCTTGATTTTTTATTGTTAGGTCTGGATAAAAAGTATCATCCGAAGTTCTGATTGTTGATAATGCCAGGTATCATTTTCATCGTTAGCAAAATTAGTTGCATCTGCTAGGCGTTCCCGGATTGCTCCCCCGCTTTGGCGATCACGCTGCGTAATCGTTTGGGTTTCAGGACAGCGATACGGCCTTCTGTATGGGCGACCAGGCCATCGCGCTGCCACAAGACCATCTGATCTTTCAGGATTTTGGGCCAGACCCCGCATTGACGAGCCAGCCAGATCAAGTCCATATCGTTTTTCCCCTCATTGGATGCATCGTGCATAATCCTGGTAAGAATGGGCAGGATATCGGCTATGAGACTGCCTTTGGGATTAATCTGGTTGCGCAGCCGTTTGCCGAGAAATTTACTTATGTCGAGCGCCGTTTCCCTACAGGTTGCCATCTGATTCAGAAATTCGTCCTTATTCCAAACCATCACATCCACCTCTTTGGAGTAAGGGACAATGGTCGTGGTGCGCTCCCCTTGGTCAAGCAAGGACAATTCGCCAAAGACCTCCCCTTGATGGAAAAGCAGATCTTTCGGACCTAGAGGATCAAAATCATCCGGTCCGGGAATAATTGAATTCCCATTTCCATCTTCAGGCAGTGAGCGCACGGAGCCCCGCATGATCAAGAAGGCCTCCTCACCTAATTCCCCTTTTTTTATAATGGGTTCCCCCTCGTGATAGATTCGGCGAATATTGGAATCATGAAAAATACTTCTTTCAGGGTCGTGAAAGACTTCTCGCGTACGGGGAGGGAAATTGTCTGTATCGATGTATGCCGGGGCCATCGGAACCTTCAACTCTCCGGACTTAAAATTTTCGCCCACGCGCTTGGCGTTGAAAGAACGCTTCAATAAGCTCAGCAACGGCGGGTGGACCGTGGCGATAATATGCCGCTGGCCCTTTTTTCGCAATTCGCTCACCGCCATTTTAAATAGGCCGAAGAGAAGGGAAGGGTAATTCTTGTATTCCTGTAAAACACACAGCCAGCCGAAACAAGAACAGTGACTGTCGAATTTGCTGATATAGGGACCAAAATCATAATGATCCAACGCCGGTAAGCCCACCGGATTATGCATCACCGCTCGAATGGTTCCGACGGGCTTATCTCCATCGAATGCCAGAATATTGATGGTTTCGTTCAAGGCATCATATAAATCGACTATATAATCGGTAGCAGACTCGAGCCGATGTTCCTGCTGAACAAAGACCTTGTGACGCAATCGGCATACCTTTGCGATGTCTTCCGACTTTTTTACGACTTTAAACCAAATCGGCATGGGATACTCCTTTTAGAAACAATCGAGTTCAGCTCTTTTCGATGTCCTGCCATACTGTCTGAAGTAATCCAAATTACATATCGGACCGCAGCAACAATTCATATGGTGTACTGCAACCATCAACCTAATTTCTTTTGATGTTAAATAGTTGTAGCGATATTATAAATGATTCCCGGTTAGCAACATGCTATGATCATGATGCTAACATCTTGCCACTTATAAGGGGTAACCGGCAAACTTCAGCAAGTTCTAGAGGAAAAAAGCGAGGCGGAGTTAATCGATTTATTTTAAACTCAACTTTCCGGGTTGATGTAACCAAATGAAAATTCGTTTTTATTCGTGGCAAATCGTTTGCTTGTTTGAAACAACTCAACCACCGTGCCCATATTCGCATCAATCATTGCAATTACAAATACTTCGACCGACGATCTCGCTTTTTTAAATCCGAGCATTCCAATAGTGGAACATGCTGGGGCTGTCCCTCATCATAAAAATCCAGCTGATGGGCTGTTCATACTCCGGTTATTATACATAACTTGCGGGAAAGGACAATGGAGAAAAAATAGAAGGAGAAAATGGCTCTAAACAAAACTCAGCTTAATGCACCGAAAATCCGGCGGATCTTTTTTTTGAGACCGCTGACGAGATACGGGGTAAAACGCTTCTTCTCCTTCAGGATCTTGACAAAGAGGTCTTTCTCGGGAGGCAGGGCAAGTTCTGCGGTGAAGACGGGGCTGTTCGAAAATTCCTGTTTCTCGAACCGATAAGCATCCATTGCCCACCGCCAAACCGCTCCCTGCAGACTGGCGGGGCGAGACCCAGGAGAAATAAGGGAGAAGCGTACCCGCTGGGAGTCTTCTGTGTTATCAGAGGCGGGAAAAAGGAGCGGCAGAGGGCGAATTAAAAGTAATTCTGGAAAAATGGTATATATCTATATAGATAGAGTCGTTTCGCTTGCCACTTTCACTTCAAAAAAGGAGAGCAGAACAAGCTATTCCGCATTTCCGGAAGAGTATTCCGGAAAAATGAATCGGACATCTATTGGAGGTTATGGTTGTTGAAACAATATCCTTTTATTATAATATGTTGAGATTTTTTTTCAAACAAGGCATGGCGTTTGCATAATGTTTGCGCAGGGTGCAGATGCGATTAGATGGCAGTGGAGCGCCGCTTATAATAAAAAATACAATTCCAATTGGCAAAAATTGACAATAATCGAACGTAAGAAGGAAGAAATGAAAAAGAAATTTTTAGCAGGATTGGCAACAGGGTTGCTGATGATGGGCATGGCTGGGGTAGCAAGTGCGTATCAAATTAAATGGGACCCGGACGATATTTTGATGGGTGGCAGCAATAATAAAACTAGTCAAGAACATACGTTTAATATTGTTACTGGTACCCCGCCTTTTACCGTTGGAGTTAATACTGTAACTTCTGCTCACTTAGAAATTTATACATATGACAACAATGATAATGGGAATGCTAATGAGAAATATGATTTCGATTTAGATTTAAGTTTTCAAGGTACTAAAGAGGTACCCAACAATTCAGGACCAGGCGCAGCACCTTTTGACCTTTTATCGATTGCCTCCTACCTGCAGGATGGATCTCTCTCTGTGATAGTTAAAGTTCATGATGGATCTTTCTATCTGGACAAAGAGGTTTTGACCTACGAATTTGGCCCCACTTCTCCTGGCGGCTCCGGAAATGCCGCCGGTCAAGTCCCCGAACCGGCCACCATGCTCCTTTTTGGTACCGGCTTAATTGGCCTGGCTCGACTGGGACGGAAGAAGCTGTCCAAATAGTCTTTGCAAGAGCAGTACACCAAGGCAGGGTCCATTGACCCTGCCTTTTTTTGTTCCCTCTGGTCTGCAGAGGCAATCCACGGCAGGAGCAAACCGCTGAGCGTCCGGCAGTCCTCTTTTTAATACCCGAAGGCCCGGCGGATCTTTTTCCTGATACCGCTGATCAGGAACGGAGTGAAGCGCTTCTTTTCCTTCAGGATCTTGATAAAGAGGTCCTTTTTCTTCTCCGGCGGCCGGGGGCGTACGACTGAAGTCAGGGAGAGGGAGCTGGTGGGGCAGGTGCCAATACAGGCGCCGCAGCCGAGGCACATGTCCTCCCGGATGGTAAGACTGCTTTTTTTATTGCCGTCGATCATTTCCGTGCCAAGGGCCGCGATATTGCAGGCCTTGGCGCAGAGGCCGCAGCCGACGCAGGTCTCCTGGTCAACCTTGACCATAAAAGCGGCCTTGGCCACTCCGTTAATAAAGCCCTGGCGGATGCCGCCCAGCAATTCACAGCAGCAGGAACAGCAGTTACAGATAAACGACGGCTTATGACGGATATTATCGGTGATATGGGTCAGGTGCAGTCCGCGGGCCCGGTCGATCACCGCCAGCAGCTCCTCGGTGGAGCGCTGTTCGGCAAAGCCCCGCCTAGCCATGAACTTGGCGGCAGTCCCCAATGAAATGCAAATCCCCTTGGTGGGAGCCCCTTTTTTGCAATTGTCGTTCAGGTGCTCTTTTTTATGCCGACAGTAACACATGCCGACCGCCCCGAAATCCGCCTGGCGGATGATTTCGCGGGCGCTCTCGTAGGAGGTGATCACCGAGCTGACCGGGATATGCTCCTCATAGGTCAGAGACCGGGTCAGGGGCGTTTTGGAGCCGAAAAATTCCCTGCCCTGGCCCTGTTCCGGATCGTCGTAGAGATATTCGGTCATCAGCCGGGCCAGTTCCTCTACCGGCAGGTCGGCGCGCTGCTTCATGAAGGTGAACTCGAAGAATCCGATCAGGCCCGGCATCAGCAGATAATAGGTCATGTCGTTATAGGGCAGGTCCATGACCAGCCCTTTGTCGGCCATCTGCTCCAGGATCGGCAACAGACTCTCCGCTGTCAGACCGGTCTGCCGGCACAGCTCCGGCAGGGTCGCCTCCTCCAGTGGAAAACGGGAGGCGACAAAGGCCTCTTTTTCGGAAAAGAGCAGCTCCAGGATCCGCCGCAGCTTGTCGTTATCGAAGAGACCGATTGGATATTTATTCAACCGGTCGATCAGGGGCACAAGCGTGTTTTTGCCGTCCAGATGATGTCCCATTTCCGCCCTCTATTCTCCCTTATTCATTCATAACATACTGATCTCTCAGCGCATAGACAGCGCCCCAGACCCAGGTGAAACTCGCAGTGTCCATGGCCGGTTTTCGGATCATGGCCCGGAAAATCTCCTCCTGGGCACTGGAGTTTTCGTAACTCAAGATCATCCGTAACGCAAATCCGGAAAAATCCCGGACCAGGAAGGCGAAGATCTGCTCAAGAAGCTCGTCCTGGGTTTTATAGATACGGGCGTTTTCTAGGATCAGCTGGGCATAGACGATCAGGGTAAAGAGTTCGCCTGCAGCCAGCATATAATCGATATCCTCAGCCTGTGCCTTGCCGGGAGGTGCTTTTGCCAGAAGCGAGCGGAACAGCTCGACCTGCTCGCGGAAGATCGCAACGTTTGCCAGCGTGTTGCCCTTATAGGCCAGACGGTAATCGGGGAACCGCACCGAAGACAGCCCGCCGGTCAGCTGGCGAAACAGGTAGCCGTCGTCGCCCGCCTCGCAACGCCTGGGGATTTCGGGATAATCGACCGGACCGAAAAAGTAATTCTTCACGAACTTGACGATGAGCGCCATATTGACATGCTCGGTGCCTTCCAGCTTCGGCAGCATGCCGATATCGCGGAGCGCCATCTCGAAATAGGTGTCCTGCTCATAGCCCTTGGCGGCGATCACCTCATGCAAGAGGCCGATCACCTTTTCCCCCTGGCCGGTGACCTTCATCTTGACGATCGGGTTGTAGAGCAGATAGCGCCGGTCGTCGTCGGAGGCGGAACGCAGGTAGTCGGCGGCCCGCCAGGCAACCAGCCTCATCGCGGTCAGCCGGGCATATGATTCGGTGAAGAGTTTCTTCACATGCGGAAAATCCGTCACCGCCCGACCGTAAAGAATCCGTGCCGCGGCATGATTCAGGGCCTCGTACAGGGCGTGGGTGGCAATGCCGATCGAGGCGCAACCCAGTTCGAATTTGCCGATATTGATGGTATTGAGCGACGAGTTCCAGGCCGGCTTGCCGCGCGACAAGATATCAGCCGCGGTAATCGGATAGTCATGCAGCACAAATTCGGCCACATAGGCCTGCCGGACCCCGGAGGTATCGATTTTCTTTACGCACTCGTAGTTCGGGTGATCGGTCTTGACCGTAAAAAAGACGTAGTCGCCGCTGTCGGCCAGCTTGCCGAAGGTCGAGACCAGTGCCGCGCAGTTGCCGTTGCCGATATAGTATTTGGAGCCTCGGGCCAGCCAGGTGCCGTCCGGCTGCGGGATAAGGGTCATCTCGGTGGAATAAAGATCGGCCCCATGGGTCCTCTCGGAGAGGCCGAAGGCAAAGATCCCGCCCGCACGCAAGAGGGCTGCGGTCCGTTTTTTAGCCGCCTCGTTGTCACCCATCCATATCGGACCGAGGCCTAAGATCGTTACCTGCCAGGCATACCAGTAACAGAGGCCGTAAAAGGCCAGCACCTCGTTGAATTCACTGAGCCGCCACATGTCCCAGCGGCAGTCCCCATTGCCATAGGCGGCAGGAGTCAGAAGGCTGGCGAAAACCTGCTCTTCCTTGATGAAGTCAAGAAAATCCTGGTACCAGACCTTGGACTGATCGTCTTCTTTAATCTTCTGCAGGCCCTTTTTTTCAAAAAAGGCGATGGTCTTTTCGACCAGCTCACGCGAACGGGAGTCCGCATGCTCACGTTCATATTTTCGGGGATTAAAAAGGAACATGTGGATCTCCCTGGAGAGTGAAAGGGTTATTTGATTCTGGTCCGGACTTTATCCCAGCGCTTGATCTGCCAGGTGGTATGGGCACAGGCGACCTTGTTCCCGGCCTTGTCGCTGACCTGGGTCTCCATCACTATCGAGCACGCCTCTTGGGTCTTCAGGGGTTGAACTACCTTTTCCTGCAAGACAGTGTGACTGAGACCGGTTTCGGCTATGATGTCCAGCTTGGCCTGGTACATATATTCAACCTCCAGATTCGACATGATCAACCGATAGCGGGCCGGATCAAGGCGGGAGAGCAGTAGAAGCCCTGCCGAAAATTCCGCCACCGTCGCAATCGCACAGGCATGGATGCCCCGGATGTGGTTATGGTTGGATCGTCGGTAGGAGGCGCAGGTCGCGACACGCTCCTCGCCCAGTTCGATTATCCGGAAACCGTGCGGCCGGTTAAACGGAATGATCCGGCCCATCATGAAGTTCAGAATCCGGAGCCAGCCTTTGGAATGTCGGGCTTTGACAATCAGTTTAGGCAGCAGGTCGAAGCCGGTCATACGATG
Organism: uncultured delta proteobacterium; assembly: GCA_903901335.1. Lineage (GTDB taxonomy): Bacteria > Desulfobacterota > Desulfobulbia > Desulfobulbales > Desulfocapsaceae > CAIUQR01. The sequence continues at coordinate 125,412 of CAIUQR010000088.1, read as the reverse complement.
CTCCGTCCGGCCTTGAAACCACTATGGGTCGCCTCGAAGGCTGTGGCCGGACGCTCCGCGTCACCGACAACCCGGCAGTGGATGCCGAGCTCGGAGGCAGCCTTCTGCAGCGGATTATAGGCTGTGGTGCCGACGGCCAGCACCACGGTGTCGGCGGCCACTTCTTCGATCTGTCCCGCCCTCTCGATCCTGACCGCATCGGGGGTGATTACCAGGACCTTCGCCTCCAGCCGGGTTGTAATCCCGAAACGTTCCACATCCTGGAGCATCCCCCAGCGGGTGGATTTGCCGAAATTGCCTCCCAGCTTGTCCAGCATCTCGATAAGCGTGATTTTTTTGCTCCCGGCAGTTGCCAGACGATACAGCTCTTCTGTCGTCTCGGCGCCGTTCACCAGCAGGAATTTCAGTTCTTCCCCGGACAGTGTCCCCTGTTCGGCCAGAAACAGTGCAACCTCGACGCCGACCGCGCCGCCGCCGATCACCACCACCCGTTCCCCCGCATACCGATCACCGGCCAGGATATCCCAGGCCTGCACCACATGGTCAAGCTCAACGCCTGGGATAGGCGGCCGGACCGGTTGCCCGCCGGTCGCCAGGATCAGGGCATCGGGCCGCTCGGCAGCCAGCATCTCGCCGTCCACCTCGGAGCTCAATGTCACCTTGATTCCCTTTTGGACCAGCTGCCGCCCGAGATCCCCGGCCAGGATCAGGAATTCTCCCCGGCCCGGAGGGGCGCCGGCCAGATGCAGTTGGCCGCCCAACCTTATTCCCCGCTCGTGCAGGCTGACATGATGGCCCTTTTCGGCCGCAGCAAGTGCTGCGCTCATCCCCGCCGGACCGCCGCCGACCACCATCACCCTTCTGGGCTGCGTGATCTGTTCCACCTGGTTTTCTGCCTCATGGCCGGCTCGCGGGTTGCACAGACATTCTACGGATTTCATCTTGAACAGGTTGTCGAAACAACCCTGACCGCAGGCCACACAGTGGACGATGGAGCCTTCCTGTCCTGTTTTGACCTTTTGCGGCAGCAAAGGATCGGCAATCAGCGCCCGGCCCATCGCCACCATATCGCAGTATCCCTCCTGCAGCAGGCGCCGTGCCGTCTGCGGATCATTGATCCGATGGCTGGCGATGACAGGCACCGGAACGAGGCGTTTGATGGCCCGGGCCATATAGGCAAAGACCCCGCGCGGTACCTGGGAGACAATCTGCGGGATCTGGGCCTCATGCCAGCCGACATTGATACAGAGGGCATTGACACCGGCCTCCACCAGCGCCACTGCAAAGGTCTGCAGATCCTTGCGGCCGATGCCTCCCGGCATGAAATCGTTGCCGTTGATCCGCACCAGGAGCGGGAAACCGGCACCGATTTGTTTTCGGACAGCGGCAATCACCTCAAGACCGAATCGCATCCTGCCATCAAGTGAGCCGCCATACTGATCCTGCCGCCGGTTGGTCAGGGGTGACAGGAATTCACTGATCAGATAGCCGGTGCCGGCCAGGATCTCGACCATATCAAATCCAGCCGTTTTGACCCGTCCGGCGGCATCGGCAAAACGGCCGATCACGGCTTTAATATCTTCCGGTCCCATCTCCCGCGGGGTCTCCCTTGTCATCCTGGAGGCAATAGCCGAAGGGGCAATCGGCTTTTTCCCGCCCAGCAGGAAGGAGTAATTATAGCGTCCCGCATGGTTCAACTGCACCGCAGACCTGGCGCCGCCGGTGCGGATGGCCTGCGCCAGGGTGGTTAGACCAGGGATGAATGTATCATCATGGGCGCCGATATTACCGACGTTGCCGGACAGCTCGTCAACGGTTGCATAGCCGACACTGATAAGGCCGGCCCCGCCTTTTGCCCGTTCCCGGTAAAAATCGACCAACCGGTCGGTGACCATGAAATTACGGCACATATTCAGGTGCATGGCCGGCATGAATATCCGGTTTTCAATGCGCAGAGAGCCGATCGAGATCGGTTCGAAAAGCGGATCCATCATGATAATTTCCTCCTCAGTGGCTGATCGCATCCTGAAATCGGGCGCTCACGGCATCATACAGGCCGATGGTTACAAGAGAATCCAGAAGTCTATCCGGTTGCTCAAGAAAATCCTTCATAAAAAGTATTTCAGAGGTCTTCAGAAAGATATGAAAGGGTTCACTCAGAATTTTGCCGAACATCCTGTCAATGATCCGGGCAATATTTGCATCATCCGCATAGGGCCTGAGCTGTGCCACCCGCTCCAGCATCTTGGTAATGTAAAAAATAATAGTCGCATCAACGCTCTCGATCCTCTCCCTGTGGCCGGGCATAACCCGCTTCCGGCGGAGCATTGCCAGTTTGATCAGGGTATCGCAATACACATCGTAGTTGCGGAACCGCTCTCCCGTTTCCAGATCGATATCCAAAAGCGGCGACTGGAAGATCCCCCGGAGCAGAACATCGCCGGAGACAGCCCAGTCCTCGCCGATCAGGATAAGGTCACTTTGGGAGTGGCCGGGACAGCTCAGATAGTTTATCCCCAAATGGAGCGGGAGATCATTTTCAATGATGCGGAAACTCTCCGGCAAAGGCGGAAAAAGAACACCGCTGTCAAAGATCCGGCCCAGCTCTGCAAGATAGTCCTCACCAAAACCGACCCCCTGCAGGAATCGGTGCATTTCCTCTATCTGTGTATCATGCCGGGTAATCTTCAGCGCATCCCGATAGGGGAGATAGACAGTCGCTTCCGTTTCTTTTTCCAGCCAGGAGGCGAGCCCGTAGTGATCGATATGGCAATGGGTGATGATCACATGCTGCAGACTTCTCAAATCAACATGCTCCCGCAGATACCTCCGGGCCTTGTCAGTCGGCGGCCCGGTGTCAAAAAGAACGAGTTCTCCTTTTATTTTAACCGTGTAACAGTGGACAGGCCCAACCATATACGGGGTGTCGATGGTATGCTGCTTGATCGTCATAGGCATGTTGTGTACTGTCAGCCTGAAAAGAGGATTGGAAATCCCCGGCAGACAGCCGGGGAGTCCCTTCGCGAATCAGAACAGGTACTTTTCTTCTTCGATGGCGGCCCTGGCCAGGGTCCGTTTGGCTTGCAGCAATCCGGTGGCGTCGTACTTAGCAAAACGCCGGACACCGGAGAGAATCATGGTCAGGGTGTCACCCTCTTCGATATAGAAGGCGCCTCTTCTCGCGGCTGAGCCTGCGGCCTCGGAGGCGGTAAAAGCAAAAACCTTGACGGCGGCTTTATACAATTCCTGTTTCCGGGCAGTAGCGGCAGGGCTCGCCTTCTCGGCACGAAGCACCGCGCTTTCGAGCGCAAAGATCTGGATAGCCAGGTCGGCCGCGGCCATCAGGATCTCCTGCTCGTCAGCCAGCTTATCCATATATTTCTGCACGCCCGTTCCGGCCAGGATCAGGAAGAGGGTCTTCAGGTTCTTGATCAGGACCTTTTCGGCTGCAAACGGGACGCTGTCGTCGATCTCCTCGAAGCTCGGGGTCATCAGCGATTCGAAAGCCTTCATTGCCTCAGACTGCAGGGGCAGCTCGCCCTTCATCGCCTTTCTGAGGATCATCCCCGGAATCAGGAGACGGTTGATCTCGTTGGTCCCTTCAAAGATCCGGTTGATGCGCTCGTCACGGTAGTAACGCTCGGCCGGATAATCGCTGACAAAGCCGTAGCCGCCATGGATCTGGACGACCTCGTCGACGGTCATGGCCAGGACCTCGCTGCAGAAGACTTTGGCAATCGCACATTCCGGAGCGTATTCCTCGATACCTTTTAAATATTCCTCGTAGTAGTTATCGACGGACTTGTCGATGGTGGCAAGCTTGGTGTCGAGAAGTCCCGCCAGCCGATACACGAGCGACTCCGAGGCGTAGATCTCGGCGGTCATATTGGCGATCTTCTCCTGGATCGCGCCGAAGCTGGCAATCGGCTGGTTGAACTGTTTGCGGACGTTTGCATATTTAATCCCTTCGACCATGGCCATCTTGGCCGCACCGGTGACGCCCGCACCCAACTTAAAACGGCCGATGTTGAGCACATTGAAGGCGATCTTGTGGCCCTTGCCGATCTCGCCCAGCAGGTTTTCCACCGGAACCTTGCAGTTATCGAGAATGATCTGGGTCGTGGAGGAACCTTTAATCCCGAGCTTTTTCTCCTCGGGGCCGATAATGAGCCCTTCGAAATCCCTCTCCACCAGGAAGGCGGTGAAGTGCTGCTTATCGATCTTGGCAAAGATGGTGTAAAGCTGGGCAAAACCGCCGTTGGTAATGAACTGCTTGGTGCCGTTCAGGATATAGTGTTTGCCGTCGGGCGACAGCACCGCGGTCGCCTGGGCGCCGAGGGCGTCGCTGCCGGAACCGGGCTCGGTCAGACAATAGGCGGCACACCACTCTCCGGAGATAATCCTGCCCAGATATTTCTCTTTCTGCGCCGGAGTGCCGTAATAGACCAGCGGCAGCGTGCCGATGCCGGAGTGGGCCGAGTAGGCCACTGAAAACGAACCGCCGCAGGAAATCTTTTCGCCGACCAGCATCGATGTAGCTTTATCAAGTTCGAGTCCGCCATATTCCTCCGGGGCATCGATCATCAACAATCCCAGTTCGCCGCATTTGCGCATCCCCTCGACGACCAGGTCGAAATTCTGCTTTTCGATTTCGTCGATCTGCGGAACAATCTCGTTTTGAATAAACTGTTCGGTGGTCTCGGCAATCTGTTTTTGTTCGTCGGTGAATTCCTCGGGGATAAACACATCCGCACAACTCACCTCTTTGATCAGGTATTCGCCACCTTTTAATAGTGTCTCAGCCATTATTGTCACCTTATTGGATAATTAATTAATAGTTACAGCCGCTCGTAGATGCCCGCAGCACCCATGCCGCCGCCGATGCACATGGAAACTATACCGTAACGTGACTTGCGCCGTCCCATCTCATGCAACAGGGTTGCCGTCAGTTTCGCCCCGGTACATCCCAGCGGGTGGCCAAGGGCAATGGCACCACCGTTGACGTTGATGATCTCAGGGTTCAGGCCAAGCTTTTGAATCACGGCCAGGGCCTGGGAGGCGAAGGCCTCGTTCAGCTCGATCAGGTCGATATCCTGCTGCGACAGTCCGGCCATCTTCAGGGCCATGGGGATGGCCGCGATCGGTCCAATGCCCATAACCTCCGGAGGTACACCCCTCACCGCAAAGGCAACAAAGCGGGCTACAGGATCCTTGCCGATCCGTTTCAGGAAGTCCTCGGAGACTACCAGGGACGCCGCCGCGCCGTCGGTCATCTGCGACGAGTTGCCGGCGGTGACCGGCCCGTTCACCTTGAACACGGGTCGAAGTTTGGCCAGACTCTCTAAGGTTGTGCCGGGGCGGACACCATCGTCGACGGTTACCATCTCTTTGGTCCGTTTGATCTTGCCGTTCACAATGGCCGTCTTCTCGATTTCCACCGGGATGGTCTCGTCAGCAAAACGCCCGGCCTCGATTGCTGCCGCAGCCTTCGCATGACTGGCTGCGGCGAAGGTGTCCAGAGTCAGACGGTCAAGGCCATACTGTTCTGCGACCAGCTCGGCAGTAACGCCCATCGAGGAGTAGGCCTCGGGCCAGTCGACCGCAAGGCCGGGATTCGCACTGTATTTGTTACCACCCATCGGCACACAGGACATGGATTCGGCGCCGCCTGCGACAATACAGTCGGCAAAACCCGCCATGACCCGCTCCGCCGCCATCGCGATGCTCTGGATGCCCGACGAGCAGAAGCGGTTGACCGTCAGTCCCGGAACATGGTAGGGGAATCCGGCCTTCATTGCTGCCACCCGCCCCATGTTCATCCCCTGCTCGCCCTCGGGGAAGGAGCAGCCGAGGTAGACGTCCTCGATCATGTTCGGGTCGACGCCGGTGCGTTCGATCAGTCCCTTCATCACGATAGCGGCCAGATCGTCGGGACGCACATCTTTCAATTTCCCTTTGCTTGCCCGGCATCCCGGGGTGCGGTATGATGCCAGAATATACGCTGTTTTCATATCTGTTCTCCTGAGAGGTATCATTAAACGGGTTAGTTGCGCAGCGGCTTGCCCTTCTTCAGCATGTGCTGGATACGCTCGGCGGTCTTTTTATTTCCGCAGAGCTTCAGGAAGGCCTCGCGTTCGAGCTGCAGCAGATAATTCTCCGAGATCGGCGTCCCGGCATTGACATCACCGCCGCAGAGGACCTGGGCGATGAGCGCGCCCATCTCGGCCTCATATTCGGTCACAAAATTACCCATTTTCATGTTCCAGAGCTGGCTCCTGATGGAGGCTGCGATACTGCGACCAGGCGCCGGGATGTTCTCGACCGGCCGGGCCGGACGGTAGTTGACGGCCAGTCCCAGGACCTTCTGCTTCGCGTCATAGATCAGCTGATCGATATCCATGCTGATGGAGTCTCCACGGCGCATATAGCCCATACCCGGCAATTCGGCTGCCCCCATCGAGACCTTCGCCATTGCAATCTGCTCGAAATTCTTAAAGATAAAGGGGGAGACATCGGTTTTATACTGCTGCGCCAGCTCGACCGCCCGCAGGCACATCTCCTTGGTGCCGCCGCCGGCCGGCAACAGGCCGACCCCGATCTCGACCAGTCCCATATAGGTTTCAGAGGAGGCATTGATCGCATCGGCATGCAGACAGAATTCGCAGCCGCCGCCCAGCGTCATATTGAACGGGGCGGCCACCACCGGCACCTTCGCATATTTGACCGCCATGGTCGCCTTCTGGAAGGAACGGATCACCATGTCAATGTCCTCGTACGCCCCTTCGGCCAGGGCCACTGCCAGCATCATCAGGTTGGCGCCGACCGAGAAATTCGCACCCCGGTTGCCGATCACGAGGCCCACGCCCTCTTCTTCCGCTCGTTTGACGGCCTTGTGGGTCATGGTCAGGATATCGCCGCTGATCGCATTCATCTTGGAATGGAACTCGAAGCCGAAGACACCGTCGCCAAGATCGATGACCGAACAATTGGCGTTCTTCTCCACTATTTTGCCGGCCCTCTTCAGGATCTCCAGTCTGATCTCGCCTTCCTTCACCGGCACCGGGCTGTAGGTACCCTTCTGCAGATCATAGTATTCCTTGCCGCCCTTTTCATTGAAGCGATAGAAGGACTCGACCTTTTTCAAGGCCTCCGGCACCGTGACGCCGTCCTTCTCGGCCCGCTTCACAAAGGAGCCGACCCCGATCGCATCCAACATCTCGAAGGGACCGATCTCCCAGTTGAATCCCCATTTCATCGCATTGTCGATATTGACCACATCATCGGCAATCTCCGGGATCCTGTTGACGGCATAGATCAAGGTGTCACGGATGGATTTCCAGGCAAACTCGGCGCCTTTATCATTGCCGGCCACGACCATCTTCACCCGAAGGCCCGGATCGTCTATCTGCTTGACTGCCTGCACGGAGGGAAATTTCGGCTTTGCCGCTGGTTTATAGTCGCAGGTCTGCCAGTCATAATAAAAAATCTCGCTCTTGCCGCCGGTCTTGTCTTTTTTGAAAAAGCCCTTTTTCGTCTTGTTACCGAGCAGCCCACCCTCGATCATCCCGGCCATAAAGCCCGGAATCTTGAAGACCTCCCGCTCCTCGTCGTTCGGCAGCAGGTCGTAGGAGTTGGTGCCGACATGGGCCAGGGTATCGAGTCCGACGATATCGGCGGTGCGGAAGGCCCCGCTCTTCGGCCGGGCGGTGGCGGGACCGGCAACACTGTCCACCTCCTCCACGGTCATCCCCATCTCGGTCATATGCTGGATGCCCTTATAAATTGCATAGACGCCGATGCGGTTGCCGATGAAGTTCGGCGTGTCCTTGGCGTAGACGATGCCTTTGCCGAGCCTGCGGCTGATGAAATCGGCCATGCCGGTGATAACGGCCGGATCGGTCTCCTGGCAGGCGACCAGTTCCATTAAGCGCATATAGCGCGGCGGATTAAAGAAATGGGTGACCAGGAAATTCCGGCGCACCTCGACGGGCAGGACCTCGGCCATCTCGTTTACCGACAGGCCGCTGGTGTTCGTCGACAGGATCGCGCCCGGTTTCAGGTTCGGGACAATCTTCTGGAACAACCCCTTCTTGATCGGCATCAGCTCGATTATGACCTCGATGATCCAGTCGCATTCCTTCAGTTTGACCAGATCGTCATCGAAGTTGCCGACCTGGATCTGGGCTGCGTAATTGTTCAGATAAAAGGGCGCGGGTTTCATCCTGGCAAGCCCCTCAAGGCCGATCCTGGCGATACGGTTACGGACAAGCGGACTCTCCAGGGTCAGTCCTTTTTCCTTTTCCTGCGCGTCCGGTTCGCGGGGAACAATATCAAGTAAGAGGACTTCCAGGCCCGCATTGGCCAGATGAGCGGCGATGGTCGCACCCATCACCCCGGCGCCAAGGACAGCTACTCGATTAATCTGCCTCATTTTTTTTCTCCATTTGTGGATTGCGGATGGTTGCTTGCACCCATGCCGTTTGGCGTATAAAGTTGTTCGATCTTTTCCTGGTACATAGTGAATATTTTCTTCCGTTTCAGTTTCAGGGTCGGGGTCAACTCCCCTCCCTCGATGGAAAAGTCACGGGGAAGAAGGACGAATTTCTTGATGGTCTCATACGGAGGGAGCGTCTTGTTGAGCTCTTTGATCCTGTCAGCGTAAATCTCCTGGATCCGTTTGTTGTTTACCAGCTCCTCCATATCGATATAGTTCAGTTTCTCGTCGCGTCCGAGATCGACCAGGCGTTCGACATTCGGGGTCAGAAGCGCCACCAGGTAGGGTTTTCGGTCACCGAAGACCATGGCCTGGGAGATATACTTATCGAGCCGCAGTTCATTCTCGAGCGGCTGCGGGGCGATGTTCTTGCCGCCGGAGGTGACGATGATCTCCTTTTTCCGGTCGACAATATAGACAAACCCCTCGTCGTCGATCCTGGCGATATCGCCGGTCAACAGCCAACCGTTCTCGAAGGTCTCATCCGTTGCCTTCTGATTATGATAGTAGCCTTTCATCACCTGGGGCCCTTTAATCAGCAGCTCACCGTCTTCAGCCAGCTTCAGTTGTGTCTGCTCGAAGGCCTTGCCCACCGAATCGAAACGGACCTCATCATAGCTTGTCAGGCAGACGGCGGGGCTGGTTTCCGTCAACCCATACCCGGTGTAAACCGGCAGGCCGATGATCCACATGAATTCGTTGATGGTCTTGTCGAGTGGAGCACCGCCGCAGATGAAATACTGCAACCGGCCGCCGAAGCGCTCCCGCACCTTGCTGAAGACCAGGCGGTCAAAAAGCCTGTATTGCAGACCGAGCAGGCCGACGGGCTTTTTCTCCACATATTTCAGTTGCACATATTTTCGCCCGACCTCCACAGCCTTATGAAAGAGGACCTGTCTGAGCCGGCTCATCTGATGGACATTTTCATAGATGCGTGAATATATTTTTTCGAAGAGACGGGGAACACTGACCATTGCAGTAGGCTTGACTTCGACCATGTTCTCCATGACCTTCTGGACGTTTTCGGCAAAGGCAATGTGATAGCCGCTGATCAGCGCCGCATAATAGCCGCCGGTCCTCTCCAGGACGTGGCTCAGCGGCAGAAAACTCAAGAACGTTTCGATCCTGTCGGTCGGTCCCAGTTTTTTCATGCCGGTCACGGCATCGAAGATGACATTCTCCTGGGTCAGCATCACCCCTTTCGGCATCCCGGTAGTCCCCGAGGTATAAATGATGGTGATCAGATCATCGGGAGTAACTGCATCGATCAGGGCCTCGATCTTCTTTTGTTCTTCTTCCTGCAGTGGATAGGAGACTTCGGAGAGCTGATGCTGGGTATAGACCGGGAAGGTGCGGTCGCCGAGAAACCGTTCATAGGAGACGACCATCTCGACACCGGGGATCTGATCGCGGACCGCCAGGAGTTTTTCATACTGCATCCTGGTGGAAACAAAAACGATCTTGGCGCCGCTGTGATTCAAGACATAGGCCGCCTGTTCGCCGGTATTGGTCGCATAGATCGGCACGGTCACTGCCCGGACAGACTGGATGCCGAAATCCGAGATGGCCCACCCGAGCCGGTTTTCGGAAAAGATCGCGACCCTGTCCCCTGGTTGAACACCGGCCTTGACCAAACCGCGCGCCAGCATCAATACCCGTTGATAAAATTGGGCATAGGAAAGAGAAAGAAATGTATCACCCCGTTTATAGCTGACGGCCGTCCGCTCACTGAAGAGGCGGGCGTTCTCTTTCAACATCCCTGGAATTGACCGATACGACAGGTTCCTCATAATTCCTTGTCTCCATTCAGAAAGAAGCTCTTTCTGTTTCAACTTCACCTTCGCGTTAATAAAAAGGGACTCTTAAATTCCTTTATAGCTTACCTTTACGTTTAAGTCAACTATAAATGGGGGATATTTTAAAGGACTATTTCTTTGCCTTATAAGCGGAACTATTTCATCCAGTTACAATCAATCGATATGATTTCTTTCGACTGGCTGTGTTTCCCTGTTGCTGGAAAACATTTCCCGTCAGCGCCGACAACCTCAACCATTATGCCTGACGTTCCTGGAATTAAATTCAGTTCTCTTACGTCTTTTGAATATTTTCCATTCTCTACAAAATAGGTATCGAAATGTTTTCGACCTGGTCGCAGATTCGGATGAAGATGCTTTTTGCTCCTATGGATTAGGTGTATACCATCATGGGACCGCAAAGCAAACATTTTGTATGACATGAGTATGTAGCGAAAAAAACCAAAGGGACCCATTACCGGATGAGGTGTGAGAGAGAGAATGTGATGATCTGCGATGGCAAATTCAGTTGACGCCTGGCTGGATTCCCGATTGTAGTTACCTGGTAAGGGAGCAGCAGCTGATAATTATCAGCCCTGATCCGGAGGCGATCAGGTTGATCAGTTGGGCCGCGAATTTCAGTTTCTTGCCCGCGTCACGGCAGGCAGCCCCCCACTGAAAAACAAATTGACAAAGGAAGATCACACCAATATAGTTGCCTGGTCAAATATCATGGAGGCAAACAAATGCGCACCTGTAATGAAGAGTCCTTGGGCCGTCTTATCTATCATACGGCCCAGGATCTCCGCAAGATGGCGGAAAAAATACTCTATCCCTACGATCTCACCGTGGAACAGATGCATCTTCTCAAAAACATGTCTGTCGATACGGGTATAACCCAAAAGGCACTTGGTGAAATGGTCAACAAAACCCCGGCTAATCTGACCAGGATACTGGATCGGCTTGAGACGAAATCACTGATCCTGAGACGGCCGGACGTAAGCGACAGGCGGGTCTATCTGGTATTTCTGACGGAAAAAGGACTGGCCCTGGTCAAGGACGTGCAGGAAACGTTTCAATCGTTTACCGACAGGATGCTCCGCGGCATCAGTGACGAGATGCAGCAGCTGATCAGAACATGCCTCAAGATAATGGGCGAAAATATCGAGCAAATGACATTGGAATTACAAAAGGATACACCGTAACAGTGCACGATCTTACATATCCCTCTTGATGCTGCAAACGATCGAGAAAATAATTGCTTAACCCTATCAAGGAAAAAAGTAATGAAAACCGCTGACACAATCAAACTGCTCGCCATAGCGGGGGTTCTGGCAGGTATGCTGGTGATGACCGGCTGCAAACAAAAGGGCTCGACCGGCGGCTCGCCGCCTGCCAAAAGCAACCCGGAGGTAGGAGTGGTGGTCATGACTTCCGAACCGGTTACCTTGACCATGGAACTGTCCGGCCGGATATCGCCGCAGATGGTGGCCGAGGTGCGACCGCAGGTGGGGGGCATCATTCAAAAACGGCTTTTCACCGAGGGTGGAGATATCAAGGCCGGCGAGGCGCTCTATCAGATTGATCCGGCTACCTACCAGGCGGCTTACGCGAGCGCAAAGGCTGCGCTGGCCAAGTCGGAGGCCAATGTGTTCACCCTCCGGCAGAAAGCCGAGCGGTATAAAGAGCTGGTGGCCATCAATGCCGTCAGCCGGCAGGAATATGACGACGCCACAGCCGGACTCAAGCAGGCCGAGGCGGATATTGAGGTCGGCAAAGCCGCAGTGGACACCGCCCGGATCAATCTGGCCTATACCAAAATCGTTGCGCCGATTTCCGGAAGAATCGGCCGCTCAGCCGTGACCCCCGGCGCGTTGGTGACGGCCAATCAGGCATCTGCTCTGGCCACCGTCCAACAGCTGGATCCCGTTTATGTGGATGTAACCCAATCCAGTGCCGATTTGCTCCGCCTGAAACGGAGTCTTGCCAGCGGGGAGATTAAAAATAAGGACGCCGCGCCGGTCAAGCTCCTGCTGGAAGACGGGAGTTCCTATCCTTTAGAAGGAATTCTGAAATTCAGCGAGGTTACGGTGGATCAGAGTACCGGATCCATCACTCTGCGAGCACAGTTTCCCAATCCCAACTACTTGCTGCTTCCCGGTATGTTCGTCCGCAGTATTGTACAGGAAGGAGTTAAGGAACAGGGGATGCTGGTACCCCAGCGTGGTGTCACCCGCGACACTGCCGGTAATGCCGTTGCCCTGGTAGCCGGTGAAAATGATGTCGTGGAGCGGCGGACTTTAAAAACCGAACGGGCAGTTGGCGATGCCTGGCTGGTCACGGACGGACTGAAGGTCGGGGATCGGGTAATCGTGGAAGGTATTCAACGGATTCGCCCGGGCGCCACGGTGAAGGTTGTTCCCTTTGGGGTGAAGGCGGCTGCGGCCGGCAGCCAACCCGCAGCCAAACAACCATAAGGAGCCGACCATGCCCCGTTTTTTTATCAATCGTCCGATTTTTGCCATCGTGATCGCCATCATGGTCATGCTGGCGGGCCTTCTGTCCATAAAAATGCTGCCGGTGTCCCAATATCCGGCAATCGCGCCTCCACAGATCGCCATCAACGCCACCTATCCGGGCGCCTCGGCCCAGACCGTGCAGGATACGGTCACGCAGGTAATCGAGCAAAAGCTGAACGGCATCGACAACCTGATCTATATGGCGTCCACGAGTGATTCGTCCGGCGCAGTAAGCATCACCCTCACCTTCAAGGCAGGAACCGACCCGAACATCGCCCAGGTCCAGGTGCAGAACAAGCTGCAGCTGGCAGTGCCGCTCCTGCCCCAGATCGTCCAGCGGCAAGGTATAGCGGTCGTAAAATCCACCCGGAACTTCCTGTTGATTATAGGTCTGGTGTCGGAAGACGGCACTCTGGACCGCAATGGCCTGACCGACTATATGGTCTCCAACCTTCAGGATATCGTCAGCCGCCTGGATGGAGTGGGTGAGCTTTTACTGTTCGGCACCCAGAATGCCATGCGGATCTGGCTGGACCCGACCAAGCTGAATAACTACCACCTGACCACCAACGATGTGATTGCAGCACTGCAGTCCCAGAATGCCCAGGTATCGGCCGGCCAATTCGGCGGCCTCCCCGCCGGTAAAGGGCAGCAGTTGAACGCAACCATCACAGCTCGCACTCTGCTCCAGACCCCGGAGCAGTTCAACGCCATCATCCTGCGCACCAACAGCGACGGTTCCACGGTCAAGCTCAAGGATGTGGCCGAAAGCAAGATCGGCACCGAGAACTATGAGCTCCAGTCGTTCTACAACGGCAAACCCTTGGGCGGCATGGCAATCCGGCTGGCAGCAGGCGCCAATGCGCTGGAAACGGGTGATCGGGTTAAGGCCAAGATGACAGAGTTGTCGAAATATTTTCCTCCCGGCATGAAGGTGGTCTACCCTTACGACACCACTCCCTTTGTCAAGATATCCATCGAAGAGGTGGTGCAGACCCTGATCGAGGCGGTTTGCCTGGTCTTCATCGTCATGTTCCTCTTTCTGCAGAACATCCGGGCCACTTTGATCCCCACCATCGCCGTGCCGGTGGTGTTGCTCGGCACCATGGGTGTGCTGGCCGCCGCCGGATTTTCCATCAATACCCTGACCATGTTCGCCCTGGTGATCGTTATCGGTCTCTTGGTGGACGATGCCATCGTGGTGGTGGAAAACGTGGAGAGGATCATGACCGAGGAGGGGCTGTCGCCCCATGACGCCACCCTCAAATCCATGGGCCAGATCACCGGCGCACTCTGGGGCATCGCCACCGTGCTGACGGCGGTCTTCCTGCCTATGGCCTTCTTCGGCGGTTCCACCGGCGTCATCTACCGGCAGTTCTCCATCACCATCATCTCCGCCATGATCCTGTCTGTTATGGTGGCCATGATCCTGACTCCGGCACTCTGCGCCACCCTGCTCAAACCGGTCGCCAAGGGACATCAGGCCGGCGAATCCGGCTGGTTTACGTGGTTCTTCCGCTGGTTTAATAAGGTATTCGACTGGAACAGGTCGACATATGAAGGAATCGTCGGCCGTTCCTTCGGCAAGCCGCTGCGCTACCTGGTGGTATACGGTGCCATCGTTGCCGCCATGGTCTTCTTTTTCCTGCGTCTCCCCACGTCATTCCTTCCCGATGAGGATCAGGGATTTCTCATCTGCCAGGTCCAGCTGCCGGCCGGGGCCACTCAGGAGCGGACCATACAGGTGATACGTCAGATGGAGAAACATTTTCTCGAGCAGGAGACCAGGACCGTGGAGGGGATAATCACCGTGGCCGGCTTCAGTTTTGCCGGCCGCGGCCAGAACATGGGGCTGGCCTTTGTAAAACTCAAGAATTGGGATCTACGTAAGACCGCGGACCTGAAGGCGCCGGCCATTGCCGGCCGGGCCATGAAGGCCTTCTCGCAGATCCGTGACGGTATGGCCTTCGCCTTTTCTCCACCGGCAGTGCTGGAACTGGGGGTGGCGAACGGCTTTGACTTCCAACTGCAGGATCGCGGCGGCCTGGGACATGAAAAGCTGATGGAGGCCCGCAACCAGTTGCTGGGGATGGCCATGAAAAATCCGAAACTGGTCGCGGTGCGCCCTAACGGCCAGGATGACGCTCCCCAGTTCAAGCTGGATATTGATGATGTGCGGGCTGGCGCCCAGGGAGTGTCGCTGACGAATATCAACGACATCCTCTCGACAGCCTGGGGAAGTTCGTATATCAACGACTTTATCCAGAACGGCCGGATCAAGAGGGTCTATCTGCAATCGGATCCCAGCCACCGGATGTTGCCGGAGGATATCGGCAGCTGGTATGTCAGCAATAAAAAAGGTGAGATGGTGCCGTTTACCGCCTTTGCCACCGCCCACTGGAAGTACGGCTCTCCCCGCCTGGAACGCTACAACGGCATTCCGGCAGTGGAGATCCTGGGGCAGGCAGCACCGGGGGTTAGCACCGGGGAGGCGATGGCCGAGGTGGAAAAGATGGCGGCTGAGTTGCCGATCGGAATGGGGTACGAATGGACCGGCCTCTCCTACGAGGAACAGCATGCCGGAGCTCAGGCGCCTGCCCTCTATGCCATCTCGCTGCTGGTTGTGTTCCTCAGCGTGGCCGCCTTGTATGAAAGCTGGACCATCCCCTTCGTCAACCTGCTGATGCTGCCGCTGGGGCTTGTAGGTGCGGTGACGGCGGTGACCCTGCGGGTACTGCCGAACGATGTCTATCTCCAGATCGGACTGCTGACCACGGTAGGGCTTTCCACCAAAAATGCCATCCTTATCATTCAGTTCATCAAGGAACAGATGCGTCAGGGGCATGAGCTGGTTGAGGCGACCCTGACGGCGGTAAAAATTCGGCTCCGTCCGGTCATCATGACCTCGCTGGCGTTTTTCTTCGGCACCCTGCCGTTGGCCCTCACCAAGGGAGCAGGTGCTGCTGCCCAGAACGCCATCGGCACCGCCGTCACCGGCGGATTACTCTCGGCCACCTTTATCGACCTGCTCTTTATCCCGTTTTTCTTTGTTCTGATCTCACGGCTGTTCGGAAAGAAGTCGAAGCAACTGGCCGCGCAATCGCCATCAGGCAAGGATATCACTTCGTTTTCGGAGGGACAGTAGATGCACCGTACTTTCGCTTTGCTTGCCGTCTTACTTGCTGTTGTGTTACCTGGTTGTACAATGGCTCCCACCTTTACCCGACCCCAGGCACCCATGCCTACTGTCTGGCCAAACGGCCCGGCCTACCAGGAACAGATGGGGACACCTTCCAGCCTGGATGCAGCCGATATTCCCTGGCAGGAGTTTTTTGTTGATCGGCAATTGCAGAGCTTGATTAAGCTTGCCTTGGAAAATAACCGCAACCTGCGGGTCGCCGCCCTTAATATCGAAAGGTCACAGGCCCAGTACCGGATTCAACGGGCAAATCTTGTTCCGGAGCTTGATGGAGCCGCCAGCGCCAACAACCAGGCGGCACCTAGTCGAAAATACAGTGTCGGCATAGGCGTAAGTTCATATGAGCTCGACCTGTTCGGCCGGGTGCAGAGTCTGAAAGACCAGGCCTTGGAGCAGTATCTGGCAACCGAACAGGCCCAGCGGACTGTCAAGATCAGCCTGATTGCGGAAGTGGCATCGACCTACCTTAACCTGGCAGCCGATCGCGAACGGCTAAGGCTGGCCCAGGAGACCCTGAAGACCCAACAGACCACCTTCCAGTTGATACAACGCCGCTTTGAAGTGGGCGCCTCATCCGAGCTGGATCTGCGGCAGGCTCAAACCCAGGTGGACTCGGCAAGAGTGGATGTTGCCCGTTACACGACCCTGGCGGCTCAGGACGAAAACAACCTGAACTTTGTGATCGGCACCGAGGTCAAGGCAGAAATGCTACCGCAAGCGCTCTCTGAAACACTCACCGCAGTAAAGGATATTGCCCCCGGTCTGCCATCAGGTGTTCTGCTTCAACGTCCTGATGTCCTCCAGGCCGAGAACCTGCTCAAAGGATATAACGCCAACATTGGTGCGGCCCGGGCAAACCTTTTTCCACGCATCACCCTGATTGCCTCTTACGGCACTGCCAGTGGCGACCTGTCCGGCCTCTTCAAACCCGGATCCGGCGGCTGGAGCTATGCACCGCAAATCACTCTTCCGATCTTCGATGCCGGCTCCAGGTCGGCACAGTTGAAAGTGGCTGAAGTGGATAGAGATATCGCCGTTGCCCAGTACGAAAAGGCCATACAGACAGCCTTCCGGGAAGTGGCCGACGCCCTTGCCCAGCGCGGAACTGTTGACGAACAGATGGCGGCGCAGGAATCGTTGACCTCCGCCACCGGCAAAAGAGCCACCCTTTCCCAGGTGCGTTATGAAAAGGGGGTAGACAGCTATCTCAATGTTCTTGATGCCCAGCGTTCGCTTTACAGCGCCCAGCAGGGATTGATCGGTACGCGATTGACTCGGCTTGTCAATCTGATCACCTTATACAAGGTGCTGGGTGGAGGCTGGAAGGAACGAACCTGACATTTTACCTTGGGGAACTTGGACCAGCGGGCACAGAAACCACAGTTTTGATTAATCGCTTATGATATCTGCCTTCCTGCTTTGAGCACCTTTCGGATCAAAGCTGCAATATCCTTCCTGGCTAGAGGTTTCATGGCAAAGCCTTTGATTCCAAACGACCTGGCCTTCTCTTCGGAAACCTGACTGCTGTATCCCGTGCAGAGGATAATCGGCAAGTCCGGCCGGATCTGCAGCATTCTCCGGGCCAGATCAATTCCCGTCATCCCGGGCATGGTCTGGTCGGTGATCACCAGATCGAAAGAGTCGGGCCGGTTTCTGAAGGTGGTGAGTGCTTCAAGGCTGCTTGTCCGTACCGTCACTGCATAGCCCATTCGTTCAAGCATGCTCTGTGCCATCTTGGCCAGTATCTTTTCATCATCAATAAAGAGAATATGTTCGGTACCGACAGGGATCGATTCGACCGGCTTTTTTTCAGTATCGGCATATCCTTCGATAACCGGCAGAACGATGTGGAAAACTGATCCTTCTCCCCCTTGACTGTGACAGGTTATATACCCGCCATAACTCTTCACGATGCCATGGACGATCGCCAGGCCCATACCGGTGCCTTTGCCGATTTCTTTTGTGGTGAAATATGGATCAAAAATCTTCTCTCGTATTTCCAGTGGAATTCCCGGTCCGGTATCTCTGATGGACAACTCCACGAATTTTCCGGGTTGAACATGGGGGAGATTCGCCAGGTCCTGCCGGGTGAGAACCTTGTTTTTCAAAGAAATAAAGAGGATGCCGCCTGTCTCTTCCATGGCATGGTAGGCGTTGGTGCAGAGGTTCATGATGATCTGATGGATCTGGGTGGGATCAGCGAGAATGAGGCCGGTCTCAGAATCTATGTCTTGCCGGATATCAATAGTCGTCGGTATTGACGAACGCAGCAATTTGATCGATTCTTTGACTATTGCAGCAGGTTGAAGCGGGATCTTCTGCGCTTCTGTCTGCCGGCTGAAGGCGAGTATCTGTTTGACAAGATCTTTCGCCCTGTTGCTCGCCAGGATAACCTCATCAAGATCACCTGCGGTAACCGATTCCGGAGAGCAGTCCTCCCGGGCCATTTCCGCATAACCCAGGATTGCGCCGAGAATATTATTGAAGTCATGGGCAATTCCTCCAGCCAAAATGCCGATGGCCTCCATCTTCTGCGCCTGCTGGAGCTGAGCCTGCATATTCTTTCGCTCTTCTTCGGCCTGTTTTCGCCCGGTGATGTCACGGACGACGATAACCGCTCTTATGGGTTGTCCCTCATCGTCTCTGATGAAATCACTCTTTACCTCTATGTCAAAGATACTACCATCTTTACGCTGTCCACGGTATTCGTCCGTCCCGGACAAAATTCCCTGGGCCTTGAGGGCCATATTCGACAAGGCGCGATCCAGATCCTCTGGGGCTAGGTGATCGGTAACCAGATCCCCCAGGACTTCCCCCTCCCGCTCGTAACCAAACATAGTCAGGCCCGCAGGTGAAATCATCAGGATATGCCCCTCGATATCTGAAATTGTGATATTGTCGGGAGAGGCGTTAATGATGGACTGGTACCGCCGCTCGCTCTCCCGGAGAGCATCTTCTGCCTGCTTGAACGCGGTGATATCCCGCATAATGTGGATAAAACCGTCCATCGGCCCATCAGGCGACTTCAGGGTGTCCACTGTCACATGGTAGGTTTTTTCCCCAAAGGGAAGCACCATTTCTTCGCGAACACCACTTTCGCGAGCCCTGACTAATGGGCAGCCCTCGTAAAACGTCTCCGTCTTGTGGACAACCCGATAACATTTATTCCCTAGCAGCGACCCGACGTCCTTACCGGTTAAAGCAGCGAATGCCTGGTTGCATTGCTTGAGAGTTCCGTCGACACTCAACAGCACTACCGGATCGACCATGGTGTCAAAGGTGACCTGCCACCACTTTTCGGCCTGAAATAACTCGTTTTTCGTCTTTTCGAATTCGGTAATGTCCGTTAACAGAACGATCTGGCTCCTGTCGTTCTCCTGCATAGTCAGGCACTGCGGAATGATGCACCGATCATGAATTTTTATAAACCGGTTGTCAGCCTCGTTTGGCATATCTTCTCTGCTGGCTTCGATGAGGGGAGCCAGCTTTCCCCAGGTAGAGGAATCCAGAATCTTGTCGAGATAGGCCCCTAATAGGTGTTCCTGGTTGATCTGAAGAAGGAAAAGTGCTGCCGGGTTTGCGTAAAAAACCCGATTATCGGCAATGGCCAAAGCTCCTTGAGACATACTTTCCAAAATAATCTGCAGGTGTTTATTTTCGGAGAGGAGTTCTTTGGTTATCTGCCGTGAGTTGAGGTTTTCAATCCCCCGTGTTTTTAGACTGGCAGGTATAGGCAGAGGGGCATCAGATTCGGCGATTGTCTCGAGAATATGATGAGCCATTTGTGAAAAAGGACCCTTGGCAATGTAGGCATCTGCACCAATCTCGAACAAATCAATATCCTGCTCAACCGCCGCCGCAGAAACAATGGCGATGAAACAATTGGCTAAGAGAGGAAGTGTCTTGAAAATTTTACAGAGTCTATCTCCTCCGATTTTAGGCATGACCAGATCGAGATAAATAATCTGCGGGGTAAATCCTCGCAGGACATCGAGTGCGTCAAACGCATCTTCGACACCCACGACCTCGTGCCCTTCATGTTCCAGAAAAGTGACCATCAGCTTTAATATCACAGGGTTGTTGTCAACAACCAGGATTTTCTTTTTTTCCATGATAGTCCAGGCAAGTCATTTTAGAAGAGGAACCTTCATTAATCTGATTTACTGATGCTTTGCTCTATTCTGGCATAATTTTAGTTAGGTTGTCAAGAGGTGACCACAAACATCGCACTCCATTTCGTTGCAAGCGCCGCTGCTTCAAGACCTTAGGGCTGGTAGAACGAAAAGAAAAGACCATCCCCCATTGATCCGGTTGTAAAAGAAATTGAAAAAGGGGAGGAGTTCTGCTAGGATGTTCCAATCATATTCTTTTTATACACTCTCAGATCATTTCAGGGTTGGCCTCGACTCTGGATTACTGTGCATTTTTCAGGGCTTTCATTTATGAGAAAAATCGCCATAATTTTTTGGAATCTCCTCTTTTTCATAACAATTTTTATAACTCTTATTCCCGAGATAAAGGCTGAAACAGTTCTCACGAACCCCGGGATTCCGGAAGCAGTGTCAATAGAACTTTCAGACCGTATTGGTCAACCTGCGGGATATGTTATTGCCAAAGTAGACATCTCCGTTCACCTGGAAAACAGCAAAAAGGTCTTTCTTATTCATGTCGCGGAAGGAGATCTGTTCTTCAATAAAATTAAACTCGACTATAACAATCTGACAACGATTTCCGAATACCGGTATGATTCTAAGACCGGACAGTTACTGGAATCATTCCTCAATGATGGCAACGGGATGATCCGGTTTTTCAATAGAGATCAAGGTATCAGTAAACAATTTGTTAACAATGATAAGAATATATATTCCCGTTATGCTTATTTTTTATCTTTCGAAGGTTTCCCTTTTGAAGTGGGGAAAAGTGTCTCCTTTTCATCGTATGTATCAGAATACGGAGATGCTTTGCCCATGAAGCTCAGTTGCATAGCAAAAGAGACCGTGACTGTGAAGGCAGGCACTTTTAATTGTTTTAAACTGGAATTGTCCGTATCAGGCTGGCAATCCTTGTTTTCATCAGACAAATACTACCTCTATTATGCAGTTGAACGTCCGCACCGGTTTATCAAATACGAGGAGCAAGACAAAAACGGAGAATGGTATGCCAATGAGCTCGTTCGGATAATTAAATAGCATATGGGGAGATTGTATTCTTTTGCTCTGCACGACCTGAGGGTTTCTGAGGGTCGAATAATCATCCAGACCATTGAAAAATTACGAGAGCATTTTCAAGTTCCGCTGACCATCCATCTGGTATTTGATGTTGAATTGTCTACCCAACCCGAGTTGTCACTGTACTTGCAGGACCAGATACATGCCGGAAATCTCGAAATTGTGTTTCACGGACTCACGCATACATGCTCAAAAAATGTCCCGAAGCTCTGGGCGGTTTTTCATAAATATCAAGCCGAATACCTTGATAACGATCAGGAACATCGCGAAGCGACCAGGAAGACTTTCACCGCAATTGCAGACAAGCTGAACATGAGGATCGGGATTTGTCCTCCCTGTTGGTTGGCAAGCCGAGAAAATTTAGATTTTTTCCGTTCACTCGGTCCCCCCTATATCGAGACAATGCTGCATCTGCACTATGGGGATGATAACGTTTTTTCACCCGTAATATCATTAGGAAGCCCCAGCAGACTCGAAGTGTTTTTTTTAAAAATTCTGGCCTGGGCAATCTGTTCGCTTTCTTGCATGTTGGGGATGAATCGGGTTCGAATAGCAATGCACGTCTGCGACCTCAAAACACAAGATGCTCATTGTTTCTTCAAAAAAAGAATGTCGAGACTGAACAGGAGAGGCTTCAGGCCTGTTCTATTGCGGGAACTCCAATAAATACGGCGCAACCTCTGTTTCGAGCAGCTTCCTGTACAGTTTCAGCATTTTTTTTGCCTGGACCTCCATTGTCCATAACTCGGCATGCCGGCGGGCTCCTTCAGCTTTTACCCTCCGTATTTCAGGGCTGTTCAACAGCAACTGTACTTTTTCCGCGAACTCATGTTGATCATCATCAACCATGAAACCGCCCGAATCACCGCCCATCACTTCACGGGTGCCCATCTTACCAATTGCAACTACTGGTGTACCGCAGGCCATGGCTTCAAGTACTACCATCCCCTGGCTTTCAACCTTTGATGCAAAAACAAAAACCTCCGCCCGGCTGTAAAATTGTTGTAGCTTTTTTCTTTCAATATAGCCTGTAAAAAGGATCGAATCTGCAACTCCCGCACTCCTGGCATATTCTTCCAGATCCCTTTTGGCAGGACCATCCCCGCTGATGACCAACATTAAGTTTTTGTAATGAGAAAAAAAACTTGCGAAGACATCAATCAGAAAAGAGATATTTTTTTCCTTGCCCAGTCGCCCGGCAAAAAATAATAATCTTTTCCCCTTGAGCATTGGAAAAGATTCGTCAAAAGGCTGGAGAATGTGTTGTGTTTCGCCCTTAAAAATACACGCATCAATCCCGGTTGGAATAACCACGATGGGGCTTTTTACAAAATAGAGCCCCAACAGGAGCTCCATGAGTGAGGTTGGAACGACCAGTATATCCGCCTTGCTGTATATGAACCGCATATAAAGACGGCAGCACAAATGAGCAATACCGGCAGGTATGAGGGGAATATAGTGATCGACAATGTCTTCCCAGTTTGTATGTGCGGTCATTACCAGTTTGATTTTTCGTTTCTTGGCATAGCTGGTACCTATCTTACCCAGGGCAAACTCGGTATGGACATGAATGATCTTCGGTTGAAGGGTGTCGAGCAGGGCAAATATCTTCTTTTTTTCAGACCTGCAGACCAATCTATTTTCGTCGTTGAATGCTATGCTGTGAGATTTAAACCGGTAAACATCTTTGGCCTGTACATTTTGATCGTATTGCTCGGCACCAGGATAATCGGGCACAAACAGTATGACCCGACACCCAAAAAGGCATAACTGTTTCTTAAAGGCATCGACCGATACGGAGACTCCACTGATAGAGGGCCAGTACTGGTCCGAAAAATAGACAATTGTCATAACATTAAGATATTGGTATAAAAATAACAAAGCAGGACGCCATCGGCAGACAATACACCATTTGTCCAAAGAGTTCAAAATGAATATTTCTTTAAAAATTGGAACATGTTGTCCTGCATACCTGCCCAAAAGCATGGTCCGCCTCTGGAAAAACAACACTTTTCCCGGAAAAAGGTTTATTATCCTCCTCAAAAATCAACCTGAAAGGTGAGAGCCGATTGATGAAAGACACAGCTGCAACTAATGGTCCCTGGGGAAACACCAAATTTCTGCCAAAGGGCATGGAGATTCTGCACGAAGACAACGACATCCTGGTGATCAATAAACCATCGGGACTCCTGACCATGGGCACGGATACGGAGAAGATCCGGACTGCGTTTTTCGCCCTGACCAATTACGTCCGCAAAGGCGCAGCCAAGTCAACCAAGCGTATCTTCATCGTCCACAGGCTGGACAAAGAGACCTCAGGAATCCTGGTCTTTGCAAAAAACGAGAAGGCCAAACTCACCCTGCAGAGCCGATGGCAGGAAACGGAGAAAAAGTATCTCGCAATCGTCCACGGCCACTGCGCGAAACAGGCTGACACCATTACCACCTACCTGGTGGAAAATAAGGCCCACAACGTCTACACCACCTCTGATCCGAAGAAAGGAAGACTGGCGCAAACGGCATATACGGTCCTGAAGGAGATCACAAATTTCTCCCTGCTGAAACTTACCCTGCTGACCGGCCGAAAGCACCAGATCCGAGTGCATCTGGCCGGGATCGGCCACCCGATTGTCGGAGATAAACGATACGGCAAAGAGAACGATGCCCAGAAATATCTGGCCCTCCATGCCCTCTCCATCTCTTTCAACCACCCCATCAACGGCAGGGAACTGATGTTCCAGACGAATCCGCCGGGGCATTTCCGTTCACTGCTCGGGGGTTGGGAATGGAATTATTAATCAGTCCGGCAGCATCCCGTAGAAATAGGTGAGGATATCGGTGCGGGTCAGGATCCCGATGATCTTCCCGTCATGCTCCACCGGCAGGTGTCCGATATTTTTTTTCACCATGATCTCTGCTGCCTCGGACGGTTGCATACCTGGCGAGACGGTTTCGACATCGCGGATCATGAAGGCCTTGACCGGACTGTTCCACTGTTTTTCCTGCTTCAGCTTCTTTAAATCCCAGAGGACCAGGAGTCCTTCCAGCCTCTCTTCCTCGCCGATCAGTATTCCCCGGATCTTCTGTTCCTGCATAAGAGAACGGACCTCGTGCATCGGAGTATCCGGCGACACCATGGTCACAGGATAGGACATCAGGTCAGCCACGATCGCACCGCCGGTTTTGCTCTGTTTTATCAGATTAATAATCTCAATTTTCAGTTTTCCGGGCAGATAATCCTGGGTCTTCACGGTAGCCGAGCCGGCTGCCGGATGACCGCCGCCGCCAAATTTGCGCAGGATGGCCCCGACATCGATCCGGTCGACACCGCTGCGCCCGATGACGGTGGAGCTGGTTTCATCATTGATAAAGATCGCAAAGACGGCATCGGCGTTGATGATTGTTCTGTACATACTGACAATGGCCGCCAGCATGGGCACCTTCCTCTCCAGTTGTATGATATTGATGCCGATGGTATAATTATTGTGTACGATCTTTTCGGTGTATTTCATCATACCGAAGAGGATGTCCTTCTGAGTTTCTTCATAGGGAGGATTCAAAAAAAAGCCGGCCACGTTCAGATCGGCCCCATTTTCCAGCAGGTAGGCCGCAGCAGCGGCATCCTCGGCCCGCGTCCCCGGATAACTCAGATGGCCGGTATCCTCATAGAGCCCGATCAGGAGCACAGTGGAATCAAGTGGAGTGAGCGTCATCTCCCGCCTTTTCATTTCCCTGACCAGGAGGGTGACCGTGGCCCCAACCGATTCCTTGCAGGTCCAGTCTGCGGCAATGTCACCACCATTGTGATGATGAT
This sequence comes from uncultured delta proteobacterium, assembly GCA_903901335.1. Lineage (GTDB taxonomy): Bacteria > Desulfobacterota > Desulfobulbia > Desulfobulbales > Desulfocapsaceae > CAIUQR01. The sequence continues at coordinate 100,365 of CAIUQR010000088.1, read as the reverse complement.
CCCAGACAATAATCTCCAGGTCTGTACGGCTTCTCAATTTTTCCATACGATCCAGGCGCCGCCACTGATCGGTATCGACCACGATGAGCCGTTTTACCGCCTCGTGATCGACCTCTTGGGGCAGGATAATATTGAAGGCCGTTTTATGGGTCGACAGGAACTTTTCAACATTCTTGTTCACCGCTTTGGGGATAACCCCCACTGCCCCCGGATAGAGAAGGGTACCGGCAATTACCGAAGCGAGCGCATCAAAATCCGTGTTCTTATGTGTAGTTATAATATCCATGGTAGCTGAAATAAAAGAGGAGGTGCCATCGATGATGCTCTCATTGTCTATTCTCTCGACGAGGGAAACACATACGTTAAAAGTACCATAATGGGATTGGAAGTCCTCTTCAAGTGAAATTGGAGAATTCTCCAGGCCGAAGGCCGGCCGGGCCCCATCTGGAAGCGTTTTTTTCTTGACAAAACAACCTCCCTCAGAGATTAATACGGGCATATTTTCCTACCCCGACAAACGGGACTCTTTTCAGTGCCCCCTTGAGGGGTATAAGTCCCTTCACGAAAAAATCTTCGCAAAAACCATGCAAATATTTTTTCTAAGAGACTAAATCTTAAAAATGTGCATCTTAAGCATGATAGACAGAATAAGACCGCCTTCGCTGCTTCCCTATCTTCAGTCTGGCCCCGGCAGATTTCATCTGATGATCGGCCTGGAGCCGGCGGACGAATCGTCCCCTTTTGAGCCATGTCAGGAGCCATTTCAATTCAAGGATATCGCCGATCCATTTTCATTGCTTGGAAAGGCAGGTATCGTAGGCGACCTGGCGGAACAGATGCTGCCGTTACATATGCTGATCCAGAGGTCCGGTTATCATCCCAACCCCGAAGACCTTGACAACTCTACCAATCTGTCAATCGAGCAGCGATGGCAGCGGATTCTGTCTCTTTTTGCAGCTCCTCAGCTGAAATCACTGCCCTTTCTTCTTGCTGAGCAGATTGGAAAACAAGGCCAGCTCCTCCCGTTTAACTCACTTTTTTATTGCCGCGCCAAACAAATTTTTTTCCCCCCTCCATGCCCTGGCTGCGGCAAAGAGCTTGAACTCTGCACCGACGACACGCTTCTTGCTCTGCATGGCCTGGCAGGATACTCCACATCAGTGCGGCGCTTTCTGTACTGTCCGGAATGCAGCTCTGCTACCGTAACCGGCGACTACTATGTATTCAGGCGAGCGGAAAAAGACCCTGATTGCGTAAGCGATATTCCACAACTCATTCGAAACTGGGCCACGTTAGCAAAAACCGCCACACCTGACGCACTTCTTCCCTGCGGGAGTTGCCCGAGTTACAAGGTCTGCTATGGAAACAACCCCCTCGCCGTCAATACCCTCTGCAGCTTTTCTTTTTATCCATTCCATATGCTCCTCTTGAAGGCTGATTCGGGAATACATTTAGACTTCCAGGCGCTGCTGTCCGGCAGGGCACAACCCGCGGACTGTCTTTACTGCGAGAAAAACCCAACAGAAACGGCATCCCTACTGCAACCAGCAACACTCGAAACCTCCGGACCAATGCCCGAAACGGATACCCCCAATGCATCTGCATCTGCGAATGCAGCCATTCATGCTATTCTTGCGGATATTTCCGTGCAATGGGAGAAGACGGAGGAAGAGAAAAAACAACCGTGGCACGACAACAAAACCAGTAGATCTATTAATATTCCCTCTTCTCACGAGACAGAACCCGCCGATTGGATGGAAACTGTAATCCTCAGTTCGACACCGATTTCACAAGACATTCCACACTCGATGGAGAGTGGAAAAAGAGATGTCATACCTCAAGAGGCGGATTTCAGCCCCCATACAACAGGCAGGATTTCACCTCAATTCGATCCGGCCGCCACAGTGGTGCTTCAACAGACGGTGCCGGAAGATCGGAGTTCGAGGAAAGAATCCTTCGATCGACCCGTAAAAAATTATCCGGAAGAGTACCTGCAGGAGACCCTTATCATATCTCCACAGGGGCAGCAGCCTAGCCATCTGCAGCCGTCCACCTTACCGGAGAATACAGGTTCAGAAACGATAAATGGAGGACAGGCTCCGTTCCCGGATGGCAAAACCAGTGACAGAGATCTTGCCGAAACGATCATCCAGCGGCCTGTAAAAAAACCATAGCACGCATTTTCAACCCCCCTTGAAACTATGAAGCCGATAATAGAACAACTTGCCCTTGAAGTAAGGCAAATGTATGAACAGGACAACGCCGGGGCCAGGATCGCAATTGAGGACTACCTGAACAGGCAGCTTGCCGGTCTTGATTATACAGCAAAAAAGCAGTTTATATCTCTGTTGGAAGAGGCATTTCCTCCCCTGCCGGAACCTGAAGTAACCCCTGAAAACAAACTGCTGCAGGAATATCTGCTGCGTTTTTGTTCCCTGATTCTCGGGAAGACACTCTCTCCGGCTGAACTGTCATCACCAGAGACTATGGAGCGTTTGTCCCGGTCATTCAACACAATCTTTGACAGCCTCAATCAATTAGTGCATAGTATTCGCATGACTCTTTTTCTGGAGGACCAGCTGGATGAGACGATCAGACATGTAATCGGTTCTTCACTCAACAATGAAGGGCCATCAATCTCCCTCGAGCACTATCTTGGGGAAATAAAATCAGCATTTTTTTTGTCCCATCAGGCCTTCAAGTCGGCAGCAGGAAAAATGATCGACAGGATCCTGCAGGAACTTGACCCTGAGCAACTGGCCCGCGCAGACAACGGTGGTTTCATGTTGAGCGCCATGCGGAAGGCCCATTCCTTTGATCGATATAAACAGGTATTCGAAAACTGTAAACTATGGCATGATTCAGGTCATTCCATGGAAGATTTTTTAAAGGAATTTGAAAAAGAATGCCAAACACTATCCCAGCAACCCAGGAGGTAATATTTTGAAACGGACTTTTTCCCTCAGTATCATCTGCCTAACCCTTTTTCTGCTGTCTTCATGTGCAAGCTCGCCACCCCCCGAGCCGGATTACCGTTTTGCCAAAGACGCCATAAAGATACGGATAAAATCCGATCCGCAGCTCAATATGAAAGACAAAAAACCGCATACCCTTCTCGTCTGTGTCTATCAAGTCAAAGACAAGTCGATATTCGAACAGTTTTCCGCCAGTGAAGACGGTATCTACCAGCTCCTCGACTGCGAGGCCTTTAACGACACCGTAACCGCAACCAAGCGGCTGATCATCCAACCGAACCAGGATATGACGCTCGTTATGGATCGCATGGACAAGACCAAGACCCTCGGGATTGCAGCCGGCTATTTCAAACTGGATAAAATGAAGATGACCAAGCTTTTCGATATTCCCGTGTCCACCGTCGGCAGTTCAGAGGCACGGGTTGAGCCGATGAACCTGTACATCAACCTCGGGGCTCAACAGATTGTAGGGGCCGAAGTCCATTAGGAGTACGTTTCAATGAGAAGACCTTTTTTCTGGCATCAGGGGCTTTTCCTGCAACCTCAGCATTTCCAGCTGCAGGATCGCTACGTTCAGTCACTCCTGCAGCCGTTTCAGACCGGCCTGCAGCCCTATTTCTGGGGTGTGGCCGGCCTCATAATTCAGGAAGCCGCCCTTGGCAACCAGTCCGTCAATCTCCTTAAGGGGGAATTTCTCTTTCCGGAACAGACCTATGTTTCCTTTCCGGGAAACGCCTTGCTTGAGGCCAGGTCTTTCAGTGAAAGCTGGGTTGAAGGCGGGAAGCCTCTGGGGGTGTTTGTAGGTCTGCGAAAATGGAACCCTGCCGGTGAAAACGTCACGGTTCTCTCCAGCCTGGAGACTATCGGCGACATATCAACCAGGTTTGTTACCTCAACAGAACCTGAGGATGCGGTTGATCTGCACCAGAACGGGCCACCGGCCCAGGTAAAGCATCTGTATTATGCCCTTAGATTATTCTGGGAATCCGAAGAAGATAAACTGGGAGAATATGATCTTATTCCGCTGGCTTATCTTGAACGCACCGGCGAGACCATAGGTCTTTCACAACGCTATTTTCCACCCTCCCTGTCCATTTCAGCATCAGCACCTCTGCTGCGGCTCATTATCGAAATACGGGATCAGCTTGCCTCCCGCTCGCGCCAGCTTGAATCCTATAAACGTGATCGCGGCATCCATACCGCAGAATTCGGCGCCCGGGATATGGTCTTTCTTTTGGCCTTGCGCTCATTGAACCGGTACGTACCTCTTCTTTTCCAGATGACGGAATCAGAGCCTGTTCATCCATGGAACGTCTATGGAATTCTCCGGCAGATTATCGGAGAACTTTCCTCTTTTTCGGAAACTTTCAATGTGCTCGGTGAAAAATCAGATGGCACCACCCAGGTCCCCTCTTATAATCACAGGAAATTATGGACGTGTTTCTCGATTGCCCAGTCCGTACTGACCCAGCTGCTGGAGGAGATCACCGCAGGGCCCGAATATGTCCTGCAGCTTCTCTTTGATGGGACCTACTACGCGGCAGAACTCTCGCCGACGATCTTCCAGGGAAATAACCGCTATTATCTGGTTATCACAACGGACCAGGATATGCAGCAGAACGTTTCTTCATTTATATCAATTGCAAAAATGGGGGCACGGGAGTCATTGCCTCTTCTGATAGCCCGGGCCCTTCCAGGAATCGGACTTACCCCTCTTGAGACACCGCCACAAGAGCTTCCGCGCCGGGCGAACTCGAGTTATCTGAAGATCGATCATCACGGCGATCAGTGGCAACAGGTCCAGAGAAACAACAATCTGGCTGTCTTCTGGGATGCGGCCCCGGAGGATCTCAAAGTCGAACTCATGGTCGTCGGGAGATCATAATTATGCGCCTGCTCGATTGTTTTATAGAACTGATCGCCTATCTGGCCTATTTCAAAAAAATCGTTGCCTCAGGGCAACCGGATTTCAATCAAATCAAGGCGGACATCGACCAGCTCATAACGAAGTGTCAAAACCATCCTCAGCGCAACCGTTATTCGCCGACAGACTTCGATCTGGCTCAGTTTGCCGTCTTCGCCTGGATCGATGAGACCCTCCTCGATTCTCCCTGGCAGGCGAAAAATCGCTGGCAGGGAGAACAGCTCCAGCGGCTGTACTATCAGACCGTCGACGCAGGGGAATTGTTCTTTGATAAACTGAATGCCCTGGAAGCGGGACAGACGGAAGTCCGCGAGGTCTATTACCTGTGTCTGGCCCTGGGATTTTCCGGCAGATTCTGTAATCCCGGCGACGGCATCCTCCTTGAGCAACTGAAGACATCCAATCTGCGGCTTATCGCAGGCTCCCAGCTCGATGTCTCAACACTCGCCAACAGCAGTATCTTCTCCGGGGCCTATCAGGAAGCAGACAGTCTGCAACGCATCGAAAAGACCACCGGAAGGCGTTTCCCGATTGAGCTTCTGGCAGGAGTCGGGGTGCCTGCTTTGCTCTATGGTCTTCTCTTTTTGATCTACCACTTCATTCTCGACAACGTCGGCCAAAATTTTATCAGTATGGTACCGTAAATGAAAAAATTCCTGCTGACCGCACTTAAGTATATTCTTGTGGCATCATTACTGCTGATTATTGTAGGGCTGTCATTCGGTTTTGTGCTGTGGATGTCCTGGCCCTGGTGGGTCGGACTGTTTTTCCTGGTCGGTTTGGCCGGATTATGGCTGGTTTTCTTCTTCATTCAGAAACTCCTGCAGCGTCGTCGCGAACAGAATTTTGTGCAGCAGGTCATTCAACAGGATGAGGCCTATCTTCAAGGAGCAGGAAGCCCCGATCAGGAAGGGCAACGCGAACTGCAGGCACGCTGGAAAGAGGCCATTGATACCCTCAAGGCCTCTCATCTGAGCAAGTATGGGAATCCTCTTTATGTTCTGCCCTGGTACATGATCATAGGAGAATCCGGATCAGGAAAAACAACCGCCATCAAGAGCGCCGATCTTTCCGCTCCCTTCACGGAAACAAGTAAGGTCGGAGGTATTTCCGGTACCCGAAACTGTGACTGGTGGTTCTTTGATCAGGCAATCATCATCGATACCGCTGGAAGATATGCAATACCGCTGAATGAAGGGCAGGATAAAAAAGAGTGGCAGAAGTTCCTTTCCCTGCTGGTCAAATACAGAAAGAAAGAACCGTTAAACGGGCTGGTCGTCACCATCAGTGCTGAAAAACTCTTGAACGCACCATCGGAAGTAATCGAGAGTGACGCCCTGAATATTCGCCAGAGAATCGATGAACTGATGCGGTCTCTCGGGAAACGGTTTCCAGTCTATGTGCTGATCACCAAATGTGATCTCATTCAGGGCATGACCCAGTTCTGCAACCTGCTGCCGGACCAATGTCTGGATCAGGCCATGGGGCTCTTGAATCAGGACCTCTCCACCGATACCGAATCCCTGCACGCCCGACTCTTTGAGACTATCAGCAAACGATTGCGCGAACTGCGGCTGCTGCTGCTGCATCAGGCCCATTCCGCCACACGCGCAAAGACAAAATCAGACCCGGAGCTCCTGCTTTTCCCCGACGAATTCCAAGGCATGAAAAAGAATCTCCATTCCTTCATGCAGATGGCCTTTAAGAAAACTCCGTATCAGGAAACCCCCATCCTGCGCGGCATCTATTTCAGCAGTGGCCGTCAGGAAGGGACGCCGTATTCTCATTTTCTGAACGCGCTCGGCCTGATCAAACCGCAGGAAATTCTCGCCGGTACCAGCAGAGGACTTTTCCTGCACGATCTTTTCTCCCAGATCCTGCCGGAAGATAAAAAGCTCTTTGCTCCTACAGCCAGGTATCTTGCCTGGAATCGCCTGACCCGCAATATTGGCGTTGCGGCCTGGATGACAATTGTCCTGGCTCTTTGCGGTCTGCTCAGTTTTTCTTTTGTCCAGAATCTTTCCACCATGAAAAAAGCAGGCCAGGAATTCAACACCTCCATTGTCATGAAGGGGGATATTCTGAACGATGCGACGGCCATGGATCGTTTCGTGAAGGCTGTTACTCGTCTTGAATACTTCAACAACAGTTGGTGGTTTCCTCGTTTCGGTCTGAATAAAAGCAAAAAAATTGAGATCCAGCTTAAAGAAAAATTCTGCCGTCAATTCAACCATGACTTTTCAGCAGGCTTTGACAGGAAGCTGGAAAGAGAAATTTCTGATTTTTCATCGGCAACCCCAGGTGAAAAGATAGGCCGCTATGCGGCCCATCTGACGCGACGTATCAACCTGATCAAATCAGGCCTGGATCATAACGAATTTGCCTCTCTTGCCAAGAGAACCCAACCGTCGTTCCAGCCTGTTATCCCTTCAGACGACGCGGGCCTTGTTCGCAAGGTCAGCGACCGGATTGCAGATGAGTACCTGCATTATATCTCCTGGCAGACAAACCCGGACGTCCTCCGTGAGGAAAATATCCATTTGCAATCCATGCTCCATCATATCCTCACCCTCCCGGGTACCAACCTTGCCTGGCTGGCCTACTGGGTCAATGTCGACTCGGGTCTCCCCTCTTGGACCCTGAAAAATTTTTGGGGAGATCATCTGACCAATGCCGGTGCCGACTCCATTCCTCCTTCCTTCACAGTAAAAGGGAAAGAGACCATCGATTCCCTGCTGACAGAGATGGAATCAGCCGTCAGTGATCCACTTATCATCTCCTCTAATAAGAACAAATTCCTGGCATGGTATATCAAAACCTATTTCCAGGTCTGGTACGATTTCGGCCTGAAATTTCCCGAGGCCGAGCAGCATGTGACCAATAAAGCCAGCTGGTTGCAGTTGGCATCGACCATGGCTGACGACAAAAATCCTTATTTTTCACTCCTTGAAACAATGGCCAAGGAATTACGAGGCATCAAGGACTCGGAAAATCCTCCCGCATGGATTCCCCTTCTTTTTCAGGTAGAAAAGGCTTCCATTATGGCCAAAGGGGAAACCGCCATGCAGGAACAAAATTCCCTGATGTCCAAGGTTGCCGAAAAAGGCAAAAAGGTCATCGGCAGTCTTGAAAATAAACTTGATACCCCAGAAACGGGACAGCTTCTCGGCGACCCCTTCAAGACCGGGAAATATATGCACAGCTATAAAGAGGCCCTAGGAAAAATCACCCAGGCCTCTTCGTCCAGACAGGTCTCCTATCAGATGGCCATGGACGTCTTCAAAGACGACCCGGCAACATCTAAATCCCCGTTTTATCTGGGCCAGAATCAGATTGACCTCCTGCAAAACGAGATAAAAGCCCCCGGTGATGAACAAAAAATGGTCTGGAAACTGGTTTCAGGCCCGCTTATCTATTTAAGAGATTATGTCTATCTTGAGGCGTCCTGCCAGTTGAATTCCCTTTGGGAAAAGGGAGTTCTGGTGGAAGTTCAAGGTGTTAACGATAAATCCCGTCTGCAGGACCTTCTCTTTGATTCCAGTGGCTTCGCCGTACGTTTTCTGCAAGGACCGGCAGAGCCGTTTCTGGGCAGGAATCTGGAACAAGGATTTTATCCCAAAACGGCCCTGGGACGCCCGTTGCCTCTCAAGGATATCTTTTTATCCTTTCTCACTGAAGGGACCAGGCTTTCCAAAGTGAAGCCGAATCTCCATGCAGATGAAATTGCTCTGGATAAACTTCCTGCTGAACCCTTGGATTCTGCTGCCCAGGAGGCAAATAAGCCGGCAGGTCCCAGCGCCATTACGCTGAACAAGAACTATCCGGTTGAAGTCAGTGCCCTGCCGACTGATGTCAATAAAGACGCCAAGGTCATTCCCCATTCAACAACCTTGGAGATGGTCTGCAAAAACGAGACGACCCGCCTGGTAAATCTGAACTACCCGGTACACAAAGAATTCAACTGGGCGCCACAGAGTTGCGAAGAAGTCAACCTGCAGATCGAGGTCGGCAGCCTTATCTTACGACGTCAGTTCAAGGGGAAATTTGCCTTCCTGCTTTTTCTGCAAGAATTTAAATCAGGAAGTCATTCTTTCAAGGCTTCGGATTTTCCGGAAGAGCAGAATCTTCTGGCTCGGATGGATATTCAATCTATAATTGTCAGCTATAAATTCGACGGGATCAAACCCTTGGTAAAAATTATGGCTCTCCAGAAAACTCAACTGCAGGAATTAGCAAAAGCAGAAGAGGACAAGGTTTCGAATCCTGAAAAAAAGGACATGAACGTGGCAGAAGCCCTGGCGGCATGGGAGCAGAAGAAAAAACAGGACGAGCTTCGTAATGAAGCCATGAAAAAAGCATTGCAAGCCAAACAGGCCCAGAGGATCGAGACAATTAAAAAAGCCTGGGAGGAAAAACTGCCCGAAGTTCCCCGGGAAATCAGCACCTGCTGGGACCGTTGAGGCTCCCGTGTAAAGGCAATACACCTTGGCATCCGACTTTAAATGGTTTGTTTATGGGAAGCACCCGATGTTCGCCGATTATTTCAGTATCGGTGACCAAACCCACTATACGGTGGCCTACAGAAAATGGGTAACGTTCGGGTATCAGCATTTCCTAAACAGCGGAGGGTTTGAAAAACAGGCCTGTTCCTATCGTTTCTGGAGCAAAGGAGACAGCAATACCGCCCTTGCCGTCGGTCTTCTTCAATCGAGTTCCGACAATCTGAGGCGTCCTTTTCCTTTGCTGCTGATCGGGACCGGACAGTTCCCCTGCTGGCAGAAGATGTGGCATGCATTTCCCGATACTTTTAAGAATGTATGGACCGAATTAGAGAAAATAGCGGGAGAGAGATATCAATCACCCGGGGATATCGCGACAGATTTTGCAAAAATTTCTCCTCTTGCTCTTTCTGAGCACCAAGGTGTGCAACCATGCCCTGAAGCCATCCCGAATGCTGTTTTCACAGGAGGATGCGGAGAGAAGAACACAGTGTTTCGCTTCACCGGCCCGCTGACCGCGCAGGACTTTATACAGTTATGGAGTTTCAAGACTTCCCTGACGCCTTGAAATCCTGCCGAGGACGTTCTTGTCAAATTGATTTTCCTTGGTAATTTTTATTTTGGTGTCTCACTATGAATCTTCCGGCTCTCGGCACATCTCCAATCAGTGCAGAAAATCCTGCTGGCGAAGACGTCCGCTATCAGCCTGTATTTGAAGACCTTCAGGCTGAAGTCGACAAGCTCTCCTCGCCCTCGGCCGCAGCTGCATCCATTGACTGGCAGAAGATTTCCACACTGGCCGCCGAGATCCTTTCGAACCAGTCAAAAGACCTCCTGGTAGCCTCCTATTTCTGCGTTGCGCAGATTCATCTATTCCGCATCCCAGGACTCGAAATAGGACTGCAGGTCTCTATTGATCTTTTAGAAAATTTCTGGGACACTTTATTTCCCCAGTTGCGCCGAATGAAGGGCCGAATAGCTGCTATCGACTGGTGGATTGAAAAATGCGAAAGTGCAGTATTGCAGATATTGCCTGATACGATCGATGAGACACTCAAAAAACGGATATGCGCGCAATGCGTACATATTGATAAGATCCTGGAACAATATCTGCCGGATTCTCCTGCTACTCTGCATTCCATTGTTCGAGTGATTGAGGAAATTCCCTCCGAAGCATCTCTTCCTGCACCTTCACCAGCCGACAAGCCTGAGCCTGAGTCGATCACTGTTCCTGATCCTGACACACCCTCTCCAACACAGCAAAGAGAACCATCATCACCTGTCCCGGATCATCCGCCTCCAACCGAAGAAACCGGGCAGGAGGAAACAGTAACGCCCGTACTCAAGACATCTCTCCCGGAACCTAACGCTCAACCGGCACCTCTTTCAGTTGCAGGTACATCACCAACAGGGCCTGAAAAAGACAGCACAGAGTCGATGTATGACCTGCTGAGAAACCTTCAATATACCGCCTCCGCCCTTCTTAGCCAGGATCTTTCCAACCCGATGTCATACCGCCTCCTGCGCTTTTCACTCTGGTCAACCCTTGAAGACCTGCCGCCGGACACCGATGGAATTACCATTCTTCCGCCCCCAGATCTGCAGACGACTGCACAATTACTTGACCTATTCAACAGCGGGAACTGGACTTCCATGGTAACCGCAGCCGAATACTGGCTTCCGGAGTATGTCTTTTGGATGGATCTTAATAGATTCAGCATAGTTGCACTTGAAAATCTAGGCCCTCAATACCTTAAGGCCGCAGCCTGCCTCGCCCAGGAAACCGCTTTTTTTATGGCCCGACTTCCAGGTCTGACAGCATTGAAATTTTCGGATGGAACCCCTTTTGCCGATAAAGATACACAAGACTGGCTCCAGTCGATCTCCCGGAAAGGAACTGCACTGCCCCTTGATCAGGTTTCGATGGCCGAAGGCAACACCTCCACCTCAGGAACTGCACGATTATCCGAGGTTTCGCAGCATGCCCAAAACCTGATGGAAGACAACAATCTGATTGATGCCGTCTCCCTGTTCCAGCAGGAGATGCGTCTGGCCTTTTCCATAAAAGAAAAGATGCTCTGGCGACTGGCCCTCTGCAGGTTCTTGATTCAATCGCCGCACGCCGCTCTTGCCATGCCTCATTTTGACAAAATCCTGGAAGATATTCAAACCTATCGCCTCGAAGAATGGGATCCGATGCTCGCTTTACAAGGCCTGAAAATTATGTGGTCGGGATTGCAAAAATTCCCGGATAAGATGGCGAAAGAAAGAGCCGCAATGGTGCTTCACCAGATCGCAAGGATTGATCCTGTAGAGGCATTGCGTACTGAAAAATAATACTTTTCTTTGTTAATTAATCAAGTATAATTAGAAGTCAAATCACAATAAACAGAGTGGAGGAACTATGGCGAAAGAAGGATCAGTTGCCCCGAAAGAAAGGGTGAATATTGTCTATCGACCAGCTATCGGAGATGCCAAGGAAGAGGTAGAACTCCCGTTGAAGATCCTCGTCGTCGGGGACTTCACCCAACAGCAGGACGAAAGGGCAGTTGAAGACCGTGAGGCCATTAATATCGATAAAGATAATTTCAACGACGTGATGAAAGCGCAGAAATTATCTCTGAATCTCACCGTCCCCAACAAACTTGCGGAAAATCCGGATGAAGAAATGAGTGTTGATCTTAAATTTGAGTCCTTGAAGGATTTTGGCCCGGAAGCACTAGCAGAAAAAAACCCGGAACTGCAAAAACTCCTCGAACTCCGGAAGGCTTTATCTTCATTGAAGGGTCCTCTCAGCAATGTTCCGGAATTTCGAAAGAAAATCCAAGGACTTGTTGACGACGAGGGATCAAAAGATCAACTATTGAAAGAACTTGGCCTAGATAAAAAATAAGGGAGGGGGGATTATATGTCCGGAGAACAAGAACAGACTGCTCCTGGAGAACAACAGACAGTCGAGCAGTTTTCTTTGCTTGAAGAAATCACCCAGGCCACAAAGCTCAAACCGGCCGACGAAGCCTACGGCATGGCGAAAAAAGGTGTTGAGGCACTTCTTGCTCAACTCATTGAGCCTGGAAAGATGGTGAACAAGGTCACTAAGGCTGTTGTCGACGAAATGATAGCAGAGATTGACGCCAAACTGAGTCTGCAGGTTGACGCCATCCTCCATCATCCCGACTACCAGAAACTTGAATCCGCCTGGCGATCTCTGAAATACATGGTCGATAACACCGACTTCAGAGAAAATATTAAGATCGAAATGATTAATATCAGCAAAGAAGATCTTATTACGGATTTTGAAGATGCCCCGGAAATTCCGAAATCGGGCTTGTATAAAACCGTATACACCGCTGAATATGGACAATTCGGCGGCCAGCCTTATGCGGCAATGATTGGCAACTATGATTTCGGTCCTGGACCGCAGGACATGAAACTCCTGCAGAATATTGCCAGTGTATCGGCCATGGCCCATGCACCTTTTATCGCAGCCGCCGGACCGCAATTCTTTGACCTGGAAGACTTCAACGAACTTCCAAACCTGAAGGATCTCAAATCCATTTTTGAAGGTCCGAAGTATATAAAATGGCAGGCGTTCCGTGAGTCTGAAGATGCACGGTACGTGGGCCTCACTCTGCCAAGATTCCTGCTCCGTTTGCCTTATAATAAGGATGATGTTTCGATTAAGTCGTTCGTCTATGAAGAGAATGTCTCCAAAGGACATGACCAGTATCTCTGGGGAAATTCGGCCTTTGCCTTTACGGGCAGACTTACCGAGAGCTTCGCCAAATACCGCTGGTGTGCAAATATTATCGGCCCTCAGGGAGGAGGTGCCGTGCAGGATCTGCACATGCACCAATATGAGGCGATGGGTGCGACCCAGACCAAGATTCCCACCGAGGTCATGATCTCCGAGCGCAGAGAGTTTGAGCTGGCGGAAGAGGGGTTCATTGCCCTGACATATCGAAAAGGCAGTGACAATGCAGCGTTTTTTTCAGCCAACTCTGTCCAAAAGGCAAAGAATTTCGGCATCAGCAAAGAGGGAAAGGAGGCGGAACTCAACTACAAACTCGGTCTCCAACTCCCCTACATGTTTGTCATCAACCGCCTTGCCCACTACCTTAAGGTAATCCAGCGGGAAAACATCGGCACCTGGAAGGAACGCTCGGATCTCGAAGAGGAACTCAATAAATGGATCGGCCAATATGTCTCTGAAATGGAAAATCCTTCGCAGGAGGCTCGGAGCCGCAGGCCGCTTAGAGCCGCGCAGGTCACGGTCGACAGTGTCCCCGGCGAGCCGGGATGGTATAAAGTCGGGTTGAAAGTTCGTCCTCATTTCAAATATATGGGGGCCTCATTCACCCTTTCACTGGTTGGAAAACTCGATACAAAATAATAAGGAGGATCACCTATGGCATTAAACGCGTATATGAAGCTGAAAGGAGCGAAATCAGGCGATGTGAAGGGATCCGTCACACAGAAGGGACGAGAAGATTCCATTATGGTCATTGCCGTTGAACACGACATAATCTCTCCGCGTGATCCCCAGTCGGGTCTGCCGACAGGACAACGGATGCATAAGCCTCTTACAATCCTCAAGGAACTGGACAAGTCATCACCCATACTTTATAACATCCTCTGTACTAATGAAAACATATCAACCCTTGTAATCCAGTTTTGGACGCCGAATATCAAAGCAGCCGGCGGCGTTGGACAGGAAAAACAGCATTACACCATCAAACTGACGAACGCGAACATCGCGTCAATCAAGTTTGAAATGTTGAACAATAAGAACCCTGAACTAACGCGGTACACAGAACGCGAGTTCATCTCCTTTACCTATCAGAAGATTGAGTGGACATGGGAGGATGGCGGTATTACAGCCGGCGATGACTGGGAAGCCCGGGTCTAAACGGTAGCAGCCCATGCGAGAAGCACGGTTGCTTGAACGAATCCGGCTTCGTGAGAAAAATCCCCATCGGCGGGAGAATGAAGATACCGGAAGGGTGATTGATTCCGTTCTTGATCACTTGACCCGCATCTTAAACACCCGCCGTGGGAATGTCCCTATCGCTGATGACTACGGGATTCCTGATTATACGGAGTTCGCGCAGAATTTTCCTGACTCGCTTCGGGACCTCGAACGGGCAATCGAGCAGACCATCATCCACTATGAGCCGCGCCTAAAGGCAGTAAGGGTGAGGTTTGTCCATCAGGACAACGACGGATTTTCCGTCGGATTTGAAATCTCTGCCAAGCTGGCGAGCAATACATCGGTACTCTTTCAGAGTCAACTTGATACCGATGGGAAAATCCGCATAAAACGATAGTCACCAATGCTCAATCGCTACTACCTTCAGGAACTGGCAGCACTTCGGGATTTGGGCAAAGAATTCGCCGAAACCAATCCTGCCATAGCCTCCATGTTGAGCGGTCCGACAGCCGATCCCGATGTGGAACGGCTATTGGAAGGCGTCGCTTTCCTAACAGCACTTGTCCGGGAAAAACTGGATGACGACTTTCCGGAAATAGTCCATGATCTGGTTCAACTTATCTGGCCGCATTACCTCCGCCCTGTACCCGCCAGCTCCATTGTTGCCTTCACCCCGAAACCCTCATTGAAGCAGGCCTTGGACATTGCCGCCGGCGTCCAGCTAGCCTCTGTCCCCATTGCCGGGACCACCTGTCTGTTCAAAACCTGCTATGATGTCCAGGTACAACCCCTTGTCCTTCAGCAGGCAAGCTTTCGGGAACAACCAGGAAAGCCGGCTGCAGTCGTCCTGCAATTTGAACTCAAGGGGGTTCCCCTCAAAAAATGGCAGGCTGGACATCTCAGGCTGCATCTGGCAGGCGATTATCCCGATGCTACCGATCGGTATTACCTGCTTCGACGGTACCTGAAACGGATTGTCTTTACTGAACCGGATAGCAAGCACACATTTTCGCTGACGCCCGATCATCTCAAACCCGTGGGTCTATCCCCGGACAGCGGTTCAATTCCGTACCCTGGAAACTCATTTCCGGGCTATAGACTGTTGCAGGAATATTTCAACCTGCCGAATAATTTTCTCTTTCTTGATGTTACCGGCATCGAGAAATGGACCGGGCGGGGTGACGGCACTACATTCGAAGTCTCTTTCGAGTTGGATAAGTTGCCGTTTTCTCCGCCCAGAATACGTACGCAGGACTTTGTCCTCTTTGCCACTCCGGTCATCAATCTCTTCCCCTATGAGGCTGACCCCATCCGTCTGGATCACAAACGTACGGAATATCGAATCACTTCTTCCGGAGGAAATGTTGACCACTTTCAAATATACTCCGTCGACAAGGTTGTAGGCTATATCCAGGGATCAGCGACCATAAGGGATTATAAACATTTTGATCATTTCAACCGGGATCTTGCCTCGGGCTTAGTCTATAATGTCACTCAAAAAAAATCCCCTTCCCGTCGAAAAACAGATATCTACCTTTCCGTTGCCTATCCTCTTGAAGCGGGTCCCCCACTGTCGGAGACCCTCAGTATCGACGTGACCTGCACGAATGGCACGTTGCCGGAGAAGATACAGGTTGGAGACATTTCACAGCCAACCGATTCCTCTCCCGAACTTGTTGAATTCACAAATATTACCCCGCCAAGCTCTGAAGTCCTGCCACCTCTTGGCTCAAATCTGTTGTGGAGATTGCTGGCCCATCTCTCCCTGAATTACATTTCTCTCGCCAGCACCGATAATTTCAAATCCCTCCTTGGGCTCTATCTTTTCCCCGACAATCAAGACCGTTCCGCCCTTATCGCCAACCAGAAACGCATCGCCGGCATTGAATCCATCCAGTCGAAGGGAACCGATAGGTTGGTGTCGGGTCTGTTGCTGCGAGGAAGAGAAATTACCTGTAAGGCACGGTCCGATTATTTTGCCAGCCAAGGGGATCTCTATCTGTTCGGTTCAGTTCTCAATGAGTTCTTTGCAGTCTACGCATCCTTGAATTCATACACGCATTTTATCCTCAAAGAAACGCTCAGTGGAGATACCTTTACATGGCCGGCGAAGATCGGGGAACGTCCCCTGATATAAAAAAGCTTGACCTCAAGCTGTCTCTCTTGAAAGAAGGGTCATCTTTTTCCTTTTTTCAGGCCATACGACTCCTGCGGCATTATGTCTCAACCCAGGATACTCCAGAACACTCAGACTTTTCTCATATACGGATTGAGCCTCTTCTTTCCCTGGCCTTTCCTGCGGCGGATATTCAAAAAATTGAGGATCTTTCCGACATAAACACCGCCAAATATAAAGTTACAGCGAACTTCTTCGGCCTCTATGGCGTTTCCTCGCCTCTTCCCACCTTCTACACCGAGGATCTGATGGATGAGGTGAATGATGACGCCAAAGCAGCGAAGGGCTTCATCGACATCATCCACCAGCGTTTATACCATCTTCTTTTTAAAAGCTGGGTGAAATACCGTCAGTTTCAACAGGTGAACGAAGAACGGGACACAGCCCATATCACTCGACTCTTCTGCCTGCTCGGACTGGGTGAGACGGGTTTTCGTCAGAATATCGAAAAGCCTGAACACCTCCTTCGATATATTGGTCTTTTCTCTCAATCACCCCGTTCCGCCCTTGGCCTGAAGACCTTGCTCCAGGACTACCTGCATCTGCCGGTGGATATTCTTCCCTGTGTGCTCAGGAAGGCCAGAATTCCTGAAAGCCAACAGCTTCGGTTAGGCGGTATGAATGTGCTTGGCGTGGACAGTTTTGTCGGTGAAGAGATCGATGACCGGATGGGGAAATTCCGTATCCGGGTCGGCCCCCTGGACGAGCAGAAGTATCGGGCCTTTATTCCCGGGAGCGAGATGTACAACAAACTGGTCTTCCTCACCGGAATGTTTGTCCTGGATCCGCTCGAATATGATATTGATGTGATCATGGCGGCAAACCAGGCACAGAAAGTCTGTCTTGGTGGGGGGCAATGGGCCAGCCTCGGCCGTGACACATGGCTCTTTTCAGGAGAAACAATGGGCAGCACGACCAGCCGCTTTTATCCCGAGCTAGAGGCAACGAATTGATGCTTTAAAATACC
Source organism: uncultured delta proteobacterium (assembly GCA_903901335.1). Classification (GTDB taxonomy): domain Bacteria; phylum Desulfobacterota; class Desulfobulbia; order Desulfobulbales; family Desulfocapsaceae; genus CAIUQR01. Next base: position 82,894 of record CAIUQR010000088.1, on the reverse strand, counting down.
AGGTCGTAACAGACCAGAACCGGAAGATACTTCCTTATAATGGAGAACACTATGCTGACTGTCGACATTCGATCACTTTTGGGCCGTCTCAACCCATTCTGTACTCGCTGCCTTGAAGCGGCAGCCGGGCTCTGTGTCTCCCGGAGCCATTACGAGGTTACCCTTGAACATTTTCTGGCCAAGGTCCTGGAAGACCCCCAAGCGGACATCTCCCTGATCCTGCATCATTTCGGCATTGAACCCGGCAGATTCGCCCGCAGTATCGATCAGACCCTTGAAGAATTCAGAAGTGGGAATGCCGCCAAGCCCGTTTTCTCTCCTCTTCTGTTAGAACTGTTTCAGGACGCATGGTTGATCGCTTCAGTCGACCACAATGAATCAAAGGTGCGTTCCGGCGCTCTTTTGATTTCGCTTCTGATGAATCCCGCCCGTTTCACTTCAGGCCGATTCACAGACATCATCAGGCCCATCGGCCTTGATGCGTTGAAGGCCGATTTCTGGGCAATCGTCAAACAATCCAGTGAACAGCAGGCCTCTGCGGAACCAGGCGCCGCCGGCGAGGATCTCCCCCCGCGTGACGCGACCGCCCTCGGCAAGTTCTGCGTCGACTTTACCGCCAAGGCCAAGGCCGGTGAGATCGACCCGGTCTTTGGGCGCGACCGGGAAATCAGACAGATGGTCGACATCCTGGCCCGAAGGCGAAAAAACAACCCCATCGTCGTCGGCGAAGCGGGTGTCGGCAAGACAGCGGTGGTTGAAGGTCTGGCCCTGCGGGTGGTTGAAAATGATGTCCCCGACCTCCTTCGCAATGTATCGATCCTGGGACTGGACATGGGGCTGCTCCAGGCCGGAGCCGGCATGAAGGGCGAGTTTGAAAACCGCCTGAAATCGGTCATCTCGGAAATTAAAGCCTCGGCAAAACCCATCATCCTCTTTATCGACGAGGCGCATACCCTGATCGGCGCCGGAGGCACGGCCGGCCAGAGCGATGCGGCAAATCTTCTGAAGCCGGCCCTGGCCAGAGGCGAACTCCGCACTGTGGCCGCGACGACCTGGTCCGAGTACAAGAAATATTTCGAGAAAGATCCGGCCCTGGCCAGAAGGTTCCAGCTGGTTAAACTGGAGGAGCCTTCCCGCGAGACCGCCACTTTGATCCTGCGGGGACTGAAACAAAAATATGAGGAGGCCCACGGTGTGATCGTCAGGGATGACGCCATCGTCGCCGCAGCCGAACTCTCCAGCAGGTATATTTCAGGGCGCCAGCTGCCCGACAAGGCCGTCGATCTTCTGGATACCAGCGCCGCCAGGGTGAAGGTGCTGTTAACCGCCAAACCCGATACTATTGAAGACCATGAACGCTCAATGCAGGCCTTGACTCGCGAGCAAAAGGCCATCGAACGGGATCGGCTGAATAGTCTGGCCATTGACGAGGGACGGCTTACAGAGATTATAAATGAACTGGAAAAACTCGGCAATCTCGTCGGTGAGTTGACGGAGCGTTGGCGAAGAGAGCAAGAAATGGCCTTCAAACTGATTGCTCAACGTAAAGAACTCCTCGCACTCAAGGAGCAGCCTTCTCAGACTGAAGAGATCCGGTCACAGATCGCTCAATTGGAGATCGAGCTGGCCGAAACGACCAAAGACCTGGCAAATCTCCAGGGCGATGACCCACTTATCCGCATCGAGGTCGATCCCGACGTCGTAGCCAAGGTCGTGTCCGATTGGACCGGCATCCCCCTTGGCCGGGTCATGCGGGACCAGGCAGCAAATATTGTCCAGTTGGAAGAAAAACTCAAGGAGCGGATTAAAGGACAGGATCGTGGCCTGGAGATGATCGCCGAGGTCATAAAGTCCGCAAAATCCGGCCTCAAAGACCCCGCGCAGCCCTTGGGCATCTTTCTGCTTGTCGGCCCCAGCGGTGTCGGCAAGACCGAAACCGCACTGGCCCTGGCCGACCTTATCTTCGGCGGCGAACGCTTTGTCACCTCGATTAACATGAGTGAGTTCCAGGAAAAACATACCCTGAGCCGCCTGGTCGGCTCCCCGCCGGGCTACGTCGGCTATGGCGAGGGTGGCGTTCTGACCGAGGCCGTTCGGCAGCGGCCATATTCCGTGGTGCTCCTCGACGAGGTGGAAAAGGCCAGCCTGGATGTGATGAACCTGTTCTACCAGGTCTTCGACAAAGGGTCGCTTTCAGACGGCGAGGGCAGAAATATTAATTTTAAGAATACGGTGATCTTCCTGACCAGCAACCTGGCCACCGATGTTATTACGGAATTATGCAGCAGCGATGAACCCTTGCCGGCCGAGACAATAATGAGCGCCATCCGGCCCATCCTGAACAACCATTTCAAACCGGCGCTTCTGGCAAGAATGACGGTCGTTCCCTATATGATTCTTCCCAACAGCATTCTCAACGATATTGTCGTATTGAAGCTCAACAAGCTTGCCGCCAGAATGGCCGAGACCCACAAGATCAAGCTCACCTACAGCAGTGGCGTGGTTGAACAGATCGCCGCCAGGTGCACGGAGGTGGAAACCGGGGCCAGAAACATCGATCATATCATGAATGGCACAGTGCTCCCCCGGATGTCTAAAGAGATCCTGGTCCGGATGAGCACCGCTGCGATGCCTGAAAATGTGTCCCTGGATATCGATCCACAGGGAGAATTCAGCATCATGTTTCAAGAAGAAGCATAATGTCCACTGAACCAATAACCTCATCCTGGAAGAGACGATATGGAATACACAACAGCTGACTTTACCCTCGAGATCGCCGGGCTGAAGACAAAACTACGGGTACCGAATTTCAAGGGAACCGAAGGATTATCGCAACTGTTTGGATTCCAGCTTTATCTCCAGGCCGAAGGTGATGACATCAAGGCCGAAGACATGCTCGGCAAGGATGCGATGCTCACCATCAAGAGCGGGTCCGATACCCGGCAGATTTCCGGTATTCTCTCCCGGTTCACGTGGATTGCGGAGGTTGACAAACGGACGATCTTTTTCGCCGAGCTGGTACCAATATTCTGGTTACTCACCCAGCGGTTTGACTGCCGGATTTTCCAAAATAAGTCCGTGCCTGAAATTGTCAGCGAGGTGATCAATGAGGCTGGCATTACCTCGGATCATCTGGATAAAAAACTTCTGCGGGGTTCGTATCCTCAGAGAGAATACTGTGTCCAATACCGTGAATCGGATTATAATTTCCTTGCCCGGCTGATGGAGGAAGAAGGAATTTATTTTTATTTCGATCATCAATCTAACACCAGGAGTCAAACCGGACACCACACCCTGGTTATGGTTGACGCCCCCTCGTGCCATAAAGCGATCAATGGCAAGGCGGAAGTGCTGTTCCACGAAATCACCCATGAGACACTAAAGGAAGAGACGGTATTTGAATACCATTTCGGCAATCAAATACGTCCCAATAATGTCACCTTGCGCGATTTCAACTATCAGAAACCCGACCTTTCGCTGCAGAGCAACATGCACGGCAAGGCGACCAATCTGGAACTTTACGATTATCCTGGTGAATTCCAGGAAAAATCCGAAGGCGACAGACTGGCCCGGTCACGTTTTGAAGAAATGCAGGCCCAGACCGCCTACGGTTCCGGACGCAGCAATTGCTGCCGTTTCGTACCCGGCTTTCTGTTTAAATTGGAAAAGCATCCCCACAGAGCATTCAATAAGGAATATATGCTCTTTTCCGTTCAACATTCAGGTTTCCAGCAGAATGCCCCTGATGACCCCGATATCACCGGCCCTGGAGACCTGATCACTGGACTCCTGACTACGCTGGGGGTCGACAAGCTGGGACCTGTTCCCATCGGCAAGATTGCTCCCGGTTTGATATCAAAGCTGGGAATTCCGACGCAGCTCCCCCTGCTGGCCCTTGGACCTCTGGGAATGCTGTCGGTGTTTGATATCGCCAACGATGTGAAAAAAATATTAGAAAAACTGTTCGGCCATCCGGATACGCAGATGATCTACAGCAACGATTTCATGTGCCTTCCTTCCCAAACAGCCTTCCGCCCGCCGCGTATTACCTACAAACCGGCCATCCTGGGGCCGCAGACAGCCACGGTAATGGGACCGAAGGACGAAAAATGCTATATGGACGATAAGGGCCGGGCCAAGGTGAAATTTCACTGGGATCGCGCTAAAACCGATGATGAGAAAAGAACCTGCTGGCTGCGGGTGGCCTACCCCTATGCAGGATCCGATCATGGTTTCCAGTTCCATCCGCTGGTGGGCGATGAGGTTGTCGTCACCTTCCTGGAAGGCGACCCCGACAAGCCTTTAATCACGGGAGTTGTCTACAATGGCAAAAATCCTCCTCCCCTGAAGCCGGAAGATAGAATTGAAAACGTTATCCTGACCCCGTATCAGCATAGGCTGATGTTTAGCGACCGAGAGACTTCCATTACTCTCAACACAGGCGGCGGGAAGGACAAAAAGAAACAAACGCTCACGATGTATGATGCTGACAACAAATACGGCAATGCGATATATCTGAAAACATCAGATAAGCATCGAATTTATCAAGTTAAAAGCCAGGAAAGGAGCGAAATTGGACTTTCGACCGAAGAGGAAAATGTAATCTTTTTAAATGATTCCCCTAACCCAGGAATCCTATTAAGAGATAAGACCAAGCAATTAATGATGTGTCTGGACTCGGATGCAAAAACTATCACGATAGAGAATCTAACCGACAACCAAATCATTATAAAATGTCAGCAGGGGAATGTCAGTGTGATCGGCGGCAGCGTAGATGTCATAGGCGGTCAGGTCAATATCAATGGTTCCCAGAGTGTCAGCATTAAATCAGACGCCAAGGTATCCATCGAGGCTCCTATGATCGAGGCCCAGGCAGCAGGCAAGATTTCATTGACCGCATCGATGATCCAACTCAATGCACCAATGGTCACTACCTCAGGCGTGGTCCAGGTTGGAGGCGTGGTCATCACCCCGACCATTGTCGCAACCACCTATACCCCTGGTGCCGGGAACATTATATGACAAATGGCTCACCCGCAGACCAGGCAGTGATACTGGAGGATTGTCGCCAAAAACTACATGAGACGCACAACTCGATGCGTCTGGTAGGACTGGCCCGATTGATGCTGGAGGATATCGATCCCTCGCCGCTCCTCAATGAAATCAGAAGCTGTCTGCAAGATCCCGAGGAAAGTGTTCGCCAAGTGGCTGTTGCGGTTCTTCCGAAAGTGGGGAGAAGCGCCGTTGATCCATTAATTTCTGCAACCCGCACTCAACAGCCGTTGCAGGTGCGTATTGCAGCAGTCGCTGCTCTGGGGCGGTTGAAAGGTGAGGCCCAACCGGCTATTGAACCCTTAATTGAATGCCTGGGAGATGGAGAACAGAACCTGCGTACCAACGCCATCCTCTCTCTGAGTCAGATTGGTGAGCCTGCCGTACCGCACCTGCTGGCCTGCCTCGGGGCCGAACAGGAGAATATCCAGATCGGAGCCATAGACGCACTTGGCTGGATGGGACCTCCGGCAATGGCAGCGGTGGGAAGCCTCAAGACCGCACTGCCGGGACTTTCTCTTTCGGCACAACTGGCCGGTTATGCAGCCCTGGCAAAAATCACCGGCGATGCGGCCGAGGGCCTGCCGATGCTGCTGGCGCAGCTCGGTCATCAGGATGCTCCAATACGTCGGATCAGTATAGAACGCACTGGCGAATTGCTATCAATGGCTGCCGACGCCCTTACAGTCCTTTTGCCGTGTCTACTGGATCCGTCCAGTGAGGTGCGTGCCGCCACGGCGTTGGCACTTGTGCGCATCAAGGCGCAGTGCGATGAAGCCGTCGAAACGCTGATCCCTTTGTTGAAAGATGCTCATCCGGAGGCGCGCATCAATGCGGCTATCGCTCTTGCAACCATCGGGCCGGCGGCGCAGACTGCGCTGCCGGACTTGAACACTCTGACAAATGATCCCGACAAACGACTCGCCGGGATCGCAGCAGCAGCCATCCAACGCATCGAGGGCCAGCCCACGGGCGGGACCGGATCATGAATCCACAGCTCTCTGGGCGAGACAAAACCCAAACAAACAAGGAACACTCATGAAAAAAATTTGGCTCACCTCTCTTGGATCTTCCAAGGAAGAGGTACAGAAGACAATGGCCGCCTTAAAAAAGGTCGGTCTGGCGATCGACGGCCACTTCTGGCAGGATGACCTGGACAAGATGGCCTGGAGCGCACCTCGTCAGGCCATCCTCGATAAAAATATCAACCTCTGGGTTGTCCTGGCCTCGTCCACCGACTTGCAGTCTCCCTCTATCCGTTATGGCTTATCGATGCTCGCCCTCACCGTCCAGGCCGCCAAAGGAATCGACTTCCCGATCATCATTCTGCAGAACGCAGGCGAAACCATCCTGCCCGAAACGCTGCCCACCCCGCTTGCTGGCTGTGATATTTTCGATCTGAACAACCCTGCCTATGGCGCCAAGATCGTGGCCAGGGCACACAAAACGGTCCAAGGAACACTGCCCCCCTATCGGCTGGATGTCTACGGTATCGCCCAGATTGGTCAATGGTTCGAGATAGGTCCGAGAGAGGGGAAATGGTCGGGGGCCCTCTTCGGCTCTTCAGATGCAGGTCCGTGTCTGCACACTGTCGGCAGGTCCGGACAACTGCCTGAGAAATCGGTCCTTAATTATCAGCAACGAGGCCTTGAAATTGAACTGCAGGGCCGGAAGTTCACGGCATGGGCGGTGCAGAACGAACTTGATGCTGAATCGTCCTATTATGTCAAGGTTGATGGACGTCCGGATTCGATCCTGTTCAGTCCCTATTCCTCCGGAGAAGAGGCCGAAGTCTTTGTAGTCAAACTGAAATAATGGAGCCGGACACCGGTTGCGTTGACAATCGTAATAGAAAAATGCTATAGAACCAGAATGATACTGTTGCCTTTCCCCTGGGTATTGTGGCCTCTCCTTTTTACAAGAGAATATTATGACGGAATCCAATATCGCACGTAAGAGTCTGGACAATAAGGAGTTTTTGCAGTTGCGCCAATCCACCGACAGGCTTGCAGCTGCGCTGACACAGCGCCTGAAAGACCATCTGACGACATTACGCCCCCTCTTTACCCCGAGGAAGCTCCTTGGAACCTACATCAAGAGCGCCTCCCCGGAGGAAGTCAACGGCTCGGACCGGGCCTTTGCACGGCTGCAGGAGCAGTACGGCACCATCTGTGAAGAGCCATTCAAATTGCCGAAGAAGCTGCCGACGCCCCTGCCCGCCATCTCGAACATCCTGGAGAGCACCCCCTACCAGTACATGCTGGCCCTTGGCGGAGATACGACCAAAGAGGTGAGAATCACCGCTCCGACCCGTTTTATCGTCTCCTTTCAAAGCGAATGTCCACTCAGCAGACTGCGGGCCATGCTGTCGGGTGCCGAAGGCCGACAGCCCGACGACATGCGTCAGGCCATTCTCTCTCACCTGGTGCTGGTCCTTTTTCTGGAACAGTTTCCTGCACTGGCCAGTCTGCTCACCGACCTGCGCTACACGGTCGAAATAGAAAAATTTGCTGACCTAGGCGGACTGCCGGCAGTTATTCTGACCGCACCCCTTGAGACCTTTCTGCCGCCGGATGATTTTATTACCGAGATCACACAACTCTCCGGTATTCCGGCCTTTCAGGAAATCATCGGTGTGGATGCCGTGAAAAACATACCCGATCCGCTGCAGGACACCCTACAGGAGCTTGTCCGGTAAAACGCCACCTGTGAACGCAGCTCTTTGCTGAAAGTGCCACGTCCGCGATTGACGGACGAGTTACCAGGCAAACTCCAGCACCAGTTCCCGGCCCGATGGCAGGATCTGTCGTGACGGCAGCCATTCCAGACGAACGGTGGTCTGTTCTGCCGAACCGGCAACTTCCACGTTTATCAGCATATCCTCATACCTTGTCTGCTGGTGATCCAGGAACCTTCTCCAGGCCGCCTGCAAGGCTGCCGCCAGCTCCTCTCCTTTAATATCCGGGGCAAAATTGTCCTTGCACCAGAGGGTGAACCGGGTCACCAGACTGATCAGGGACTGATAGTCAAGGCTGATATCCAAAGAGACCATGGTATTGCTTGCCAGGATTACACTGTCACTGCCCTTCTTGGAAATAAGAGCCACAATACCGCATCGCTCCAGCTGCTCAAGGCGGGTCTCGGTGAAGAGTTTTTCAATCGGAAGAGGATGAGCCGGGTCCGTCATATCCAACCCAAGACCCTCCAGTTTATTTGTCTGCCAGGCACTTGTCCCGGTCGGCCATTTTGATCTGTTCACTCTTTGGCATATAAGTTTTGCAGCAGCCCATACCGGAGCAAGCCACGGCCTTCCCGTCTCGGTAAATTCGATATGACGCGGCCTGTTATCCGGACCATAGGGGTAGCGATTGAGGAAGCGGTTGCAGGTAAGGCAAAGCCAGCGGGTCGCCTGCGACTGCCGGACCTTTTTCCATTTGGCAAAGCTCTGTTGCTCCAGATGATGGGGCAGAAAAGAGAGCCGGTCAACATCATCCCAGCCGCCAACCTGGAAAAATTCTGCCGTTATCCAGGCAAGGGACGGGACCAGAAGCAACTGACCAAAGTCGGCAAGCTTTGCCAACCCGTTTACCGAGCGGAGTGAGCCGCCGAAAGGCAGGTCGACCAGAAGCAAGGCGGGCGGATTCCTGACTAGATGCGGCAGTATAGAATCCAGGGTGTCCTCAAAGGTATCCTGCCCGACCGGGACAATCATAAGCTTCAGATCATTGTCAGCGGAACACTCCCCGGCCAACAACTTGAGTCCTTGCCAGGCGGCCTCCATCTTCATAAAAGACGGATCGTTGAAAATGTGGGCGAGAATCTGCTCTGCAATCGCCGTATATCCCTCCGCATCTCTATCTGTCTTCTGCCCGCCGGTATCCGGCAGTGAGACCATGGACAGAAGGCTTGAAAGCGCCTCGGATTGAGGGCTTCCGGTCTTGGTCTTGGGTTTGGCTGTCCGGTAAAAATTGACCGGCGGGAGATCAGGCCATCTTGCCAGCCCCTGCTTTATTTCATCAGCCGGCAGGTTTTTCTTTACAGCGTCGGCAAGATACCTGTCGGCCTCCAGCAAATTCGACAGAAAGGGTTGACTGACAATTAATCCGTCGGGCGTGAAGTCCTTTCTTCCGGAAAAACGCAACTCCAGTCCGCCTGCCGGACACAGTGATGCCGGCAAAGAAACAAAGACAGACGGATGAAGCGTTGCGAGGAGATGGTCCGGCTCCTCTGCATCAAACTCCAGAGGACTATCGCTCCAGACCTCCTCGCTTTCCCCTGTAAAGGGGGCTAAGATCAGAATTGTATAGGGTATTGCTGGTATCTGCATGTCATGCCTCCCGTGGTAACTGTCTCGTCCGATTGACGTTAACCATCAGCTTTTGCCAAAGAGGTTTTTGAAAAGGCCCCGAACACCTTTTTCCGCTGTCGGTGAAGAAGTGCCGTCTTTGTTACTTTTGCCGTCCACCCCGGGCACCTGCTGAGCCGGCTTCGATCCTGGCTGCACAGGTGATTTCGGAGCCGGTTGTGCCGGCACGGCCATCTCGACCTCCACCAGCCGGCCCTCCCCTAAAAATTGAAACTTCGGGCCCTCCGGGCTGAGAAATAAATATGCATCCGGCAGAAGTGGAGCCTGTGTTTGAACCGCCAGTAAATTCAAGGTGAGCAGATTTCTTCCGGTAAGATCCTTGACCCAGTACTGCCCCTGATCGAAAAAAATCCGGGCATGATGTTCAAGGATGGAGGGGGCATCCAGGATAAAGTCGCAATCCGCCCCTCTGCCAAGTGTTACAGGCAGCGATTTAAAGGCCTTCAAGAGCACGCCATACTGAATAACCAATGGCTTCTGTACCTTCATAACCGCCGGGTCCGGCCGACCTGCCGATGCCTCCTGTGCATGAACCCTGGCTGGCTCAGGAGTCGGAATGGCGGCACTCCGGGACGGTTTTGCAGTAAAACTCGGCGGTGGAACAGGAGGAGGTGGAACTTGAGCAACCGGCTCCGGCATCGATGACGTCTGGATTCCTTGCATGGCGGCATCGGCACCCGATTCCAGAACTGTACTCAAAAAACTTATCTTGGGTCCACCAATGCCCAGGATCAACACATCACCATTTTTCAGAAAGACCTCAGCATTCTGTTTTCCATTAACGAAGGTGCCGTTGCTGCTTGTATCACGAAGCAGGAAGCGATTTCCCTCCCTGCGTATTTCTGCATGCCGCCTGGAAATAGTGCGTGCATTTTCCGGAAACACCACATCACAGTCGGGATGTCGGCCAAGGGTTATAACAGGAGAGAGGAACTCGGTGATCTCTCCCTTGAACGGCCCGTCGATATGGACGAGTTGAATTTTTATTTCTGGTATTTTCATAGGGTATCTCACTATAGAATATCACGTTCTTTCAGACACCGGATCATCCTTCCTGTTGAGAACCGCGACAAACGGCCTGATCAACGCCTGCATACATCTGGTATCATAGACCGATTTCTTTTCATATCATAGCAGAATATCATTGATTTCGGAGTTTTTTTTCATTAAGGTTTCAAGAATCTTCTCTCGATATTGATTCCGTCAGGCATAATCGTTTCAGAGACGCAATCATTGCACTCACAGCCATGTCCTCCGCCTGATTTCTTAAGGACATCCGGAAAGGAATGGAGACCATTATCCAGACAACAGCCTGCTGTAAGACAGACCCCGGTTTACGACGTTCCTGTAATGAGGATACCTGTCTCGTTCAGAATGAGAGCGGATATTTTCTTGTTGCCGACGGGATAGGCGGCGCCGCAGCCGGAGAGATTGCCAGCGCCCTTTTTGCCAAAACCGCCGCTGAAATATTTTCCTCCACCGGAAGCCGTTCCTCCGAGGAAAGTCTGCAATTGGTCAAAAACAGCTTCCTTACAGCTAATTCGCGCATATTGGCCGATATCGCCGCCACCCCCGCCCGGGCCGGTATGGGATGCACTGCCGAACTCCTGGCCCTGCATGCCAACGGATTTGTGCTGGGCCATATAGGTGACAGTCGCACCTACCGTTTACGACAGACCATTTTGACCCAGCTGACCAAAGATCACTCGCTGGTACAGCAACAGATCGATCAGGGCCTGATCAATCAGGAGCAGGCCAGGAACCATCCGATGAAAAATGTGATTCTCCGGGCAGTAGGAATTGAAGAGCAACTGGCCATTGACATCATCCAGGGACAGATATTTTCGGGCGACCTCTTTCTTCTCTGTACCGATGGTCTTTCCGACATGGTAGAAGACAAGCAAATCCAGGAGGTCTTGCTGACCGAGGAACTGCTCACGGATAAGGCGGCAAGGCTTGTCGATCTTGCAAACGCCGCCGGTGGCCGGGACAATGTTACGGTGGCACTCATCGAGGTCAGGTGACGCGGGCATGGGTGATTTGCGGTTCCATCGCCTCCATCATTTCAACCTGTTTAACTTGCAGATCTTCTGACCCAGAGCCCCATGTCTCTTCAATGCCGATCATGAAAATAAAATTCCACTGCAAACACTAATGGATATTCCGGCGCAATGAACTACGGACGCTATCAAATCGTCGATGAACTCGGCCGCGGATCGATGGGGGTTGTCTACAAGGCCTATGACCCCCAGATTGACCGGACCATTGCGCTGAAGGTGCTGCGGGAAGACCGCGTCACCTCCAATGACTTTGTCCGGCGTTTCCTGAAAGAGGCCATGGCAGTCGGACGGCTGTCTCATCCCGGCATCGTTACTGTCCATGATGTTGGACAGGATCAAGGTTCCATTTATATTGCGATGGAATTCCTGCAGGGAACTCCCCTCGACGAACTGATGGCCACGAAGAAATTCACCTGCGAGGAAATTGTTGATATAGCAATCCAGACGGTCCGGGCTCTTAACTATGCCCACCTGCATGGTATCGTCCACCGGGATATCAAACCGCCGAACATCATCTACAGCCCGGAAGGTTCAATCCGGGTCACGGATTTCGGCATCGCCCGGATCGAGGACCCGGGCGGCCATCAGATGACCCAGGTAGGGGAAATTCTCGGCACCCCGCTGTACATGTCCCCGGAGCAGGTCATGGGGCAGACCCTGGATGGCCGGTCGGATTTATATTCTCTGGGGGTCATCCTCTATCAACTGACAACAGGAAAACGCCCCTTCCAGGGAACCAACCTGGCCTCGATCTTTCGGGCCATAACCCAGGATACGCCGGAGGCGCCGCACACCCTTGACCCAACCGTGCCCGAGCCCTTATCCAAACTGATCATGCAGCTTCTGGACAAAGAACCGGCGAAGCGTTATTCCAGCGGAGATAATCTGATTGAAATGTTCCAGGCTTGTCTGGCACCCCAGCCTCCCTCGATTAATAACCCCCCGCCTCCTCTCGCACCAACGGGAAAAAAAGGTGCCGGCGCCGGGAAAATGCTGATCTTTGGGCTGGTCGGTCTGATGGTCTGCGCCGGAGGATTGGGGGGATATTTTTTCCTTCGGCAGCCGCCAAAACCTCCCTTGCCGTCGCACGAGATATCAACACCGCCGACAAAGGCACCGCAAGGCACTGTCACTCCCGGTCAACCGGACAATCAGAAAGATTCAACAGTCAGCCCTCCTTCCCTCAACCCGCCGACGAACGCTAATCCCTCTCCCGATGACTCGTCTGTCGGGACAACACCTGTCAAGCCTGTTGATATAGATCCGAACGAACTTATACGCCAGGGAACAGCTTTATCGGTAACCATCACCGATTTACCAAAAAAAGAAATGGTGCTGAAAAGTGCCTTGGAGTTAGGCAAGATATCACCTCGTTATCAAGAGGATGCGAAAATAGCAGAGAATACATTCAACAGTGTCCGCGAGAATCAAAGCAGAAAACTGGACCTTTATGTAAAGGAGATTTCAAGTTTGAGCGCTACCTACACTGCTGATCAGATAGCAAAGGCCATGGAGCAGATAAAAAAAGAGAACCTATCTGAAAGGCAAAAAAATGTATTGGGCTTGTCCGAAGAGCACTTGAAGTCCCTGCAGAATGGTGCTAGACTGAGTACAGAGAAAGTGTTAGATGATTTTAAACAGCGTTTTACTACCTTTGTTGACTGAATACAAATCCTGCTTTTAAACACAAGGAGTGTTATGAGATCTCCATTTTCAAGAACAATTGTTTTGATTGTTGTGCTGTGTTTGTTGTCAGGTTGTGCTGCAACAGGAGGCGCTCCCGACTCTACCTCGACGACTGATGATGCTGAGCGGACCAAAGCGGAAGGGACTGCATTGGGAGCATTGCTGGGAGGAGTGGTTGGAGCTGCTACGGGGGCCGCCATCGATAGTAAAAACAGAGGAAGAGGAGCTGTTATTGGTCTTGGGGTAGGTGCCGTGGGCGGTGGTGTAGCCGGGTATATGTATGGAAAAAATGCCGCGGAACGCAAACAGCAATATGCAAATGAAGAGGATCGATTAGATGGTGAAATTGCTGTCTTACAAAATTACAATGCCGAGCTGGACAAGCGGAATGCCGCGACCTATAAAAAAATCCAGGAACTGAAAAAAAGAGTCAGGAATCTTCATGCGCAATCACAGGCCTTAAGAGACCAAGCCTATCTCTCCGCCAACGAGGAACAGACCTTATTAAAGACTATCGAATCTAATGAAAAGGATAAAGCTGCGTATACCCAGGAACTCAATTCATTGACTGCATACAAACAGGAACTTGAAAGGAAAGGAACGCAATCACAACCTCGGGTAGCGAGCCTTGAAAATGAAATAAATCTCCTTAGGAATCACATCAATACGCTTGACAGTAACAACAAACAGATGGCAAAACTGGCCGAAAATCTTTCAATGAAGAAATAGACATGAATACTGGAACCATCTTGATAGGCGTGTTATTCCTTTTTTTACAGACATCCTGCGCTGTATCAGATGACCCGCGACAAGGCGGGTTAGCGGGATACTGGTACGGCACCTCCTCCGGTAAATATGAAGAACGGCAGCAGCGCAAATTAAGTCAAGTAGAGGAAGAAAAAAGAGCAAATCAAGATCTCACCGAAGAATCTGAAAGACTCGACACTGAACGTGCAATTCAAGATCGCAAATTGGCACAAGAGCAAAAGCAGGTCAGGAGACTTGAAAGAAAACTGTCAAACCTCAATGCCAACATAAACAAGCTGCAAGTTAAATCCGCAAAGCAAAGGCAGGAACTTTCTACCCTTAAAGCACAAATGCAAAAGACTCAACAGAGCCTTGAGAAACAGAAGGCAGCTATTGTCGAATTAGACGCTCAGGGCGGCAGTGCTTCAGATCCCGATCAAGCACGTGTTCTCGAGATCGAGCGGGATCGATTGGCTGATGAATACAGGAAATTGAATGAGTATTACCAGGCCCTCTCTAATGCCGTTCATTAACGATGTCCAATCCCTACTCTTAAAATTTCTGAGCCGATTACACTGTGCAGTATCTGCACAAGCTGGTTTTCCAAGTGGCCTTAAATCTTACACATCCGGTACCATCCTCTCTTCCCTCTCGTTCCAGATAGCAGTATTGACCACTTTCCTCTTCTTTACCACGTTCAGTGGGACAGTGATTGCAGTCTCTACTCAACCTGTCTCTCCCCTTGCAGAAATTCGAAAAATCATTACAGAGAGAGCTCTGCATCCACCAACAGCTGAATCTCTGGCCCTGCTGCGAATGGATCGCCTGAACGAGGGATTACGCTCAATTGATTCTCATACTCGCTATCTTCCACCTCACCCATCTCATCAAAAATCATCCATGCGTATCGGACTGGATGTCTTTGCATACAAATCGCGAATATGGGTGATGCCTGAACCTGGAGGACCAGCCAGCCAACAGGAAATTCCAGAGGTTGGTGAATTGAGGGGAGTCAACAATGTGCGAATTACAAATAATCTGGAGCAGGCTTCGACCACAATTGATAATGCCATAAACGCTAATAGTGTGATGTTAGATATTTATGATATGAACGATGGCCATGAAAAAAAATACGCGATCAAACCTGCAACTTACAAGACACCATCCGTTACAACGACAAAGACCGGCAAAAATGTTTTCATACGTATTTCTGATTTTGTTTCTCGTGAAACAGCTCCTTTTTTCTCTGGACTTTACAATACGATAGAGAAATCAGGCTCCAGAATTATTCTTGATTTACGAGGGTGTCCGGGAGGGGATTTATTTGAGGCACTTGAAATTGCAGGGATGTTTGTCCCTGCTGGTCTTCCACTGATAACTACGTATGACCGTTCGGGAAAAGTTCATTCATACACATCTCCTGCAGGTATAAAATTATCGAGCCCGGTCTGTATATTAATGGATAATCGTACCGCCAGTGCTGCAGAAATATTGGCAGGAATACTGAAGACTGCATCGATTACGCGTCTTGTTGGAGAACGAAGTTACGGAAAATGTGAGTCTCAGACAATTTTCAATCTTTCAAATGGAGGAGAGCTCTGGTTGACTACCTTGTCAATTCATTTTTCCGATGATACTTCCTGTACGCTGAATGGAGTTCAGCCGGATGTTATTTATCCTGATGTTTCTATTGCCAGGTTAGCAGACATCAAAAATGTACTCTTGAAAAATAATCTGAATTAGCGGCAGCAATTTATCTTTGAGGTAACTGTAAACAATAATGAATTTTCTCAAAGCCTTTCTTACTCAATGAACTACGGACGCTACCAAATAATCGATGAACTCGGTCGCGGATCGATGGAGGTTGTTTACAAGGCCTATGCCACCCAGATCCTGTGGGAAGACCACGTCACCTCCGCAAAAAAAATTAGACAATGGCTTGCCCCCTGCTTAGAATACTCATCAGAAGTGGCATGCCGGTGCATGAAAACGGGAAAGATTGAAAAAAGATCCTCTTGTCTCAATCCCGCAGATGCCAGAAAATTGTCAACAGGAACTAAACGATTGGCCTGACAAGGTCAAATCACATCACTCAGAGGAGGTGATACGATGAAGCGCTATTTGACTCCACGGACCGCACACTGTAAAGGCGGCTGCACGCGCCGGTCCTCGGAACGACGTTAAACTTCCCACCCCGACTGTTCCCTCCCCGGTTTCTCCGGGGGGAACAGCATCGTTTTCCGGATTATTCTTTTGTTTCCGAAGACTTCACGCTTTTCTCCACACAGGCCCAGTAGGCATCAAGTTCTGCCTGCATCTCCTTGATCAAGTACTCGTTGCCGGGATGGAACAGGTGGGCGAAACGGCCTTGTTTTTTCAGGTACTCGGTCACTGGCAGACGCCTGGCAGGCATATAGGTATGAACGACCTTGCCGTCCTCGTACTCCTTGAGCGGCCAGACGCCGGTTCTGATCGCCAGCTTGCCGATCTCGATCGATTCCTGGGGTGGAAAATGCCAGCCCGTCGGGCACGGTGAAAAGGCTATGATCAGGCTCGGCCCCTTGATCGACTTGGCCTTTTCAATCTTCCGGGCCAGATCGAGCGGCTCCGCCCCGGAGACGGTAGCCAGGTAAGCAGGATGATTCGCCTTCCAGATCGAAAAAAGATCCTTTTTATAACCGCAATATCCGTGCTCTCCCCGGCTGGTTGTAGTCCTGGCCCCGTGCGGGGTGCCAGCCGAAAACTGCTGGCCGGTATTGCCATATCCTTCGTTATCATAGCAGATATAGATAAAATCCAGCCTCCGGTCGATGGCCCCTGATGTGGCCGACAACCCGATACCGGTGGCGCTGCCGTCACCGCTTAAGACCACCACCTGCATATCTTCGTCGCTGCTGATCCGTTTCTTGGCCAGGAGCCGGTCCAGCGCATCCCGCACCCCCTGTGCTCCGGCCGGGGCCGAGGCCATGGCCGTATAGAGCCATGAACCGGAAAACGGTGTGAACGGATAGACGGATAAGAGCGACATGCAACCAGACGCATTCACCGTCACCGTCTTGAGCCCCAGGATGTCCAGGATCTCATGGATGGCCTGCAGACCACCGCATCCGGCGCAGATCGAGGTGCCGGAGCTGAGGATATGGATATCGGGAAGGTCCCGGGGACGCTGAAAAGAGCTGTCAATGCTTTTCATCTCTTCCTCCCTCCGGCCGCACCGCATGAGCAATGGTCTGCAGCTTCCGCATAGCTGTTAGTTCTCCGGCAGTATAGAGTAATCGCATCGGCGGCTGGACGCCCTTCCGACAGGCCTTTTTCAGATCTTCGGCCATTTGATAAAACTCTTCGGCTGCAATATCGCGCCCTCCCAGGCCGCCGACAAAACCGGCAATCACCGGCGGAGCCCCAGGCTGACCATATAATGACGAGGTGACCTCGGTATGCAGAATGCCGCCCCGGCCAAACGACAGATTCTGGTCGACCACCGCAATACCTTTTCTACCGGCGGCAAGTATCCTCAGATCCCGATCTGGAAACGGCCGCAGGAGCCGGGGCCGCAAAAGTCCGATTTTCCAGCCCGCTGCGCGGAGCTGGTCGACTGCATCCATGGCCTTGGTGGCAAAGGAGCCGATCATCAGGAAAAGGTATTCGGCACCATCGGCACGATAGGCGTCGATCTTGTCATAGGACCTTCCGAAGGCGGCCTGGAATTCGGCAGCGATTTCTTCATAAACCTCCAAGGCCTTGCGGGCGGCCACCTGGACTTCATAGCGGAAATACGAATAGGCCTCGCCGCCGAGGACCGCTACCGCCTCGCTGATCGGCGCATCCGCCTTGAATCTGACCGTCCCCGGATCGTAGGGACCGACGAAATCCCGCGCCTCCTTGGGCTCCGGGATGATCACCGGCTCCCGGGTGTAGGAAAGGTAAAAACCGTCGAGATTTACGAGGACCGGCAGCCGGATCCGTTTGTCCTCGGCCAGCCGGAAGGCGATCAGGATACTGTCCAGGATCTCCTGACAGGTGGAGCAATGCAGCTGGAGAAAACCGCTGTCCCTGGCGGCCAGCACGTCATTATGATCCGGTTCAAGCGTAATCGGGGCGCCGAGTCCACGCGAGACATTGATCAGGACCAGCGGCACCCGCCAGCCGGCCAGGGCGTACATCATCTCCATCCCGTAGAGCAGTCCCTGGCTGGAGGTGGCCGTGAAGACCCTGACTCCGGTTGCCGCGGCACCGCCGGCTGCAGTCAGCATCGAATGTTCTGAATCCAGTGTCGTCATCGTCGCATCCATCACCCCGGTGTCTATCCATTCGGCCACGGTCTCGATGATCTCGGTCTGGGGCGAAATCGGAAAGGCAGGGAGGTAGTCGATCCCGGCCAGCCTTGCGCCCCAGGCAGCCGCCACATTTCCGGTCAGCATCTGTTTATTCACTCTTATCGGCCTCCTCTGCCTCATATTCATTCACGAGTGTTATGGCATGCGCGGAGCATTGCACCATACAGATCATACAGCCCTTACAGTGGTCGTAATCAATATGCGGCCTGCCGTCTTTGGCGACGATGGCGCTGTCCGGACAGAAGGTGGAGCAAACCCACCAGCATCCTTTGCAGCGGCTGGTATTTATCACCGGTCTTCTGAGCCGCCAGGCACCGGTCTTCATCAGTTCGCTGGTCCGGCTGCCATGGATCGCCGGGGCGGAGACGCCCGCCTCGTCGAACGGAACCTCGATCCATTCCGGTTTCTTGAATTTTGCGGCCTGCCGCCCTCCTCCTTCCTTGACGATGCCGCTATATTCCATCATGGCCTGAAAGGCGGCAAGCGCCCGCGTCTTATTCTCCCGGATCACCTCGGCCTCGACATGGGTAAGCTCCGCCTCAATGGCCTGCAGCAGGATATCCTCCGGGATCACGCCAACCAGGGCGGCGGCGGCTCCGGCGCAGATCGCCCCGAAGAATCTCTGCCCGCCGGGAACGTTCAGATCCGCACCGATCAGATCCATGGCCAGGATCTTTCCCGGAAAATTCAGGCGTTTTTTCCAGGTGGCCGCGTCCTCACGACTATTCAGAAAGAGGACACTGGACTTTTCGACACCGTCCAGAATACCAGCAGCGGGCATCGGCACGAGACTCTCGTCGGCAACCAGAATAAGACCCGGATGGCTGATAATGCCGCGTTCCTTGATAGGATCTCTCTGAGCGCGGACATAGGCGAAAATCGGGGCTCCCCGCCGCTCCGCACCAAACCGGGGTGCATCCTGGACCTCGAATCCGGCCAGAAAAAATGCCGTGCCGAGGATATGGCTGGCCATCTTCATTCCCTGGCCACCCCGCCCATGAAAACGGATTCGGTACATACAAGAGCCTCCCTTTTCGAAAACCTGTCCCTGAATACACCTCAAGCCTTTGATCTTAGCCTACGAGTATTCTATCATCTCCGACATTGATACTGAAGGGATTCCCAGGATTTTATGCTCTTTCGGACCGGAAAAGAGAAAAGACAGAGGGGTGAAAAAAATTAAAACGGAAGAATCGTGCGGGGCAGGAAAGAATCCACCGATCAGAGGGGAAAGCGCCGGTGGAAATACTCCAGGCTGCAAAATCCCGCTAAGGAACCTTGCAGCCTGGAAGGGGTCTTACAGTTTAACTACATTTACTGCAGCCGGTCCTTTCGGACCATTTTCAATATCAAAACTTACCTTCTCACCTTCCTGAAGTGATTTAAAGCCGTTTGCCTGTATGGCGGAATGATGAACGAAAACATCCTGTCCGCCTTCCTGCTCGATAAAGCCAAAACCTTTTGCATCATTAAACCACTTCACTGTTCCCTTTGCCATTGTTCATGCTCCTAGTGTACTTGATTCGATAACGAATCAATTTTAAAAGTTCCGGACTCAACCCATTGAGCACGGAGGGCGGTCTGTGTTGGCAGACCAAAAAAAGACGCCTTCAATAAGCGAATTATATACCAAAATCAAACGACAGACCTCGGCCTCGTCTCGGTTTACCGGAACGAACCTGACCCGATGTCTTCTTTTTTTCCGGCGTTTCCGCGGGCTCAGGCTGCCGCACATCAGCAGTCCGGGTCTCAGATCCGGTATGACGACTCGTCACTTTTATAATCTTCCGGCCCAGATTCAATTCAACCATCCTGATCATCCGGCTGTCATCTGCAGTCACGAAGGTAAAGGCCTCACCGGTACAGGCTGCACGGCCGGTACGGCCGGTGCGGTGCGTATATGCCTCCACCGTATCGGGCATGTCATAATTGATCACATGTGAAATCTCAGACACATCGATACCCCGGGCAGCAATATCCGTTGCCACCAGGATCGAATAGGTCCCGTTTTTAAATCCGTCGAGTGCACTCTGCCGTTTTGCCTGGGACATATTTCCCTGGAGAGAAGCGGCCTGAAAATTTGATTTCTGCAGCTGTAAGGCCAGACTCTTGGCCCTGTGTTTGGTCCGGGTGAAAACGAGCGTCGTTTTCACATCCTGCCGCCCGAGGATATCCTTCAATAAATCTGTTTTTTCCTGCTGCTGGACCTGATAAACCGAGTGTGTCACGCTCTTCGTCGGTTTTGCGTGCTCCACCTGCACAGTTACCGGGTTTGTTAAAATGTCCTCAACAAGATGACGAATTTCACCAGGCATGGTGGCGGAAAAAACCAGCGTCTGCCGTTGTTTATTCACAGCCCGCAATATCTTACGGATATCCGGCAGAAATCCTTTATCAAACATATGATCCGCCTCATCGAGGACCAGCATCTCGACTGCGGAAAGATCAACTGCCCTGTCATTCAGATGGTCCAGTAAACGTCCGGGGCAGGCGACGACGACATCGATACCGGCCTTGAGCCTGACCGCCTGGGTATTTTTATTCACACCACCGTAAACAGCAAGACTGCGAAGACGTGTCCCCTGGGACATCTTTTCGACATAGTCGAGAATCTGTTCCGCCAGCTCCCGTGTAGGGGCAATGATTAAGGCCCGGACCTTGCCGGCCGGTCTGTCCAGAAGGCGCTGAATTATCGGCAGCACGAATGCTGCGGTTTTTCCTGTCCCGGTTTGTGCCAGGCCCAGGAGATCCCGTTTATCTAAAATCGGGCCTATCGCCTGCTGCTGAATAGGTGTTGGTACGGTGTAGCCACTTTTCTGTATGGCTGATTGAATTTTCGGGTGAAAACTAAAATTGCTAAAACTCATTAAACTCCTTTTGATTGATGGGTATTGAAATTACCCCTAACGTATCTGCCTTGAATTGTGCAGAATTTGATTAAAATCCATCTATTCCGATGCCCGGAACCGGGAAGACTGCGGTCCTTTTTAAATGACTTCGCTTGCCTTCCTGTTCGTATCATGACTGAAAAATGCAATACATCCCGACCAACTGAATCCGCTCACTATCTCGATCGCTTTCCTTTCTTCTTCTGGGGCTTGGCTTCATTACAGACAAGCTGACGATGTTTGTACTCGGAACCGTTAAGAGACTCCATGGCCTTATGGCCTTCCGAGCGCGTCGACATTTCAACAAATGCAAACCCTCTTGATCGTCCTGAGAACTGATCTATGACCAGATTTGTGTTGACCACCTCTCCATAACCACCGAAGAGCTGGCTGATATCGGTCGACGTTATGTCATGCGGTAAATTGCCGATAAATAATTTCACACTGTTCCTCCCTAAGTAAGAGATCAGCATAAGATTTATTCGGCAGCAGAGGAATGCAAAAAAAATGCAGGAGTGACGAAAAGAAGAGATGCTTAATCTTTGATTTGTAGGTTAACTTAGAACAATACGTCATCTTTTTGTTTAATGCAACATAATAACTCACATAATCCCTCTAAACCCCAAAAAACAGCCACTTTATTGCTTCCCCTTGAGCACCTCGGAAGCCTTTTTCAGCAGGGAACCCGCCGAAAAAGGCTTCTGCAGGAAATGGACACCTTCCTTCAGGACTCCCTGGCGGGCAATCACATTCGCAGTGTACCCTGACATGTACAGGACCCTGACATCCGGATGAAAATCAATGACCTTCCTGAAAACCTCGGTACCTTTCATCTTCGGCATGATCACATCGGTCAACAGGAGATGGATGGATTCGGGAGAACGACGGGCAATTTCCACTGCATCATCAGGGTCCCCGGCCTCCAGAACCGTGTATCCGCTCTTCTTAAGAATTCTGGCGGCTAACTTCAGCAGGGAAGGTTCATCCTCAACCACCAGAACCGTCATCGCCGCCGTCAACGGTTTCTGCTTTTCCTCTTGATCATCCGCCGGTATCATTGCCCCATCAACCAGAGGCAGATAAATTTTAAAAGTGGTCCCCCGGCCAGGTTCACTATAGACCCAGATATTTCCGCCATGCTGCTTGACCACCCCATATACGGTCGAGAGACCGAGGCCTGTGCCCTTGCCGATGGGCTTGGTGGAAAAAAACGGCTCGAATATCCGGTCCATAGTCTCATGATCCATACCGATCCCGTTGTCGCTGACGCCGATCATCACATGCGGTCCGGGGACAACCCCCGGTCTGTCGGATGCGTAGGAGTCATCCAGCTCCACGCAGTCTGTCTCGATGGTCAGGACTCCGCCGT
Source organism: uncultured delta proteobacterium (assembly GCA_903901335.1). Lineage (GTDB taxonomy): Bacteria > Desulfobacterota > Desulfobulbia > Desulfobulbales > Desulfocapsaceae > CAIUQR01. Next base: position 60,389 of record CAIUQR010000088.1, on the reverse strand, counting down.
CCGGCATCGCATCCTTGGCGTTGACGGCAAGATTCATCAGGATCTGCTCAAGCTGGGAAATATCCGCCTTTACCAAAGCCGGTTCCGGGATCAGGCCAAGCTCTATCCGAATATCCTCGCCTATGGTGCGCCGCAGGAGTTTTTCAAAGGCCCCAATCACCTGATTGACATCAACAACATGCATCTCCAGCATCTGTTTCCGGCCGAAGGCAAGCAGCTGCCTGGTCAGATCTTTAGCACGGATGGCTGCATCATAGATCTCCTTGATCCCCTCCCTGGATGACGAAGCAGCTGCGAAATCGTCTTCCATCATCTGGGCATAGCCCAGGATGATGGTCAGCAGATTGTTAAAGTCATGGGCCACGCCGCCGGCCAGGAGCCCAATGGCTTCCATCTTCTGGGACTGGAAGAGTTGGGCTTCGAGCTTTTTATTCTCCTGTTCTCCCACCTCCATCGCCTTTTTCATCTCCATATTATGAAGCGAATAGGCCAGATCACCCGCCAGCTCGACAAAAAGCCGTTCCTCTTCGGCATCCATGGCGATATTCATGTCAAGTCTGACGGTAAGATACCCATACACCTTTTTCTGATGGACAAGACGTATGGACATCTTCTGCAGCGAAACACAGAAAGGCTTCATAGGGCAGGGTTCGCAGATATCGCCCTGCTCGCTGATCAGGCAGACCCCCTCTACCGTATCGGCCGCCTTGCAACATCGAGGCAGCTCTCCCTGATCCATATGCTCGACAAGAAGAGAAAAGCTTTCACCCACACCCGCTTCCATATGGGAAACCGGACGGCCGTCCTGATCGGTGAGGACGAGCAGGGCACTGCGGTAACTCTGAGTATCAACCAGTAAATTGCAGGCGTTTCTAGTCAGTTCATCGGCAGACTCGGCCCTGATGATCAGCTGGTTGATATTGCGAATGGCGCGCAGTACCCGGTTCAAGTGCCCGATCCGGGCCTCGGCCAGCATCCTGTCGGTGATATCCCTGAAGGTCCCGAGGAGACAGGGGCGGCCGCTGAATTCAATGGGGGTGGTGTTGATATCGGCATAGAAAACGGAACCGTCCTTGCGTTGCATCGGAACATTGGCGGCAATAGAGATTTCCCCCCGGGCCTGGCGTTCAAATCCTTCGATTACAGCCGGGAGTTCTGTTGCGGGATGAAGATCCTGAACCCCCATGCTCAACAGTTCTTCATGACTATAGCCCAGCATCTCGCCGATGGCCCTGTTGGCGACAGTAATCCGTCTGCTTTCCGCCTCGGCCACCATGATCCCATCCTTGGCGCTCTCGAATATCACCATCAACCGTTTTTCGGATTCTTCCGCCGAACGTGCGGCCATAAATCGCAGACGGTAGAATCGGGCCCGCTGATTCCGCCAGATAAAACCGATAATCGCCCCTGCGCCCAGAAGCAGGGTACCGATCAGTCCCGTCATCGTTACCAGGCGTTCGTACAAGGGTTGGTAGATTTCATCCAGACTGATCCGGGTCACCAGGAACCACGGCGAATCAGGTACGGCCCGGATTGCCGCCAGTACCGGCACTCCCCGGTAATCAAACCCTTCGACGATCCCCTCCTGTCCGTTGACCGCCATGGCTGCGGGCCGGTACGTTTCCGTCAGCGGGTAGCGCAGGTTCAGGGCGGTATTCTCCCGGAATCTGAGGTCGTTCAGGTACAGGACATCAGCGCCGTCCCGGCGAACGAGCAGGGTCTCCGCGGTTTGGCTTGCTGTCGGCAGGCGTCTGATCAACGGATACAGATACCGCTCCGGATCGACCTGCAGGACAAGCAGTCCCGAAACCTTCTCCCAGTCCGGTCCGGCCAGGATCGGAATCAGGATATGCAGATGCGGCCGCTGCTCCGGCAGATCCCGATGAAAATCCACAAAGGTAACCTGCCGTGAACGCATAGCCTCAAGGGCATCCGGCTCCCTGAGGATGGCCGTGTCCTTACCGGAAACGGAAAGCCGCTTAATGCTGTTTCCATCTGTCAGGAAGACCATATCATATTCGGATACTCCCTGAAAATTCGAAAGCCAGGTCCGCAGCCTGTCTCCCGCCTCGATGTCGTCCGGGTTGGCCAGAAACCTGGAGGCCAGCTCGGAGAAAACAGTATTCTTGAAGAAAACGGACGCATCCCCCCGGCGCTCCCGGCACCACTGTTGCAGATCGCCGATCTTCAGGTCGGAGATGGCTGTAAGTTCGGCCCCGGCATGCTCTCGAAAGTGTCTCTGCAGGCTTCGGGAATACAGATAACCGGCCGAAAGGATCCCGGTGACCAGGAGTATAAAGACCAGGATAAGCACGACGGTCGCCTGGGCACTGGCCGCGTCGTGTGCAGACTCATGTGGCCAGATGCGACGTCCTGTAGAAAACAGGAGGGCGACACCGAGCAGCAGGAAAGCCAGGGACGTGGTCATGGCCGGAGGGATGATACCGGTCCCATAAAAGAGCGGCGCACCGACCAGATACCCTATGGTCAGAATCACGCTGACCAGGAACACGACCGCCGCAATCCAGAAGGCGGCCAGGGCTCGCCTGCCATCCTTCTGATGCAGCAGAAAAGATGCGCCGATGATGACAAAACAGAGGGCCGTCAGCGGTGCCATATGGCCAACCGGAGCCCCTGCTACCACGCCGGTAATATTCATCCCCAGATATTCGGCCCTCAGCTGGACCCCGAGCATGGAAAGAATCAGCAGTAAAAGAGAAAGGATGCTGCCTGTCCAGCCCAGGAGGGAGGACAAGCGGGAACACAAAGTGGTCTTCGGTAAACACTCCCGGAGAGGAAGCGCCGTTCCGTTCAACACGAAAAGCAAGGCCGTGCTCGGGGCCATCGGTATGCCGCCGGGCCAGAGGGCCGTCAGCCATGGTACGGCTGAAACCCAACCAATGAGGACAAACAGACCAAGCCCAGCCGCCATGGCTGAACAGATACAAATCAGTCGTATCTGAAAATGTCCATTATCAAAGAGTTGGAGTTTCATTGTCCTGCGGTGTGAAGAGAGAAGCGCATCTGTCGACAACCCTTATTATCTCAACGAAATCATTCGCAAATCAAGCAGGTTGCATGCCGCCCCTGCAAACAGGCCGCTGGCCGATTATGCTGACCTGTACTGGAGCAGTATATCGCACATGCTTACGATATGCAAACAGCAGGTCGATCATCTTCCCGGCTGCTGTTTTTTTGTATTTTCAGATATCCCACAATCATTGGTCAATTGTTCATGCCGTTTCCGAAAGAGGAGATCCCCTCCCTGAGAGGTTTGGCGGAACGGAGAAAATGATTGCCACGCTCTCCTAATTATGTTAGGAAAAGAGACATGATCTCACCATGTTCCAGTCGGGGGCTAATTTTGAAAAAACACTTTTGAGGGCCAGCAGGACAGATTCAAATGGAGAGAAAGTTTCATGTTGTCTTTACGGGACGGTTGCATGCGGGGTTCAATCGCGAAGATACCGCCCTGAAGATGGCTTTACTTTTCCGGCTGGACCGGCAGAAAGTTGGAAAACTCCTGTCTTCCGGCCGGCCGACCATAATGAAACAGGGACTGAGCTGGGAACAGGCGCAGAAGTTTAAGGATCACCTGGAACGAATCGGCCTGCAGATGAAGATTATCGAGACGGACGTCTGCACTCTCCGGGTTGCAACCGCCATCTCTCCAGCGCCTTCTGCCGATCGGGCTCCCGGCAATCGGGCTCCGGTGCCAAAAGCACTCGAAACCGTCGTCCCGCCCGCACCGGCAGAGGTCACACAGCCGACAGCTGCCCAGGAAAACAGTACCAATTCCCCCGGCAAAGAGAAGAGACCTGACAACATCGTCCCGCCATTCAGGGTGGAAAGTTCCCATGGCTGGTTATGGATAAAAGAGGCCTTCGGGATGTTTTTCATGCAACCCTTGACCTGGACGGCGATGATGCTCCTGGCGTTGGTGATCATCATCATTCCCTTTGCGTTCAATCTTTATCTCGGGTGCCTGTTTGTTGCTGTTTTTACTCCGATATTTCACGGCGGCCTGATGCTTGGAGCGCAAAACCAGAAGGAGGGAAGACGGCTTCAGATCACTCATCTCTTCCTCGGCTTTCGTTACAATTTGCCCCAGCTTCTACTGGGGAGTCTTTTCCCCCTCCTCGCCCTGATAACCGAAGCAGCAATCACAGTACTCTGTATCGGTAAAATCGTGGCCGCCGGGACAAACCCGGCTGTTCCGGAGGTGGTTACCGTTTTAATCCGGGAGTTTCCCCTGCACCTGGCTGGTCTGTCGATTGCGGTGGCATTCACCATCCCGGTGATGATGGGATATTGGTTCACTCCCTGCCTGGCAGCCCTTGACAACCGGACGGCATTCGCCGGCTTCCGGCTCAGCTTCAGAGCCGTCATGATGAACAGTGTTGCCTTCTTCATGTATGCATTGGTCCTTCTGCTCCTCGGCCTGTTCTGCATCTTCCTGTTTGGATCTCTTGCCGCTCTCTTTTCATTTTTGCTTGGTTCAGGCCACATTTTTCTCTTTATGTTTCTCCCGCTGCTGACCATGATCCTGCTCGGAATCCCGCTGGCAACAATCGTCCCGCTCTCCATCTATACAGGTTATAGAGATATTTTCCATGGACGGGAAAAAGAGACCGGCAACCTGTGACTATCTCTTCAGAACCCTGTGGATGGTCCTGACAAGGTCACCGACCGCATAGGGTTTCATCAGAAAGGCGTCAATTCCCGATTCCCGCGCCTTCGTTTCGTTGATCAGCTCGCTAAATCCGGTGCAGAGGATGATGGGCAGATCGGGACGGAGAAATTTTATTTCCCGGGCAAGTTCCTTCCCGGTTAGAACCGGCATGGTCATATCGGTTATCAGCAGATCGAAGGCGCCGGGGTCGGCACGGAAGGTCTCCAGCGCCTCCTCACTGCTTGTTGTCTTGATCACTCTGTAGCCGAAGGGTTCCAGCATATGCGTGCCGAGCTCGGCCAGGGTTACTTCATCATCGACGAAGAGGATGCGCTCGGTACCAGGCGGAAAGACCTCCTGGACCGGAACCGGGGTCGAAACCCCTCCCTCGACCCTGGGCAGAAAGACGTTGAAGGTCGTCCCCTTTTTCGGCTCGCTGGAGACGGTAAGAGCACCATGATGGGCCTTGACGATACCTCGAACGACCGGCAATCCCAGTCCTGTCCCTACCCCCAGCTCTTTGGTGGTAAAATAGGGGTCGAAGATCCTCTCCTGCACTGCCGCCTCCATGCCGTGTCCGGTATCGCTGACGGAAAGGCACACATAGGCCCCCAGTTCCAGATCTAAATTCCGGGAGACCAGGGAGGTATCGGCCACAAGCTCCGTTACTCTGATGCTGAGGATGCCTCCTTTCTCACCCATCGCGTGGGCCGCATTGGTGCAGAGATTCATCAGGACCTGATGGATCTCGGTCGGATCCATCAGGACAACAATCTGTTCGGGGGCAATTGGAATTTCCTCTTTAATCTCAATGGTCGTCGGCAAAAGCGGCCGCATGAGCTTCAGTGCCTCTTTGACGAAGAGGGCAAACTGCACGGGTCTCTTTTCCTGCTCAGTCTGGCGGCTGAAAGTCAGGATCTGCCTGACCAGATCCGTTGCCCGGGAACCGGCATCGAGCACCCGCTGCAGATTCTCCCGTACCGGACTCTCCTCCGGCATCTTCATCCTGGCCATCTCGGTATAGCCGATGATAATTGACAGTATGTTATTGAAATCATGAGCAATTCCACCGGCCAAGGTACCGATGGCCTCCATCTTTTGAGCCTGACGCAGCTCCTTTTCAAGTCGCATTTCAACGGTGATGTCCCGGGAGACTCCCACAAAATTAATGATGGCACCGGAACTATCGCGAACCGGACTATCGGTAGCCTCGGCCTCGTACAATGAACCATCTTTTTTTCTGCTGGTAATCCGTCCCGACCATACCTTCCCTGCCTTCAGGGTCTCCCGGATCCGCCGGTAAAACACCGCGTCATGAACCTCGCTTTTCAAGATCCGGGTATGCCGGCCGATGATTTCATCTCGACCATAGCCGCTCATACGCTCAAAGGCCGGATTGACATAGCAGATAGTCCAGTTCGTATCGGTGATAAATATCGCCTCGGCCGATTGCTCAATGGCAGTCGCCAGCCGGAAACGTTCTACATCAGTCTTTTTCTTCTCGGTGATGTCCCGGAAATACGAAGAAATCCCCCCATCCTCGGCAGGATATGCCTTCAGGGCAATCCATTGATCTCCCCGCCGGTTAGTATGGGGTTGCAGATATTCGAGTTCGCCTGCCTCCCCGGTCTCCATGACCCGGCGGTAAAACTGCTCGATGACGGTACCGGCCATGAACGGAAATATCTCCCAATAGCTGCAGCCAAGCAGATCCTCTCTGCCCTGTCCCAGGGTCTTTTCCGCCTCGTTGTTCACATAGGTGAAGCGAAAATCCCGGTCGAAGGCGACAAAACCGTCATCGATGCTCTCCAGGATAGTCACAGTCCGGCGATGAGCCCTCTCCAGCGCCTGCAGTGATTTCCTCCGCTCCCACATCCGGGCCAGAAGCAGGATAATGACCATGACCAGACCGAAAACGGCAACAATTCCTCCCCAGGCCACCTGCGGATGCGTCTGGAAGAAGGTGACCGGCCTGTTCACCACAATCGAGCCGCTCGGCAATCCGGCAGAGACAATACCAAAACGCTGCAGCTGTTTATAATCAAACATCAATCGATTAGGACTCTCTCTGACCACCGGGATGTCTTGTACCTGCTTGCCGTCGAGGATACGCAGGGCCATTTCAGCTGCGGTCCTCCCCTGGATCCGACCGTCGGTCAACATCCCGCCGACAATGCCTTTCCTCAGGTAAAACTCCCAGACCCCGTATATCGGCACCCTGGCTGCCTGAGAGATCAAGGAGATGCTCTGATTGTAATCATATACATGGCCTGTATTGTCCCTGTTGAAGGTCAGCAGCAGAATGATGGTGCCCTTGTCCAGAGATCGGACCTTTTTCTGCAGTTCGACCATGCTCAGGTCTTCCAAAAACTCGAACCGCACCTTTGCGGCAAACTCGGGGACAACCCCGTCGACGATCTTCCGGTTGGCAAGACCGGTGGCGGTCCGGTCATTGATGACAACGATTCTGGAGGTATCAGGATGCAGGCGCAGGGCGGTGCGGAGGGTGACCGGCAGATCGAAGTCCTCGACTACTCCGGTGATCAGACCGCGATTGGCGGTCAGCACCGCCTCATCAAGATAGTTGACGCCGCAGAATACGACCGGCACCCCGGGGAAAAGGTCCCGACGATGCCGGAGGATGAAATTGAATGCATCATCGTCTGAACAGATGATACATTCAAACCTGGTTGAGGCATATCTTTTTTCCAGGAATTGATAGAGCTCCGGAAAATTTCCATCCCCGGCCACCCTTTTAGCATCCAGATATTCGATATGTACCTCGATGTCATCCAGACGGGGCTGCAGCACGGACATGATGCCTTCATTCTCGTTATCGGTCCATTCAAGCCCCTCATTATAGGAGTGCAAAACAAGGATATGTCTTTTTTCCTGACTGACGGCATTTGTCTGGAAAACAACGACCAAAAACAAGCAGATAAAAAAGATACTGCAACGATGTCGTGTGGGTTGAGGGTGTATCACAGGATCGTCTCCGATACGCTTACCTACTGACATTTCATCCCGATGAAAAGGATGGTTACATAATTGCAGAAAGAGAGGCCCTACTCCGGAATTGAATATCTGAAATCAGTTTCGTGATTTCAACAGGAGCAGCGGAATGGTGATTTTATGTTTCAGGCTCTCGGAAACACTGCCGAACAGGATATCGCCGATGAAGGTATGGCCATGCGTCGCCATGGCCACCAGGTCATACCCTCCGCCTTCAATCTCACGCAAGATCTCCGTGTCCGGTTCCCCGCTCCTGATGATTGACGAGGCATCTATCCCTTGAGTCCGCAAGGAAGAAAGACGGCCTTCCAGGGTGATGGATGCCTCGTTGCGCAGGACACGGTCCTGATCGAGGGTATGGGCGTGAATCACATGCAGCAGCACAACCCGGGCATTATTCTGCAGCGCCAGGGCTGAAACATGTGCGATGATCGGTCCGTCAACCTCGGAACAGTCTATGGTTAGCAGGATATTTTTGTATATCTGCATGCTACGCTCCTCCGGTGATGGTCGAATAGAGCAGGTAGATATTCAAGGCGATCACGATTGCCGAGACCACCAGCGCAGCCGTGAACTCCATGGTCTTACTGCGAAAACCTGCCATTATCCCGCGGTCTCGGCAGAGGATCAACAGCGGCACCAGGGTAAAGGGAAGCTGGATACTGAGGACAACCTGACTGAAGATCAGTATCTTAAAGGTGTCCAGCCCGGAAAGAATCACCATGAATGTCGGAATTGCGGTAATAAAGGCGGCGATTCTGTAGAGCAGGGTCCGCGGATCTTCCGGCCTGCCGAGGAAACCGGTTATCACATTGACCTCGGCCATGGAGGAAGTGACCGATGAACCGACGCCCGCAAAGACCAACGCCACGGAGAAGAGCAGGCCGGCTAAGGGTCCGGCAAGAGGCTTCAGGGTCTCCGAGGCCTGCTCGATGCTTTCCACCGCCAGACCATGGCGGGCAAAGACAGCGGCCGCGACGATGATCATCGCCGAATTTACCACCCAGCCCATCAGCATCGCGATCGTCGTATCGATCTTCTCATAATTGATCAGGCTTTTCTTTTCGGCCTCGGAGATCCCCCATTTCCTGCTGTGGATCACATTGGAATGCAGAAAGATATTATGGGGCATAACCACCGCCCCGAGGATGCCCATCGCCACATAGATGCTGCTGCCGTCCACCTTCGGGATGATCAGGGATGGGGCCAGCACCGCCCAGTCGGGTTTGACGATTATGATCTCGATGACATAACATATACCGATGATCCCGAGGAAACCGATGATGATCGCCTCCAGCCGATGGTATCTCTGGCTGATGATCAGGAAAATCGCACCCAAAACCGTAATTAAAGCACCCAGCCACAACGGGATTCCGAGGAGCAGGTTGAAGCCGATCGCGCCGCCCAGCACCTCGGCTACATCGGTGGCCACACAGGCAAGGACGATGGTTATACCGAGAAGGATCGCCACCGGCCGGGGAAAATACTCCCGCATATTGACCGCCAGCGATTTTCCCGTAGCGATCCCCAGCTTGGCCGCCATATGCTGGATCAGGATGAGCATGACCGTGCTCAGGGTGATCACCCACAGGAGGTCGTAGCCGTATTTCGATCCGCCGGCTATGTTGGTGGCCCAGTTGCCGGGATCGATGAACCCGACGGTGACCAGAAAGCCGGGCCCTAAAAAGCGGAGGATCGTCTTGAGGGGATATCCCTGCCGACCAGATATATGCGTTCCCGTCTCCATCTCTTGCAGAGGATCCTGAATCCATTCATCAAATCTTGAACTTGGCGACGATACTCTTCAACCTTGCCGCCAGATCGGTCAGTTTCACCACACTGGCATCGACACTCGAACTGCTGGCTGACATTGCCCCCGCTGATTGATTGACATCGGCGATATCACGGGCAATCTGATCGGCCACCGTCGAGCTCTGGGCCACATTTTCGGTAACCTCCTGAATCCCTTGGGACGCCTGGGTGACATTCTCGGAAATTTCCCTGGTAGTTGCCGACTGCTCTTCAACTGCGGTCGCGATTATCGCCACCATATCATTGACCTCGATAATGATCTTCGAGATTCCCTCTATCTCCTGCACTGTTCCGGCGGTAGACCCCTGGATGCTTTCGATCTTCTTTTTTATCTCCAGGGTGGCACTCGCCGTCTGTTTGGCCAGTTCTTTGATTTCATTGGCAACAACGGCAAACCCCTTTCCTGCCTCTCCGGCCCGCGCTGCCTCGATGGTCGCATTCAGGGCGAGCAGATTGGTCTGCTCGGAAATCTCGGTGATGGTTTCCGTCACCTTGCCGACCTCCTGGGCCGCCCGGCCGAGATCATCGATCTTTTGCGAAGCGGTTTTTGACTTGACCACCGCCTGCTCACTGATGGACCGGGTCTTCTCCGTATTCTGCGAGATCTCGTTGATGGTGGCGGTCATCTCTTCAGTTGCCGATGCGACCATACTGACATTGGTCGAGGCCTGCTCGGTAGCCGCAGCCACCGAGGACATATTGGCGCTCATCTGCTGCGCCGCGGTGGCTACTGTGTTCGACCGGTTCAACGTCTCCTCCGCCCCTGCCGACACCTGCTTCGATATGGCTGTGAGTTCACTTGATGAGGCGGTGAGCATTTCATTGCTGCTGAGGATATCCTTCAGCATATCCCGCACCTGATTCTTCATAGCAGTAAGCTGCTGGGCGATCTGTCCGAGTTCATCCCCACTTTCAATGGTCAGGGTGGACACAAAATCTCCTTTGGCCATTGCATCGACAAATCCGGATATCCTGGCTACGTTTTTCTTGATTCCACTGGTAATAAGAGTGGTCAAGGCGATCATAACAATCAAGATTACACCGCCTAAAAGGAGGTTTATGGTCCTCCCCTGCTGAATGACTGAAGAGATTTCCACCATCTTGGCAGCAATATCTTTGGCCTGAGACTCAGGAAGTACCTGCACCTCCTTGGTAACCTGCTCCGAAAACTGTATCGCATTATTCCCATAATACCAGTTAATTATAATAGAAATCGGCAGCAATACAGCAACAATTACAAGAATTGCCCCGAGCTTTTTACCAATCGTCATCTTCATCCTCCACCTCCTGGTTAAAATCTTTCCCGCAGACAATTTCTCATCGATTTCAAACAATCTCACTCCCGTTGCGACCAGCCATCCCAGCTCTCTTCTCTAGTCATAGCATCGTTTGATGGGGAAAAAAAGGGTACGATGGAATTTTTCGTAATTTATCCCAATTGTTTCATCACTCGACCACCTGGACTTTCCAAGGCCGGCCTGAATGCAGGATGTTGGAGGCCTGGCTTTTCTCCGGAATCCTTGCCGAAGCAATTGACGAATCGGGAGAAAACATCTATCATGCTGAGGCCTTTGCATGTCGAGGAGTATGTTCCGAAGGGGCAACCTCTGCTTATTTATCTCACCAAAGCAAGCCAACGTATCGACCGAGATAAAAAATGGCCGGATTTCTTTCAGTCAGGAACGTCTATGAAACTGCTGCTGGTGGCACAAACCAATTCTCTGTCTCACCTGGCAAAATGCCTGGCAATCCGTAAGGGTCTGCTGGCACTGGGCCACGAGGTGGTCCTGGCCGCGGGCCAAAGGCACTGTCAGTTTCTGCAGCAACAGGGTATTACGTTTACCTATCTCCCCAGCCTGCAGGATGGGGGTGGAGATGGTTTTCCGTCCATCGACTGGTTTATGCGACCGCCCGAGATCCGGAAGGTGCTTGCCACAGAACTTGAACTCCTGCGGCAGGTCCGACCGCAACGGATCCTGGGGGTTTTTCGTTTTACCTTGAAGGCGGCCGCAGAGCTATCAGGAATCCCGTATGATTCTCTGATCTGTGGCTGCATGCTGCCGGAAATGGAGGAGGGAATGGGCTTTTTTTCCGGTGAAGCAGGTGCCAAGCGGGAACATGACTATATGACCCTCTTCTTCCGTTATGCAGGTGCCCGGATCAGCCAGGTCCTACAGACTTACGGTCTGCAGGCAGTCGAAGACGCGAGAGAGATGCTCTGCGGCGAACGGACCTTTCTCTGGGATTTTCCGGAATTCATGCCGCTCCCCCGGATGCCTGGACGCTACCATGTCGGTCCGCTCGGCTGGAAAGACTGGCCGGATCAGTCCCACCTGGCCGATATTGAAAAATATCTCCGTCAGGACGGCCCCCTGGCTATCGTTGCATTCGGCACCTGTGTCTCCAGCCTGCCTGCAGCAAGGCGTATTGTTTGCATACTGGTACGTCTCGGTTTCCAGGTGATCCTGGCGGCGGGAGGCCAGCCTGAGTTGCTGCAGACGGCAGACTGGGGACCACATGTGCAGGTCTGCGCCTTTGCCCCGATGTCCGACCTGCTGCCGAAAGCCTCGCTCCTGGTGTGTCATGGCGGTCAGATGACCCTGTTCGATGCCCTTATCCATGGGGTGCCGACGGTGGTCATGCCCTTTCAGCCCGAACAGGCGCATAACGGTGTCTGCATGGAGCGTCTCGGCTGCGGTCGCCGCCTGCTGCCGCCGATCCACTTTCACGGCAATTCCCAAGTCTATCTCGATTCCCTGGCTGCTCAGAGCGATGACGATATCGCCGGCGTGATCGAATCCCTGGTGGACTGCCCGACGACCGGAATATCCCTATCCGCAGCCCGGGACAGACTCAGCTGCTATGCCGGGGTCGATACCCTGTTGCCGCTTCTTCTGGGAGACGCCGCATGACGACCGGCATCCTGCTTATCCATGGTTTCAGCGGCAGGCCGACCGACCTTCATCCCTTACAGCAGCACCTGCTCGATCATTTCGGTCCGGATTCCGTCAGCCTGTGCTCCTTGCCGGGCCATAACACCGGCCCGAAGATCTTCGACCGCAATGAACTGGTGGCGGCGGTGGCTGCCGATATACGCCGGGCCAGGAAGCGTTGCAAACGGTTGGCAATTCTCGGCCATTCCACTGGAGGCAGCCTGGCCCTCCTGGCCATGGCAGAGGCGCAGATAGCCGTAGAGCTGTTGATCCTGGCAGCGGTACCCTTCGGCTACGACGCCGGATCACAGGAACGTTGGCAAGACCACCGGCAAGGGGCGGAACCACTGAATCTCAGCGCCATAGCCGGACTTGTGTCGACCATCATTGCCGCCGGTCGTCCGGCGCTCCCCCTGACTGAGGACGGAACCTTGCTGCTGGTCCATGGTGAAAAGGATGCACTGGTCCTGCCCGACCAATCCCGAAGCTGGCAACGGGCCCTCCCCCCGGCCCGCAGCCGTCTGGTGCTGGTACCGGAGGCCGGACATCAGCTCTTTACAACAGGGCTGGCAATGGTAGGCATCAGTGCCATACAAAGGGCATTGTCTGATCTGGCCCGACCGTCTCCGACACAATCCGATGTCCTCTGCCGTTTGCAGACGCTAGAGCCGGAGGCCCGCCGCTTTCTCGCCCTGAATCCGAATGCAGGCTCTCATCTGGCCCGATGTCCCGGCGGCAGCCGCCTTGTCGAACAGGTCCCGGCATTCCCTTTGCTGCCGGATTATGAACCGGTGTTTGTCAATATTGAGATCACCACGCGTTGCAACCTTGCCTGCCCGCACTGCGCCAGACGCTCATATCCACGGCAGGCAAAAGATATGCCGCCGCAGCTGTTCGAGCGGCTCCTCGATCTCCTTCCCCACGCCTATCGGATCACACTGGTCGGACTGGGCGAGCCGCTCTTACATCCGCATCTCATCCGGTTGGTGACCCTGGCCAAGGCTAAAGGGCGGCGGGTGGCCCTCGCCACCAACGCCATGGCGCTGACTGCAGAGCTCTCTGCCCAACTGCTTGAAGCAGGACTCGACTCCATCGCCTTCAGCCTCGATGCCGTCGAACCGGACCTGGCGGCAACAATCCGGCCGGGCAGTAACATCCCGCTGATTCTTCAGCATATTGGTGCATTTACGGCACAGGCACGAGCCCAGTCACGGCCGGTTTCAATGGCTGTTTTCACCGCGGTATCGACCGCTACCGTAGGCCATCTGGAGCACCTGGTCAAGGCAGTAAAACACCTGGGGGTCCACGTCCTGATGGCCAGCGATCTGAATTTTCGCCGCAATGGTGCGCTTACCCTCTGGCAGCACCGGGATGAAAACAGGAGCGGGCTCTTACGCCGGGCCGTCACCCAGGCGTTCACCGCCGGACTGCCGGTACTGTCGGTACGGGGGCTTGAGGAATTCGGCCTGGCTGAACGGTACGGCGACTATCTGCTCTTGCCGCCGGAGCAGCTGTTTCAGCGCTCAACCCGGCACCGCTGGTGCCTGTCTCCCTGGCAGACACTGCCCGTCGATGTGGAAGGCAATGTCACCCTCTGTGACTGTCAGCCGGAAGCGCAGGCGGGAAACCTGTTCAGGCAACCGCTCTATGAGATCTGGAACGGGGAAGCGATGGTTCGGCAACGGCAGCAGATGCTGGGCGAGAACCCTCCTGAGGATTGCCTGGTCTGTCCACGGTTTTAGTACCTTAGACATTCTCTTCTTGTTTTTTAAGAGAGAATTTCGTGAAGGTACTTATCCCGTTTATCGGGGTCAGAGGATATCCGCTCAGTCGGCCAGCAGCCGTTGCCGGTCGGCCTTGGAAAGCCCCTTGACGACAAGTTCATAGGAAGAATCGAGCATCTCCTGCAGCAGGTCCTCCGGGATTGTTTCATCCAGGGATATTGTATTCCAATGTCTTTTGTTCATATAATAGCCGGGCTGGATGGCGGCATAGGTCGAACGGAAATAATCGACCTCCTCCTGATCGCATTTCAGCGTGATCCGAATCGGCTCGTCGGCCCAGGCCACCAGCGCGAACATCTTGCCCATAACCTTGAAGACGGCGGCATCCTCGCCGAACGGGAACTCTTTCACTGCCTCTTTTTTGGCCAGCAGCAGCTTTTCCAACTGTTCGTATTCCATAACTCTCCCCTTCATTTTCCGCCGGGCAGATCGAGCAGGGGCCTCCAACCGGCACGATTTATGATGCCATCGATTGCACCTTCTGTTGCAGCTTCTGGTTGAATTTTTCGGCGTTGATCACAAAACGCTCATGGGTCCCCTTGCAGATGATCCCCGCCTGGTCATGGGCCTCAACCTCGAAAAACAGCTGTTTGCCTTTTACCTCGACTAATTTCACCTTGGCGGATACCTCCATGCCGGGAGGGGTCGCGGCCATATGGCTGATAGTGACCTGGGTCCCGACGGTCTGCTCGGCAGGCCAGTCAAGATGCGGTTTCAGGGCCTGAATGCAGACCCATTCAATGAAGCCGACCAGAAAGCCGGTGGCAAAGACATTCGGCATCACCCGAAACTCTTCCGCCTCCGGATACAAGGCAGGAACGGTCTTTGACGCGGGGACTTTATATTTGAATTCATGCTCGATGCCGGGTTGCAGCGTCTCCTTCATGATGCCTCCTTCGTGGTTATTCAGGATGGGTGAATCGTGCCTGCATGGACACGATGGGTTCCTTGTTTCTTAGCCGCACATTAAAGGGAACTTCAGGGAAATGCAAGATGGAATGATCGACAGCGGCTAGACTCCAGATAACAATCATATCCTTCCATAATTTACGATAGGCATAAAAGATTGAGCATATTTCTGAAAGTTGTTGTCAGGCAAGTGTTCTTGCTTTATAAATCGAGAAGGAGAATTGGGAAAGGCCCTGTTGATATCAAGGATATACTCCGTCCTTACCCCAAAAGGATTTTACCGTATTCTGAAGATATAAAGACCGATTGAATACCCGGATATCATCTAAAAAAGCAAGATAGCAGGAACCAAGAATTACTCTTTAGGTTATGAGAATGAAACAATATTTATTAAATATTGACCGACAAAGGATTGACCAGATATCGAGAGATGTAATTTTGGTGGAGCTAAAACGAGTGGCTGAGCATTACGGACTCCGAAAGTTCACTCGCCATGAATTTGACGTTGTCTCAGAAAAATGCAAGGGAACGGTCGTTCTAAAAAGGTTCGGTAGTTGGGATGCTGCTCTTTCCGCTACGGGTTTGTCATTGAGACCTCATCGTAACCCACGGCGCGATCAAGTTCCTAGCGAAACTCTTTTGAGTGAACTCGGTCGCATCTGGGGACAGCTTGGACACAGGCCGTCTAAAACCGAATGGGAGTTTTCTAACGCCAGCTTTTCATATACGACCTATAAGTCACGCTTCGGTGGGTGGCTGAACGCGTGCAGAGAATATATAGATCGCTCATCAAGCAATACTTTGCAGGATGGTGGCAATATAGAAGAACGATCTAATGAATCGGGCTACGCCAAGGCCATTCCTAAAGAAAAAAACCGAAATATCCCGTTAAAACTCCGACTCAAGGTTTTTCAGAGAGACAGTTTTCAGTGCACCATTTGTGGTCGCAGTCCGGCCACAGATCGCGATGTCACACTCCATGTTGATCACATACAAGCCTTTTCAAAAAATGGAAGGACAACACTTGAGAACTTACAAACACTTTGCAGAGATTGCAATTTGGGCAAAGGCAAGGACCAATTGGTAGGATGAAGCAACACGTAACCACACAGTTTAACCAGATTTACAGGTACAATTGATTAGAACTGTCATGAAAACAATACTCTATTATTACACCGGCACCGGCAACTCCTTATGGACGGCCCGTCTGATCGCAGCAGAGCTCGGCGATGCAACCCTGTGTCCCATGTTCCTGATGCACGGGGATGCGATGGCCGATGCGGAAGCGGTCGGCCTGGTTTTTCCGGTACATATGTGGGGTGTGCCCAGTCTGGTGATGAATTTTTTGAAAAAGATAAAGAAGGATCCCGACAGGTACTACTTCGCCTTTGCAGTCAATGCCGGCCAGGTATCGCGCACTTTAATTCAACTCCATAACCATATGGCCACTCTAAGCCTCAAGCTTTCCACCGGTATCGATATCGTGCTGCCGAGCAATTACATCCCCTGGGGCGGTCCGGGGCCTGCCGAAAAACTGGACAAGCTGTATCTCACGGCCAGGGAAAAAATCAAACGTGTAGCTCCCGGAATCGCCCAAAGACAAACCGCCCCCATGGAGAAAGGGCCGCTGTGGCAACGGATTGTCTTTACCGCCTTATATAAGCTGACCTTTCCGATGATTTCGAAGATGGACGGAGATTTCTGGGTGGATGAAAAATGCAACGCCTGCGGCATCTGTGAAAAAACCTGCCCGGTGGGCAATATTGTCATGACAGCTGAAAGGCCGACATGGTTGCACCACTGCGAGCAATGCCTGGCCTGCATCCAGTGGTGTCCCAAAGAGGCCATTCAGTATGGCAAAAAAACACCGAAGTATGAACGTTATCACCACCCTGAAGTGACGTTGAAGGATATCATCGGCCAGGCGCGAATACCTGAGAGGTCATCCGTTCGACAACCGTGAACAGATATCCACAGCCAGCGCATAGATCACGTCCAGAGCGAAATATCCAGCCAGAGACCGGTCATAGAGGATCTTCGCCTCCGGCGGGAAGTCCTCATCGCCCTGCCAGTACAAGACGGCTACCGGCGTCCGCGGGGTGATCAAAAAAGAGGCAGCCGCATCGGCCATCGGCAGCGGCCGCCCGCCCAGTTGTTCACATCTCCTTCTGAAGGCATCGACAGCATTTCCATAACGGTCGGATATCATCTGCGTCGGGATCTCGTGCGGACCACGGAAAAATGTGGCGCCGCCGGGGATGTCCTTTTCCGAGATCCAGTCATTTGCGAGTCCGGTTTCCGGTACCCTCAGCAGGTGATGAATCAGAAAGACACTGAAATAGGTATGCGGGCCCGGACCGTCTCCACGTCGGCACTCAATCCTGTGCTTATCAAGAAAGACCGTATATTCATCACCCCAGACAGAGAGGGTATATGCCCTTGCTGCCTGATCATAGCCGCATATTGCCCGTCTGCAGACCTCGGCAGGAGAAAGCGCCGCCAGCTCGGCGAAAAGCCTTTCGTCAACTTGATATATCATTCTCTCTCCTCTGTATCTGCAGCCTTTTTCCGCACCGGCACCCTCGATTCGCAGGGGACATTCGTCTGACAAAGGCCGCAGCTGTTTGCCTTTAAATCGAATTTCTTCTGGGCATATGGACTCGCAATTTCCCGGATGTATTTTTTACACCGTTCTTTATCGTGTCCTTTGGCCGAGATAGCACCGGCCGGACATCTTTCTGCGCATTTCATACATTTGCCGCTGCTGAAAAAAAGGCAATTCCCGGTATGTGAGAGAGAGGTGCGGGGAGTAGGCTCAATGTCGATTTCGGCAATGACCGAACCGATCCTGACTGCCTTTCCGACCGGGGTGATCAGGCCATCGGAGAGCCCGAAGGTCCCGAGACCGCTGATAAAGGCGGTATGGCGCTCGGACCAGGTCGACGCAAACCCGTACGTATCCGAGATCCTGCGCTCCCACAGCGGCGACAGAACCGGGGCCACAGCCGCATGACCATTGCGCCGCAGCAGCTCGACCACGCTCTTGCGGATATGATTATTGAACTGCTCACCGAACAGGCGGGCGCGGGTCCATCTCTCCGAAGGGAACCGATCCTGCTGCCGGTGCTCCCGTTTCGTCGCTTCAGTCTGCGGCAGAATCCAGCAGATGACTGCGAGCTCTGCACCCGTCACCACCTTCTGCGGAAAGGCGACGGCAAAGATCTGCGCGGGATGACAGTAAAAGGCACCGATATCCTTCTTAAGAAAATCATACAGAGGATCATCTCCTTTCGAAAAACCGACGAGCGGCGGGCCGAAGGCCGCCTCATCAGGTTGCAGACGAAGCGAATTTTCAGGTGAAGCCCCTATGATTTCCGTAATCGATTGTACCAACCATTCTTTTTGCGACATGTCGGAATTTTTTCCCCATCCCTTTTTACGGGCAGTGCACCTTTATATTTTCTTCAGAATGTTCTTGTAGTATGTTGTGACACTCGGGTACTGCCGGAACGGTGCCTGCAATCCAAGGCGTTTTTAAGATCTCCTACCGCAAATAAGATAAACCTCCAAAGAACAATGCATCCATCCCCCCTGAAAGACCACCCGGAACGCCTCTTTCTTTTGGCGGTTCTCTGTGCCGGAATCGTCGTCCTGGCAGTCCTGACCCCTCACGATTATCAGTGGACGCTCTCCCTCTCAACGCATAAGATAAATGGGTTTGCAGAGTTCATGAACAGATCCGTCTTCGATCGGGCCCGCCTTCCCGGGGCTGGCGATCTCGTTTATCCGCCCTTGGTTATCGCCCTTCTCCTCTATATACCTTCCTGGCTATGGAAATACAATCACCGCTTGCCGAACGCCTGGTTCCCCACCTTCCTGGCCTCGTTTCGTCCCCTTCTCGGGTTCACCCTGATGAGTGCCTTTTCCTGTGCCCTCCTCTTTACCCATACCGTCAAACAGGTTGTAGGCAGGGCCAGACCCAATTCGGTTTTTGAGGGAAAAATGCCCTTTTCCGAGTGGTATCAGACCGGCCCGCATTTTTTTACCCATGGTTCGTACACCGGAAGTTTCCCCAGCGGTCATACGGCCACCGCATCGATTGCCATCATCTTCGCCTACGTCCTGCTGGCGTCCCTGGAAGAAAAAAAGCGCTGGATCGGCTGGAGCGGCCTGGCTCTCTCCGTCCTCTTCACCGTGGCCATGGGAATCGCCCGGATGATGTCGGCCTCACACTGGCTCTCGGATGTCATCTTCACCCTTTTCAGTGAATGGGCGCTGATTCATAGCATCTATTTTTGGGTCCTGAAGATCCCGGAACAGCGGGAATACTTCCGGCAGCACGGCAGACCTCAACCCCGCCCTCCATTCTTTGAATTGCGGCTCTGTCTCCTGCTGCTGCTCCTTTGCCCCGGCCTCTGGGCCTTTTTCACCGGACTCCGCTCCTACTGTTTCGAAGGCTGGTCATGGCTGCTTGCCCTGACCCCTGCAGGCCTGGCCTGGGCCCTGTTTTTACTGCGTCTGATCCGAACTGCCGTTTCGTTCAGCACCCCGCCACAGGACTGTGCATTGAGATAAAATATTTGCTTTTTATAAAATTTCCCTTAGTATTAACCTTTCAACCTGACAGAAAAGGACAGGCCGGGAGAGAGCCCGGCACGATGGAGGGTGGTTACAGGACACCCCCAACATCCACATACTGAGGAAACTATGGGTCGAACTATTGAAATTTACGATACAACACTGCGGGACGGAACCCAGTCTGAAAACTTCAACCTGTCTGCGGAAGACAAGGTCAGGATTACCCACACTCTGGACAAACTCGGGATAGACTTTATTGAAGGCGGCTGGCCGGGATCAAACCCGGTATCTGTCGACTACTTCAAACAAATGCAGAATGTCCAGCTCAAGCATGCCAGGCTTGCCGCCTTCGGTTCGACCAGGCATTTTCAGAATCCACCCTCAAAAGACCCGAACCTGCAGGCCCTCCTCGATGCCAAAACCCCGGTGATCACCATCTTCGGGAAGAGCTGGGACATCCATGTTCGCGATGCCCTGCATATCGCTCTCGATGAAAATCTTCTGATTATTCAGGATACCCTGAGCTACCTCCGGAGAAGCGTCCAACATCTCTTCTATGATGCCGAGCATTTCTTTGACGGCTATAAAAACAGCCGGGAATACGCCCTGGCGACCCTGGACCGGGCGGTCAAGGGAGGTGCGGACACGATAATTCTCTGTGACACCAACGGCGGCACCCTGCCAAGCGAGATCCAGCCCATCATCGAGGATGTCCGGCGGCATATCAAAATTAATGACCATCAGATCAAGCTCGGTATCCATGCTCACAACGATTCCGAAACCGCCGTGGCCAATTCTTTGCTGGCTGTATCCCTTGGTGTAGACCATGTTCAGGGTACCATCAACGGCTACGGCGAACGTTGCGGGAACGCCAATCTCACCTCTATCATCCCGGCTCTGGTCTTCAAAATGGGACTCGACTGTGAGGTCCGGAAACACATCGACCGGCTGTACGGTACTTCCCGCCTGGTCGATGAGCTGGCCAACCTTCAGCATAACCGGTTCCAGCCCTATGTGGGCGAGTCGGCCTTTGCCCATAAGGGCGGCATCCATGTCAGTGCCGTCCAGCGTAACCCGTTGACCTATGAGCATATCGAGCCGGAAAAGGTCGGCAACATCCGCCGGGTGTTGATCTCGGACCAGTCCGGACGCTCCAATGTCCTGCACAAGGCCAGAAAATGGGGCCTGAAGCTGGATGTCGGTGATCCTGTTCTGGCCTCGATCATCAACGAACTGAAGGAATTGGAAAATCAGGGTTACCAGTACGAAGGGGCGGAGGCCAGCTTTGAGCTGCTGATGCGCCGGGCGCTCGGTATGCAGCGGAGTTATTTCAAGCTGGAGGGGTTCCGGGTGATGAGTAATAAATATCGCATGGACAAACCACCACTGACGGAGGCGACTATCCGTCTGTCCGTCGGTGGCGATGAGGTCCATACCGCTGCCATGGGTGACGGTCCGGTCAACGCCCTCGACCGGGCCTTGCGTAAGGCCTTGGTCAGGTTTTATCCCTGTCTCGATGAGATGGAACTCTCTGACTATAAGGTCCGGGTTCTCTCCGGCCAGCGCGGCACCGCCGCCAAGGTCCGCGTCCTGATCGAAAGCAAGGATAAACACTGCAGCTGGGGCACTGTGGGTGTTTCGATTAATATCATCGAGGCCAGCTGGCAGGCCATGGTGGACAGTATCAACTACAAGCTGATGAAAGAGGACGACAGGAAAAAGCAGCCACCGGAGATCTGAGAGACTCTATCAGGCGGTTACCCTTCCACGGCCAG
Organism: uncultured delta proteobacterium; assembly: GCA_903901335.1. GTDB lineage: Bacteria > Desulfobacterota > Desulfobulbia > Desulfobulbales > Desulfocapsaceae > CAIUQR01. The sequence continues at coordinate 38,914 of CAIUQR010000088.1, read as the reverse complement.
CTTTCCGAACTGTTCGAAATAATCCGGGAATGTTTTTGAGGTACATCCCGGATCATTGATGGTGACCGGGACATCGCCCAGGGCCGCCAGGGAAAAACACATGGCCATGCGATGGTCGTTATAGGTATCGATAACCGCCGAGGTGAGTCTGTCGGGCGGGCTTATCTCGATAAAGTCCTCCCCCTCCACGACCACGGCCCCGACCTTGCGCAGTTCGGTGGCCATTGCGGCCAGCCGGTCCGTCTCCTTCACCCTCCAATTCCGGACATTACGGATGGTGGTGGTCCCTTTCGCAAATAAAGCAGTCGTGGCAATGGTCATCGCCGCATCCGGGATATGGTTCATATCCATATCCACCCCGTGTAGATCCCCCCGCTGGGCCTCAATATATCCCTCTCCCCAGGTGATGTTCGCCCCCATCGCCTCAAGGACATGGGCAAACTGCACATCCCCCTGCAGAGAACCGCGGCCGACCCCGTTGACCCGCACCTTTCCCCCTTTGATCGCCGCCGCGGCCAGGAAATAGGACGCCGAGGAGGCGTCCCCTTCAACGAGGAAGTTCCCCGGACTCCGGTAGCGTTGACCGCCCTTGACATGAAAGGTTTTGAAGTCCCGATTTTCCACCTGCACACCAAAGGCGGCCATGATCTTCAACGTAATATCGATATAGGGTTTGGAGACCAGATCTCCTGTGATCGACACGGAACAATCCGCTTCAGCCAGAGGAGAGGCCATCAGAAAAGCAGTCAGAAACTGGCTGGAGACACGACCATCGATGGTAATCCTGCCACCGGCAAGGCCATCAGCCTTGATCTGTAGCGGTGGATATCCGTCTCTTTTCAGATAGTCGATATGGGCGCCTGCCTGCCTGAGGGCATCGACCAGATCGCCTATCGGCCGCTCCTCCATGCGCGGCTCTCCCGTCAGAATATACTCGCCTTTGCCAAGACAAAGGGCCGCACACAGCGGCCGCATCGCGGTCCCGGCATTGCCGAGATAGAGTTCCGGCTCCCGGCTCCTCCCGAACGGCCCGCTCAATCCGTTGATATTGCATATTGTTTTATCATCGCTCAGATGGCAACAAACACCCAGGGCATCCAGGGCCGCCAGCATATGCCTGACATCATCCGAATCCAGCAGGTTGGTCACAACGGTTGTCCCCTCCGCCAGGGCCGCCAGCAGCAGGACCCGGTTGGAGACGCTCTTGGAGCCGGGAAGATTGATAAGCCCATCCACCTTGGCAATGGGTTGAAGTGTCAAAGAATGCATGTTTCACCTGTTTAAAACTATCGTCCAAAGTCGCTGATGCCTGTTATTCCGCGTCTGGCCTATTCTTAGTTAGAAGTCTTTCAATGTACCATAACTGGAAAAATTCAGACAGACGGATTTCGTTTTTCGCTGAGAGGTCCACCCTTTTTAGCATTTTCATCTTGTGATAAACGCATTAAACGTCTAATGTTTTTTTCTAAGACATATCTGCGAAGGAAACGGATCGTCCAAACGGTCCAAAGAGTAACCAGATATCGGAGACTCACATTGACAAACATAGTACAATTCGCCAATATCCCAGTGAAATACCGGGAATATAACCAGTCCAGAATAGTTATTCTACCGATACCCTACAGTACGACCACCGAGGAGTCCGACCTTGGCCCGCAGGCCATTCTGGACGCCTCCACCTCGCTTTTCCTCTATGATCATGAAACGGACAGCGAGGTGTATCTGCACGGTATCTGCACCCTGCCACCGCTGCAATGCCCGGCATCGACGACGGATATGGTGGCCGCTGTCCAGAAACAGGCCGCGCTCCTCTTCCGGGATGAAAAAACCGTGGTGGGCTTAAGCGGCAGCAGGATGATCACCCTTGGTCTGGTCCAGGGAGCCCTCGACCGCTACCGGAATCTGAGTGTCCTGCAACTGGACGCTCATGCGAACCTGATGGCTTCAGGCAAGGAGGCGTTCACCCCGATAAGTGTGATGACCGAGGTGAACAAGCTTTGCCCCTCCGTTCAGATCGGCATCCGCGGAATGGAAAAATCGGAGCGCGCTCATACCGACCCCGACCGCCTTGTCTTTGCCCGCGATCTGTTCCGCCACGGGATTAATGCCGCCAACGACGCGCTGGATATCCTGACTGATCGGGTCTATATCACCATTGATCTGAATGTCCTCGATCCTTCTTCAATGCCGTCCGTCGATAAGCCGGAACCGGGAGGAATCGACTGGTATATGCTCACCCGCCTGATCGGACAGGTGGCGCTTGAGAAAAAAATCGTCGGCATGGATATTGTGGGACTGCTTCCGAGGCACGGGAATACGGCGCCTGATTATCTTGCAGCCAAGCTCATTTACCGCATCCTCAGCATGATCTTCTCACGGTAAATTTCAGACAACCTCCTCAGCACATATGGAAGACGACGAAAAACATCCGCTGTTTGAAAGTGTGCAGAAAAAGCTCTCCGTGTTTTTCCCCGACATGGTATATACGCGCGAATCTGTAGAGGAATCACTACAGACTGGGGATATTTTCTACAAATCCATCGACATTCTTCCCTACCTCCAGACTGCGCTTTTCGACGAGAAGATCGTCGAAGTCGAACTCGACGGGATGAGCAGGGTCTATTTCAGCAGGGTCCATGACGATCTGCCCGATCTTGTTCCGACCGAGGTCGACGGTGAAACAGTCCTGATGGAACCGAAATACCACCAGGGCGACTACCTGAAGAGGATGACCCATATCATCTCTCTTCCGGTCGAGCCGGGCATCGGAAATCTGAACATCCGGAACACACAAAAAATTCTCTTGCGGATATTTACCACCACCTATGCCGTGGAACTCGGCACTTTTTTTCAGGATCTGGCCGTTGTCAGAGAACTGCCGGTCCTCCGGTTCTCCTTCCCGGTAATCGGGCGGCTTGTCCGCGGAGCCAGGGAGTTTCGTGCCAAAGTGCCGGTGGAAATGGACATGAGGGTGCTGGTCGTGGGAAAAAGAAAACAGGATTCCGTGACCACGAGAATTGTCGATATCAGCGTCAACGGCATGTCGTTTTCAATCAAGAAACATCAGCAGGAGTTTTTCCGGCTCGATGAGGTCAGAACATTCGAATTCATCATCAATGGCATGATGTCGGCCCGTCTCAATGGAACCATCCGCCATGTCTCCAAAATCCGGGGAAAAAAAGGAACCGAATACATCTGCGGCGTCAAATTTGATCTGATCACCAGGGCGGTGGCGGCAAAGATAGAATCCATTGTCGCCACGGTCCAACGTGCCCACCTCAAAGAATTGTCGGACAAATCGATGGCAAGCGGCCTTGACCTTATTGCCTGATCTCTTCCAGGTCAAGTTTGCCGGAAGAGATGCTCTCAGATATTTCTATCAAGAAGCGGGTCAAAGCGCCTGAGAGCAAAACCCAGGTAGAGATGCGCTGCGATGGAGGCATAGGCCTGGGCAGTACGGATCGAATCATCCCACATCGGTTCATTGCCGGCGATCCGCCCATCGGCATACACCGCATATGGAATCGTCTTTTCTCCGGCGTTAGTCTGGATGTACCCCTGCAGTTGCCGGGTAAGGTCGGTATATTTCCGATAATATTCGACCGCCTTATCCAGTGCCCCTTCATCATGATATTCGGACGAGATACGCAGATAGCGCAAAGCCAGCTGAGCAGACCATTCCACCGAAATCACCCCGGCCGCCGTTGAACGGGGTGAATAGCTGATCCCCTTAAGAGTGTCGTCCCTGACGATGCCGGTCAGCGCCACGGTTGCAGCCAGCATCCGTTCCATCTCCGCCAGACGCTCCAGCCTTGTTTCACCAAAACGGGGGTCTTCGAGAATACGATGCAAGGGAGCCCAGGTAGTTGTATCGGCGGAAAAATCCTGTAGTCCGTCTACAACCCAGCCCTCCTGTTTATAGGCCTCCCCCCGCAGAAAGAGATGCTGCTCCCGGTTATACATGGTGGCTATCAGCCATTCGTATATCCGATCCGCAGCTCCTTTATAGCGAAGATCATGGGTGGCCAGATAGATCTCATCGAAAAAATTCAGCGCACTTTCATTATTTTCGGTGGATTTGACGTTCCACCAGAAATTGTCCTGCGGATTCTCAGGCCCGACTCGAATGCCTCCATCCTGATCCTGCAGCCCCAGGATGAATTCCGCCCTCTCCTCAGCCAGCTGTAAGCCCTGGGGATCACGGGTCTGCCGGTAATAATGGAGGGCCCCCTTTCCAAACCAGGCATTCTCGCCTGTCTTGATAGACCACTCCCAGGTATTCCACCATTGCGGTTGTTCGAAACCTTCGATGCGGATCCAGCTAAAAATCCCGTCCTTGGAGACACTGCCGGTTTTTACCGTCTGCGGGGTATTGCGGGTGGCCCTTGACGAACTGTTCCGGGCAAATGTTTCGATGATCTGCTGGGAGAAGGCACTGTCGGCAAGCAGACGCAGACCGGTATCGTAAATCTGGGTGCCGTTCAACGCAACAGGCCGTTCATCGCCAAAAAAACTGAGGGACAGTCCCGTCTTTGGATTTGAACGTTTTTCAAAAAAATCGGCCAGTTCCTGGGATGTCCTGATATTGTTCCAGAAGACCTCCGGTTGAACATCAAGGGGATCCTCCATTGCCGCCCAGGCAGCCTCGCAGAATGATATCCAGACGAACATTGCCAGTACATGGGTCAGGAATACCTGCCGTATCATTTTCATCTTCCCAATCATTTTCTATAAACCTTTTAGATAGCTTGGGCCGCCCAGACGTCCGGCCTGATCTTTGATCCACTGTCGCCTCTCCAGCACATAGCGGGACGGTCTCGTAACCTGCAGTTCTTTCGGATTCGGCAACACAGCCGCCAGCAGGGCAGCATCATCGACAGTCAGCCGGGCGGGTGTTTTGCCCAGCAGGGTGGTCGCCGCCGCCTGCACCCCGAAGACACCGTCACCGAACTCGGCAATATTCACATAGACCTCCAGGATACGGTTTTTCGGCCACAGGGCCTCCAGCAGAAGAGTGAAATATACCTCGACTCCTTTTCTGATGAAACTCCGACCGGGCCAAAGAAAGAGATTTTTGGCCACCTGCTGGCTAATGGTACTTGCTCCGCGCGGTTGATGCCTCCTGCCGTTCGTCTCCAGGGCCTTCCTGATCGATTCCACATCAAACCCCCGGTGAAAAGGAAACTTCTGGTCCTCGGCAGCCACCACAGCAAGAGGCAGATGGGGTGAAATGAATTTCCAATCAACCCACTGGTATCTGATCGGCTCCTGCCTGCTTCCCTCAAGCATTCTCGCGCAACGCTTTTCGAGCATGAAGGCGCTGGTTGGCGGTGCGACCCAGCGCAGACAGAAAACGGTGACGACCGAGAGAATAACAAGGACAAGGCCCCAGCATCCGACAGTCCTCAGGATTTTTGATATCGTATGCCGCAAACCGATTTTCCTCACATCGTTACCGGAAGTGTCTTCGGGAGAACCGCTGGTGGAGGAAGTCCTGATCGGACGGGACGGACCAGTACGAACCCATGTTTTATAAAAATAACCCTGGAATGAAAATAATCAAATCAAATCCACATCCTGACGGATAATGGATCTGAATTTCTGCTCTTATGGACGGAAAAGCGCCCCGGCACACACCATTTTAATGAAGAATTCGCCGGAAGAGGATAGACTAAAAAAATACGCACTTCTGAAAAAAGACAAAAATATGAAAAAAGACAAAAACACAAGACGGCTGCGTCCGTTTTTAGTGATAGGGGGTATAACAGTCCTGGCCCTTACGCTGGCAGGCCTTCTCCTGACTCCGTATATTACCCGTCTGGACACCGAGATCCGGCAGAGGTTTGACGGCAAACGGTGGTCGCTACCGGCCGTGGTCTATGCCCGGCCCCTGGAGCTCTTCCCCGGACTCGCTTTCACTTCCGAAATGCTTGAGCAAGAGCTGCAACTGGCCGGATACCGTAAAGAAGCAGACGCTACCACCGCCGGTGGCTACAGTCGCAGCGGCAATACCTTTCATCTCGTTACCAGGGACTTTTATTACCCGTCAGGGCTGGAGAAATCAGCCCGGCTCACCCTCTCCTTTACAGGTGACAGAATACAGGAACTCTCCGATACGGAAACGCACACTTCTCTCACCCTGGTCCGGATCGATCCGGCCCGGATAGGCAGTTTTCATCCCCGTGAGAACGAGGACCGGCTCGTCCTCACCCGTGCCGATATCCCTGAGCTGCTGATCAAGACCCTGCTGGCCGTCGAGGATCAGAGATTCTATGCCCATATCGGCATATCACCCGTCGCCATCACAAGAGCCCTGTTCGCCAATCTGAGAGCCGGTGAGACCGTGCAGGGAGGCAGCACACTGACCCAGCAGCTGGTCAAAAACTTCTTCCTGAGCAGCAAACGGACCCTGGGGCGCAAGATCAATGAGGCCATCATGGCCATCCTCCTGGAGACCCATTACGGCAAGGATGACATCCTGACCGCCTACGCCAACGAGATCTTCCTCGGACAGGACGGCGGCAGGGCCATCCATGGTTTCGGACTGGCCAGCCGGTTTTTTTTCCGCCGTGACCTGAAGGACCTTTCCGTAGAGCAGATTGCGGTTCTGGTCGGTATGATCAAAGGCCCGTCCACTTACGATCCCCGCCGGAATCCCGAACACTGTCTGCAGAGAAGGAAGGTGGTTCTGGACATCATGCTTGCCCGGGACCTGATCAACCGGGAGGACTACGACCGGGCCCTCGCCTCACCCCTCATCGGGTCCGGTCCGGTGGTCAGCGGTTTCAACCGTTTTCCGGCCTTCCTGGATCTGGTCCGCCGTCAGCTGAACCAGGACTATAAGGAGGAAGACCTGACCTCCAATGGCCTGAAGATCCTGACCACCCTGGATCCCCAGGTACAATGGCAGGTCGAGAAACAATTGGCTGAAGGTATTCCCGCACTCGAAAAAGCGCACAAACGGCAGGATATTGAAGGGGCAGTTGTGGTCAGCAACCGGGAGAACGGCGAGATCCTGGCCATTGCCGGCGGCCGCACCCCGCTTGAGGCCGGCTTCAACCGGGCCCTCGATGCAAAACGACAGCTGGGCTCTCTGATCAAAGCCGCGGTCTACCTGGCCGCCCTTACCAACGGCTATACCCTGACGACCCCGGTGCAGGATACCGCCGTCTCGCTGGCGGAAGAAAACGGCGACCGTTGGAAACCACATAATTACGACAGGAAGGAGCACGGCCAGGTGCCGCTCTACCAGGCCCTGGCCCATTCCTACAACCTGGCGACCGTCAATCTGGGTCTTGCGGTCGGTCTGGAAAAGGTCATCAAAACGGCACAGGCCCTTGGACTGCCGGGAACTTTCCCGCTCTATCCCTCTTTTCTGCTTGGTGCGGCCTCACCTTCCCCTTTGGATGTCGCGCAGATGTATCAGACGCTTGCCTCCGGCGGTTTTTATGTGCCGCAAAGGGCCATCAACAGCGTGCTTGCTGCCGACAATACGGTGGTCAAGCGCTACGGTCTCGCCATCGAACAGCGATTTCCGCCGGAGGCCGTCTTCCTGTTGAACAGCGCCCTGCAACGCGTAGTCCGGGAGGGAACCGCGAGGGGGCTTACCTCCTATCTGCCCGCAACCATCGCCGTGGCCGGCAAGACAGGAACCTCCGAAGACCTGCGGGACAGCTGGTTTGCCGGGTTTACCGGGGATAAACTGGCCGTCGTCTGGCTGGGCCGGGATGACAATAAACCGGCAGGAATGACCGGCGCCACCGGGGCCATGGTCATCTGGGGCAGGATCATGCAAAAACTGCATCCGGAACCCCTTGAACTCATGGAACCACCCGGGATCAAGTGGAGCAAGGGGCAGGATGGCAATAAACTGCCCTCTTTTTCTGCCGGTGCTCCGGCTCAAAGCCCTGAACCCGAAGCAGCAGAGCCTGCAAAAAAAAGGCCGCCCAGCCGGAATATCTTTCAGACCATTCGTGGCTGGTTCCGTTAAACAACCGACAGGAAAGACACCATGAATTTCCATCTTCGAAAGATACTGCACACGACTCTGCTGCTGATCTTTGCCTCTCTTCTCCTTCATGGATGCGCCGGCCATCATCGCCGGCCGCCACCAGCTGAACCGGCCGGACCCGGACAGGAACAGATTTTTAAGCCGGGACCGGAAACCACTAAAGAAGAACCCGCCTCGCCTGGCCAGGAAGAAGGGCTTGGACCGGAGCTGAAACCCCAGCGGGGACCGGCACAGACCCTGTATCGTGACGCCGAACAGGCCATGCAGCAAGGAGATTATAAACGTGCGGAAATGCTCCTTGAGCGGGCACTCCGGGTCGAGCCGAAGAATGGCTGGTACTGGCATGCGATGGGCCGGGTCAAATACGAGCAGGGATCCTATGAGCAGGCGATACAGTTCTGCCTGAAATCCGATAACCTGGCCGGGCGGGACTCCGATCTCAGGCGGAACAATCGACTCCTGTTAAAAAAGGCCTCCGGCAAAACGGGTGACACCCGCTCTAAGTAGAAGCACGAGGCGTCATGACCATCTAAAACAAAAGAAATACAGATACATAAAACGGAGATGATACTGGGGAAATTATGATGTTCCCTCTTTCGCCAACTTTTGCTGTCTCAAGGCCGTCCCCTGCCATCATTCGCCCCGCGTCTTCCGCCAAAACTGCGGCCAGTTTTCTGCCCAGCAGCAGTGATGATCATAGGTCGGCTCCACCTGGACTGTCGGCTTCAGTGTCAACGGAAACGAACCTGCAAAAGATTGAACCAGACCTGGCGGAATAACCCGGTCCTTTCCGCCGACGAAATGCCACTGCCGGATATATTGCACCGCCTCACGGGCATCGGCGGGGTTCAGTGATCCTGCCAGCGGCGGTATGTGGTGAGACGTCGTCCACGCCTGATGGTCAAGATTTCCGGCCACTGTCACCAGCCCCGTAACATCGTGTCTCCTTGCAGCGACGAGGACCGCCACCGCCGCTCCCCCGGAATAGCCCACCAACGTCAGCTGCCTTGCGCCAAATTTTTCCTTCAGTACATCAATGGCTCGATCAGATGCCTCGATGACCTCCGGCGCAAAACGCCACTCTGTCCAGTAGCGACTGGAACAGGAAGATGATTCGGCATCGACATACTGGCAAGGGCGGGAAAGATAGGCAGCATTGCCTTCGGGCTGGGCCAGCGCCAGCCGCAAGGCCAGCGGATCACGCGGAGTCGGATCGGCTGAAGGCTGGGTCCCGGTCACCCAGGCAAAGCCGTCGCCTTCGATATAAACGGTCAACTGGTCAGCTGGCGGCAGGCTGACCGGCAGATAGGCGACCAGGTCAAAGCGCCCGGCCGAAATACGCATCGACTGCCAGCCCTGCCGGGATGCCAGCGCATCGGCCGTGTTGTGCCGCTCGGTTGGTGAAGGGATTGAAGCGCAGGCCGACAACAACAGGAACAGGCTGCCCCACAGGATTTTTATCATACACCTCATGCTACCTGTTGTCCGGCCCTGGCCTGAAAATACAAATGCCACGGGCATTGTGCACCGTGGCATTTTCTGTACTGCCTGGTTCTATTAAAATGCCCAGTTCAGTTGTACGGAAACGGTCTGATTCCAGAAGTCCGTACGGTACTCGGCATCATAGCGGCCGGTGACTTCAACTCCGTCATCACCCTTGCAGACAAAAGCCAGACCGCCCCGACCCAGCCACGGACTCGGATCGATACCGTAGGTAACGAAAGAGGCGCCCGGTGCACCGGCAAAGGCGGATGTAATCGATGCCCGTTTATTGATCGTGTCATAGCCGACTCCAAGATCGCCCATCAAAGAAATATTGTCGGTGAGGGCATGGGTGAGCTTGACGTCAGGACCAATAATGAAGGCATCGGTGGAGCGGCTGTTGACGTGCAGGTTCAGGAGGCCTGCGCCAACCTCGGTATAGGACTGGTCCTTGATCCAGGTGTAGTCGGCACGCAAGGACGGGATCAACTTGGTTTTTTCACCTAGGGCGAATGATTTGTCGATTTCGACGCCAAGGTGAATATTCTGGCTGTCATAGTCGGAGGAGGCATCGGTAGAGGCAAAAGTAATCTGCCGGCTGCTCTGGTTGGTATTCAAGCCGCCATTGGCCTGGAAGTTGATGCCGGTAGTGCTGTTGATATTATATCTGCCGTAGGCGATCAATTGATAGATATCCATTTCCGCATTTTGCAGTGCAACGGTGGATTTGCTGTCAGCATTGACCTTGGCGAAAGCCAGGGCGCCACCCAAGCGAAATGCATCCGACACCTTTCCATCGATACCGGCTACTACGCCAAAGGTATCGGCCTTGAAGCCGGGGATACTTCCCTGGTTATTCTGGTCAGCCCAGGAGCCGAAGGGCTTTACCCAGAAGGTTCTATCGCCGAAGAAACCGTCACCAGAGGACATGCCGCGCTTGCCGCTGTTAATCCGGTCCTTGATAATGTCATTGAAATTATTAAGGGCACTCTGTGTGGCCAGCATGGAACCGCCGGTCAGTAAGGGCAGGGTTTGGGAGGCTGCATTCGAGACATCCCGGTCAGTGGCAAGTCCGCCAAAGAGCGCCAACAAATTAACGTTATTGTCGATAACTTGAGCGGCGCCGAGGGCCACAGTATTGCCCTGATTCGCCGCAGATGTGTAAACGGTAGCAGACGGGCCAAACGTAACGATAAAGGCTAAATCATATCCAAAGGTGGTATTCCAACTGCCTGAGCTTAAGTTGTTGAAATTTGTTCCATTGTTACTATAAACAAAAGTTCCGCCTGTATAGGTCGAATCAGGCACTTCTCCCCATTTATAGAGCCCGCCGGCCTGGCTACCACTTGTGGATGTTGTGAGGAAAACCACATAATGCTGACCTGCTGCAAGTGTAATGCCGCCCGCATTGAATGTAACCGGAACGAAAGCGCTGCCTCCCGGCGCAGTCAGTATGCCGGAGGAGTATAGTGCTGAACCGGTGATGTGACTGTTGACACTATCCCAACTGTAGACGAATGCCTGATAATGTGGAGGTGTGCCTGACAAAGGATTCAAATAAAATGTAACGTTGTTGAGTTTAGTCTGCTGGGCGCTGGGCGTGATCGTTTGACCATACGTTGCCGTATCGGGAACCCCCCATGAATAAACATACTGAGAACCATTCCAGGCATTGAAGGTACTGATCTCTTGGGCGTTGTTTATCGCAGGCGTTACAAGCACAGCATTTGATTGTGAAACCATCGCCAGAATGAGTAATGCTGCTGCGCCTGATGATAACGTAAACTTGGTTAACACCCTCTTCTGGTACGTTGATGTGGCCTTACGAATCTTCATTTGATCCCCCCCGTTTCTGATCATATTTTTAAACTTGTATGCCTTTTCATGTAGCCAAAACACTACAAAACTTTACAAAAACATTACCTGGAGTTTACAAATATCAAAGTATGGCGTATTTTGCTAGATATTTATAAAGAATACTTGGTTATTTTGGCTGAAATCAAAAAATCTACGCGCAAGGCGCCAAACCTATCTATGAACAATCGATATTTCGTTTTCCGTCATCTGCTCATTGCCGTTATTATTGCATTTCTGTCGTTTTCCTCCGGCTGCGTCCAAGAGCCGCCTCCGCTGCCCTCGCCACAGGAACAGCAGCCGGCCTGTGGCGAGCAGGATAAAAACATGCCCGTACCGGACAGCGGGTTGCAACCTGAAGAAAATGATTTTTGCTCACAAGGCCCTGATGCAGGGAAGGTGCGAGACAGTGAGCACGGGCGCGCCCACTGTTACAACCTGCAACCGGGTGCAGTAACACACCACAAGAAAGGGCATCGGAGCATCGGCCGCTGCCAGCCGCAAAGCCTGATCTACGCCCGCTGCCGTACCGGTTTTATGTCCTGCAGACTGGGGGATACCAGTCCGGTGCAATGGTTTCACTGCGCCAGAAAAAACAAGATCACCACCTCCCGGCCTACAGCTGGATCGGTGATGGTGCTGGATGTGAACGTCAAACGCGGCATGTCGACCGGCCATCCGGTCTATGTCGAACAGGTCAAGGCCAACGGGGACGGGACCTGGCTCCTCAGGATCAGCCATACCAACTATGACCGCAAATGCCATCTCGATCTGGATGCCACGGTCCTCTTCAATCCGGCGCATATGACCGCCTCTTTTAGGTCTGGCCCCTGGAGCTCCTGGGCCAGCGACCTGAAGGTGCTGGGTTTTATTCTGCACTGACCCATAAAATAGTCAGGATACCGGTTCCGGATGGATGGAAATCTCGGTCTGCTTGAACTCTTTTACCACCGCTGCCTCAAGTTTATCGCAGATTTCATGGACCTCTGCCAGCGGCATCTCTTCAGGCATTTCGATATGAAATTCGACAAAACGGTAATTGCCGGATTTCCGGGTCTTCAGCCCGTGAAATTTGACATGGAAACCGGCTATGATCTTTTCTAGTCTGTTGATATCATGAAGATCCCAGGAAATATCGAGCAGGGGAAGAAACGCCTTGCGCAGCAGGACATAGGCCTCCTTCAGGATAAACAGGGCCACCAGGATTGCAGCCACCGGGTCGAACACCCTCCTGCCGGTCAACCAGATCAAAAAAAGCCCGACAGCCACACCCGCCGATGTATAGACGTCGGTCCTCAAATGCAGGGAATCCGCCTCGATTGCCACCGAACCGGTTTCTTTGGCCACCCGGGACAGCCTGCCGGAGACGAAATAATTGACGATCGACGAGATCAGCATCACCATGATACTGACTCCTAAAGATTTGATCTCCGTGTCCGCAAATATCTTATGTATCGCCTCATAAATAATCCAGACCGCGGCGACGATGATCAGAAGGGCCTCTACAACCCCTGAGACATTCTCGAATTTCCCATGGCCGTACGGATGTTCATCGTCGGCAGGTGTGTCGGAGACCTTTACGGAATAATAGGCGACCAGGGCAGCCATCAGATCCATTGAGGAATGGATGGCCTCCGAGAGGATACTGACCGCCCCGCTCATGATCCCGGCCCCAAGTTTTATCAGGATCAGGGCGATATTCGAAAAAATTGACAAGCGGACGGCTTTTATTTTTATATTCATATCAGGGTCTGAACCTCAACAGAAAAAGTGCCTGTAAATAATCATCGGCCGTTGCCTGGACGGCAGGTGTTAGTGTTTTCCAGGAGACGGCCTTCAGAAACGGCCGGAGGAAGCGCCTTTCCCTGTGACCGATGGAGGGTGTCCGATGGCCAAGCCGGGGGATAATCCGCAGTGTTCCAAGGTCGAAGCGGCCGACACTGTCGCGCAGGCAGGGGTTCAGCATCAGGTGGGAATCGGGGATATCCGGGCCGCTCTTACCATTCTCGCCCCCAAGATACAAGACGAAATTACCGGGGGACCGGCCTGCGGTCTCCAGCAGACGGATGCGTCTGACTTCATCGCTGACATCCTCCAGGGCATCGGTATGCGCAAAAAGAAGGGGCTGCAGACCGGAACCACGGACAAGCTCCATACATTCGTCAATCAGGAAGGTATGAACGCAGGGGTGTAAGAGGGCATCGGCCAGCCCGGAGGTGGAGGCTGCCTCTGAGGATTTTTCTGCAAACCGGCGAAGACGTGACCCTGGTCTTGCCCGGGCGATGAGAGCTTTGCCGGCGCTGACATCCTGTATCTTCAATATCTTGAATGCTCGACGGATAGATTCCTCTTCACGCCGGGTATAGCGGCTATAGACCATAATCCGGAGAATTCCTCCATCTATGAGCCGTTCCGCCAGGGCCTTCAGGCCTTGCAGGGGATCATCCAGATGGTGCAGAACCCCATAGGCATCGATCAGGCCGAATGTTCCGTCAACCGCCTGCCGGTCACAGAGATCTCCTGCTGTAAAGGCAACATTTAAACGCCCATGCAGCAGACAATGCAGACGCGCACGCTGCAAACTGCGCCGGGACAGATCAAGGGCGGTGATGGGAATGCGGGGATTGGCCACGGCAAAGGGATAGGGGGAGAAGCTGCCGCAACCGGCAATCAGGATACGCCTGGCCTTAAGCGGCGGCAGGCTGCCGTTGAATCGTGCCCAGATGGCCTCGAGATTCAGGGCATAGGTATCGCAACGGCGGACCGAGGCCACCAGCGGATACGATGGATACGGGTACTCTTCATAATGACGGCGGACGGCTTCTGACATAATGTATGTGTAGCAGTTCCGTAAAGCGATTTCAAGAGTCTCTTCATGGAACGCCACTCCGGCAGGCCGGTCACATCTCCATAATCTGCCAATGGGCGGATAATCGTTGTTTCCATTGTTCGAGAGCGCAGCAGCTGTCATGCCAGCGGGTCAGCTCATCATTGGACGGACTGTTGCATGGATCGAAATCCCGGAGAAAATCACTGCTGCTTCTATTGTATTTTTTCTCCATGGCCCCGACAACCTTTTCAAGCTTTCTGATCGCCCCTTCGCAGACGTTAATTTCCCGTCGTGTCGTTATCTGGATCTCATCATATCCCATGGCCATGTCGCTGCTGAAAGAAGAGAAAGGGAAACTGAAGGGTCAAGGAGTACGCCGCAGTCGGCGGTGTACTCCTTGAATAAATCAGCCTACCTGCACATAGAGATTTTTTTTCGCTCCGCAGACCGGACATTTTTCCGGCGGGCTGCCAAGTTCGATATGGCCACAGACCGGGCAGAGATAAAAATCAGTCACATCCAGATCCTTACCCGCTTTGGCGGCCTCAATGGCCTTTTTATACAGTTCGGCATGGACGGCCTCGGCTTTTACCGCAAACATAAACATCGTCTTTCCCTTATGACCGTCGGCCTTGGCCTGCTCGACCATCGGTGGATACATCTTCGTGAATTCAAAGGTCTCGCCGTCGATGGCAGCCTGCAGGTTGTCAACGGTGGATCCCACATGATCAAGGGCTTTCAGATGGCCTTCGGCATGGATCCGCTCCGCCTCTGCGGTTGTCCGGAAAAGCTTGGCAATGTTGGCCATCCCTTCTTTTTCAGCCATCTTGGCAAAGGCCCGGTATTTCTGGTTGGCCTGGCTTTCACCGGCAAAGGCTTCCTGTAAATTTTCGGATGTTGATGACATATTCTCCTCCTGGTAGGGTTTAATAAAAAAATCAGATTCTTTTAGCCTTCATTTACAAATTTCAACACATGGGGGTTACGGTAAGCATAGTTTTTCATATCGCAACGATAAAGGTTATCATTCCTATATTCCTGTTGCAGATAATTGACAATGTGCCTCCTGAACCTCCAAGAAATCCTAAAAAAGAAAGCGAGGCGTTGCCCTGACGGGAACAACGCCTCACAAAATACACGAAGAATCTTGCCGTTATCGGAGTATCCGCTCCACATTCAGGAGAAGGTCTCCTTTTCTCTTGCCTGCTCAGTGGCCGCCGGGAAACAAATATTGGCTCAGCCAGTACAGGAAAAAGAGCGAACCGACACCGATACCGATGCTCCAGCGGATTAGGCTGAGCTCAACCGGGAGGAGCGGCTCATACTCCATTTTTTTCATTTCCTCAGACAATTTTGTTGGTTGGTCCATAATAGTCTCTCCTTGCTAGGAAATAGTTGGCGGCTTGACACCGTGGAAAAAGAGCCAGGAAATAAAAAGACCGACCCAGATAATAAAACCGAACAGACTGATACAATAAACAGCTGCCAGCTTACCGATCCCCTCCTCCATCAGTTTCTTGAAATTGGAGACCAGGCCGATGGTGAAGAAGCAGAGCAGGAAAAAGAGGCCCCGGAAGACATCTCCCTGACTGCTAGCAGACTTTGCGGCTCCCAGGAGTTTCTTTGGCTCTTTGATATCGTTATTAATCGTCTTTACCCTGTTCTTTGCCGCCTCAAGTTCAGTTTTGACTCCGGCCAGCACTGCAGCATCCTTGCTTGCGCCCATCTTTTTATCGAGCGAGGTGATGGTGGCCTTAAGCTCTGCCAGCTCTTTCTCGGCCGGTCCCATCAGCTTAGCAGAAGGCCAGCAGATGACCACGAGAATTATGAAGGTCAGGACGTAGCCGATGACGAATTTCGGGAAACGATGCCATATCTCAGCCGCGTCAACCTGCTGGCCGGGCTTGACATCGATTTTTGCACACCAGATATAGGCAAGGAGAAAGGCCCATATGCCGATGAAAATATCGATGAACATCTTGACCGTCGTCGCGGTCATGGTGATCCAGCCCTCTGCGTAATTGATATGTTCTATATCCATAGCCTGGGCACGGATCAGGGCATCAGTAATGGCGCCGCTGGCAATGGCGCCGCCATCGGATTTAACTGCAAGTCCCATCCAGGCCCCGGCAACAAGGGGTTCCTGCCAAAGGAAAAACTTGGCGATTAAGGGGAGGATGATCATCTCGACCGCGACGAAGATAACGACCAGGGAGGACACCATGATCGGAATAATCGGCCGCGCCCTGATCGCCCCGCCGGTGGCGATAGCTGCGGAAACACCGCAGATGGAAATACCGGAGGCAAGAGGTGCGGACCATTCACGGCTGAACTTGAAATATTTTCTGGCAATGTAATAGACCACTGCCCAGTAGATCAGATATGCCTCGACGATGGCGCAGAACCCCCGGAACATGATGTTCGACGCCAGACCGAAGGACTCGGCGGCTTTAATTCCTAAGCCCGCGCCCATGATAACGATCCCGGTTTTAATATAGAGTTCCGGTCGGGCGGCTTCTTTCATCAGGCCCGCAAGACCCGGGAAAAAGTTACCGATGATCAGACCGAGAATCAGGGCGAAGATAAAGCCGAACTCACCCGACATGCTCATAGCCCACGGAATCTGAAATTTGGCAAGCTGATCTTTGGTGGCGGCGATATAGGCGAAGTTGCCCATCAACCAGCAGAGGTAACTGAGCCAGAAGGCCAGGGTAAAGCCGATGACAAAGCGCGGCAGATTCGCCCCCAGGGCTATGGCCCCGAGCGACATCACCACCAGGGCGAAGAGATAGGTCAGGAAAAGAGACATGCCCGGGGACATGCCTTTCTTTTCGTACTGTTGCCCGACCTGCATCTTCGAGGTGTCACCCTCAACCGTTACCGAGGACTCTTTGCCTTCTTTATTTTTCAGGGTGAGTTTCTGCCCTTCGATCTTGGTAATTTCACCCTTGACCCCCTGGTATTGGGCCGATACCGTTGTGATGGCCTTGGTGGGATCAATCCAGACGCCGGCCTTTGCGCCCCACCCAAGCAGATCGCTCCCCTTGAAGGATCCCAGGCACAAACCGAAAATTACCAGGCCGAGGATCAAGGCCAGCCAGTCCTCGCTGATCCATCCCTGTTTTTTGCTTGTGGTTTCTTGCTCCATACAACCTCCTCATGTTAAGTTATGTGAAGATCGGGAACGTCTTCACAGAGTAGAGAATCGTGGTTGAGCAGTCTTCCGTTTGTTCAGACCATCTCTTTGAAAAATCAACCCTTAACCTTCTATAACGATTATCAATCGACAGATTGGAAGTCAATAAATTTTCAGCGTCTGCATAAAAACAGCCATCACCCATATGTCGGGAAACACTGAAATGGCATAATATGGTATAAGGGGATGGCTCTTCCATCTTATGGTCACCCGTCCGATTGTTGGACGCATACCGTCATCCCAAAGAGGGTCAATGGACGAAACCTTTTTTACTCGAATTCCAAAGCTCACGGATGCAGAGCTTCTGGATTATGTTCAGAATTGTTCGAAATATAAAACGGAGGCTATTGAAATTGCCGTAAGAGAGCTGAGAGAGCGAGGGCACACTCTTACAGGCGATCAATTACGGGCAATTCAGAAAAATAACCGGCCACACAATGCCGGGAAGAACTCCGGCGGCTTTCTCCCTGAGGAATCCTTTAACAGGCTCGCCAGGCGTCTTCGATTCGCAGCCGTTATGATCTTGATCGTTGGATTAGGCAGCTCAATAATTATCTACCTGAACGCCGAGCCGACATCCCTTCACCCTCTGGGATATGACCCCTTAACTACAAAGAAATATCTGCGTGAAATGGAACTTTACGGAGGAAAAATCAATGTGCTTGCCACCCGGGCCAGAGAGTGGTTTGAAGGGCTATGGCAGGGCACATCACTCGCCTGTACCGTAGCTGTTCTCTCCGTGTCTCTGGCCTTACTGCTCTGGTTCCTCAGTACCGGCAGGCAAACCTGCACAGGCAACCACCCAAAGAAAAGACCATGACAATGGATCTTCTTCACAGATCAGATACAGACAAAAGATACTCTTTCAGGAACACTCGGGACAGAGTCCGAAAAACTCCAGATGATGTCCTTCGACTGCAAATCCGGTCTGTCTGGCAATAAGCTTCTCCAGGACGGAAAGATCGCAGTCACTGCACTCCACTGCCTTCGAGCACAAACGGCAGACAAGCATGTGGGAATGCCCCGGTCGCGAAGCGACATACCTGTGTTCACCACTCTGATCATGGACCCATTTCAGATAGCCCATATCCTGCAGCGCCCTGATTGTCCGGTACACGGTTGCCTGGCCGATTTTTTGCGGTGCAAGGACCGCCGTGGCCTGGGTGATCGTAAACCCCGTCGGATTACTTTCAAAAATCCTCCACACCGCCTCGCGCTGCGGGGTAAAACGCTGGCCTGTCCTGTTGAACTGCTGCCTGAGTTCTTCCTGTGGTAAGGTCGTAATTGTATTCTTAGTTGACATCATTTATCAAGAGTGCTAGCCTTAATCTTCTCTGAAATCATCTGAAATCGGTGAATGAATACTTTCTCTGTCGAGACAGTTTATTAAAATATCGTGCACATAACTCTGATTTCAAGTTAAATTGCCTTTCTTTTGAAACATAGCAAGCCTTGATTAAACGATAACATTTTTCATTTAGAGGATGCAATGACGAACTGGTTGATCTCCCCAAAAAATCTTATCGGCAATGACCGTCTGCTGTCTCCGCTTGGTTGGAGCGTTGGAGTCCGCCTGATCTGGGCTGCCGGCGCCGCGGCCCTCCTCTGGCTTGCAGTAGCCTGGGCGCTTGGCTGGTAACTAGCGCCTGTCCATAAATGGCCAGTTTGCCCTAACTCTTCGTTGCTCTCAGAATTTAATCCTCGGAATATCCATTATATGCCTGTGGTTAAATTCATCGAGCGCCTCGATTTAGAACAAAATTTCTCATTTCTGGACAGACATTAACTAACGGAATGGAAATGAACCCTATCACCCTGCACAACCTCACCCTCGGTTACGAACGGCATCCCGCCGTCCACCATTTATCAGGCATCTTTAAACCCGGCTCGATGACCGCAGTGATTGGTCCGAACGGTTCGGGCAAAAGCACCCTTTTAAAAGGGATTACCGGTATATTACGCCCGCTGGGGGGCCGTATCGACAGGGGACGCTTGAGGTCCAACCAGATCGCCTATCTTCCCCAACAGTTAGAGATAGATCGCAGTTTTCCGATTACAGTCCTTGATTTCGTTATCCTCGGCCTCTGGCCCGAGATAGGGATATTCGGGGGCATGAAATGTGACCACTGGAAAAAAGCAGAACAGGCACTGCAAACAGTCGGTCTCGATGGTTTTGAGACAAGGCCGATCAGTGATCTCTCGGGCGGTCAGTTCAGGCGGGTGATGTTCGCCAGGATGATCCTGCAGGAATCCCTTGTTGTTGTCCTTGACGAGCCCTTCACCTCTATCGACATGCAGACAACGATAGATCTTTTTGCCGTTATCCAGCGCTGGCACGCGGAAAACCGGATGATCATCGCCGTGCTGCACGATTTTGAGCAGGTGCGGGCCTATTTTCCCCAGACCCTGCTAATAGCGCGGCAATTGGTCGGATGGGGCGAGACCGGACAGGTCCTGACCGACGAAAACCTGCAGCTCTCCCGCAGAATGTCGGCAGCCTGGGACGAGTCGGCGGAAATCTGTCAGGAGGATATGGCATGAACCATATCGTCGACATTTTCATCTCCCCTTTTTCGGAATTCATCTTTATGCGCCATGCCCTTGTGGCCTGCTTTGCCCTTGCCATCGGCTGCGCTCCCGTCGGGATGCTGCTCGTCCTCAGACGCATGAGCCTGATGGGGGACGCCCTCTCCCATGCCGTTCTCCCCGGGGCGGCGCTCGGCTTTCTGGTTTCCGGCCTCTCTTTGTATGCGATGACCATCGGCGGGATCATCATCGGGCTGACTGTCGCCCTGCTGGCCGGAGCCATAGCACGAGTCACAGCCCTGCGCGAGGATGCGAGTTTTGCCGCCCTTTACCTTATTTCACTGGCCGCAGGCGTCCTGATCATCTCCATGCGCGGTACCAGTATCGACCTTATCCATGTCCTGTTCGGTACCATCCTTGCCGTGGATGACCCGGCCTTAATCCTGGTCGCCTCCATCACCACCGTTACCTTATTCACCATAGCCCTCATTTACAGACCCCTGATTGTCGAGTGTTTCGATCCCGGATTTCTGCAATCCGTCGGCGGGCGCGGTGCAACGATGCATTTCATCTTTCTGGTCCTGGTGGTGTTGAACCTTGTTGCCGGTTTTACCGCGCTTGGCACCTTGATGGCAGTCGGCATGCTGATGCTGCCGGCCGCATCCGCCAATTTCTGGGCCAAGCAGTTCTGGTCGGCCTCGCTTGCGGCGACGATCATTGCAATTATATCCAGTTATACAGGATTGTTATTATCGTTTTACATGAACTTTCCCTCCGGCCCCTCCATCATTCTCATAGCCGGACTTTGTTATGTTTTTTCTGTCATTTTCGGCAGGCACGGCAGTCTTTACAGTCGCCATAAGGCAGGCAATCATCTTACAGGGTAAACCTGCACCAGGGAGGAAAGATATGTCAGTCGCAACAAAAATACTGGTTGCTGTGTGTGTGTGTGCTCTTCTGTTAACAAGCGGCAGGGCTCAGGCTGAAAAAACCGTCAGGGTTGTCGCCAGCTTCAGCATTCTCGGTGATATGGTCAAGACCATCGGCGGCGAAAGGGTTACTGTGACCACTCTGGTCGGAGCCGACGGGGATGTCCACGCCTACGAGCCGACCCCTGCTGCCGCCAAGACCGTCAGCGAAGCGGATCTTGTGGTTGTAAACGGGCTTGGGCTTGAGGGCTGGGTTGATCGCCTCATCAAGGCATCCGGATATAAAAGAGTTGTAGTGGTGGCAAGTACAGGTGTCAAGCCACGGAAGATGAAGGAGGATCACCTGGGAGGCCGGATGGTTGCCGACCCCCATGCCTGGCAGGATATCGATAACGGCAGGCTCTATGTAGACACTATCACCAGGGCCCTCATCTCGGTCAATCCGGCAGGAGCCGGGACCTATTCTGCCAATAGTGATACCTATACCGCAAAGCTTATTGAACTCAACACCTGGGTAAAGTCGGAATTCTCGGCCATCCCCGACCTGAAACGGCGCATGATCACTACTCATGACGCCTTCGGTTATCTCAGTGACGCCTACGGTATCGACATTCTCTCACCGATGGGCCTCAGCACTGAGAGCGAGTCTTCGGCCGGCGAGGTGAAAAAACTCATACAACAGATCAGGAAAGAAAAGATCACTGCAGTCTTCGTCGAAAATATCACCGATCCGCGCATGATCGAACAAATCGCCAAAGAAAGCGGGGTGACGGTCGGCGGGGAACTCTATTCGGATGCCCTGTCGAAAGCCGATGGTCCGGCACCGACATATATCGATATGTTTAAGAGCAACGTGTCGAAGATCGTGGCTGCAATGAAAAAGAGAGAATAACTTCAGACAAGAATCGCTGCCGCCATTGTCAGAAAAAACCTGCACTGACTCCCAGTTTTCCTTGCGCAGTTATCACGATTCTTCCTTTCCGGGCAGCTCTTTTTTCTTGCCGCTTCGCCTCAGAAAAACGACAAACAGTCCTCCTAGAACCAAAGAGCCAAGCACGAGTCCAATCTTCAGTTTCTGCAGAATTATTGTACTGTTTTTTGAATCACTATTAAAACAGAAGCCCACCAGCCGTTTGACCGACAATGCAGGGGTTCCTTTTTGCGCCTCCAGCAGGGCCATATCGACATCTCCGGACAAAAACGAACCGTAGATATACTTGATAACCCTGCCCTTAGCGGAAACGGCTATCAGCGCAGAGGGATGCACAAAAGTCCCGTCCGGCATCCGTTTGGCCCTGTAGCCCAGGGAAGTCATCAGTGCCTTTATATTCTCCTGAGAACCAACCAGAAATTTCCAGTCATCAGCCGGAAAATTTTCGGGAAGCATCTTCAGATAGTTTGCCTTGGTATTTCCGGCATCTTCGACCTTTTCCTCTGCATTGAAACTGAAGGCAATCACCTTAAAATCAAGTCCCGGTTTAAATGTAGAATTTCTGATGGCGTTGGCAAGATACGACAGATTCAGGCTGCAGCTGTTTGGACAATAGAAATAAATCGGGAGGATCAAGGTCGGTTTGTCAATAAGGGCACGCAACTGCACACTCTGTCCGGCAGAATCGGTGAACTCGGTATCCAGGGGTATGTAATCCCCGGTTTTTTCGTTTACCCAATCCTGATCAACAACTTTATTCTGATCATCCGGACCGTGCGCCACCTCTTCTGTCCGGTTTTCAGAGATCCGGGCATGGTCATCATGGGCGGAAAGACTCGATGTAACAGTGAGATCAAGAACAAGAAGCAGGCAGCAGATCCCATAGACTACCAACCGGATCTTTCCGTCCCTCCCCTGATTATGTACCATGGTTTCGTATCCCGTCATTGTTTTAGCTGGTTGGATTTTGATCATAGGAAAAGTATACTCCCTGGTGAACTGGACTGCAAATCTGAAAAAATGCGAAACGATACCTGTACCCCATCAGGCAGGGATCATCGGTTTGGTCTTGTAAATACTGCTGTCCGAATGCCTGAATGTGTTTTTTGCAAGAATTAATGACTTGATATTCAGCATGAATCGTATTACTAAATTTTTAAATGTGTTATTTGTTGCCAACCTTTTTAAAAAATTTCATCACCTCTTAACAAGGAGACAACTATGGATACCAGGATTTCCATCTGCAGATTTGCATTTTGCTTAGCTCTATTCACGCCCGCAGCGGCAGGGGCTGCCCTGCCGCTTATCACCGACGATGCTGGCACAGTAGGAAAAGGACATTTTCAGCTTGAGGTGAATGCCCAGTATGACCATGACAACAGCCACGGAGTCACCACAACGGGGGGGCAGGTTGCTCCCATCTTTACATACGGGCTCACGGACAGCATAGACCTGGTCCTCATTACGCCCTATCTCTGGATCAATGAAAAATCAAACCTGACCAAATCCAGTGAAAACGGTCCGGCGGATGCAACCGTGGATGTCAAATTCCGCTTTTTTGAAAAAGACGGACTGAGCTTTGCGATAAAACCGGGTCTCAGCCTCCCCACCGGTGATGATGATAAAGGACTGGGGACCGGGAAATGGGGCTATCATGTCTATCTGATCGGGACCAAAGAGACCGGGCCATGGAGCTTCAGCGCCAATCTCGGATACATCAGAAATGAGACCAATGCGGACACCGATGAAAGGAATATCTGGCATGTGTCGGTTGCCACCATTTATACCCTTAATGATCGCTGGAAGATCGCCGCGGATCTGGTAGCCGAACGGAATACCGGCAAAGACGCCGATAATGATCCCGTTTACGCGCTGGGGGGTGTAATTTTCTCGCTGACCAAGGACATCGACCTGGATCTTGGGGTCAAAGCGGGTCTGACCTCCTCGGCGACGGACTGGTCACTGCTGACAGGAGCAACCTTCAGATTTTAGATCCTATTCTCTCTGCCAAGCCGAGATCTCGTATTGAGAACTGACAACTATCGCGCAATATCTGGCCACGGGGTAAGATGTCTGTCATCCCCGAATGTTCCTGTCGGGTATCCAGTTTAATAAACAGCCATACCGCATGCATTGGGCATGGCTGTCCGGTGTCCAGATCCACCTCTAGGCCTTGATCAGGTCTTGATCATAGCCAGGACTTTCTTTTTGATATCCTCAACAGCCAATCCCTGATAGGGGATCTGCTCGGCCAGGCCGCCGCGGCCTTCTTTGGTGGTCCCGATATGGGCGTATTCCAGGGCATGGCCATGTTCAAGCAGCCAGGTGCCGAACCGGACGCCGAGCCCCGTTTTTTCGTTCTGGGTCTCGACCACCAGCACGAACGGGCCTTCTCCCAGGATAGCCAGCATCTCCGTATCGACAATATTCAAGGTCGGCTTATTGACCAGGCCGACATCGATCCCCTCTTCCCGCAACTGTTCAACCGCATCCAGACAGCGATAGAGCATCTCCCCATAGGAGACGATATAACCGGCCGTTCCCTGGCGAACGATCTCGTCCTTACCAGGTACGAAGGTATAGCCTTCGCCATAGAGCTTCTGTCCGGCCTCATTCAGGATATACGGCGTGGCCGAACGGGTTGAATAGACAAACCTCAGTCCCTGATCGTGAAAAACGGTTGTCAGTAACTGCTTCAGCTGCAGGGTATCGGCCGGAAAGTACAGGCGCGTGCTGTCGTTTTCAGGCAGGCCGTTATCGGCAAAGAAGTTGTTGATACCGAAATGACAGGTGTTATCGGCCATATCGTCGACGCCGGAGTGGGAGAAATGAGCGAGCACATTGGCCTGGTTCAACCGGGCCATAGTAATCTCGGAGATCAGCATCTCCTGGAAGGCGGCAAAGGTGCCGCAGATGCCCTGACGGCCCGGTGTGGACCCGAAACCTGCCGCTACCGAAAAATTATTGCGCTCCATGATGCCGCCGTGCACATAGACCTCCGGAAATGCTTTGCGGATATGATGCAGGCCGCAGGAGCCTTCAAGGTCGGAATCCACGACCAGCACCTTTGATTTCGGATCGGCCATCCCGGCCAGGGCCTCGCAGATTATTTTACCGAAGTCGTCCCGGTTTTTGCCGGTCTCCTTGGTGCTGCCTTTATACTCGACGGCGGACTTCTTGGCTTTAGTCTCATTCAGCATCTTTACTGCGTCATCGTAGCCCCTGGCCTGCAGGTAGTCGACGGCCAGGGCTACCGGGATCACATCGTGGCCTTTGGGCAGGCCTTCGATCCCCGGTACACCGATCGCCATCTTCCGTTTGTTAATTAGAGCCACCGGGCCATCGGCCAGAAGCGCCGCCTTGATGCGGACAAAGAGGCTGTCCAGGTCCTCGCCGTCGCCTATATTTCCGCTCATGCCATGGCCAGCCAGGGTCCTGGCGACATCGTAGCCCTTCATATAGCTGCTTGGATGACCGGCAATGGTCACATCGTTGTCATCGATGATCACCTTGACCTTCAGGTTCCGGGCGACGGCATAGCGCGCCGCCTCAGCGTCATCGCCCTCCTGCTGCGAACCGTCGCTGCCGAACATGACCAGGGTCTTGTCGGACAGGGCCTCAGCGACACCGTTCACATAACTCCAGAGATGGCCTAAGCGACCGGAACTGAAGAAGATCCCGTTCTCCTCATGCCGCTCAGGATGACCGTACAGGCCTTCGTTGAATTCCCGGTAATGCAGAAGGGATTCGATCCCCCGATAACCGTTCAGAGCCGCCATCATATACTGGATCGCGACCCGGTGACCGGCCTCATCGAAAAAGACCGGATGGATGCTGTCGGAACCCTTCATGAAACCGTCCATGATCAGGACCTCCGGGACGATATCATAGGCCCCGCCCGTGTGCCCGCCCAGTCCCTTGCAGTTGGCAAGGGCAGTAAAAAAGACCAGACTGTCCCTGACAAGCTGCACATTTTTCTGCAACGACCGGCGCTGGTCGTCATCCAGTCCAGCCTGGGAGGTGCTGAACTTCAAGGGTTTGTAGGAACTGAGGTCTATTGGAAATTTCATGAAATCCTCCGGATTTAACGATTATGTCTAATGGCTGTTTGTATGTGTTATGCATCAATCATGCGGTTTCTATTCCGCACTGAAGAGCGCAGGTTTCCCCTTGTTCTTTTTAGCCCCTTTTCAGCCTACCCGCAACAACCATTCACCTTGTCTCTTACAATGAAGTGAGGATATCAAAGACAAGCCCGATCTACATAAATGGCACCGGAGATAGAACAATACATTTCTCTCCCCTTGTTAATCTTCCTGTATTTACCATGATATATGGATATAACAAATAAATGGTTGCAAAATCTCTGCCAACAGAATTATATGCTTTTCAAAGAATTAAGAATGGACATGTAAAGTTGAAGATCCATAGGTTCGGGAACCATTTTCATGAATTCTTCTTGAAGCTTTAAGGGGTTCTTGTAGTTCTGGAGATATGCGGAGCTGATATTAAGGAGATTGCTTTATGGATGCAGCAAAGAACTCGAAATTGATTGCAGCTATTAAAGGCGGAAATGTTAATGAGGTGCGTAAGCTCATAAAGCCTGGTCTTTTCGGCATAATAGGAAAGACAGATGTGAACAAAGCTGATGCTGTTGGTGCGATACCCTTGATTGAGGCATCGGAAATGGGACACAAAAATATCGCTGAGCTCCTTATTGCAAAAGGAGCAAATATAAATGTGGCAGGCAAGTTTGGCGAAACTCCTTTGCATTCAGCATCACGGTATGGCCATAAAGGGATTGTCGATCTTCTGATTGGCAGTGGCGTAGATGTGGATCCAGTAAACGAATTCGGCTCTACCCCCCTCTCTGTTGCTTCGATGGGGGGTATTCAGAGATTATAGAACTCCTAATTGAAAATGGGGCAAACATCAATGTTGTCGTCTTCGAAGGAAAAACTCTTTTACAAACTGCAATGAGAGACAACAAAAAGGATATCGTCAAGCTATTGATTGAGAAAGGGGCGGATGTGAACGCGAGGGGAAAATATGGAGAAACCCCGTTGCATATTGCAATAGACAAAAGCGAAAAGGACATTACTGAGTTACTCATTGCCAAAGGTGCAGATTTGAATGCTGTCAATAGCGCTGGAAAAGTTCCACTAGGAATAGCCCTAGCGCAAAAGGATCTTGCACAGCTTCTTATTTCAAAAGGGGCTGATGTTAATCGGCCGTACAGCGGAGACTGGTCCTTATTATATGCAACATCAATAAATGGTTGGAAAGAAGTTGCCCAAATGCTTATAACCGCGGGAGCAAAAATCGATGCAGCCGACAAAGACGGTGTAACTCCACTTTACATAGCGCTGCATAAAGGGCACTTGGATATTGTAAAGATGCTCATTGAAAATGGCGCAAATGTTAATGCACGACTGAAGGACACCAATTGGACTCCTTTGCATTTAGCCTCGAAGGATGGCCACAAAGAGATTGTTGAATTGCTAATTGCTAATAAAGCAAATGTTTTCGAACAGTTAAGAGGAGGTATGACTGCACTTCATTTTGCCCTGGAGTATAGTCGTCGCAAAGATATTGCAGAAGTTCTTATCGCTGGAGGCGCTAATGTTGATGCGGCTGAGGAACATGGAGTGACTCCGTTACACTTGGCCTCAGAGTTCGGTCAAAAAGATATTGTAGAGAATTGCATTAGCAGAAGAGCCAATGTTAATAAGAAAAATAGAGATGGTTATACTCCACTACATAAAGCATCCGCGCAGGGGCATTTAGATGTCGTGGAATTACTCATTGCTAACGGTGCGGATGTATTTGCATCAAACAAGTACAATGAAACACCGTTAAGCTTAGCATTGAAAAATGGGCATAAGAGAATTTATAATCTGCTTCAAGAGAGAATTGAGGGATAGACCCTACTGTCCAACAATACCTTCCCATTGACTGACAAGGAAGGAGACGTTCGGGAACTCACTACCGACGATCTCAAACATTTCAAAACAGCTGACAAGATATTGCCGAATGAATTACTTGCCGTTCTCCCCAAGCGGGGAAGACCGGCATCGAAATCGCCCAAAAAGGCTGTAAATATCCGTCTTTCTCCCGAAATCCTCTCCGCCTTCAAGGCCACCGGCAAAGGCTGGCAAACGAGAATGGAAAACGCCCTTCGCGATTGGTTAAAAGAGCACAAATCGGCTTGAACGAAAAGAGGGTCGGGCAGGAGAAGGCAAATGGACATGACATTTAACTCTCCCTGCCAGTAATCGAGATAAATAATCCGTCCCTCGCAACCCTTGCCCGAGCAAGATAATATATGGGTCACTCTTTAGGCAAATTCAGGGGCAATACACCTGTTTTTGGTTTCTGTACGTTCGCTCCCCGCTGGTCCGACTAGCGCTTTTTTGACTGGAAACGATCATATGCTCGAACTGCGGAGACGATGGCTTGCGATATGGCTTCTTGCTTGCCGTTGCTGCTCACGTAATGTTCATCATCCGGATCAACAATCACCCCGACCTCAAGCAACACTGCCGGAATATTGGTTTTTTTGAGTACGATCAGGTCGTCGAACCGATAAATTCCCATCGTTGTATTCAGGAGTTCTCTATTTTCGCCGGGGATATTCTCAGCATGGTGCATTGCCGGAGACCTGCCGAGCCTGAGCATTTCCTGACCCATTATTTCTGCAAAATGGTAGCTGTCGGCAAACTGCGGATTAAGCTTGGAAACAAAGATCGAATAGCCGGCAAGCGGCTTTTTGCTTCGATAGGCGACGACCTCGTTCCGAGTGACCTTATCCAGATACACCGGCTGTGCCGAATCGTGATGAATGGCCAGAAACAGGTCTGCATGGCTGGTGTTGGCTACTTGAGTACGCCCATCAAGACTGATATTTTGCGTTGGGGTTCGTGTCAGAACAACCGGGAATCCGGCAGTCCGCAGTGCATCGGCAATTTTTGCCGTCAGATTGTCGTTATATACAATTTCGTATACACCTCGCACTCCCAATGCTCCCGGCTGCCCGGGGTTGTGCCCGGAGTCGAGGACTACCGTCAGTGGCTGCCGTTCTCCGGCAGCAGCCTGCGTCACGCAGGCGCAAGAGGTTCCGATCAGTCCGAAGATAAACAGCAGCAGGAAGTGGCGCTTGAAGCGTTGTACGATGTTTGGCATTTCTATCACTGACACGCTTTCATAAGAGCAGGCAATAACGGCGACGGAGCAAAGTTGTGCCCCATCGCCGTTATTCTCAAAGAAGACTACTGGTTCCAGGATTTTTTGCTGATCGCCTCATCCCGGCAGTTCCCTGTCTTGCATTCACGAAGACGGTCACGCAAATATTCCGTGCGTTCGCGATTGACCTTGAAATTGCAGCCGACATTAATAGCGCCCTGCCTCTCGCAGGATGTGTCACGATACTTGATCCAGTCCCGCTGTGTTTCCGTCAACTGTTGTTTTACATTTCCCTTGAGGAGGGCACGGAGATCACTATAAACCGTATTTAACTCCTTATCCGATTCCATAAACAATTTGGCGAAACAATAGGTTTTGTCGTAACTGGTCAGATACTTGTCACATTCCCCCTCGGCTTTTGCCGTCCGGGAGACGAAAACAAGCAGAATAAGGGATAGCGCAATGATAATGGATTTCATTGGTTCTCCTTGCAGGGTGAGGGGTTGAAAGGCAAACTCATTGAAAATGCATTGTAAGAGGTGCGTGCATAGTGCAAATCAATGCTGAAAATCATAATCATACAAGCAGGATATCGGCAGGGCCCAGCCCTCTCCTAAAATTCCGCAACCTTTTCGATCACTTTCCCGGCCTCGATCGTAATACCTGGAAAATTTCTCGTGGGATTGCCGGCATCATCCTGGTTTCTCAGTAGCAGATCATAGACTCCCGGAACAAGTTTGACTTCCGCCGCGCCATCACCGACGGGGTTGGAAGCCACACTTTCCTTCTCGCTGCTTCCTCCCGCCTCCGCCTTGAAGACCTCGTACCAGGCACCGATCGGTTTGCCGTTTTTCAGCGCCTTGATCTTCAGCGTTCCTCCCGAGAAATTAGCGACCTTTTCGACGGTCTTCCCGGCCTCGATAGTAATACCTGAAAAATTCATGGTGGGATTGCCGGCGTCTTCCTGGTTTCTCAGTAGCAGATCATAGACTCCGGGGACGAGTTTGATGTCCACCGCACCATCAATGACCGGGTTGGAGGCGATATTTTCCTTCTCACCGCTTCCACCCGCCTCCGCCTTGAAGACCTCGTACCAGGCACCGGCGGGCTTACCGTTCCTCAGCGCCTTGACCTTCAGCGTTCCTCCGGAGAAGTCGGCGACCTTTTCAACCGTCTTTCCGGACTCGATTGCTATACTCGTGAAGCTCATGGCGGGATTGCCTGCCTCTTCCTGGTTTTTAATTGTCAGGTCGTAGGATCCGGGGACAAGTTTGATTTCCGCCACGCCATCACCGACAGGGTTGGAGGCCACAGATTCCTTCTCACCGCCTCCTTCCGCTCCCGCCTTAAAGACCTCATAATATGCACCGACGGGTTTGCCGTTCCTCAAGGCCTTGATTTTCAGCGTTCCTCCAGAGAAGTCGGCCACCCTTTCGACGGTCTTCCCTATCTCAATTGTAATACCAGTGAAACTGACGGTGGGATTGCCAGCCTCCTCCTGGTTTTTAATTGTCAGGTCATAGACTCCCGGAATCAGTTTAATTTCCTCTCCTCCACCACCGAAGGGATTTGAGACCACATTTTCCTTCTCGCCGCCTCCTGCCGCCTCGGCCTTGAAGACCTCATAATATGCACCGATGGGTTTGCCGTTCCTCAGCGCCTTGATTTTCAGTTTTCCTGAAGACTGCTCCGTCTTTTCGACCACTTTCCTGGCGGCAGTCGTAAACTCACCGGCGTTTTTTGCAGAAAAATACGAACCTCCTCCTGCTTCCGCCAGACAGGAGAGTTGGGCCTTTTCCTTGTCTGTCACATCAAAACCGATAACATGCGTCACAAACTTGATCCCGGAGGCCTTTAACGACTTAACCATTGCGCAGGGGTCACTGTCGCAGGTTTCCTCCCCATCGCTGATCAAAACGATTGTTGTCTCGTCCTCCAATGTTTTCAAGCCCTCTGCGACTATTTGAACGGATCGGGTAATCGGAGTTTTCCCTTTGTGCTCGAGAATCTTGATTTTTTTGATGAGGGATTCCTTGTTCAGTGGGCCAAGCGCTGCCAGTTCTTCAACGTCATTGCAATCCGCTTTCTGCCGATGCCCATAGGCAACCAAACCTACGTTGACCCCTGCCGGGAGATCATTAATTAGCTGAGTGAGGACTTCTTTTGCGATGTCGATCTTCATCTTTCCCTGGATTTGAGCACCCATGCTGCCGGAGGCGTCAAGGATAAAGACAAGGTTGCCGGACGGAACGGTTGATGCCCAGCAGGTTCCGTAGCCAATGGCGTTGATCAGAACCAGCAAAACAAGACAGCAGATTGTCGAGAGAAAAGAATGGCCTGTGGATGATGCAGATCGCAATGACATAAGAAAATTTCCTCCGTTAAGTGGATTCTAAATAAAAAAATCCCCTCCGCAGGTTGCAACTGCCGGAGGGGAGCGCACAATCCGGCAGCTCAACCGAATATGAAGGAAATTACTGTGAAACCGAACGCTTTTTCATGGATTTCCAACTATCATCCGTGATGAGTTGATACTCCCCGTTCTTAATCACCGTAAAATATACCGCATCAGAGCCCTGATGGTTTTTAGGATCAAAGCTGATCTTATGATCAAGACCGACGTCCAGATTGTTCAAGCTTTCAGCTGTCTTAATAAATTCCTCACGGCTGACGTTTTTTCCCATTTTGTTTAAGACCGCTACGAGTACCTTTGCATTAATGAAACCTTCCAGGCTGACAAAATTGGGTTTGTCGGCAGGATAATATTTTTTCAGCAGGTCCCGGTATTCCTGCAGGGCCGGACCAGGCGAATTTTGCGGAGGAACAACCTGAGTTACGATAACACCGTCACTATCCTGTCCGATCAGGCGGGCAAATTCTTCTGCTCCAACGAAAGAAACGCTATGGAAATACGGATCAAAACTTGACCATTTGGAGGACAGGACAAAATTGGCCGAAGGCGTATAGGTACCGACCATGATAACGGCTTCGGGCTTTGCTTCACGAATCTTGTTCAGTGCATCGGTAACATCGTTTGATCCGCGCTCATAGCCGGCAGCGGCAACCGGTGTGCTGCCAAGTTTCTGCAAGGCGATCTCGACTCCTTTCAGGCCTGCTTCACCGTAGGCGTCCTTTTGGTAAAAGACAGCAAATTTTCTGACCCCGAAAATATCCCATAACTTTGTCACAATTCCCTGGGTTTCCTGGTTATAGGAGCTGCGCACATTGAAGACCTCTTTGATCACCGGATGCCTGAGCGCCTCCGATCCGGTTAACAGACCAAGCAAAGGAATGTGTGCTTTTTGAATGAGAGGCAAGGCCTTCAGGGTTGTCGGTGTGCCGACATAGTTACACAAGGCAAAGACTTTATCCTGCTCAATAAGTTTTTGCGTATTGGCCTCACACTTTGCCGGATCATAACTGTCATCGTAGGAGATGATCTTTATCTTGCGATTGTTGACTCCGCCCTTTTCATTGATGGAATTAATGTAGGCCATAGCACCATGCTGCGTTTGTGTCCCAAGAAAGCTGGAGTGGCCTTCGAGTGCCAGCGAAGACCCCAAAATGATTTCATCGTCCTTTACGCCATCTTCCGCATAAGAAAGGCCGGCCGCCATCAAACACAGTGCAGTGAAGAGCAGCAGCCCCCCTGACGCTCTTTGGATTTTCATACGTATCTCCCTTAATAGATTTATTTTACTTTCAACACAGAGGTTGATTTGAATTGTATTTTCACCTTACACTTTTCTCAATATCATGTTTTGATACAATAAACAAATTCCCAAGTCATTTTTCTTGAGCGATTGTTCCTGCATATTTTATCGGCTGTTCCCCTTCAAAAAACAATCATTTTCCAGCAATCCGTGGAAATAGCTGCTGTTTCTGCAACTTGCGGCCACTAAGATGTACGTTTATATCTTATATGAGCTTGTCAACAAATAAGCTTTCATGGGATTGCGCCGGATTTTGAGACGGATATGACGATTGAGATAATCCGCAGGCGTGGCAGCACCACGTGGAGGAGTTTACGATTGAGGAGCGGTCCAAGGCGGCCAAAAGCCGGATGCGAACACCAGAGTTTTATTTACGGACAAGCTCTTAATGCAGAGACTTCCCTGTACTGCTCATAGCCAGGTTCCCGTCCCGAACTCCGCGCAAAGAGATCAGCCGGTCGGCAAGGTCCTGAACCTCAACGGCATTGCCGCGGACAATGATGACCTCCAGACAGTTGTGATGATCCATATGGACATGGGTGGTTGAAACAATGTGGTGGTGATAGTCATGCTGCACCTCCGTCACCTTTTCCTGGAGCTGGTGCTGATGATGATCATAGACCAGGGTGATTACTCCCATGACCATATTATCCGCCTCCCATTCCTTTTTGACGAAGGATTTTCTGATCAGATCACGAATGGCCTCGGAACGGTTATTGTACTTATGGGATTTGATATAACCGTCAAAGGTCTCCAGCAGGTTTTCTTCTAACGAGATGGAAAATCGTCGTAACATTGATGTCTTGCTCCTGTAATGGGGAATAATCAGGTCCATGGGGTCTGCAGTTTTAGCAGGGAGTCGATATGAAAGTAGGTCTCCAGACAGTCCTGCAGTCCTCAATTTTTTGATCCGGGCAAATCATAACCTGTTTATGGTTGAAAAATCACTTGTTTTTCAAGTGGGGCTTCGAATCGCCCGGAGCAACTCCCCTCTGCATCCCTTTTTTTGTGCGTGTTGTGGCCCTGGCCTGGTGCGGATTATCGGGCCAGTAATGTTTGGGGTAGCGACCGGCCAGCTCCTTTTTTACCTGTGCATAGGTGGACAGCCAGAACGATTCCAGATCGGAGGTAACCTGGATCGGCCGGTTGGACGGCGACAGCAGGTGGACCGTCACCTTGACCAGACCGTTGCAGACCGTCGGCGTAACAGACTGTCCGAACATTTCCTGGAGTCTGACGGCCAGGACCGGTGGTTGGCCCGGTTCATACATCAATTGTATCCGGGAGCCGCTCGGGACAGTTATATGGGTCGGGGCCGCTCTGTTAAGCTCCTGCAGCTGTTCCCTGGAGAAGAGCGACTGGAGGATTGTTTTCATGTCCAGCTGTTTCAATTCGGCAGAGCTGGACATCCTCAGGCAGTACGGCGCCAGCCAGGCAAGGTCGGCAAGCAGGGAGCTGTCGCTGATATCCGGCCACGCTTCGCCCTGCCAGTGTCGCAGGGAGCCGATGCGGGCCTGGAGTTGTCGTGATTCGTGATTCCAGGGCAGAAGGCCGATTTCACGTATGCCGGTGAGAAACGATAAGAGAACCTGTTCCTGGTCCGGGCTCGTAAGCGGTTTTCCGGAAAGCGTAATCCGGCCGAGCAGCGTTTCTGTTACTGCCTGTACCCGGCCTGAGGGCGAATCCCACCAGATCCTGTCCTGTGTCTTGAAAAGTCCTGGATGATGAATATGCAGATCGTCTTCGTCAACCGGGGCTGCCAGAAAGATCCGTGCATCCTCACGTCCTGCATCAAGTTGCGCTATGACCAGAAGCGGTGTGCCGGCAAGAAGATCTCCACCGGGAAGCAGGGCGCCTTTGCCGGACACAAGTTGATAGCGGTCACGCGAACCTTTTCGTAAAACAGCCAGGCGATCGGGGTAGGCAAAGGTAAGCAGGGTGCCGCAAGCTGCTGTCTGTATGTGTTCATGGCGGGTGATCTCCAGGAGTTTTCGCAATTGCTCCATCTGTTGCCGGATTCTGCGGCAGATAACCGGATCGACATCACCGTTCTGATGATTACGAAAATTGATCAGGGCCTGCACCCTGTCACGCAGGTCGTTCGAGCGTTCCCGGCCGATATCACGTTCGGAGAGCAGGGCTGCAATCATGCAGGCGGTGGCGCCGAGATGAAGTTTTCGGGCGGCCAGCAGCATCGCCCCGAGACGAGGGTGGATCGGCAACGGCGCCAGTTCCCGTCCCGTGGCTGTGATCCGCCCCTGGCTGTCGAGTGCATCAAGGGACTGCAGGAGGTCCCTGGCACTCTTCCAGGCCCCCGCTCGCGGCGGATCAAGCCATCTCAGCTGATCCGGCTCTGAGACCCCCCAGAGGGCAAGATCGAGGACAAGGGAGGTGAGGTCGCCCTGTACGATTTCTGGGGGTGTGAAGGGGAGCAGGCCCTGGTGCGTTTCACTGCTCCATAACCGGTAGCATCGTCCGGGCCCCAGACGGCCGGCCCGGCCGCAGCGCTGTTCGGCTGCCGCCAGGGAAATCCTGACTGTCTCCAGCCGGTCGAGACCGGTTGCCGGATTAAAACGCGGTCTGCGGGCAAATCCGCTGTCCACCACACAGCCAATGCCTTCGATGGTGATGCTGGTCTCGGCGATGGGTGTGGCCAGGATGATCCGCCGGTTCTGTCGATGCAAGGGCCTGAGAACCCGGTCCTGATCGGCGTGGCTCAGTTCGCCATAGAGGGGAAGAATATCGGTGGCAGCAAACCTGCCTGCCAGCAGTTCTCCGGTCGCCTTAATCTCACCTGCTCCCGGCAGGAAGGCGAGAATGTCCCCCTGCTCATCCCGCCAGGCGCGTTCGATCCCTCGGGCCATATTCTGCACGATTGTGCCGTCTGGAGAAAAGGGCGGCAGGTAATAGACGGTTACCGGATATCTCTTTCCCTCCCCGGAGATGACCGGTGCGCCGTTCATCAACCTGGAGAGCGGTTCGGTGTCAAGGGTGGCCGACATGACCAGAAGACGCAGGTCGGCCCTCAGTTCGCACAGATCAAGGCAGAGGGCAAGGCCCACGTCGGCGTGGAGGTTGCGTTCATGGAATTCGTCAAAGATGACGAGACCGACACCTGCAAGTTCCGGATCGCTCTGCAACCTGCGGGTCAGAATGCCTTCGGTGACCACCTCGATCCGGGTCCGGGAAGAGACCTTGCTGTCAAAGCGGATGCGGTAGCCGACCATGCCGCCAAGAGGTTCGCCGATAAGGTCACTCATCCGGGCTGCCGCCGCGCGGGCAGCAATCCGCCGTGGTTCGAGCATGATAATCTTCCTGCCGGAGAGCCATCCTTCCTCCAGCAGGGCAAGCGGCACAATGGTCGTCTTGCCGGAGCCGGTCGGGGCGCTGAGAATGGCCGGGCCGCTTAGCAGGGCAGCCTGCACGCGGGGCAAAACAGGGATGATCGGCAGACTTGAATTCGGAAGAAAGGTCATTGGTGCTAAGAGAAAATTCTAGATTTCTGCTATCCCCGATGGTATCAGACAGACGAAAATAAAATCGTCACTGCCGGTATTTTTAAACTGGTGTTCCTCGCCGCCGGGGATAAAAAGGACGCTCCCGCTTTTAACATCAACCCATTCCCCCTGCCGGAGCATCCCGCCCTGGCCGGCATGGACAAACACCTCATGTTCCCAGGCATGGGAGTGTTTGGGGGTAAAACCGCCGGCTGCCACCGTGAACACCCGCATGCAGAAATTTCTGGCTCCGTCGTCCTTGCCGATGACAACCCGGCCGGTAACCCCTTTGACCATCTCATTGTCAAATGCATGGCTGGTTGCTTGTGTATAATTGATTATCTTCATGTGTGTTCTCCCCGTTACGTCGTTCATAGAATTCCAAAGAATTTCCATCCTGATATCTTCCCCCAGAGAATATACCAGGTGGAGAGAAAAGACTATGGCCCGAGCGCAAATTTTACCCAGACTCCGGAAAAGCCGATAAAAAAGCGCCGGGAAATACGGCGCAATCTGAGGCACAGAAATGGGTAAAGTGCAAATTGAAGAAAGTCAATTCGCTTTGCTGGAACGATGAGATCTAGAGACGCAGCAGGGAAAATCTTATAAAGATTTACTTACGGATAAGCTCTAAATACAGCCGATCAGTTTGGTCATTTTCATGATTGTCTGATCTTGGACCAAGGTCTGGGGGATAATAATGATGATACCAAAACCTTCTTTGAGCAGCTTCAGATCGGCGACATCATCCTCCTTCGCCGGCGGATTGGAAGAAGGTGGTTGGATGTGAATTGCTTTTTGTTCAAGAAAGTTAATGATGGTAATAATGTGATTCAGGCCTATGGTAAACAGGGCATTTTCACTTTTAATGCTGCCGTTGAGGAATCTCTCTTTAACGACTTCAGGAATTTTCTGCAGGATGGCGGCGGTCCTTTTTTCCTGCAGGTAGTCGATTTCTGCTATTAATGACTGGCAGGCTGCGGGGTCGTCAGCCTTAGCTTTAAGTTGTACGGCTGCGTTCAATACCGCATCATACATCTGCCGATCCTCAACCTGACAGGCCGGCATTTGAAAATGTTCCATCAGCAGCATTTCTGCATTAACGAAACAGGAGTCGTCTGCAAGTTTTTGTTCAAGCAGATTATTGTCCAGAGACGCCCTTTGCGCGACAGGCTGGAGCTCTGTCACAGCGCTTGCGGAACTGAAAAAACCTTCCGGTAAAATGACATCAAGTTTATTGTTCCGGCTCAGCCACTCTCCAATGCGATACACTTCGGCCTGGACCTTTGCAGTTTTGTCGCCATTCAAACGGCTCTGAGAATTACGGTGATTTATACCGATAATATAAAGCTTTTTAGGACTATTTTCGTTGTAGCTGTAAATGACTTTCCCGTAGGTTGACGGGAGAAGAGGGGTGTTGGTCGCTGTTTCATTTTCCGGGAGGTTGTAGAATTTGGCATCGGCCCGGGGCAAAGAAAAAAACAGGCACAAGAAAAGAAAAAAGATGCTGGAATAAACGAGATGATTGAGAAACCTATGGGGTCTTCCGGAATATTCTTGAATGGATATGAATTTCTGCCTTCCAGCAACTCTACAAGGCTGATTGTGGATAACGGCCTGAGAATCTGCCGAGTGCGACTTATTGAACGTTTCCGGCCATCTCGTTGTCATAAAGACACTCTCTGTATGTAACATGGGACATGGATCTCAAGCCTTGAAAGTTCACACCTCATATAGGCAACATTTTATCATTCTTTTAAGGTAAGCAGAAAAATAGGCTGTTGTCAACGTGAATGAGAAATATTCTCAAAAGACAGTCTTTGATGTTTTTACCACTGTAACGACAAGCATCTGTTGATCAACTTGAAATCTACAGACGTTGCCTTTTACCCTGCCTGGGAAAGCATTCATTTTCAGTAAAAATTGACTGTATCATTATTGACAATCCTTGCGGTTGCGTCCTTAAGTTCACCGTCACTTGCAGCTAAGGCAAAGGACAAGGAAGGAATGGCCTCAAATAGGGCGGCGAGCAAAGCCATTGTGGAAAACCCGTTTTTGATTGAGCATACGTTTTTGACGGATTAATTTGGCGTAGCTCCTGAGTGAGACAAACCCATGTAAGGGCTCTTTTGTAAGAGCCCTTTTTTTAAGAAACAGGAGGAACTGGCGGCGGCGCTTGGAAGCGGCCTGTGTGTCTCCTGGATTGTGTTTACATCCGGTCTGAGCAAGAATCCCGCACAATCAGTTTCGTCAAAGAGGATATCCGGACCGAGCTTCCATATTTACATGCTTGCAGAGGAGATGCAACTACCAGACAGGGTGCTTTTACGTCTTCAGCCGTATTCGCAATCAAAAACGGTGCCGCTGACCAAGGTAGTGTTCGTGATGAACGTGATTGCACCGGCCAAATCTTTCGACTTGCTTAACCGAACAGAGCAGGCCCGTGTTCTTCATCACCCATTTCAAATTCGTATTCCTCACATACTATACACCCTTCAGAAATCGGCACTACACTGATCAATGTCCGGCTACGCGGCAAAACCTGGTTGGCAGGACAGCGACTCAGGTTTTGCTGCGTGAGCGGGTGGGTTGCTGACCCTTTTGCGCATAATGATGCGGTCAAACTTGCGTTTGCGGCCAGTAGGCATAAAAATGCTCTATTTCGCTACAGCGTCAAAAATATTATTTGTGAAAACAACATAGTGCGAGACATGAGTGTTAGGATGCGATTGAAATATGTAGGCACACACATTGCAAATTATT
>CAIUQR010000087.1 GCA_903901335.1 uncultured delta proteobacterium | reverse complement strand
TCAGTTATATCGAAGTCTATTTTAACCGTAAAAGGAAACATTCAACGAACGGATATATGGCACCCGCACTTTTCGAACAGAAATGGTGGGGAAAAAGGAAATTAGCTTAACTGAGACTCCACTTTATTATTGCAAGATCAATTGGCCCTTTTTACTTTTTCCTTTCTAATCGTTAATCAAAACAAATAGTTTATCCCTATACGGACCATGTGAGTTCTCAGGTCAATACTGTGGTTAAACGGGTTGTTTGCCCCGACTGTAACAAAACCAGGAAAACTAGAGTTCGAGAACCGGCCCGTTGTCGAGATACTTCCAAAGTCCGTATAAAGGTATTCCGACTTAATCGACCAGTGTTTTGCTATCCCCATCTCGATGCCGCCGCCGACTGTCCACCCCGCTTTGGTCTCTGACACGCTTGCTGCTTCATACATACCTGCAAAGGTATCCGTAAACCTGAAATCGGCTTTAATATTCGTGACCGCAAGTCCACCTGTCGCATATATCAACCACTTAT
This sequence comes from uncultured delta proteobacterium, assembly GCA_903901335.1. GTDB lineage: Bacteria > Desulfobacterota > Desulfobulbia > Desulfobulbales > Desulfocapsaceae > CAIUQR01. Next base: position 33,801 of record CAIUQR010000087.1, on the reverse strand, counting down.
CCATCGCAAAGCCGATCCGAGGTCGTACTGTAAAAAGCCAATCGGTCTGGACCCTTGACTCAACTGTAAATGTTGTAGGCGCACAGCAGGGATAACCCGCCGTGCAAGATTTACTATCGTCAATACCCTGGTAATTGAAATCCATCTCGCCGCCAATGACAGCTTTACCGAATTGCCAATTGTAGCCGGCCTGAATCCCCCCGGTAAAATTGTCGTTTTCCAGACTCTGACTACCCGCTGAGGCAATTGCCGGAACGCTGCTCTGTGCAAAATATCCGGTCGGCGAAAAAACAGTGGTCGTTTTGGCATCGGACAATCCCCTGGTCCACCCTCCATTCAAACCAACGTACGCACCGCTCCATTTGTACCCTGTTGCCGGAAAATCATCAGCCCAGCCGACACTAAAACAAGCAACAATACTTCCAACTGCAAGAACAAAAAACATGCTTTTTTTGACCATTTTTCCCCTCCTTGTTAAATTAAAGAGATATCAATAATCAGGGGTAGATACTCCCCCTCACACGTCATCCTGCTTTTCGTCTGTTCCCTTAACCATTGAAAGAACGCGGTTAGTGTGGCTCATTGACTCGTTAGCTTAGAGAGGCCGCTTTGTTAGTCATTGACTAATCCATATCGAATAGCGTCGCCAATCAGAGGAAAATCTTCGTTTCCGGTAATTGTATTTTACTAATTCGGTGCATTTTTTTGATGTGTATTTCACATTACATCAGGACATACCTTCATGGCAAGCTCTGTCAGGTAAATAATTCACCATAGTGGTGAATCTCTTTCAGGTTGTGTACCCTCTCGATTTCTACATAGCATGGGGTTTTGACCCGGTTTAACCCAAAGCAGTTTCTTCGTTCTCGATAAAAATGCGGTGAGGAGTTGCCTTTGCAGTAGATTATGGTATACAATTGCAGAAATTTCCCTCTCTTTATTTAACGTGAACAGCAAGGAGCCATAAATTAATGGACCACACAAAATGCACCCTGTACAGCGGCGGCCTGAAAGGCGCCGAGGCAACCTTCGGTGAGGCGGCCGAGAAGATGAATATCAAAGAGGTCATCTATACGTTTGAAGGACATAAACTCAGCCGGGATAAAAACGCCGTCATTCTCAGCCAGGAAGAACTTGAGCGCGGGGATATCAGCATGGAACTGGCCTCCAGAATGCTGAACCGTACCTATTATGAGACGGATAAGATCAGAAAGGTACTGCAGACCATCTTCCATATGGTCAACAGCGGCCATCAGGTCTTCGTCATCGGCTCCATCCAGGTTGATGGCTCCGTAAAGGGCGGGACCGGCTGGGCTGTCGAACTGGCCAAGATGTTCAACCGCCCGCTGCATGTCTTCGATCAGCCGAGCAAACAATGGTTCACCTGGAAGGACAGCTGGAAAGAAGACACCCCAAAAATCGAATATGATACCTTTGTCGGTTCCGGCACCCGGTATCTGAGCGATACCGGCCGGGAGGCCATCGAAAAACTGTTTACCGACTCATTTCCGCAAAAGTAACCGCGTCCCCGCGAAGAAAAAAAGGTAGGGCTTTCCCGGAGAAATCCGTGAAAGCCCTACCCGACCATCAAAAACACCTGGCTTTTACAATTCCAGATTGACCAGTACCCTGCCCCGCTGTTTCCCATGCAGAATCAGGTTGATATTCTCATCCAGCTGTCCGATGAAAATCTCCTTGCACAGGTCGCCGAGCTGCTTGAATTTCCATTCCCCGGCCAGCCTTTTCCAGACCTGCAGACGTCTTTCCATCGGACAGTTCTGAGAATTGATCCCCTGTAGGCGCACCCCCCGGAGGATAAACGGATAGACGGTCATCGGCAGATCGGGTGAGGCAACGTTGCCGCAGCAGGTGACGGTGCCGAAGAGCTGGGTCGACCGGAGGGCCGTGGTCAGGATATCGCCTCCAACCGTATCGACCACACCGGCCCAGCGCCCATTCAGAAGCGGCCTGCTGCCGGTATCGACGGCCTCTTCCCGGCTGATGATCCCGCGTGCGCCGAGGTCCGTCAGGAAGTCCTGCGCCTCAGGTTTGCCGCTTACGGCGATGACCGGATACCCGAGCCGGGCCAGGATGGCGACAGCTATGCTGCCGACCCCGCCTGTCGCCCCGGTAACCAGAATCTCCCCGTCCTCAGGCCGGACCTCCGAGACCAGCGCCGCTACGGACAGACCGGCCGTGAACCCGGCCGTGCCGAAGATCATGCTCTCCTTCAGGCTCAGTCCGGTCGGCAACGGGACGACCCAGGCGGCCGGCACCCGGATATACTGCCCGTATCCGCCGGGGGTATTCATGCCGAGATCATAGCCGGTGACCAGCACCCGGTCACCTGTCCTGAAGGCATCGTCCGTGCTCTCTTCCACAATCCCTGCGGCATCAATTCCCGGTGTGTGCGGGTATTTTTTCGTGACCCCCCGGTTGCCGGTGGCCGAAAGGGCGTCCTTATAATTCAGGGACGAAAAGCTGACCCGGATCAGCACATCGCCAGCAGGTAATTCTTCGATATGTCTCTCTTTAATACTGCTTGAAAATCCGGCATCTCCGGCCTCAGTCACGACCAGGGCCTTGAATGATCTCTCTTCCATAGCTCCCCCCTTTTCCCGGCAATCAATCCCGAAGGATCTCGGTCAGGGCTGCGACCAATTTCGCGCATTCCTCATCGGTGCCCACCGTGATCCGCAGAAACTGATCGATCCTCTCCTGCCGAAAGTGCCGGACAATAATGGATCTTTGGCGCAGGGCCAAAGCCAGTTCGGCCGCATCCCTGGCTGGATGACGGGTGAAAATAAAATTGCATTGCGACGGCAGCACCTCGAAACCGAGCCGTTGCAGATCCTCGACCAGGACATCCCGGGTCGTGATTATCTTCCGTCGTGTCTTTTCAAAATAATCATTATCCTCAAGCGCTGCCACCGTCCCACTGATTGCAAATCGATCGAGCGGATAGGAATTGAAGCTGTTTTTGACCCGGTCCAGGGCCTCGATCAACCCCTCGTCGCCGATTGCGAAACCGACCCGTAGCCCCGCCAGGGACCGGGATTTGGAGAGGGTCTGGATGATCAGCAGATTCGGAAAACGACCGACCAGTCCGGTTGCCGTCTCCGCCCCGAAATCGACATAGGCCTCATCGATGACCACAACCGAATCGGTATTGCGTTCGAGAAACCTCCCGATCTCACTGACCGGAAGCCCCATGCCCGTCGGGGCATTCGGATTTGCAAAGATCACGCCGCCATTGGGCTGGGTGTAGTCGTCCAGGTTGATCTGAAAGGTCGCAGTCAGCGGTATCCGCCGAAAACCTATCTGGTAGAGTCCGCAGTAGACCGGATAAAAACTGTAGGTGATATCCGGGAAAAGCAGCGGCAGCTCATGGTTTAAAAGGGCCAGAAAGGTATGCGCCAGGACCTCGTCCGAGCCGTTTCCGACAAAGACCTGCTGAGGCCGGACGTGATACTGTGCTGCAACGGCTGCCCTGATCCGATCCGAGTTGGGGTCCGGATAGAGGCGCAGTGTGTCTTTCGCCTCGTCCACCAGGGCCTGAAGGACCCTTGGCGATGGGCCATAGGGGTTTTCATTGGTGTTGAGCTTGATTAAACCCGAAATTTTTGGCTGTTCACCAGGGACGTACGGTTCCAATCCCCTGACAACTGAGCTCCAATAACGATTCATGTAGGTATTCCCGATAAAAATTGCAGCAGATGCGACTGCTCCTTGACTACTTCTGACGAAGGATATCCCTTATTTCTTCAAGGAGAATCTCCTGTTTTGGAGGCGGCGGCGCCTCCTTTTCCTTTTTCTGCAAGGCATTAATGGCCTTAACAAGCATGAAAACGGAAAAGGCGACGATCAGAAAATCAAAGACAGCCTGCAGAAAGTTCCCATAATTCAACGTCACCGCCGGTGCCTTGCCGGCCGCCTCCTTCAGCGTTATTGCCAGGCTGGTGAAATTCACCCCGCCCACCAGCATTCCAATCGGTGGCATAATCACATCAGCCACAACCGAAGAGACGATCTTGCCGAAGGCCCCGCCGATAATAATACCCACGGCCAGATCAACGACATTTCCCCGCATCGCAAATGTTTTAAATTCGCCAATAATGCTCATAATATCCCCCTTATTTTAGTAGATTAACCGCTCAATTATTCCGGTCTTTAGCCGCATTTCAATTCCCGCTCAGACACTGGCTGAGCTTTTCCGTTTTTCCCGAGGTCACCAAGGAGTACTTTTCCCAGAAAACATCGTCGCTGGACAGCATCCTCCCCTTCCGGAGTCGTTCCAGAAAATCATGATATTGCCCGGGGCCTCCATTATACATGGCATAGACAAGGCGCGCCAGGGTGGTCGGCTCAAGCTTTTTAGCCGCAGCCTTATCACGGAGGGCATATTTCTGCAGATAGAGAAACGCTATCTCGTTCCCGGCAGCGGCATTGTACTCAATATCCCAGCGCAATTTTTCCCGATCATAGAGCCCCCGCCAGACCCGTTCATTCACCTGCATCAAGCCCACCGAGGAATTATTATAGGACAAGACATAGGTCAACTGGTGATCTTTTTCGATAAACTGGCGAAAACAGCTCTCCTGCCAGGCCATCGCGATTATCATCGAACGGTATGTATCCTGCAGGGAGGCAGGAAATTCGCCTCTGCTTATTACAACCTGAGATGTTTTGTTCAACACCTCTTCAACCCTCTTGACATACTGGTCAACCCCGCTTTCCGGGACCTTCCAGCGCAGAATATCGTGTTTCGCAAGATCCCCGGCATAGGCCGGGGGAAAGAGAAAATCCCAGATCATCGCCCCAAGCGGGACTTGAAGAGCCCTGGTTTGTTTGTCTTTTAGATCAACCGGTTGCTGTGTATCGCCTTTTTCAGGTGGTGTTGCCTTATCCTGAAGATTGAAGGGATCATCCCTCTCAATATTCTGTTCGACAGGTTTATCCGGGATTGCCTGAGGCTTCTGATCCGGCTTGCCCCCTTTCTTTCCATCAACCTGACCGGAGGGCTTTTCTTTATCCGGCAGCTTGAAGGCATTATCGATATCGATATCCCGTTCGATGGGGATATCGGGAACGGCCTTATGTCCCTGGTCCGGAGGAATGGTCTTCATTGTCTGATCAGATGGGGCGGCCTGAGTGCCGCTCTTCCCTCCATCCTGCGGAGCCTCCTGCTTGAGCTGTTCGATCAAACGGCCCAGCTCAGCTTTTTCTTTCTGTCCGGCAGGCTGGGTTTCCGTATTTTCCCCATCCGCCTGTCCTGAAGGTTTTGCCTCCGGCTGTTGCTTGTTGAGATCGCCGGTTTCAATATTCCGTTCGACGGGTTTATCGGGAACGGCCTTATGTCCCTGGTCCGATGGAGCGGTTTTTATTGTTTTCTCCGATGGGCCGATCCGAGTACCGTTCTTCCCGTCCGTAATGCCCTGTTGCGTTCGGTCGATCAAACTGCCCTGATCACCGATGCCTTCACCGCTGATCGGGTGCTCCTCAATTTTCCTGTCTTCCGGGAGTGCCGGTTTCTCTTCCCTGTCTTCCAGGGTCTCCTTTTTCTCGATCTGCAATGTCGGCATGAGCTGAAATAATTTTCGCAGATCCTGGTTGACACCGGCACCGTAGTTCAGAATAGACTGATCGGTGGTCAGCATCCGTGCCATACGAACCAGGCCATCGCGGCTCATTTCTATCCCGAACGTCGGCCCCAATCCATCCAGGACCGAAAGGGCATCGGCGGCGGTAAAAAAAGACAGATACCCAAGAGTCTGTTCTTCCGGACTCTGTCCCAGATGGTTCCGGAAGATCGGCGAAAGCCGTCTCCAGGACCTGACAAACTGTTCGCGGACGAAATCATGGGTCAGATTCTGACTGCTCAGACCCTCGACAAATGTATATCGTGTCTCTAAGAGGACATCCATCAGCGTCTGCCGCTCCTCCTCGGTCAGCACATTTCTGGACATGATCGAGACCATAAAACTGAGCATGGCATCCCATTGTTCCCAGATCCCCACCATATCATCCAGGGCCTTGCCGGAGAGCGTCTCTGTTTGTTGTATATCCCCTTTTTTATAGACCTCCTGGACATCGGCCAGAAGGTCGACAACAACCGCCTTCGGGGTAACCCGCGTCTCCCCGGTCCGCAGGGTCCTCAGCATAGTCTGGGTCTGTTCCTGCACACTTCTGGGGAACAAGGGCAGAAGAAAGGTCTTGAGATCGTTGACCGGAGGCGCCAGATCAATGACGATACTTTCGAGATAACCGAAGACCCTGGATTTGATAAGATTCCAGGCCACGCCGGCGATTTTGGCGGGCCGTTTGTTCATATCCAGGAGTGCTGAACTGGTCGTCGCAAAGGAAAGCTTCCAGGTCTTCCCGTCGATGACCGGACGCTGGTAAAGGACGAGATATCCCTTCCAGGAGACGGGAACGAGGCATTTGTCGCCGAGCGGAGTGCCTGCATGCACGCTGACCAGGGTCTCGAAACGGATGAGACCGTTGGCCTCCGACACCGCCGGTTTTGACAGGACAAGGGACAGACACCCGTTTCCGGTGTTCAGGAGAGTCACCGATTGATTAGTCTCGGCATAGGCATTTTTGACGATCAGGGTCTGCAGGAGACCGTAATCAATGGTTACCGGAAGTTTGATCGTCTGGGCTGCAGCCTCCCGGATCCCGGCACAAAGAGAAGCCAGCACCAGCAGAAAAAAAACAACCCTTGTTTTACCGTTTCCGGGAACAGGCATATCGTAAAATCTCCTTGCAGATGGCTCTGCCTTAACAACTTTTATGCGTTTGTCCAAATCCCTGGCCGCTCAACTGCATTGAGCCGGATTTTTTGTAATATACAGTCGCAATTAACGGAAACAAAGGAAAATATGTTCTCCTCATCCCTTCATAAATCATTTTCATTTTCATTTGAGATAGCAGCTTGACAAATACTGAGAGGACATGTTTGATGATTCTTGAGTCCGGACAGACACCAAAGACATCTTACAGGAGAAGACTGTGACCAGCCAAAACCACACTGTCATTACGTTTCGATCATACCCGTTCCAGGCAGGACAAAAGATTTATATCGCAGATGGTCCCCGGCATGGAGACTGGGAGGTCATCGAGGTTACGGACCGGAAGGTCTCCTTCCGCTGTCCGATATCCCACCGCGAATTCACCTGGGACCGTTTCTGTTATTTCATGGAAGAGGCAAATAACAGCCCCTGGCCGCACTCCGATTAGTATGCCCGCGCCAAGACGGTTGAGTTCCCTGGGGCAGTTCCCCGATTCCTGTTGACGAAAAACAATTTTCCGAGTTAAATACTACGATTTTGCCTGCTCGACTTGTATAGTTAAATAACGGGGGCAGTCTGCTTGACGCATGATGCACCGATCATAAGCAAACCGTCACTCTCACCCTCCCCGCAGTCCGGCAGCACGCATGTTTTTTGCGAAAAATTTTTCGTGAAGGAACGTATATCCCTCAGGGGAGTACTGAAAATAGTCCCGTTTATCGGGCTTACAGATCAATGCAAAGGCATCTGACTTTCGAGCATCCTTCAATTCGACGGAAGTCAGCCATCCAGAGACGGGCACAAACGAAGGAACAACGCATGAAAGCACTCATCGCCCTTGAAGACGGCACACTCTTCGAGGGACACTCTTTTACCGGTCCCGGAGAGGCAGTCGGGGAAATCGTCTTCAACACCTCCATGAGCGGCTATCAGGAGGTCCTGACCGACCCGTCCTATACCGGCCAGATCGTCACTATGACCTATCCTCTGATAGGCAATTACGGTATCAATTCGGACGACATGGAATCGGCGGCTGTCCACCCGATGGCTTTCCTGGTCAAAGAGTACAACCGCATTCCGTCCAATTTCCGCTCGACCATGACCCTTGCCGATTTCCTGAAGAAATACGGCGTCCTCGGAGTTGAGGGCTTTGATACCAGGGCATTGGTCCGGCATATCCGCACGGCAGGGGCGTTGAAGGGGATCGTCTCAACCGAGGATCTTGACCGTGATTCACTCGTCGACCGTGCCCGGGCCTGGACTGGTCTTATCGGAGTGGACATGGTAGAACGGGTGACCTGCACCGAGCCCTTCGGCTGGACGGCGGGCGGCCCCGTGCCCGGCACCAATTTTTCCACCGCCCGGAGCAATGTGGCAAAGCCCTTGAAGATTGTCGCCTTCGATTTCGGGATCAAATACAACCAGCTTCGGATCCTGACTGAAAAGGGCTGCCTGGTGCAGGCGGTACCGGCCACGACCGATGCCCGGACCGTGCTCGCCATGAAGCCGGACGGCGTCTTCCTCTCCAACGGTCCGGGTGATCCTGCAGGCGTGCAGGGGGTGGTGGGAACCGTCCGGGAACTCCTCGGAAAAATCCCGATTTTCGGGATCTGCCTTGGCCACCAGATGATGGGCCTGGCCTATGGCGGCACGACCTATAAACTGAAGTTCGGTCATCGCGGCGGCAACCAGCCGGTAAAGGACCTGACCACCGGCCATGTCGAGATCACCGCCCAGAATCACGGCTTCTGCGTCGACCCGAACTCCCTGAATCCGGAGGATATCGAGATCACCCATATTAACCTCAACGACGGCAGCAACGAAGGAATGCGGCACAGAAAATTTCCGGCCTTCTCGGTCCAATATCACCCGGAGCATGCACCGGGACCCCATGATGCTCTCTACCTGTTTGATCGTTTTATTTCCATGATCCGAGGATAATTGACCGATGCGCATCCATTGCCGGCCCCTATCGATAGGAAAATACCAGACCCCACTTCTGACCTGAAAGCAGACATATTATGCCGAAACGAACTGATATTCATAAAATCCTCATTATCGGCTCCGGACCGATCATCATCAGCCAGGCCTGCGAATTCGATTATTCCGGAGCCCAGGCGGTCAAGGCGCTGAAGGAGGAGGGATACGAGATTGTCCTGATCAACTCCAACCCGGCCACGATCATGACCGACCCGGAGCTTGCCGACGCCACCTATATCGAGCCGATCACCCCGGAGATGGTCATCAAGGTCATCGAGAAGGAGCGGCCTGACGCGCTGCTGCCGACGCTGGGCGGCCAGACCGCACTGAACGTCGCCATCATGGTGGCCGAGACCGGAATACTCGACAAGTACAATGTCGAACTTCTGGCCGCCGATATCGCTGTGATTAAAAAAGCGGAAGGCAGAGAAGAGTTCCGGAGCGCAATGCAGGCCATCGGCCTGAAGGTCCCGGAATCGGCCATCGTCCATACCAGGGCCGAAGCCATGGCTGCAGCCGATGCGATCGGCTTCCCGATTATCGTCCGGCCGAGCTTTACCCTGGGCGGCACCGGCGGCGGCGTCGCCTATAACCGTCAGGAGCTGGAAACACTCTGCACCTCCGGACTTGATCTGTCGATGACGAGCGAGATCATGCTGGAGCGAAGCCTGCTCGGCTGGAAGGAATTCGAACTCGAGGTGATGCGGGACAAGAACGATAATGTCGTGATCATCTGCTCCATCGAAAACATGGATGCAATGGGAGTCCACACCGGCGATTCGATCACCGTCGCCCCGGCCCAGACCCTCACTGACCGGGAATACCAGGAGATGCGGGATGCAGCCATTGCCATCATCCGCGAAATCGGGGTTGAGACCGGCGGCTCCAACGTCCAGTTCGCGGTCAATCCGGCGGATGGCGAGTTGATGGTCATCGAGATGAACCCCCGGGTCTCCAGAAGTTCGGCTCTGGCCTCGAAGGCCACCGGCTTTCCGATCGCCAAAATCGCCGCCAAACTGGCCGTCGGCTACACCCTGGATGAGATCAAAAACGACATCACTCGGGAGACCTACGCCTCATTTGAGCCCTCCATCGACTACTGTGTGGTCAAAATTCCCCGCTGGACCTTCGAAAAGTTCCCGGAGGCCGACGATATCCTGACTACGGCGATGAAATCGGTCGGCGAGACCATGGCCATCGGCCGGACCTTCAAGGAAGCCTTCCAGAAGGGCATGCGTTCGCTCGAAACGGGCCGTTTCGGTTTCGGCGGCGACGGTAAGGATGTGCTTGGCCACCTGGAGCCGGAGGACCTGGACAAGGGACTGCGGATCCCGAACTCGAAACGGGTAGCCTATATCCACGAGGCTCTCGAGCGGGACATGTCCATCGCTCGTCTGTACGAGCTGACCCAAATCGACCCCTGGTTCCTGCAGAACCTGCAGCAGATCGTCGCAACCGAAAGGCTCATCCGGCAGCGCGGTTTCCAGGGCCTTGACGCCGATTTTTTAAGAAGGTGCAAGGGGGAAGGATTTTCGGACCGGCAGATATCCTATCTCACAGGGACATCGAGAAACGATGTTCGTGCTCTGCGGAAAAAACTGGCAGTGCTTCCGGTTTACAAGCTGGTGGATACCTGCGCCGCCGAATTCGAATCCTATACCCCGTACTATTATTCCACCTACGAGATGGAAAACGAGGCCAAGATCAGCGACCGGAAAAAGATCGTCATTCTGGGCGGCGGCCCGAACCGGATCGGCCAGGGGATCGAGTTTGACTACTGCTGTGTGCATGCAGCTTTTGCGCTCAGAGAAATCGGCGTCGAATCGATCATGATCAACTCGAACCCGGAGACGGTCTCCACCGACTACGACACCTCGGACAAGCTCTATTTCGAACCCTTGACCAGGGAGGATGTCCTGAACATCATCGACCAGGAAAAACCGGACGGGGTCATCGTCCAGTTCGGCGGCCAGACCCCGCTCAACCTGGCCGTAGCGCTCGAACAGGCCGGGGTCAAGATCATCGGCACACCGCCCGACGCGATCGACCGGGCGGAAGACCGCAGGCGTTTCCAGCAGTTTCTGCAGAAGCTGAATCTCCGGCAGCCCGAAAATGACACGGCCAAGACCCTGGAAGAGGCGCTGGCTGCCGCGCACCGGATCGGCTATCCGGTGGTTGTCCGGCCCTCCTATGTGCTTGGCGGCCGGGACATGCGTATCGTCTATACCGATCAGGGCATCAGGGACTTCATGCAGGCGGTCGGCGGGACCATCCAGGAACATCCGGTACTGATCGACAAGTTCCTGCAGGATGCAATCGAGGTGGATGTGGATGCGATCTGCGACGGAAAAATGACGGTGATCGGCGGCATCATGGAGCATATCGAAGAGGCCGGTATCCACTCGGGCGACTCCTCCTGCGTGCTGCCTCCGCATACACTCTCGGCAGAGCTGATCGACGAAATCAAACGGGCAAGCAGGGCCATGGCCGAGGAACTCGGGGTCATCGGGCTGATGAATGTCCAGTTCGCGATCAAAGACCATGATCTCTATGTTCTGGAGGTTAATCCACGGGCCTCACGGACCGTACCCTTTGTCAGCAAGGCCACCGGTGTGCCGCTCGCCAAGCTGGCCACCAAGATCATGCTGGGCGCCACCCTTCCCGAACTCGGCCTGACAAAAGAGGTGGTTGTCAATCACTGGGCAGTGAAGGAGGCCGTCTTTCCGTTTGACCGTTTTCCGAAGGTCGACACCCTGCTCGGCCCGGAGATGAAATCCACCGGCGAGGTTATGGGTATCGACGACAACCTGGGACTGGCCATCGCTAAAGCCTTCCTTGCCGCAGGCTCCAGGCTCCCGGTCTCCGGAAATGTCTTCATAAGCGTCCGTGACAGCGACAAGAAGGCTATGGTAGCGGTGGCAAGGGACCTGGTCGAGCTAGGTTTTGTCGTGCTTGCAACCGACGGGACGGCCAACTATCTGCAAGAGAATAAGGTTATCTGTACGAAGGTGAACAAGATCTCCCAGGGGCGTCCCCATATCCTGGACAGGATCCAGGATATGGATATTTCCTGGATTGTGAACACGTCACTTGGCAAACGGACCACGGAGGACTCCTACACAATCCGACGGGCCGCTCTCGATTTTCATATTCCGTACACTACCACGGCGACCGGTGCCGCTGCCCTGGTCATGGCGCTGCAGGAAATGAGAGAGACCAGTATCGGGGTCAATCCGGTCCAGTATTTCACAAAGAAGGTCCAATAGAAAAAAACTGGCTTTCCAACTCGACATACGATAATTATGCTTTACAATTATGAAATCTGTACGGGACAACGACACATCAGACCGTAACCGCTTCTACACCCTGAAATGAGCAGATAACGGCCATTTGATATTTTTCAGGAGCCACCGGAGGACTCTTTGAACACATTTTATAAAAACCTCAGCATGTGGCTGGTGATTGGCCTGACCATGATCCTGCTTTTCAATATTTTCAACAAACAACAACCCAATACCAGTTCGCTGACCTACAGTCAGTTCATGGCCAGCATCGAAAACAAGACGGTCAACCGTGTCACTATCAGCGGCAACGTCATATCGGGCACCTTGAAGGACGGCAAACCGTTCCAGACCATTTCCCCTGCCAATGACAGTGAACTGATTCCAACCCTCAGAAAGGCGGAAGTGGATATCACCGTTCAGGAAAACCAGAAAGAGAGCTGGTGGATGACTATCTTCGTCTCCTGGTTCCCGATGCTGCTCCTGATCGGTGTCTGGATCTTCTTTATGCGCCAGATGCAGGGCGGCGGCAAGGGAGGGGCTCTCTCTTTCGGGAAGACCCGGGCCCGCCTGATGGAACGGGGCAAGAACAAGTTTACCTTCGAGGATGTGGCCGGTATTGACGAGGCCAAAGAGGAACTGGAAGAGATCATCGATTTCCTGAAGGATCCGCAGAAGTTCACAAAACTGGGCGGTCGCATCCCGAAGGGTGTCCTGCTGGCAGGCGCTCCGGGTACCGGCAAGACCCTGCTGGCCAAGGCCATCGCCGGCGAGGCCGATGTGCCGTTTTTCACGATATCCGGCTCCGATTTTGTCGAGATGTTCGTCGGCGTCGGGGCCTCCCGTGTTCGCGACCTCTTTACCCAGGGCAAGAAAAATGCCCCCTGCATCATTTTTATTGACGAGATCGACGCCGTCGGCCGCCATAGAGGTGCAGGACTGGGCGGCGGCCACGATGAGCGTGAGCAGACCTTGAACCAGCTCCTGGTCGAGATGGATGGTTTTGAATCCAGCGAAGGCGTGATCATCGTTGCGGCCACCAACAGGCCGGATGTCCTTGACCCCGCACTTCTCCGTCCCGGCCGCTTTGACCGCCAGGTCATTGTCCCGGTACCGGATGTGGGTGGACGCAAAAAGATCCTCGAAATTTATGGAAAAAAGACCAAGATGTCACCGAACGTGGACATGGAGGTCCTCGCCCGGGGTACCCCTGGTTTTTCCGGGGCGGATCTGGAAAACCTGGTCAACGAGGCAGCGCTGATGGCCGCCAGGACCGGGGCACTGGAGATCAATCTGGAGATGCTGGAAAAGGCCAAGGATAAAATCATGATGGGTGCGGAGAGACGCTCCATGATTATTACCGAAAAGGAGAAAGAGGTAACGGCCTACCACGAGGCAGGCCACGCCCTGGTGGCCAAACTGCTCCCGGATACCGACCCGATCCACAAGGTGACCATTATCCCGCGCGGCCGGGCTCTGGGGCTGACCATGCAGTTGCCCATCGACGAAAAATACACCCATTCCAAGAAATTTCTGGAAAATACCCTCTGTATCCTGTTCGGCGGCAGGATTGCCGAACAGATCATCTTTGATGAGATCACCACCGGGGCCGGCAACGACCTGGAGCGGGCCACCGATCTTGCCAGAAGAATGGTCTGTGAATGGGGTATGAGTGACGAACTCGGGCCGCTCACCTACGGCAAAAAAGAAGAGCAGATCTTTCTCGGCCGGGAAATTGCCCAGCATCGCGATTTCAGTGAAGAGACGGCCCGGCAGATTGATGTGGCCGTAAAGGGTATTATCCTGCAGGCAAAGGATACCGCAATCGCGCTTCTTGAAAAGAATACGGACATTCTGACCCGGATGGCGGAAGAGCTGCTGGAGAGGGAGACTATTGTCCTTACTGATATTGAAAGGATCATGACGGAGCTGCATCCCGAAAGATATCCCCGGAAAGCTCAACCGGCCACCACCTCACCACCCACCGTTTCCAATGAGGCCCAGGTAAAAACAACAGATGAGGTTACTCCCGAAGCCCCGACCCCTGTTGGGGACTCCGGCGAAGAGCTGCTGCGCGGTGCCGATCCTGTGAAATCCTCCCTTGAGGGGGACATTAACGCTTGATTGACAACAAGATTCCTCTGCCGACGGCAGCTGTCCGGATCATGGGGATCCTCAACACGACACCTGATTCGTTTTCCGATGGCGGACGGCACTTTTCTGAGCAGGCGGCCTTGGAACAGGCTGAAGCGATGATCGCGGCAGGCGCCGATATCATCGATATCGGCGGAGAATCAACCCGGCCCTATGCCGAGCCGGTTTCCATCGAAGAAGAGTTGCGACGGGTCATTCCCGTCATCAGGGAAATCCGGCAAAACCATCCCACATCGATCTCCATTGACACAACCAAGGCCGCCGTGGCCCGCAAGGCACTGGCTGCCGGGGCTGATATCATAAACGATATATCGGCCCTGCGTAAGGATAAGGAGATGCTTGCGCTGGTCAAAACAACCACGGCGCCGGTTATCATCATGCATATGCAGGGAACCCCCGAGACGATGCAGATCAAACCGCAGTATGGTAATGTGGTCGAGGAGATCCTGGATTTTTTTCGTGAACGGATCTCCTGGGTCGAGAGTAAAGGTGTAAACCGCAACAGGTTGATCATTGATCCCGGTATCGGTTTCGGCAAGACGCGGGAACACAACCTCACCATCCTGAAACATCTGGACCGTTTTTCAGAGCTCGGGCTGCCGGTGCTCCTCGGTCACTCACGCAAGCGATTCCTGGGCGATATAACCGGTCTGGACGTAACCCATCGCGATCTGCCCACGGCTGTTGTCTCTGCCCTGACGGCTGCCTGCGGTGTTGCGATTATCCGCGTCCACGATGTGGCCTCGACCCGACAGGCGCTGCTCGTTGCCGAGGCGATACGAAACGCCCCCTGAAAACGCTGCCTGTACACATTCTCAACCGGCTCCAAGGTAACATAGGATGAACCAGCAGCACAGTCATCACCACATCATAGCCAGAGACCTGGGTCTCACCCTTGATCAGGTCCAAAGGACCGCTGCCTTATTGACGGAAGGGGCCACTGTTCCCTTTATCGCAAGGTACAGGAAGGAGGCGACAGGTTCGCTGGACGAGGTTTTTATCGCCCAAATCCGGGACCGGCTGGCGACCCTTATCGAACTTGATAAACGACGGATGGCCATCCTCGAATCGCTGGAAGGTCGAGATATCCTCACCGAGGAATTGCACAAGCAGCTGCTTGCGGCAACCGGCCTGACGGCTCTCGAGGACATCTATCTTCCCTACCGCCCGAAACGGCGGACACGCGGCATGATCGCAGCGGAAAAAGGCCTGTCCCCATTGGCCCTGGCGATTTTTTTCCAGAAAAACGTCCAGCCGGAACTTTTTCTTGATCCGGACAAAGGTGTCTTCTCCGAAGAAGAGGCCTTGGCGGGCGCCCGCGATATCATTGCCGAATGGATAAGTGAAGACACCCAAACACGCAGTGCATTACGGAAGATTTTTTCGACCCGGGCCATCATCACCGCAACGGTTGTAAAAAAGAAAGAGGCGGAGGCATCCAAATACCGCGATTACTTTGACTGGCAAGAGGCAGCAGCCAAGGCACCGGGGCACCGGCTTCTGGCCATATTCCGCGGGGAAAACGAGAAATTTCTCTCCATTTCAATCCGGCCCCCGGAAAAAGAACCACTCCGTTTTCTGCATACCCGTTATGTTAAAAATTCGAGATTCAGCAGCCAGATGTCCCCGGCCGTCGACGACTGTTACCGGCGACTCCTTGCCCCTTCATTGGAAAACGAGCTGCACCGGGAGCTGAAAAAGGCCGCAGACGATGAGGCCATCGGTGTCTTTGCCGCCAACATCCGTGAACTGCTCCTCGCCCCTCCGCTGGGGCCAAAGAGAGTGTTGGCCCTCGACCCCGGCTTCCGCACCGGAGCCAAACTCGCCTGTCTCGACGAACACGGCAAACTGCTTCATTTTGAGACGATCTTCCCAACCCATGATGGAGAAAAGGCTCGCCTGGCAGCCCGATCTGTTACAGGGCTTGTGCAGAAATTCGGGATTACGGCCATAGCCATCGGCAATGGCACTGCCAGCCGGGAAACGGAAGATTTCATCCGCGCCCTTCCCCTGGAAAACGTGCTGGTAACCTTTGTCAATGAAGACGGGGCGTCGATCTATTCGGCTTCCGCATCAGCCAGAGCCGAATTCCCCGACCATGATCTCACCGTCAGGGGCGCAGTCTCCATCGGCAGACGTCTGCAGGACCCATTGGCGGAATTGGTCAAGATCGATCCGAAATCCATAGGTGTCGGGCAGTATCAACATGATGTCAACCAGACAGAATTGAAAAACAGTCTCGATGATGTGGTGATCAACTGTGTCAACAGCGTAGGTGTCGAGGTAAACAACGCCAGCCTGGAGCTTCTCACCCATGTCTCCGGCCTGGGACCGGCGCTTGCTAAAAACATCATCAACTACCGGAATGAGAAGGGGCCGTTTACCAGCCGGAAAGAGCTGCTGCAGGTCCCCCGTCTCGGCGCCAAGGCATTTGAGCAATGCGCCGGATTCCTCCGAATCCATAACAGTGCCTATCCTCTGGACAGCAGCGGAATACATCCCGAGATGTACACAACCGTTGAAAAAATGGCCAGAGATGCGGGTTGCACTCTGGACATGCTGATCCACTCCGAAGCGGCCAGACAGCAGATTGATATCCGAAAATATATCTCCGCGACTGTGGGCTTACCGACGCTTACCGATATCGTGACTGAACTGGCAAAACCGGGGCGGGATCCCCGGACGGTCTTCTCCCCCTTTTCTTTTAAAAAAGACGTGCACACCATTCATGATCTGCAGCCCGGCATGAAACTCCCCGGTATCATCTCAAATATTACCAAATTCGGGGCCTTCGTCGACATTGGAGTGCATGTGGACGGACTCATTCATATCAGTCAACTGGCCGACCGCTATGTCAAAGACCCCGGCGAGATTGTAAAAATCCGCCAGCAGCTCACGGTCACAATCCTTGAGGTGGATAAAGACCGCGGCAGGATTTCACTGAGTCTGAAAACGGATCGACCTCTTGTGAGCAGCCCATCACTTCATGACCGGGCCAACCCTCGACGATAATTTTCCAATTGACTTGCCTGGCCATTCCGTGTATGAAAAAAGATCATCCCTGCCCGCGATCGACAGCAGGGAGCGCACTGAGAGGTATAGAAATCTCGACAACCCGTCATTTGAAAAATCGGACGAAAACTCACTTTTTCTAACAAACGAAAATGGTTACCGACACCCCCCCCAAGAACGGACCGACAAGACATGAAAGCACCGGCGGTTCTACCACAAAACACACTGTCCTCTACATCGAAGACAATTCCACCAACCGGCAACTGGTCCGATATATTTTCGAAATGCACCCGGATCTGACCCTTGTTGAGGCGGAGGATGGAACTCAGGGCCTGGAGGCGGCAAGAAGGTTTCGACCGAGCCTTATTCTTCTTGATATCCACCTGCCCGACATGGATGGCTTTACGGTTTTCAGACACCTGCAGAGCGACCCGGACACAGCCCATATCCCTGTCGTGGCGTTGAGCGGGAGCGCCGCACCAGCAGATATCCAACGAGGGAAGACGACCGGCTTCAGGAAATTCCTGTCAAAGCCTATCAATATTATGGAATTCAACAGTACACTTGATGCCGTATTGGGTTGATGAGCTGAAGGTTTCCCGGTAAATTCGACAATGCACGACCTCATACAGGCAACCGACCCGCCTGCCGACTGCTGAAAATAGTATTGCCAATTGCTGCTGAACTTGCTACTACTCCAAGGATTATCGTGGAGACTTCCACTCCTTACGTCTTGTTTCAACACAAGGTGTCGCTGTTCTCCCATCCGTAGCCATAACCGTAGTATCAGCAAACCGGAAAACACATGAAGATCCCGATGGAAATGTCCGATCATATCAAATGGGATGACATCTTTAAACGATTTTTGATCATCTTCCTTCCTTCGGCCATTTTTTTTGGCAGCATGACCTTGTTCCTGTATTTCAAGGACGCCGAAACCGAAAGGATGGCCACCGAAAGAACTGAAATCTTCAATATCCAGACACAGCTGAAAATCGTCGCCTCTAATTTCAACTCGATAAGCATGGACATAAAATTCCTGGCCGTGCAAAACGAGTTGATCAATTTTCTCGAAAACGGGAATCCCGAGCAACTTCACGAGCTGGTGGACGAATGGCTGTCCTTCTGTACGATCAAATCGGCTTATAATAAAATCAGATATATAGATGAAAAAGGGATGGAGGTCATCAAGATCAACTGTACCGACGGCCAACCTCAAACAGCACCTCCCGATACACTGAAAAACATTTCTGATACGGAGTATTTCAGAAAAACGATCGGTCTCTCCCGGGAAGAGGTGTATGTCTCGCCCTTTGACCTGGATGCGGATGCGGCAATTACATCTTTCAATCCGACCGTTCGCTTCAGCGTTCCTCTTTTCGATAAAACCGGACGTAATCGTGGTATACTTATTCTGAATTACCTCGGCACCTTGCTCGTTGAAGAGTTAAAAAAAGCATCCGCCAACTCACCCGGCTCAACAATACTTGTAAATTCAGACAGCTATTACCTGACAAGCCGGAATCAAGACCAGGACTGGGATATCAGCCCGTCCGACAGGAACAGCCAAAGCATGAAAAAGCACCTCCCGGATGAATGGCAGCGTATCAACCGGGAAGAATCGGGACAGTTTCAGACAGATAACGGTCTGGTGACCTTCGGCACCATCTATCCCCTGTTGAAGGGCAGCAAGCCTCCCCCGGAAACGGGAATCATGATCCAGGCGCAACAGAAGGAATATTTCTGGAAGACAGTGTCGTATATCCCAGCCAAGATGCTGGCCGTGTGGCCCGTAAAGATCCTGAATCGTATCTTTCTCCTTTACTCCGTCTGCCTCGTGATCATCGCGATCTGTTCTCTTCTGCTGGCACGCACCAGCATGAGAAGAAAGATGGCGGAAGAGGCCATGCGAGAGCGAGAAGAGCATTTGCGGGCCATTAACTCTGCAGCTGCTAATGCCATCATCGTGATCGACAACAACAGGAAAGTCCTGCACTGGAATCCCGCTGCGGAAAAGCTTTTCCAGTATACACCCGAAGAGGTCATGGATAAACCGATTACTGCTATCATCGCCCCGCCGAAACACCAGTCGGCCCTGACGAAGATATCGAGAAAGTTCAAGATGCCGGACAAGGACAGCACAGGAGCAAAAACCATCGAACTGTTCGGCTACAAAAAGGACGGCACGGAATTTCCAGTTGAGGTCTCCTTTTCGGCCTTTAAAAGTCGCGACCAATGGCATACCGTCGGGATAATACGGGATATATCGGCACGGAAAAAAATGGAAAAGGAGGTCCTGCGGGCCCAGAAATTTGAATCCCTTGGTGTCCTGGCCAGTGGAATAGCCCACGATTTCAACAACCTGCTGACCGCCATCATCGGCAACATCAACCTTGTCAGCCAGTTCACCGATCCGGCCGAGGAGAATTACGAACTCCTCAAAAGCGCCGATAAGGCAGCCATTCGGGCCAAGGCCCTCAGTCAGCAGCTGCTGATCTTTTCCAAGGGAGGCAATCCGATCAGGAAAACCACATCCATTGCGCCGCTTATCAAGGATTCCGCCGATTTCGCGCTGCACGGCTCGACGATCTTATGCTCCATTCATATCCCTGAGAATCTCTGGCTGGTGGATATCGACTCAGGCCAGATAGGCCAGGTCCTCCAGAGCCTGATTATCAACAGCAAAGAGGCCATATCCGGCTCCGGAACCATCCATATTGACTGCAGCAACGTCACAGAGGTCGACATCCCGACGTTCCCTGCTGCCATCAAAGGGGATTTTGTCAGGCTGCAGATCAGAGATACCGGTTGCGGCATCAACAAACGTGATATCCCCAAGATTTTTGATCCGTACTTTACAACCAAGGACAACGGCAGCGGACTGGGGCTGGCCATCGTCTACTCGATCCTCCAAAAGCATGACTGCCATATTACCGTGCAGTCCGAACCGGGACAGGGGACGACCTTCACTATTTTCCTGCCGGCATCGCTTGATCAACGCCTGAAGGTAGATGAAAGAGGAGAAATATCCTCGGGGCGGCATTACCGGATCATGGTGGTGGATGGAGAGGAAATGCTGCTCAACATCGCCAAACGCATGCTCGTCCACCTCGGCCATGAATGTATCTGTGTGAAAAACTCCATCGAGGCAATCGAGATCTACAAACATCACTGGAAGACCGGCACGCCCGTCGACGGGGTTATTGTCGACTTGACCATCCCCGGCGGCATGGGCGGCAAGGAGACGGCCGGGGCCATTTACGATATCAATCCCGAGGCGCGGATTATTGTCTCGAGCGGTTATACCCACGACCCCGTCATGGTCGATTACGATGAATACGGCTTCTGCGCCGCGATCGCCAAACCGTTCGATATGACCGAACTGAGAGATAAAATCGCCTCGGTGATGGAATAGCCTCCTCAGCCAAACAGCAGGCCGCTGGAAAACCAGTAGTGGAGAATATAAATCCCTGCCAGGATGATCAGCACTGCCGAAACCTTCTGGAAATGCGGCAGTGCCTTCCGCATCGCCCCGATTACCACACCTTCCTTGATCAGAGCCATGCTCAACGTCAGCAGGAGAAGAACCGTCCCCATGCCGAGGACATAGCCCACAAACTGCAAAACCCCCGAGAAAAAATCACCGCTAGTGGCCGAACTTCCGACCACCATCAGAAAAATCGGTAAAGTACAGCTCAATGAGGTCGCACCAAATCCAACCCCGAACAGAAAGAACCCACCGGCCGTCATTTTCCGGGGGTCACCGATTTTTCCTCCGAGTTGGAGCATAAAATTGAAGGACAGGTGTTTGCCGGCAAGGAGCCAGCATCCGAGCAGGACCAGAAAAATTCCGACCAGAACGGAAATCCAGGGCATAAATCCGACCAGAACCGCCCCTCCAGCCGCAACGATAATCCCGAATATCCCGAAGAGAAGAGAAAACCCGGAGGTAACCACCACCGCAACCCATATTGCCTTGGTAAGCCGGAAGAGCAGGGATCGTCTCTGAAAATTTTCGTCTTCCACCCCGATGTAAAGCGACAGGTAGACGGGCAGCATCGCAAATCCACAGGGGTTGACTGCAGATACCATCCCAGCTCCAAAGGCGTATCCGACCTGCAGATAATCGGCAACCTGATTCATCCATTGACCGGCCAGGACATGAATATCCATAATACCCTGCTTATTCTGATTATGAGAAAGGGGAACCTACGCTCCGCCCGACGGCATTACAACTGACGACAAAAAAGCTACCTCTGCAATCAACTGTCAAGTCATGGCATTTTACATTGCAAAAAAAATATGTCAAAGGTCAAGATCCGACAACAGCGTATTCCCTTGACATCGGCTCTCTTTTCGTTGCATCATAGCAACTGTGTGTATAATTCTGGGCTCACAACTTTTAAACGACAACCGGCAGAAAGCTGCCTGTAATAACTATTCATGAGCACCATGTCGATCTTTGAGCGCCTCATCGAGACGGAAAAACTGCCGTCACCGGCGCCTGCCGTCCTGAGACTCATCCAGCTGACCGGAGCGGAGACGATAGCACCGGAAACTATCGTCGATCTTATCGAGACGGATTATGAACTCGCACACGATCTGGTGCAATATGCAAATTCGGCTCTTCTGGTGCCGGGCCGGACGGTCCTGTCACTTCGGAAGATGGTAACCGAGCTGGACACTCGTATTGTGGTATCTCTGGCTCTGGGCTTTTCCCTCCTGAGCCGCTACAGGACCGGCAATTGTCACGAAATGGATTACGCAAACTTCTGGTCGGCTTCTCTGGCCCAAGCCGTCGCAGCCCGAGCAATCGCAGAGATACAGAACAGATTCAACCCGGATGAGTTGTTCGTCTGTGGTCTGTTATCCCACATAGGAGTTCTCGCACTCGCCGATCTCTTTCCCGAAGAATACGGCAACCTTATCAACGCCAAAACAAACGAGCCGGAGATCCTGATCAGGGAAAAAGAACTCTTCGGGATCACGCATCTGGAGTTAACCGCAGAGATGCTGCAGAAATGGGGGCTCTCCGAACAGTACACCCTGGTCGTTCGATTTCATGAAAATCCGAATACGTACAACTTCTCCGACGCACAATCTTTTGAAATTTCACGATTACTTTATCTTTCCCTGCTGCTCTCGAAAATTCTGATTCTTGAGTTCCCTCTGCTGGAAAAATTGCACCACGCCGAGCAGCTGGGAGAAAATTACAATATCCGCGAGAATGAATTCGGCCCCTTTTTCGACAAGCTGGTCTATCACTGGCAGGAATGGAGCCGGATTTTTGATATCCCCTGCCAGCAATGTTCCTTGTACGACCAGATCAGAACCTTGGAGGCGAAACAGACCGACAACCAGGATCCTGACTCGATCAGCAAAAAAATATGTATCCTCGCCGTCGATGACGATCCCCTCACTTTACTCAGTTTGAAAAAAATACTTTCCGGGGAGGGCAAAGAACTCCTGACTGCCGAGGACGGGGAAGAAGGGCTGAACATCGCTCTGGAAAAACAGCCCCATATGATCATCACCGACTGGCGTATGCCGAAGATGAACGGCCTTGAACTGTGCAGAATTCTGCGCAGGACAAGCACAACCCAGCATATCTATATCGTCATGCTGACCAGCTGCGAGACGGATGACGAACTCATCCAGGCCTTTGAAGTCGGCGCCGATGACTTCATTACCAAGCCCTTCACGCCCAAAGTCCTGGAGGCCAGAATCCACAGCGGCGAACGATTGATCCGCTACCAGAAGACCATCAGTCATGACCGTGAGGTTATCCAAAAATATGCAACACAGCTGACCTCGGCCAACAGGCAACTCCAGACAATGGCTATGACCGACCCTTTGACCGGACTTCCCAACAGGCGCAGCGCGATGAATCGTCTGGCCTCAGCTGTGGCGGAGACGCTCAGGCATGGCGAAAAACTGTCCTGCATTATGATCGACATCGATCACTTCAAAAAGGTGAACGATACCTTTGGGCACGAAAGCGGAGACATGGTCCTGAAGGCCGTCGCGACAACCTTTCATCGCAAGGCCCGGATGTATGATATCGTCAGCAGGACAGGTGGTGAAGAATTCCTGGTTATATGCGCCAGAAGCGATCTCTTAGAATCACAGCAGCTGGCGGAACGATTGCGCCTCGCCATTGCAGATCTGCGAATCACTCTGGAAAAGGCCTGCATTCAGGTCACAATCAGTCTTGGCGTGGCAACCTGGAATTCTGACTTCATCAATGGTGAAGCCCTGATCAGGGCTGCCGACAAGGCCTTATTCAAGGCCAAAAAGAACGGCCGCAACCGGGTCGAGCTGACCGACATTTGATCCGGACAGACCTTTCCTCAAAAGATGATCCTTCCACCCTTTTCCGGGAATACTACCGACCGCCTTGATTAGCATGTATTTTTTACGTAGACTGGGGATAGGGAATCCGATTTCAGCCTGCATGACACCAATTTGGAGATGAGAGAATGATTGTATCCGGACGGGTATCACTACTCGCCATCGATAATGATCAGGAGACACAATCCCGTATCCGGTCATACCTGAAGAACCATGATTTCTCCATCCTTGCAGCGGATAACAGCGTCACTGGTGCCCGGATTCTTGAAAGGGAGGGGCCCGATGTAGTCTTGCTCGGACTGGATGTGACCGGTTGTCGGACCACCCTGGCCCAGGCAAAAGAAATCTTCCCCGGCATCCCGATTATCATCATGACCGGAGAAGACCACGCCTTAAAGATCGCCCGGGCTTTGCGGGCCGGCGCATGGGATTACCTGCTCAAACCTCTTAACAATCCATCTCTTTTCCTGCACACAATCAGACGGAACCTGGAGCATGCCAGGCTGATCCGGGAAAACGCCGGATACATCGCTCTCGAGCAGAAGCTCCTCGAAGACGCGGAAGAACTGCGAAAAAGCGAAAAAAGATACCGCCTGATTTATGAAAATCTCCAGGATGTTTATTTTGAGACAAGCCTTGACGGAACAATCCTGGAAATCAGCCCGTCTGTAAAAAACGAGCTGCTGTATAAACAGGACGAGCTGATAGGGACAAGTGTCTATTCCCTGTATTCCAATGAAAATGACCGGCTCTCTCTGTTAGACCTGTTAAGCGCCACAGGGAAGGCAAACGATTACGAAGTGGTCTTTAAAGATAAGGACGGATCACGTTTCTACTGTGCAATGACGGCGGTGTTATTGATGGACGATACCGGCGCCCCCTCCAGGATATGCGGCAATATCCGGAATATCACCGTCCGTAAACTGATGGAAAAGGATCTGCGGGACAGGGAAGACCACTATCACAGTCTGGTGGCCAATATCCCGATGGGAATCTGCAGGTGCACACCCGGACCAGAGGGGATTTTTATCATGGCAAATCCGGCAATAGCTGCCATGCTCGGATATGCTTCCATCGAGGACCTGACGAGCACAAGCCCCAGCGATCTCTACACACATGAACCCGATTATCAGGAAGTGCTCGCTAGTCTCTACAGGCATGGTGAGGTTGTCTTCTCGGAGCTCCTGATAAAAAAGTACGACGGCTCATCGCTCTGGGTTGCTCTTTCCGCCTATCTGGTCAGAGACCATAACGGCAATCCCCGCTATATCGACATCCTGACCGAGGACATCTCCAAGCGGAAAGAGGCGGAAGAACAGGTCAGACGCCTCGCCTTTTTCGATGCCCTGACCGATCTTCCCAATCGCTCCATGCTGCTTTTTCACCTGAACCAGGCCATCTCCGGCGCCCGCAGGAGATCCACCCAGGGCGGGGTGATCTTCATGGATCTGGACCGGTTCAAGACTGTGAACGATTCCCTCGGGCACCAAACGGGTGATATCCTACTGCAGAAGGTGGCAGAACGACTCAAAAAGCTGATCCGGGCAGAAGACACCATCGCCAGGATCGGCAGTGATGAATTTGCTCTTCTCTTCACCGATGTCGGCCCGACTCCCCGGGAAACGGGACAAAAACTCGTTAGGATAGCAGAAAAAATCAGACATGCCATGGCCGAGGTGTTTTTAATCGACGGTCATGAGCTCTATATCACCGCCACTATCGGCATAGCCCTCTTCTCAGGCGATGCCGACAGCGCCGAAGAGATATTACGTCACGCCTCTACCGCCGTCAGCCGTTGTAAAAAGATGGAACGGAACAGATGCATGTTCTATCTTCCCGACATGCAGGCAGCGGCAGATCAGCGCCTGATCATCGAAAAGGAACTCAGAGGGGCGCTGGAGCGAAACGAACTGCAGCTTTTCTTCCAACCCCAGGTTGAGGCATCAGGGCTCATTGTCGGCGCCGAAGCGCTTGTCCGCTGGAAGCATCCTGAACGGGGATTTATCCCGCCGATGGAATTCATCCCGATCGCCGAAGAAACCGGCCTCATCCTCCGCCTCGGCGAGTGGGTCCTGGCCGAGGCCTGCCGCCGGATGACCTCCTGGAAGAGCCAGGGCATCAGCCGGCACCTGCAACATGTTGCAGTGAACATCAGTCCCTGGCAATTTCGCCAGCCCGATTTCACAACCCTTGTCAAACGTGTACTGGCCGAGACCGGTGCGGAACCTTCGATGCTGACCATCGAGATCACCGAAGGGGTTGCGATCAACAACCTGGAGGATACCATCGCCAAGATGTTGGAGTTAAAGAAAATGAACATTCGTTTTTCCATAGATGACTTCGGTACAGGATATTCATCCTTGTCTTATCTGCACAGACTGCCGCTCGACCAGTTGAAGATCGATCGCTCGTTTACCCAGGGTCTGGCCAAAGGTTCCCGATTCGCGTCCATCGTCTCCACTATCATCATCCTCGCAGGAAATCTGGGGCTTACCGTTGTTGCTGAAGGGGTGGAAACCGTCACCGAGCTGAATTTCCTGCGAGATAACGATTGCACCACTTTCCAAGGATACTATTTCAGCCGGCCACTGACACCGGCTGACTTTGAAAATCGGCTCAGAGCCCATACTCTCGCTCAGAAACATCCCGAACTTCTACACAGGAATTGACACAATGAATCAGGTTTTCAAAGACCTTCTCGCAACGCGGAAATTGCCGACACCGTCCACCATCGCCCTGGAGATCATGCGTCTAAGCACCAGCGAGAGCACTTCCCTTGGTGATATTGCCGATATCGTTGAAAAAGACCCAGCCTTGTCAGGCAAACTCCTTCAATACGCCAACACCGCGCTTTTTGCGACAACGGCGCCTGTGGTCTCCATCAGGCAGGCTATCGTCAGACTGGGGACCGATATTGTCATGGGTCTGGCCTTGGGGTTTTCCCTGCTCTCAAAAAACCGGGAGGGCCGGTGCGAACATTTTGACTATGGCGGATTCTGGTCGGGCTCTCTCGCTATGGCGATGGCTGCCCGATGTCTTGCAGAAATGCAGGCCGGATTCGACGCCGACGAACTCTTCATCTGCGGCCTGCTCTCCGAGATTGGCAGACTGGCACTTGCCAGCCTTTATCCTCAAAAATACAGTGAGATCCTGACCGCCAATCTCGCCGAACCAGCCCTTCTGCTCGAAGAATACAAAGAATTTGGCATCGATCATGCTGAGGTCTCCATGGAACTGCTCCGGGAATGGGGAATCCCGAACGGATACATCGAAGCAATAATTCTCCTGAAGCAGCTGACACCGGAAGAAGCAACCGGAGGTGAAAGGCCGGAACTCCTCAATCTTTTACGGCTCTCGAGGCTTATGGCAAAGATGTGTGTAATGGAATTGCCACTCCAGGAGAAGATTGCCGCCGCAGAAGAACTGGCTGCACAACACACTATGAGCTCGGAAGAATTTGGCATCTTACTTGACAGAATCCTCTTACGCTGGCGGGAGTGGTGTCTCATTCTTGAAATTCCAGCCCGGGAATGCTCATCCTCAGGCCGGATTGAATCCATCGGGACGTCAGAACCAAAACCTTGCAAGATCGATGGTGAGGAGGCCTTCTGTATCCTGGCCGTCGATGATGATCCCACGACTCTGCAGAGTCTGAAAACCCTCCTGGAGAAAGACGCCACAACCATCCTGACGGCAAAATGCGGCGACGAGGCGTTGCGTCTTGCGATACACTACCAGCCCGATCTGATCATCACCAACTGGCATATGCCGGATATGAGCGGGATAGACTTGTGTAGAACACTCCGCAAGACAGAATTTGCCAAACATCTCTACATCATCATGCTGACCGCTACCGAATCGGACGATGAACTCGTACAGGCCTTTGAAGCGGGAGCCGATGACTATGTGGGTAAGCCTTTCACTCCGAAGGTCCTGGAAGCCCGCGTCCGTGGCGGAAAACGTATTGTCAGATATCAGGAAAAGATGAACCAGGATCGGAATGTGATTCAGAACTATGCCGATAAGCTGACCGCAGTCAACAAAAAATTTCATACAATGGCCATGACGGACCCCTTAACCGGACTTCCCAACAGACGCTACGCAATGGAACGGCTGCAGGAGATGATGTCCGAATCAACCGGCTTCGGAAGCACCCTTTCCTGCATTATGATCGACATCGATCATTTCAAGCAGATAAACGACACCTACGGCCATGATTGCGGCGATATCGTTTTGAAAAAAATCTCGGCTATCTTTAAAAAGAAATCGAGAACATCCGATATGATAAGCCGTATAGGCGGTGAGGAATTTCTGGCTGTCAGTGACCGGAACTCCCTGCATGAGGCCGTAGTCTTCGCCGAACGTTTACGACAGGAAATAGCCGAGCATGATATTTCACTGATCGGGCGCACCATCCGGATAACTATCAGCCTGGGAGTAGCTATTAAGACTGCTGAGATGTCCGATGGCAACGCGCTCATAATGCTCGCTGACCGTGCCCTCTACAGTGCTAAAAAGAAAGGCCGCAACAGGGTCGAAGTCGCCCAGACACCACTCCCGGACGTCAGGCCTTGACGCCGTAATCAACCATCTGCTGCGACATAGGACCCAAGCTCTTTCAATAGACAATTCACCCCATCGTTAAGCTGGACAAAGAGCGTCTCGGCGCCTTCGAGATTGCCGGAGCGCCCTTTTTTTTCCAGACGAAAGGCCAGCTCCCTGACCTTGGCCGCGGCAAAATGATTCACAGCCCCTTTATAGGCATGGGCAGCGTCATGCAGGGCGGCAGCATTTTGATTCCGGATCGCCTTGTCAATTTTTTCCAGAAGAGGTGCGTTTCTCTGCAGAAAGAGCCCGGCCAGTTCCTGGAGAAGCGATTCATCCCCGCCCACAAACTGCAGCGCCTTCTTTCGGTCCCAGGTCTTTCCGGCAGAAAATGGTCTTTGCCTTTTTGAGAAGCCGCCCTCTTCTGAAAGTTGTTGCAAAGAAGGCGCGGTTGTTTCCTTCAGTGCAGGAATCGCCGCAAAACCGATGTTGAGCCAAGGCTGCAATCGTTCAATCAGTAGATCAGGCTTAATCGGCTTGGCGATGAAATCATCCATCCCGATGGCCAGACAACGTTCACGGGTACTCTCCATCGCGTTAGCGGTCATCGCAATGATAGGAATCCGGGAAAGGCCATTCAGCTGCTCCCTTGCCCGGATCGCCTCCGTGGCATCAAATCCGTTCATTTCAGGCATCTGAACATCCATCAGGACAAGATCGTAGTGTTGCTCCCCAACCATCCGGACAGCCTCGCGACCATTGCCGGCGACATCCGATGCAATCCTGAATTTCTTCAGAATCGCCATACCAACCTTCTGGTTGATCGGTTCATCGTCAACCAGAAGTACCCTGCCTCGCAGATCAAAGAGAGTGTCCTGTTTTTTTGGGCAATCTACAGTCTCTTCCGCCAATCCGGGAATACGGCTCAGGACATCATAGAACTGGGAAAGGCGGATGGGCTTATAAATAACAGTCCGAACGCCTGCCTGAGCCGCCTTTTCCCTGACCCCGCTCTCTGAGCTGAGCAGGATCAATTCCGGACAATCCTTGCCGAATTCCTGCCTGATTTCAGCTGCCAGCTGCAGACCATCCTTAGAGGGCATATGGTAATCAAGCAGGACCGTATTGACCGGCCGCCCCTCTGCGGCCATTTTTCTGATAATGTCCCGGGCCTGGTCCCCCGCATCACAGACGGAGGTCTCCGCATGGCAGGACTTCAGATAGTGTTCGATAATCAGACGATTGGTCGCGTTATCATCAACGATCAAGAACCGGCGCCCCTTGACGATATCAAAGGGAATCTCCTGGACCTCACCATCAAGGACCTGCATCGGCAATGTGAACCAGAAAATCGTTCCCGCTCCCTCCTCACTGTCGACGCCGATCTCTCCTTTTTGCAGTTCCACAAGCTGCTTACATACACTCAAGCCCAACCCCGTTCCGCCATATTTTCTGGTTGTTGAACCATCAGCCTGGGTAAATTTTTGAAAAAGACTTTTCACTGCCCCGGCCGCAATTCCGATACCGGTATCCTCGACGGAGAAGCGCAGCAGTTGTTGTCCGTTTTGTTTTTTGATCAACGCGACCTGAAGGATGACCTCCCCCCGGTCGGTAAACTTGATGGCATTGCTCAACAAATTTGTAAGGATCTGCCGAAGCCGGGTTGGGTCGCCCAAGACACAGGAATCAACATCGGTGGGCACAAAACAGAGGAGGTCGACCTGCTTCAGGTTCGCTGCCTCCACAAACAGCAGGGTTACCTCCTCCATCAGGTCACGAAGATCGAAAACGATGGATTCAAAGTCAATCTTCCCGGCCTCGATTTTCGAGAAGTCAAGGATGTCATTAATAATAAGCAGGAGCGAATCGGCAGACCTGGTTGCCGTCCGCAAAAGGCGTTTGTATTCTTCGTTCAAGTGCGCGTCCTTCAGCAGCGAAAGCACCCCGATAATGCCGTTCATCGGAGTGCGGATCTCATGACTCATATTCGCCAGGAACTCGCTCTTGGCTTTGGCTGCTGCCAAGGCTTCATCGCGTTTCCGCCGTAATTGTTCTGTGCGCTCTTCAACTAGTATTTCAAGATGTTGTCTATGGTCGGAAAGCTCTGCATCTCTCTGCTGCATCACATCCAGCATTGTATTAAAATCATCGATCAGTATACCGACCTCATCTTCGGTTGTCCGCTCTACCCGTATTCCATAATCGCCCAGTTGCGTTATTTTTCTGGCTGTTGCGGCCAACGCAAGCACCGGATCGGTTATCATTCGTTGGACCCGGGAAGAGACGAAAAGGACAAGCAGGAGGATGAGCGCCGAACTGAACAGCAAAAGAAGAGCAGAATTACCTAATTGCGTTGTAATAGTTTTCAGGCTCACGAGGAAATATAAGGTCCCGATCTCTTTTCCATCCAGAACTATCGGGTGAAAAATATGCAGTTTCAACGTCCAGTTCTGCATTAAAAACTCATGCCCGTTCTTCGGGACCCCGGCGGGAAGGACATTCGGAACGGCTGCGACCGGATTCACATAGGACGCGAGGTTTCTGCCTTCCGGGGTGAAGATCATCCCCTGCTCGATATCCTTATTCGACCGCAGGGTCTTCAGGATATCGAGAGCGGAATCATGTGTCAAAGAGGTCAGCGACGGACCACCCGGACTGGTGATCACCTCGGCCAGGATTTCCATGCTGTCAACTATTGACTGCCGGATGATTCGTGCCTGGCTCGCCGTAGAAATGGCAAAAAAAAGTAGGAGTGCCGCACCAGAAACACCCATCATGAAATAAATGACTTTTCGCCGTATGGACAGTGTTTGGAAAAAAATCGGCTGCATATGCAAAATTCTGCTTTATCGGGTATCTGTTCGTCCGACCGGTTGCAACTTGTCGCTTCGGACCGGATCTGGTAGCGTCATTAAAAGATGAAAAGGATACGGTTTTTTCCTCCCTTCACTTTCTGGTATATCATCAATGAGTCATTTATTTAAGGATATTCATCACCGGTTCGATGAATATCCCGGGAGAGCCTGCTCTTTCAAGAATACTTTTGAAGTTCAGGGAGCGATATCCTTCAGGCACATGCTGATATGCTCATATCCGGTTGCAATCATGTTCCAAATCAGTATTATTATATAAGGAACAAATGCCTGCCGAGATACAATCTCTCGTTCGGATCGGACAAAATCGTCTCCCGTTTATCGGGCTGAGGACATGGAACCTGCGACCTCCAAACAGCCCTTGCCGGACAGGCGCTCTCTTTCCAGGGGGAAAGAAAAATGACTATGGTCTCACAGATAAAAATCGGAGAGTACCTGATCCGACAGCTGGCAAAATACGGCATCAAACATGTCTTCGGTATTCCAGGCGATTTTATCCTTGGATTTTACGATATGCTCGAACGATGCGAGCATATCCGCCTTATCACCACCTGCGATGAACAGGGGGCAGGATTTGCAGCCGACGCTTACGCCCGGGTGAGCGGGCTTGGAGCGGTTTGTGTGACATACAGAGCAGGGGCACTGAAGGTCGCCAATACAATTGCGCAGGCCTATGCGGAAAAATCTCCGGTCATCATCATCAGCGGCGCACCAGGGGCTGACGAGAAGCAGGGCTCCAATCTCCTGCATCACCCGGTCTCCGATTTCGGTGTCCAAAAACGGGTTTTTGACGAATTCACGGTGGCCTCTACCGTCCTCGATTCTCCGGCTACCGCCCAGGATGAGATCGACAGGGTCATCCATGCCGCCCTGAAATTCAAGCGCCCCGTCTATATCGAACTCCCTCGGGACATGGTCTCTGTCCCCTGTCCGGCCGGACATAAGGAAAAACGTGAGCAGGAGACAAGTGACCCGGGGACCCTGGCCGAGGCACTGCACGAAGCGGTAGCCCTGATCGACAGTGCCGCACAGCCGGTCATCCTGGCCGGTGTCGAGATCCACCGATTCGGCTTGCAGAAAGAACTTACCGCCCTGGCACGAAACAAGGGCATCCCTGTTGCCGCAACCATCCTGGCAAAATCGGTCGTTGCCGATACCAGGGATTTTTATATGGGAATCTATGAAGGAGCTACCGGCCTCGAGGATGTCTGCCGCTATGTGGAGTCAAGTGACTGCCTGCTCTTGCTGGGTACGTTCAGGACCGATCTGAACCTGGGAATGTTCACAGCCAGGCTTACTCAATCGATCTACGCAACCAGTGAAAAAATATCCATCAAACACATCCCCTTTGATAATATCCTCTTCCAGGACTTTATCAAGGGTCTGAGCCGAGCCCCGATCTCCCCTCGGACCATAGGAAATATCCCTCGTCCCCACCCACCCCGACCGATTTCCAACAGCAGGAAATCGAAGGTGACAATCGACTCTCTCTTTCAGCATCTCAATGCCTTCCTGAAAAAAGACACCATCGTCATCGCCGATGCCGGTGCTACTCTGTCCGGTGCCAACGATCTCTATATTCATCGGTCCATGAAATTCCTTTCCCCGGCCTATTATGCCTCTCCCGGCTTCGCAGTCCCGGGCGCACTCGGCGCCCAGCTCGCCGATCCCGAATTCAGGCCACTTGTGCTGGTCGGAGACGGTGCCTTCCAGATGACCGGCATGGAGCTGTCCAGCATCGCCAGATATGGTCTGAATCCGATCGTCATTGTGATTAACAACCAGGGCTACAGTACCGAAAGGCCGACACTGGACAGGCCCTTCAACGATGTCCATCCGTGGCAGTTCAGTAAGGTCCCGGCGGTTCTCGGCAGCGGTATAGGCTTTATCGTTGAGACGGAAGAGGACCTGGCCAAGGCCCTCCTGACCGCCGATCAAAACACCCATGGATACACGGTCATCGACGTGAAGATAGGCAGGGATGCGCAGGCCTTGAGTCGCTTACGGCAGGCCGAGAAGGTTCAAACTAAAACGCCATGACGCACCCGGACTATCACAGCCTGTACGAATCAGGACAGCTCCAGGGTCAAATCGACAGGGCCGGGCAGCTCCTGACCGCTTGCACCCTCTGTCCGCGACAGTGCAGGGTCGACCGTACTGCAGAGAACCTGGGTATATGTAAAACCGGCGCACCGGCACTTGTCGCCGATTTTTCTCCGCACTTCGGAGAGGAACGGCCACTGGTTGCCAACACGGCTCAGGGACCATTTTTTTTGCCCGCTGCAACCTGCTCTGCCTGTTTTGCCAGAACTTCGATATCAGTCATCATGGCGCAGGAACCCCAGTCACCAGCCGGCAACTAGCCGAAATCATGCTTAGTGCTTATCTATAAATAACCATGACCTTGTTTAAGATGATCATAGCCGCTGCCAAAGCGTTTAACGCATTATATGAGAGACCTGTTTTCTCGTATCGTGGTACAAGCTTTCGAAACCGGTTGAACCAAGAATGGGCGAGTTCGACTATCCACCTGCGTTCTTTGAAAGAGGGATCTCTTTCGATCAACTTCTTTTCCTCCCCTCTGGGGCAGGGGGTATACCTAGATGTAATCACATCTTCTTTTCCGACATATGCTGCATCAAGACAAAGATTCAAAGGTGTGCTCCCATCTTCCGGCTCGAAATTCCGGTCAATGAATTCACTGTTTTTATCCTTTCTTGCCTCCTTTTGCAAAGGCAGCGCTATCAGATTCCCCAGACCGCCCTTGGGCATCGTGTCCTGATTGGGAAAAAATCTGTCGTATGATTTGAAAGT
>CAIUQR010000086.1 GCA_903901335.1 uncultured delta proteobacterium | reverse complement strand
GCCACCACCACGGGTCATCCACATGACCGAACAGGGCCAAAATCTGTAGTAACACGACCACAATCGCCACCCGGCTGAAACCCTGGGCCAGCAAGGGTTTCAGCCGATTTACAAACTTACTGCCCGCAAACGCAAGTTAAAGCCACAAAATAAAAAAGGCCCTGATTTCTCAGGGCCTTAGATTATCATTGGTGCCCGAGGTCGGAATCGAACCGCTATATATTAATATGTTTAATCAATATATTAAGAACGAACAAAAAATTACGTAGGGAAAAATACCCACATCCGTACACACAAAGTGTAGCCTCTGCACAACGATTTTTCGGTATACCTGGCAACCTCTTTAGATGAGGTTTAGTCTCCAAAGGTTTCATAACGAAAGGCAGAGTAAGAAGGCCCGACCGGAATATAGATCATGTCTATACCGGGGGCCGAGCGCTATTGATAAATATAATACCCAATGGGTCGATTTTATCAATGCCAAAAAAACTGGACAAGTCAATGACATCGACATGTTACCGCAGATCCCGAGTTATTTTTCTCACTGTTTCAAGAAGTGGAGGGATTTTACGTTTGCATGTGTAAAAAACAGTTTCCGCATGCAGATCCGCATAATGGTGGGTGATGATATCACGCATACCCATGGCTTTTTTCCAATCGACTTCAGGATATTGGGAAAGTAGCTTTCCTCCAGTGATTTTTTCGAGATTTTTCAGTGACTCTCCTATAACGATCAGCATCATGCAGATGGAGTCCAATTTTTCGACTCCGGCCGGAGTATCGGTGAAGTCGGATGCTTGGTGTATCACCTTGAAACGGCCGCCGATCTTGATTGCGGCCCCTTCTATCTGCCGCAAGACTTCCAGGCAGAGTTCCCGGTCATGCATACACCGCCTCCTTGTCGATTCTCTTTTTGAGAAAAAGGTTCATATTGTCTCTATAGGTAACAATATCAACCGGACGATGAAGTCTTTCCTCCAACTCTTCCTTTATGCCTACGAGCATGAACAGGTCGGGTTCCCGGATTCGGAGGACAATATCCACATCACTCTCCTCCCGAGCATCACCCCGTGCTGTCGAACCAAAAATACCGATTGTCATGATGCCGTAATAATTGGCACGTTCATTTTTATAATTGCGCAGAATATCAATAAGTTCCTCTTTTTTCATTATCGTCTTCCTTGTTTTTCCATACTTTTCAAAAGTTCACTGGCGATATTAGGGCTTTCGAGCCGCATGATGCTCTCTTCCGCGCTGCCGAAACTGAGCAGATTGATACTCCCATACCATACGACCTTTTGATCGATGAGCGCGAATTTCTGGTGTATGTTTGAACGAAACACCACGTTCACACCGGCATGTTGTAACATATCCAGAGTTTCTTGCAAGGCGGTCGGTTCCTTTTTCCCGAAATCTCCTGTCGGTCTCGTTACGACTATTACCCTTACATTATTCCGCAACGCAATCTCCAGCTGCTGCATCATTTGCAAGGTGCGCCTCTTTGTAACGAAAGGGCTTACGATCAGGATCTCTCTTTCCGCGGCCAGAATATCATTGCCGTAAACCGGCAAAAAGTTGCTCTTGTCAAAGATAACATCGATTGAGTTCATCTCGACAGCTCCAGCTTTCGCCTTATAACCGATCGAGGCGTATCCGTTCAGCCTTTTATGGTACATCTTCTCCAGCATGCTTACATGGATATCGACATAGTCGTAGATCTGGACCTCTCTTTTTTCTTCAAACAGTCTGTGAAGTCTGCCCGCATATTGCTGCAGAGTCCCCTTCCACGATATCGGCATGGTCAGAAACAGGGTGTCGAGACGCGGTTCGTCGAATCCCTCCCCGATATACCTGCCCGTAGCGACCAGCGTCAATTGCTTGTCTGTGGGTGTGTCGGATATGCGCTTGAAGATTTCTGCGATTTCCTTTGTTCCCCTTCCACCTCTCAGTGTCATGACTTCGGGAATTCTTTCCCGTAGTTTTCCGGCGATTAATTCCAGGTGGCTGGTCCTTTCGGTCAAGACAAGGCAGTTTCTGCCACTCCCATGGCTTTTTACCACATCGTCTACAATCATCTGATTACGCATCTCGCTTACAACCATAAGCGAATAATGTTCCTGAATGGATACGTCCTTTTCCTCCTTGTCCAGCGGGACCCGCAGTGCGGTAAATCTCGGTATTACGAAATGATCGAAGGGCCTTTTATCCGCCTGTTTTTTTGCGCAATCCCTATATCGTACTGGACCGCATTGCATAAATATTATGGGATGATGACCGTCCTTCCTGATAGGGGTTGCGGTTAAGCCATAGACATACTTTGCCTTTGCGGCTTTAAGAATCTCGTCAAAACTCACGGCTGCAACATGATGGCATTCGTCGACGATGATCATGCCATATTCTTTTACGCATTCCCTAACTTCATTCTTCCTGTTCAACGATTGCATCAAAGCAATATCAATGATTCCGCCCAGGCTATTCTTGCCTTGCCCCAGTTGTCCGATTATGTTTCCGGCCTTTTTTCGTCCTCTCTTTTTCACGCCTGAGTCCGATACAGGCAGGGATTCATTTATCGCCAGGAATTCAGTCAATTTGTTCTTCCATTGCGTTATCAGGCTGGCTTTATCGACAATGATGAGGGTGTTGACTTTCCTCTCGGCGATCAGTTTGATTGCCACAACCGTTTTCCCGAAAGCCGTTGTGCCGGAGAGTACGCCGATATCATGCTCAAGCAACCTGTCCACTGCCTGTGGCTGTTCATCTCTCAGGTTGCCATTGAATTCAACGTCGATCTTTTTGCCACAATTGGTCTTATCCCGGCAGTTGACGTCCATTCCTTGTTCAGCAAAAACTGCTCTCAGGTCCTGCTCGCAGCCTCTCGGCAGACAGAAATATTCGACAGTATCTTCAGCACAACAGATAATTCTCGGTTTGTCATAGGTCGGCATTCGCATTGCCTGATTCTTGTAGAACTCTGGATTCTTGAAAGCCGCCAGGCGTTTTAACTGGTTCAGAGCCCTTTGCGAGATACCTGCCTTCGGAACAAACAGCATATTTGATTTTACGATTTCTATTTCTCGCGGAAAATCCGTTTTCAGTAATTTAACCTTGGTCGTTTCCCATGGCTTTTGCGTTTCTTCTTCATCTATTTTCAAGACCCCGAGTTCATTCCCCTGACTCAGTTTTGAGGTAAGTGTTATTACGTCATCTTCTGAGAGCGTTTGAATCGTGTCTAGAAACTCCCACTGATCGGGATACGGCTCGAAATTCCGGTCAATGAATTCACTGTTTTTATCCTTTCTTGCCTCCTTTTGCAAAGGCAGCGCTATCAGATTCCCCAGACCGCCCTTGGGCATCGTGTCCTGATTGGGAAAAAATCTGTCGTATGATTTGAAAGT
>CAIUQR010000085.1 GCA_903901335.1 uncultured delta proteobacterium | reverse complement strand
CACTACTATCCCGAAGAGGTTTTTATAGTCAGTGGCCGATTGTATGACCAAGCGTTTGAGATGTGGTTAGAGGCTGGGCACTATGCTAGCAGGCCGCCAGGGGAAGTACATGGGCCATTCAAAACTGACATTGGATGCATTATCCTTGAAATATCCTTCCCTAATCGCGTAAATCAGAAGTTGTCGTCCATTGACATGAAAATACGCTAAAAAAAGATGGAAGCATCAACCCACTAATTCCTGACAATCTATAGCTCAAGGGGTTTTAAAAAAATGTTCTCTTGCTGATACCCCTGATGCATTTTTATCTGAATTTAATTTCCAGGTCAAGATATGTGGACTCTATCAAAGCAAGATATACTCAGGAAGGTCAACATATGGGTAGTCTCTCACTCCGAGGATTGCTAATGGAACTATTGGTAACGGATTTTTCACATAAATGTGTGTTCAATTTTTCGGGGGCGACTTCTCACTCCAGTTTTTCATGATACATCTCGTGACAATGCCCTTGCCATTGGTTGGTTTTTATGCAAGCATTACACTTAACACAGGACTTATACTGGGGGACTATAACCCTATAACTTCATACCCACACCGGGTACACACAAGGCCTTTTCAGGTTTCTTCCCAAACCATTCGGAGATAGATGATGAATAATGAGGTAAAAAAAGAAGTCGGCGTTCGTGATATTCTTATTCGCTCTGCTGCCAGTTTGGTTGCAATCCTCTTGTATGGATGGATCAATTTTTTGCTTAATCCGGCGGCCATACTAGTCTCAGGGAAAATGGCAGGAAAACAATTCGAAAACAGTGATACTGCTTATATCGTCTCGTATTTTGGGATGAATTTTTTTGGCAGTCTCGGCATTCCCTTTCTGGTATTGCTGATCGTACTTGTGGCCATTTGGATAAAACCCATCAGATCTCGCATCAAGTCCGGCTGGGCCGCGGCCGTATTGTTTCTATTCATTCTCTGCACATACACCAATACTTTCGCCTACTACGATAAGGCTGACTACACTGAAGCATACTTCATTCTTCCAAACGAGTCAGCTTTCTTTATCCCGGACGGTGGGGCTAATAAGGACAGTCAGAGCCAATTTGGCTCTGAGGAGTATCTGAAAGCAAACAAAGTTGCGGCAAAGAGGTTCATAGTTCCCCATGCCAAGTTTTCCGGATCCGGCCTTTGGAGTGACTTTTACGTTCCAACGGGTCGTTTGATTATCGTTGATCGCACACCGTACAATCGGGAATGGACCAAGGCTTCTCATCGGGGCACGTCGAATAGGGATGAATCCTTTCCTTGTCAGAGTTCAGAAGGCCTCAATATCACGGTCGAGATATCAATCGCCACATCCGTGCTCGAAGATAACGCAGCCAAGTATTTGTATTATTTCGGTGTAAAACCTCCAGTCGGCGATCGATCCAAGCCTGAAGTCATATTTGCGTCAGTGTTCTATGGCCGAACGCTTACCGAGATCATGGATGGCGTGGGACGCGGCAAAGTCCAAACCATGGTATGCAATGAGTTTACCAGTCGGACCCTAGACAAAGCGAATGCCGATGCAGCGAAGATAATGGAATCTATTGAAAAAGGGGCGACGGCGTTTTTTGCATCCCGCGGCATTACTCTCGATTATATAGGCTGGGCCGGTACGTTCTCTTTCGACCAACCTGTGCAAGATGCTATCAACCGGCGCTATATTGCTGGACAGGATGTAGAAGTCGCAAAGATGCTTGCACCACACACTTCAACTATCCAATCATTAGCAACTGCCGAGGCATTGAGAACTTTTGCGAGCAAATCGGACGGCAAACTCCCCACGAACGTTTCGCTGTGGTGGCTTCCTCCAAGTCTTAATGAGTTCTTGGGCGGTCTGTTCAAACCATCCTCCGAAACAGCACCAACTCCGACAACTCCTCTTAAAAAGTAATCAGACCAGATCAAGGAAATATGAGTCGTATTGAAGGAGGTGTAGCCAAATGATCCTTCCTTGAAAATGTGGTCGCAAGGAGAAGAATAACGATTTTTAGAACCTTTCCAGATTTTGAATGCTCCCCTTAAAAAGGCTTAGAGAATATACTACATTTTCTAGTATATACCCTGACATACTATTCTATATTCAATTCCTGCCTCAAGATACAACCAAACAAGACCTTGGGAATACAAATGATAACAGGGTTGGTCATATCGTCGATAATCCCTTTATAGCTGTTCCCATAGAAGAACATTGCTTTTAAGACCCCTGAAGAAAGTGCCTTCACCTAGTTGCCTTGAAATTTCTGCTTTGAACGGTTTCTTGAAAAGCAGCGAGAACTTCATCACATTGAGCAGTAACCTTGCGTTTTCTGCCAAGTGAGATTTCTAACGATTTAATATTACTGTTTTGTCTGGATAATTTTATCACCATGGTTGTAACATCCATGAAATCGGAAAAGGCCTTTTTGGCTTTAGATAAAGACTCCCGGTGCTCTTCTCCTGTAATCCCGGATAGTTCATCAAAGGATTTCAAGACATCGTTTTCCTCTGCTTTCATTTCGGCCTCAATTTTGTCCATTTTTTCATCACTTGATTCAGCTATGTGAGGGCTGTGCAGGTTGTAAATTTTAAGGCCGTTTGTTAATGCGTTACCTATAGATTTTTCAACTCGCCCCTCATTGGGAATGTCCGTATAAGACTGACCGATTTCCTTCAAAGCATGTTCAAATCGTTCCATGGCCTCAGCACCTTTTTCTCTGGAAAGAGCTGACGCTTTGAGATTCGTGTTCTGGACGGCGAGTTCCAAGATGGTTTTATCAAGTTTGTGGAGTTCCATCCAACAACTGTCAAACTCAGCGATAAGCTTCTTCTCATCCTGCAGGTGGGATGCATCTGTGAGGGTGTGAAGTAGCCTCAAGTTTTGTTCCACCGCCGACGAGGCAACAGTGGACTGGTCAGCAAAATCTTGGGATTCCTCATCCGTCAGAGCCATGACAGCGTCCTTCTCCATCTCTACGGACTTCAGCAGATTAATGCGGATCTGTGATAGTATTTCCTTTTTCTTTATAAGATCTTTGTAGGTATCCTCAAAAGACTTTGTGTTGCTGTAATGTGCCGTTATACTAAAAACACTGAGCAAGATAGCATAAATTCCGATACCCCACATGAAAGCTGTCTGTCCCTTTCCTTTCAGAAATTGCATTCTCACTTCCTCCGCTATTTATAATCCTTATCCTCGTTGCCCAGAATGATACTGATTCCTTTCGGTTTATTCAAGCACCAGGATCAAACAGATAGTCCACCTACATCTCTTAATTTAAACAGGCTTTCGGATTAGTTTACGAAAAAACTAGAGTTGAACCTGAATTCCCAATTCAATAACCCGTTCTGGCGGTAAGCCGAAGAAAGAGGTCGCGTTCCAAGCGTTTCGAGACATGTAGATAAAGAGAAACTTGCGCCACTGGGCAATGGGATTGGTTCCAGTTGCCAGGAGGGTTTCGCGACCAAGGAAGAAAGAGGTAGAGTAGATATCAATTGTTATTCCTTTTTTGCTAAGCAGATCGAGGATCTTTATCATGTTCGGGACTTCCATAAAGCCGTAATGTCCTTTAACTCTATGAAAACCATGGCCGAGGTCTTCTATAGTCACTCGATCGTTCTCTTCGACCGTCGGTGTTTCCTCAGATACTATAGAAAGAAGGAGAACCCTTTCATGCAATGCCTCGTTGTGTTTCAGAAGATGCAGAAGAGTATGGGGTATTCCTTCAGGAGTAATGGACATAAATACAGCAGTTCCGGAGATACGCGGCAGACCGAGTACTTCAATATCTTTAAGAAAAATATCCGCTGGCATTCTCATTGAACTGTAATGTTTTGCGAGCAAGGCCCTACCGTCACGCCAGGTAATCATGCTCGTCGCAATAATAGCGGCAATGCTTATTGTTATCCAGCCCCCATCCACCACCTTCAGCAAGTTTGCTCCAAGAAAAGAACAATCAAAAGACAGAAAAAGAATGAGCAATGAGGCACTTTTCCAGAGGGGCCAATTCCATTTGATTCGTGTGACTTTGAAATACATAAAAGAGGTGATTGCCATGGTTGCAGTGACGGCAATACCGTAGGCTGACGCAAGCTTGCTTGATTCTCTAAACACGAGAACCAGTGTCAGACAAGCAATCATAAGTGCCCAGTTAACTGTCGGTATATATATCTGCCCTCTGGCATGTTCGGATGTATGGATTATACGCATACGCGGGCTGAAACCCAATTGGATAGCCTGTTGGGTGAGTGAATAGACCCCTGAGATCATAGCTTGAGAGGCAATTATAGTGGATATAGTGGCAAGCCCGACCATTGGGTAGAGCAGCGCTTGCGGGGCCAAAGCATAGAAGGGATAACCATTGGCAATCTCAGGATTTTGCAGAAGGAGGGCACATTGACCGAAGTAATTAAGCAACAACCCAGGAAGGACAACACAATACCAGCTAAGACGAATTGGAAAGCGGCCAAAATGACCCATATCCGCATATAGAGCCTCGCCTCCGGTAATACAGAGGACAACCGAAGCAAGAGCCACAATGCCGTGGAAGTGATTAACAGCGAAAAAGTGGATTGCACAAACCGGATTTATCGCAGCAAGAATTCCAGGTTGAAGAAGGATCGATTTAAAACCCAATACTCCTATGGTTGCGAACCATATAAGCATGACGGGGCCAAACAAATTTCCTATAACTGCGGTTCCATGCTTTTGTATGAAAAAGAGAATGATCAGGATGAGACAGGTGATTGGCACCACGTATTGAGCGGCGGCATCCGTGGCAAGGTTAAGACCTTCTATCGCTGACAAAACTGAAATTGCAGGAGTAATCACACCATCTCCGTAGAGAAGGGAGGCCCCAGTTGCAGCAAGAACAGTGAGATAGGCCCAAGTCCTTCGGTTGTTTTTCAACTTGCTCCGGAGTGTGGCCAGAAGGGAAAAGGTTCCGCCTTCACCTTTATTGTCGGCACGTAGAAAAAAAATGACGTATTTTACGCTTACCACAATGATCAAGGACCAGAATACCATCGACATAATTCCGGTGATATTATCAGGAACCGCTGCTACTCCATGATGCCCGGAAAAACATTCCTTAATAGTATAAAGAGGGCTTGTGCCGATATCTCCATATATGACACCTAAAGCCGCTAGGGCAAGACCAGATGTCTTAAGTTTGGCAGGTTTTAACGATAATACAACAGGTTCAGCTGTCTGGGCATCATCATACCCAGTAGACCGGTGGGAAGGGGACATGACGCATCTCCGATATTTGATACCATGGGGGAAGGTCTCCATGGTAAAGAGAGCGCTTTCCCTTCGATGCTTACGAGGTTAGCTGACGGGCTTGGGTGGAAGAG
The DNA here is from genome assembly GCA_903901335.1 of uncultured delta proteobacterium. Lineage (GTDB taxonomy): Bacteria > Desulfobacterota > Desulfobulbia > Desulfobulbales > Desulfocapsaceae > CAIUQR01. The sequence goes on along the minus strand of CAIUQR010000085.1, from coordinate 3,713 downwards.
TTTACCCTACGCCTAATTCTGGCGATACGCCCCTTAAAATTGGTTCCCCCGTTCCCGTTCACTCGAACAGGACTCAGCAGTATGTAGTGCCCAGCTAGGTACGAGCAAAAATAGGCATACAGACACTAAATTGTTACCATAGTATAAGCAAAAAATACAGCCAAAACGTGTTTGCGTTGTTTGCCTGCCACTTGTGTCTACGAGATAATTCCTGAAAATCAATAAATCGAGATTGCCAGGTCAAACCTCATCAAAATCGATTTTCGCCTCAGGTTTACCTTACTACTGATCCATTACTCCCAACACCCCATAGCCCCGCTGACGCTTATCTCACATTCGGGCAAGATGCGGCTGGCCATTTTTGTTGTATTCGTAGATGCATGCATCCTGCTTGTTTTTCACAAATTAACATAGCGTTATTTTGATAAAACCTGACTATCTCATTAATCTATGTTGCTTGGTTAAATAAACGCCAGATCAAGCACTTCTAACCCCAATGGATGTCCTATTCATTGAGCGTGGGAAGATTTAATTAAACTATTTAAAGAAACATGTCGGTACAACAGAAGCGGGCATGATGCCCGTAGATAAAGGCAATGATGCCTGTTCCTCTTGTTGCTACAAGAGCAACCGAAAAGGAGAAATCGAAATGTCAGTTAATCCTTTAACACAACCCAACCCGGCACCGGCACAACCTAATGCAGCGAAAGCTGCCTCCCAGCCTGCAAAACAAATACAGACACAACTCAACCTGCCCCCCAAGATCCAACCGCAGAAAAGGCAAAGCCTGTATCAACGGACACTGTTACAATAAGCAATGCAGCCCAAGCAGCGCTACTGGAAGCTACAGAGACACCTACTCAAACTGCTAAAGAAGCCAGAGGTGGTGATCGTCAGGCTAAAAATTTACTAGCAAAACAGGCTGCTGCTGAGGAAACAACTAAGCCATCGCTTGTTAAATCTCAGGAAGCGCATTGAGTTCGGTCCAATTGCCAAAGGCTACCACAAAGTAGTTATATCGATACTGTCACGGCATTAAACGTGGATGTTTTTTCCTTACCCCTCGAAGGGGGGTAAGGAAAACTATGACCACAGGCTGGAAAGATCATGATATTCTGAAAACAAAGCGCTACTGGGGTTGTGCAATATCCAAACCCACATCATCATCAGCAGTACATCTCAGGCTATACTGCTGATGAATGTACCGATTGCAGTTGAAGAGGCCTGCTGTGTGCTGATATTCTGCACTAGATTTTGCAAGAACGTTTGCAAATCAGAGGATTGAGTTCCGGTACTTGGACTCCCTCCCAAGGAGCTAACGAGGCTCTGGAAATCCGATTGCAAGGTGGTCAGATCTCCGTTCTGGATTGTCGAGGCGGTGCTACCAGTTGTAGAGGAACTGCCACCCAAGGCATTAATTATGTCTTGTATACTATTGGTAAGATTAGAGGAATATGGTCCGCTGGCTGTGCTGCTGCCTGTTGTTCCATCCTGCGAGGAAGCAAAGAGATTCTGCATGAATGTCTGCATGGCTTGATCGGTTGAGGCGTTTCCGGTGCTGTTTGCAGCCTGGGTTCCTAAACCCATCTGGCTGAAACTCCCTATCATAGCATCCATCGGATCACTGGCGTTTTGCTGCCCGTTGATATTCTGCACTAAATTTTGTAAAAATGTCTGCAAATCAGAGGATTGCGTTCCAGTATTTGAACTCCCTCCCAAGGAGGTAACCAGGTTTTGGAAATCCGATTGCAAGGTGGTCAGGTTTCCATTCTGGGTTGTCGAAGCAGTGGTGCCGGTCGCAGGGGAACTGCCACCCAAGGCATTAATTATGTCTTGTATGCCATTGGTCAGATTAGAGGAATATGATCCGCTGGCTGTGTTGCTGCTGGTTGTTCCGCTCGTTTGAGCTTGTACTGTCTTGAGCGTGTTAAAGAGGTCATGCATGAATGCATGGAGGGCTTGCCGAGAATTTCCAGTAACTGAGGAACTGCTGGAGGATCCGTCATTGTCCGTCCCACTGGTCGTCTGAGGCGATGAAGGAGACTGAGGATTCAGATTCAATCCCATTTGGCTCAAGGCCTGTTCGATGGCCTTCATGAAATCGCTGCCGCCAGAATGACGACGGTGATGGCCTACGGATCCGGATATCTCGGGGGTGCTGGAGTCCTGGTTTGCACTGTTTGGTTGGATTGTCTGCGAATTTGTATAAACAAGAGAACTTGAAATAGAGCTAATAGTCATTTTCGATCTCCTTCAAATAGCGGAAATGTTATTCTTTATCCAAAGATCAGCTCTGGTAGCGCAAAACAGTTGGAAAGGATAGAGGGTCCAGGCAGCTGCTATATGGAGTACATGGAGCTATATCGGTAATTCTCTATGATTCTTTTAGGAGATTATATGTAAAGATTTGTAAAGAAACGACATATAACTGAAAACATTTTGTTTCCGTCGTGTTGAGAAGCTCGTAGTCACTTTAAATATATAGATTATTTCAATGTAATTCGGGAATTAGAAAAGCTATTTGCTGGTAACCCGTGAACGACCATTGGCTTTAGCATGATAGAGGATATCATCCGCCCTTTCCAGCCAATGGCCCAGAGTTTCCGATTCCTGTAGCTGGGCAAGGCCAATACTCATACCTAGTTTCAAATCTTTACCAGCCTCGACATCCAACCCGTCAATTGCCCTGCAAAGCCGTTCCGCCAATATCTGGGCGCTGATCTTGTCGGTATTATCCAAAACCAGTAAAAACTCATCACCACCCATTCGTACCAGCAGATCAGTGGAACGCACAGCCTTGGTTAAGATCTTAGCCACGGACTTCAGCACCTTATCCCCAGCCAGATGACCATGCGTATCATTGATATCTTTAAAATGGTCCAGATCCATGGACAGCATGGTCAGAGGGCGATGATAACGCCTTGCGCTCTCCATCATTCCCTTGATCCGCTCATCAAAGACCCGGCGGTTGGATAAACCGGTCAGCATATCATGGCTCGCACGCTCGAACAGGTCCTCGTACTCTAGCCCCCGTTGCAAGGATTCATTGAGAATCTCCAGGGAATCATTGATCAGTGAGATCTCCTTTTCTTCAACCCTAAGCTCTCTTCCATTTTTCAGGATCAGAAAGATCCCGGAATCATCAGAAGTGTTAAGGATCCATTTATGAGTATGATAACCGTCGTCGTCTTTACAAACCCATCCGGCAGGGATTCTGCTGTCAATGAGTCGCTCGGCGAAGGTGATGGCCTGTAGTCGGTTGGGGCCATGGCACGAACAGAAAAGATATTTTTTTTGACGAATGGTGTTGCTATACCCTATCAGTTCATGGGAGATATGTGGCATCAACCATACTGAATAGGCCTCAATTATGGAAGCAAGGCTGAGCATTCCGGCCATTCGGCCATGGAGTTTATTCGTCAAATCCAGATTCTTTGAATATTGTTTTAAATGATTCAACTCTACCATAATCTGGTCGAGTTTTTGCCATTCGTTGTTCCGGGACTCATTTAAAGACATTCCTGTTGAGGCATTCACCCATTCGTTCCTTATGTAAATTGTATTCGCTAATTTATCTTGCGTTTGCGGCCAGTAGGCATAAAAATGCTCTATTTCGCTACAGCGTCAAAAATATTATTTGTGAAAACAACATAGTGCGAGACATGAGTGTTAGGATGCGATTGAAATATGTAGGCACACACATTGCAAATTAT
>CAIUQR010000084.1 GCA_903901335.1 uncultured delta proteobacterium | reverse complement strand
CTTGACAACTCTTCGGGACAAAACAGATTCCAGCAGATTGCCATTCTTAAAAGCGGCTACTGTGAGAAAAAGGTGAATCCATTACCTGCCTGGGCAATGGATCTACTTCCTGAATATACATGAACAAAAATATGCCTGTCCAGTTATTGCTATAACGCCTGGTGCAAAATCTTGCCCACGTCCCGCCAGCCGAGCAGCCGCGCCGTTGAACGTTGCTGCGATGTCTCGCCTCCACAGACTACTACATTATCTAGCCGCAGGGACATGAGGTGATAAGGAAATAATGGGCACTTTTTCAAGAGTGAATTAATGAATCTTGAGGAGGTGTTCCATGAGTAAAAGGAAAAGACATAACTATACAAATGAATTCAAAGAAGAGGCGGTGAAACTCATCACGGAACAAGGCTATTCCGTGGCGGAGGCAGGCCGGAATTTGGGGGTTAATGCCAATATGCTCGGCCGATGGAAGAGAGACATTGAGAGTGGTGGGGAAAGAGAGACATCAATGGCTGCTGCCGGGCAAAACGTTCAATTGAGGAGGTCATGAACGACATGCGGCATTTGCATTATGTCCTGAGTGTAAAGAAGGGGAGCCGGACACCCGAACGCCGACTCGAAACTCCCAGTAAGACCCAGGCTGAAGTCCTCTCGACCTTTGGCTACCACGTCGACGCGAGTGGGGTCTTACAAGGTTCCATAGGCTAAACCCTTACCCCGCAAGGCTTCGCGACTCGCCGCGGCGTTTATCTCCGAAACTCCTGTTAATCCCTTGCGATTCTGACCAATTGGTTTTTGAAACATAAGAAGCCGCTTCCTGTCATTCGATTACTGCCATTTTTAAATTTCCTTGTTTTCTAGTCAAATAATATTTCATGATTTAAGTGGCTATACGCTATACTGAAGCAACTACATTAGTGAAAATCCCAGCAGGTTAAGAAAATTCAAGCTTTTTCTCTTGAAATTGGGACAACCATTATGCCTCAAAATCCCACCTACGAAGAACTTGTAAAGAGAATTCAAGAACTGGAGCAAAAAGAAGTCGAGCGGGAATATCGGCTTCTTGCGGAAAACATTGATGATATCATCTGGACCTTGAATGCAGAACTTACTCATTATACCTACATAAGTCCATCTGTCACAAGGCTGGGATATACCCCTGAAGAATTCATGTCGAAGCCGTTCGATGCATTTATTGTCCCTAAATATCAAAGCCATATTCGAAATGCTGTTTCGGATCGACTGCAGAAAGAGAGGGAGGGCAAAGGCGAAAACAAGGTCGGGCGTTGGGAGTTGGAATTTTTAGGAAAAAATAGTGGAACAATACATGTGGAAAGTATTACCAGGCCGCTAAGAGATGAAAACGGTGTGTTTCAGGGACTTCTGGGTGTGACACGGGACATCACAGAGCGTAAACAGGCAGAGCTGAAATCGGATCAATATGTTCGGGAGTTAGCCGCACTCCAGGATCTGGGGCTCATTATCAACTCATCCCTTTCGTTTCTTAAGGTTTCGTCGGCTGCCTTGCGGGGTATTATGAAGGCGGTCCGACCCGATATGGCATACTTCTTCCTGCGTGATGGTGACGACCTCATTCTTCAGGAGGTTCTGCCATCGGAGGCACGGCACATGCTGGGAGAGATACCCGAACATAAGGTAGGGGAGTGTATCTGCGGCCTGACGGTGAGTAAAGGGAGGCACCTCTACTCCCGTGACATCCACAATGATTTCCGGTGCACCTGGGATGAATGCAAGAAGGCAGGTATAAAGTCCTTTGCATCTCTGCCGATGAAAAACGGCGAAGAGATCATCGGTGTCATCGGCTTGGCCTCCTTTACTGATCGAGATTTCGAGGCCCAGGCCAGGTTCCTTGAAACTATGGCTCATCAAATATCGCTGGCACTGGCCAATGCTCGACTCTACGAATCCGTTCAGCACGAGTTGACAGAACGCCAAAAGGCGGAAGAATCGTTATACATCAGCGAGGACAAGTATCGGCAACTCATCGAGACAACTGACACCGGCTATGTAATCCTCGACAAGCAGGGCCTTGTCATTGATGCCAACCAAAAATATGCTTGCCTCACTGGTCATGAACGGGTTGAGGATATTCTTGGTCATCTCGTACTGGAATGGACCGCCCCGCATGACCATGAGCGTAACACATTGGAGGTCGAAAAATGCCTCAAACAGGGCTTTGTCCGCAACCTCGAACTCGATTACCTCACCCCTTCCGGCCAGATTATCCCGATTGAGATCAACGCCACTGTTCTTCGAGATTCAAGCCACTTGTGGATTCTGTCTCTTTGTCGGGACATCACCGAGCGCAAGAGGATTGAAGAAAGACTTCAGCAGGAAGTCCTCTTCAGCAAAACCACCATAGATAGCCTGCCCGGCCTTTTCTATCTTATTGATAATCAGAGCAGGTTTTTACGCTGGAACACTAATTTCTAAAAGGTTTCAGGATATTCATCTGTTGAGCTCACCTCTATTTCCCCAACCGACTTCTTTACAGGCCGGGATAGGGAGATGATTCGCTCTGCTATGGAACAAACCTTCAAAGTAGGTGAAGCATGGGTCGAGGCTGATTTTATATCCAGAGATCAGACCAAAACTCCGTATCTTTTCTCTGGGCGACTCTTTCACTTCGATGGGAAGGCCTGCCTTATCGGAATGGGTATCGATATTACAGAGCGCAAACAGGCTGAAGAATTACTGCTTCTTGAAAAAACATTTATCGACGCCATTTTTAACAGCATCCCCGGTATGCTCTACCTTTATGATACAGAAGGAAGGTTGATTCGCTGGAATAAAAAGCATGAGCTCATGACGGGATACCCTCCGGAAGAAATAGTGAAAATGCAATTACTTGATTGGTTCAAGGGAGATGCTGAAAGCTTGAAAGCAGTGACCGAAGGTGTCCAAGAAACTATGCTTAAGGGTTTTGGTGATGCGGAAGCCAATCTGCAAAAAAAAGATGGTACAACCATCCCAATGTATTTTACAGCCAGCCGGTTAACCATCAACGAAAAGCAATATTTCACCGGCATAGGGATTGATATCACGGAAAGAAAAAACGCAGAAGAAGAAAAAGAAAAACTCCAGGAGCAATTGCTGCAGGCAATCAAGATGGAGTCGGTGGGACGTCTTGCCGGTGGTGTAGCCCACGACTTCAATAACATGCTTACAGGAATTCTCGGTCATACAGAGCTCGCCATATTAAAGTGTGCCTCATCGGAGCATAAAATTCATTCAGATCTTAAATCGATTCAAACTTCAGCCCTCCGTGCGGCTGACCTTGTACGGCAGTTGCTGGCTTTTGCCCGCAAACAGACAGTTGCGCCTAAGGTCCTCGATGTAAATGATGCGGTGACAAGCTTGCTGAAGATGCTGCGACGAATGATGGGTGAGGATATAGATCTCGTCTGGACTCCGAAAGCAGGATTGTGGCCAATTAAAATTGATCCCTCGCAGTTAGATCAGATTTTGACAAATCTTTGTGTTAATGCTCGGGATGCTATTGCCGGAACAGGAAAGGTCACCATCGAAACAGGAAACTGCACCTTTGATGAAGTCTATTGCACAAATAATTCTGGATTCGTCCCCGGTGACTATGTGATGCTTGCGGTGAGCGATAACGGTAGCGGCATAAGTAAAGAAGTTCATGAACGTATTTTTGAGCCATTCTTCACCACAAAGGAGATGGGAAAAGGGACTGGATTGGGTTTGGCGACCGTTTATGGAATTGTCAAACAAAACGAGGGATTCATTAACGTCTACAGCGAAACGGGAGAGGGCTCGACTTTTAAAATTTATTTATCCAGGGTTGGAGAGGAAGTCGTGGCGGATATGATCGACCCCAAAGCAGAAACGCCAAAAGGTCAAGGGGAGATGCTGTTACTAGTGGAAGACGAGGAGATAATCCTGGCCGCAGGCAGGGCAATGTTGGAACAACTGGGCTACACCGTGTTATCGGCAAGTACGGCAACAGAAGCTTTACGTCTTGCGAAGGACCATAGGGACGAGATACAATTGTTACTCAGCGATGTGATCATGCCGGAGATGAATGGTCGGGATCTGGCAAAATTGATCTGTAATATTATACCAAGGATCAAATGCCTTTTCACTTCTGGTTACACATCCAACGTAATCGCTCACCATGGTATATTGGACGCAGGCGTGCATTTTCTCCAGAAACCTTTTTCCATAGAGGATTTGGCAATTAACGTGCGCCAAGCCTTGTTAACTGACACGAAATTTTGAACACCCTCTATCTTGCGTTTGCGGCCAGTAGGCATAAAAATGCTCTATTTCGCTACAGCGTCAAAAATATTATTTGTGAAAACAACATAGTGCGAGACATGAGTGTTAGGATGCGATTGAAATATGTAGGCACACACATTGCAAATTAT
>CAIUQR010000083.1 GCA_903901335.1 uncultured delta proteobacterium | reverse complement strand
TGTCCGAAGATTGGTGGCAAAGGCGGCCTTAGACGATAATTTTTCGATACTTTGCCCAACTCCACGCAAATCGGTGGTTAATTCTCTCGTGACCGCGTTAATGCGGATGGCGGCATGAGATCTTTACGGTAAACTTCAGACTCCTAATTACAGCATGCATAATAATCAGGCGCAGGACCCGTTTCTTGATGATGAGCAGGAAGTGAATCTGCGCGAATATTTTTTCGTTATTCTGAAGAGAAAGAACATCGTCTTCACCATTCTTGGGGTGGTTTTTTTCCTCACGGTTATTGTTACCTTCTCTGCGACACCTCTCTACACCTCTTCCTCAGAGGTCGTTATCGAACGCAACCATGGCTCTGCCGGCCTTGAAAATCAGTATGCGACTTATGATCCGGAATTCCTGGAGACTCAGTCGGAAATTATCACGAGTATGAAGGTGGCAAGAAGGGTTGTTGATAATCTGAAACTCGCCACGAACTACAGGCATAATTTTCTTGAGGATAAAAAAGATCCCTCATCTTTTTTTGCAACGATTGGTACAGGTATTCAGGAATTTGTAGACAGGCTTTTCGGTCCGGCAAAAAACAATCAGGGTGGAGGCGATACATTCGGATCCAGTCTGAAAGGGAACGAGGAGATTTTGTCAGACGAAGACAGTATTGCCTTAATGATAAAAAAAAGACTTGCAGTGAAGCTTGTCAAAAAAACAAAGATTGTCGAGATTGCCTACTCAGACAAACATCCAGCCATGGCCAAATTGGTTGCTGACGCCCTGATCAAAGCGTATATGGATGAGATTCTTGATATGAAACTCACCACCAGCAAATACGCGCTCCAATGGATGACGGCCAAGGCCGATGATGAGAGAAAAAAACTTGAGGATTCGGAAAAGGCCCTGCAGCAATATATGCGGGCAAACGACCTGGTGACTGTTGAAAATAAGCTGACGATTTATCCTCAGAAGTTGACGGAATTCAGCTCTCAAATGTCCAAGGCGCAGGCTGAAAAAAAGTCATTGGAAGATGTATTCAATAAAATAAAAGAGGCTGGGACCAATATACAACAGTTAGGAAATGTTCCGGTATTTGCTGAAAATCCAGTGCTTAAAAGTTCGCGTGAGTCAATTTTCAAGGCTCGACAGAATATTAAAGAATTGTCTAAGAAATTCGGCAATAAACATCCAACCATGGTCAAGGCCAATGATGAATTAAGCGAACTCCTGAACCAACAGCAATCTGAGATCAATCGGGTGATTGCTACAACGAAAAATTCGTATGAATTGGCAAAATCACAGGAGAATAACCTCCAGGAATTACTGACATCGACTAAAAATGATCTTCTCAATCTGAATGAAAAATTCGTCCAATATTCCATAATGAAAAGGGATGTCGATTCCAACCGGGCGGTTTATGAAGCACTTACGGCTGGTATCAAGAAGGAAGGTGTGACAGACCAATCACAGAGTGTGAATATCTGGGTCGTCGAAAATCCTGCCTTTCCTGATGCACCATCGAAACCGAACAAGAAACGAAATCTCGCCCTGGGCCTGATCATAGGTCTGATGAGCGGTATCGGTTGTGCTTTTTTGATTGAATATCTGGATAATACGGTAAAATCCGAAAATGACCTGGAGACCCGATTTGGGCTGACTGTCCTTGGAACCGTTGAACAACTGAAGGGGCCGGGAAGCAGTATCGAATCACACGTCCTGCAGCAACCGTTGTCACCGATTGCTGAAAGTTATCGTCTTATCCGGTCTGGCTTGTTGTTGTCATCAGCCGAGCATCCCCCCAGAACCATATTGGTTACCAGTATGGAGGCTAAAGAGGGGAAGACAACAACAACTCTGAATATTGCGCGTATTTTATGCCAGGGGAATAAGAAAGTCTTAATCGTTGATTGTGATCTGCGCAGACCTAGAATACATTCCTTATTTGCGATGGAGAATGTATTGGGTTTGAGTAATTTTCTGACCGGCAATACACAAGAAAATATTGTTCATAAAGTCCCAGGCGAGGAGATTTTTATCATCTCCTCAGGCCCCATCCCGCCAAATCCATCTGAATTAGTGAGTTCCAAGAAGATGAAGACTCTTGTGGAGAAGATGTCTGAAAGCTTTGATTTTGTTCTTCTCGATTCACCACCGGTACAGAGTGTTACTGATAGTCTTGCCCTGACGCAACTTGTCGATGGCACGATTGTCGTCGTTCGAGCGGGAAAAACTACCTATGAGATGCTTCAGAGCGGATTGAAGAAGTTGACGGATGTACGCTGTCATTTTCTGGGTTTTGTCTTGAACGGCCAAACCAAAAGTAATGCCGCCGGCTCGTATTATTCCGGGTATACAACCTATTATACCAAGGACAGCGAATGATGTAATTCATGAAAAAGATACCTTACGTTCTTTTCATCAGCATACTGATCTTTGCTCCCCTTGCCTTCGGTACGGTTGAGCAATGGTCCATGTTGACCGTTGAGGTTCTGATTGGTCTGGCTGTTCTCTGGTTTAGTATCCAACCGACAAATGCATCACCGCATCTTTTGTCAGTCCCAGGGATGGTGCCGTTGCTCCTCCTTGTCGGCTGGATGATTCTCCAGATAGTTCCTCTCCCCGTTTCTATCGTTAAGATCCTGTCTCCGTCATCGTATGAGGCCTATAAGCCCGTTTATGATATGCTTGAGGGGAATCCGTGGATGCCGTTGACAGTCTATCAAAAGGGGACTGCGCTGGAATCCTTACGACTGGTATCGTATTTCCTTTTTTATATCCTCACCATTCAAATACTGACCCAGGGCGAACGGTTGAAACAGACGGTGAAGATCTGCGCCTGGCTGGCGATAGGTATCGCGGTTCTTGCAATCCTCCAGAAATTTTCCTCCCCTGATAAGATCTACTGGTTCCGTCCCTCTCCGTCTAATGCTCATCCGTCCGGCCCCTGGGTCAATCGATCACAGTACTGCGGATATTTGGAGATGATCTCTCCCCTAGCGCTTGGACTTTGTCTGTATTACAGGCCTCTTATCAGTTCTAAAGAGTCCTTGCGGTCTCGGGTCGTCACCTTTTTCACGATAACTGGTGGAAGTCTTTATATATTCCTGGGATTAGGGGTTCTAACGCTGGTCTCATCTGTATTTATCAGCCTCAGCCGGGGAGGGGTGATTGCATTATCTCTTTCTTTTTCATTATTTTTTCTTTTTTTAGCATGGAAGAAATCGAGATATTCAGGTTTGTTTTTTATTGGTATCGCAGCCGCTCTGATTCTTTCGGTGGCATGGTTCGGTTGGGATCCGATTATTGAGAGATTTGATGCAATATTCAAATCCACCGGAGAACTCAATATCGACAGGTTTGCAATTTGGGGAGATACACTCAAAGTATTTAAGGACTTCTGGCTTACCGGAAGCGGTTTGGGCACATTTGTTAATATCTTCCCCCAGTACAAGACTATTCCTGGTTATTTCATGTATGATCATGCCCATAATGATTATCTTGAGTTGCTGACTGAAAGCGGGGTAACAGGTTTTGTTTTTTTCACGTGGTTTATGATCGCTGTTATCCGTGAAGGCTGGAAGATGATAGGCCGAAGGCGGGACAGGTATTCGATTTTAATAAGTATCGGGGCGTTGACCGGTATAATCGGGATGCTTGTTCACAGCATCAGTGATTTCAATATGCATAATGGAGCCGACGGGCTTTATTTTTTCTTTCTCTGCGGGCTTCTGGTCTCGGCCGGGAATACCAGATTTCAGTATCAGGGGGAATCGACCCTGCTTCGAGACATGTCCTGGGCATCGAAAAAAAATTTCCTTCTCTTTGGACTGATTTTTTTAGGCGCAGTGCTGCTGGTGCCGGGGAGATCGATGCTGGCCCTCTGGAAGTATGAAGACGTGAGAAATATCTACCTCAGTCGGCAACTGTCGGAAAAATATCTGCAGGAGGTTGCCTTGACCGTCAAAGAGGGGGCGCGCCTGGATCCTTTGAGCGGGATGTATCCATTTTTACTGGGAGATGTGGAAGGATACCTGAAGAATTCCGACAAGGCCTTTGCGTATTATCTGCAGGCAGGAAAAAAGAATCCGCTGGAAGGGGCTTTTCTCCAACGCATAGCCTTGTCCCTGCCGAAAGATCGTCAACAGTATGCTGAAATTCTGATGACAAAAGGGGCGGAAAGGACACCGAGGAAAGATGATCTGATCTTGACGCAAGCCGAATGGTTGTTGCGTACGGATCAGCGGACAAGTGCCATCGAGGTTATTCGAAAAGGGCTTGTGCTGAATACCAGACTTGTCACTGCCGTTATACCTCTGCTGCAAAGGTTTTCCTTTACCAGGGAAGAGACGGCATTCGTTTTACCTGAAACGGTGGATGCCTGGATTCGGTATGGAGCATTTTCTGAGAAAATGGGGAATATTGAAGATACCCGATTTTTTTACGACCATGCCGTTGATTTTCTGGCGGGTGAAACCAGGATAGAGCCGGGGTGGTTTTTTACACTCCATGGTTTTTATAGCGCTCAGAAAGAAGACAGGATAGCCCTTGAAATTATACGGCTTGGTATCGAAAAAACTCCTGATTATGCCCCGTTTCATGTCTTATTAGGGGATTATTATGCCAAGGAAGGTATTATGTATCGGGCAAAAGAGGAATATCAGCAGGCGCTCCTGCTGGAGCCTAAGAATGAGTCCGTCAGAAATAAGATCGACAGGATAAGCGAAAAAAAGTAAGGAAAAAGAAGGCCTGGCGATGATTTGAAGTATTCGCTTCTTTTTAATCAGTAATATGTTTTTCGGTGAACTGGGCCATCAGTTCGTGAATGTTGTATGGTGGCCGGACATCGAAAAAGCGGTCAACGATTGCATGCCCTATCTCATGGGCAAGTATGCTCAGATTGGCGTCATCAACCGAAATATAGATCGTTTTCTCGGAGAGCGAATAAAAAGACAGGTAGTTTACATTCTTATTATATTTCTGATTGAAAACCCTTGAGATATCTTCCGATGCCGGCAGGAGAATAAGGGTGAAATGCAGATTGCTTGGAAACATCTCCAGAACGGTCTCTGCCTTTTCAACGATTATATCGGTTTTTGCAAGTACCTCATCCTCGATAGTCACCGTGTTTTTTCTCATCATTCTGCTCAGAGAACTGCCAAGAGAGAGATGATCATTGAATGTGCGGAGTATCTCTTTGCTGCTGTACTTCAGTGTGACATACCTGCTTTCTCTCTGTTCGCTGGAGACCACCGGAACAAAAGAGATGGTGATAAAGATAAGTCCGGCTATGATGAAAAAAGTCTTACGCATCTGTGAGTGTAAAAAATCGGACTATTTCTCGAATTTTATTATTATTTTTTTCAATTGCCCGGCTGATTGATTCGATCTCTTCGGGGCGGAGTTTTGCCGTTTCATTGGCCTGGAGTTGAATCAGCAGATCATGCACAGCCGTTGAGTGCTTCGTGATATCGCCAATCCTTTCTGATAGTATTTTATTGAAATTGTTTATTTTATTTGCAAGATCCTTGCCTTCATCCGTGCTGCGCAGATGGATACTGTCATTGAGATTTCCTCTTTCCATATTGTCTAAGGCCTTTTCGAGACGGAAGAGAGGGCCGGCGATACGGTGGGTTCCGATCATTGCCAGTATTACGAGCAGAGTTCCGCCGATAACAATCAAAACCCAGTTGGCAGCTATAGCCTTTTTCAGAAGCATTATTGGTGTCTGACCCATCTGGAGAGAATTATTGCTGTAGCTGATGGTCATGGTATCAGCGGAAAAGAGGCCGAAGAGCAGGATGAAAATCAGGCAGCCGCCGAGTACCGAGACAAAGATTGCCAGAATCATCTTGCCCTGCAGGTCCTTCTTAATAAAAAAGTTTCTATTCTTTCGTTGATAGTCCCGGCTCATGGTTATTCCTTCTGCTTTTGGAAAGTAATGGAAGCACTTTTACGTAACTCGATAATCCAGTTGCTGATTTGCTGCCTCTTGTGGTGCTCTATCAAGATCCTGCGTGCCCTTTCGGGATCAATTGAGGCTGATGCGTCGGTGGCGCCTTCGATTTTTTCCAACAGAACTGCAGAGTTCTCGTTACCGGTTTCAAATTCCATCGCCATTTCCCCCGGTTTAAGATTGGCGAGGATCAGTTGAAGGTTCTCGCTCAGATCCTCAAAGCGGGCGGAGTGGAGAGTCCCATTGCTTTTGAGAAAATCAACTTTCGGCGGTTCTCTGGTCTTTAACAGCCTGAAGGTATATGTCTTTCCGAAGCAGTTTCGAAGATTTTGAATTTCCTGATCATTTACCTGGGCCTGGAGCGATTCGTTTTTTCTCTCCATCAATATTTTGATAAGCGATTGTTCATAATACTCTTTCAGCTCCTTGCGAAAGCTCAATTCTTTGTCGATAGAGTGTTTTTGTGCTTCTTCTATGAGGAGTTGTCTGGTGATCACGGAATTGAGAAAATCAGTAGTGTTTTCATGATGAGACCCTGTTGCTCCTTCCTCCAGGATATCGCCGCGTGATATGTCGTGTCCGTTGATGGTGACAAGAATTTCTTTTTTTTCCTTCGGCTGATCCGGCAAGATAAAAAGAAACGTTGCTGCGGTGATGGTCATGATGATAGTGAGAATAATGAATAGATATTTCATGGTATCTTTTATGTGTTGTGTAAAAAGAAGAATAAAATTCTTCTGATTTTAATTGAGAGCCCCGATAAACTGATGGCAGGGAGGATTACCCACAATGAAATCTTATCCGTGGGGATATTTCATTGCAAGGGGTTTGTTTTTCAGGAGGTTGATAGTTGCAGCCAATTCTTCCAGCTGATTATATCGGTCCGGAAGGCGTGGGAAGGGGGCGGTGATTGTAACGCGGGTTACAATCACCGGATTGAGGTTACGGATACGTTCCATGTATCTGTCTGAAATAGAGTGCGCGCTACGCGTACAGGTCGATTTTTCCCTGTTTCCGGCCACCGACCTGATCTACGACTCGTGGCTCCCCGGCTTGTTGTCTTTGTTTGATTTCTGCTGTTTTTTCAAGAGTCTTTTGCAATATGTCCTGGTTGGCATTCTGCTTGTAGAGGGACATTTCCCTGCTGGCCATACCATTCATATTTACTTCCATTGCCATGCCTCCCGCTAGCGAAGAATTTCATTGAGACGGTGTTTGTCGTTATAATTGCAAGGTTCATTCCATAAAAAAACCCTTTGTTGAATTTCAAGAGTTCTTTACAATGGAACGAGTTTCATTTATGAATGTCTCAATCATTTTTCTGCCAAGGAAAATCCCGCTGAGGATTCTGTCGCCGATCTTCAGGGCCGGAAAGATCCGGACTCCATCAGACCATGTTTGCAGGGGATGGGCCAGCACATCGATTTCTTCAATTTCGATCTCCTCGTCGTTGTGGCGTATTTCCAGCAGCAATCTGCGAGCGAAATGACAACGTGGACAGAGGATTGAAGCATAAAAGGTCACTTTCATAATTATCTTGTAAAAATGTTAAGTTCCATATAGCTTGTTACGCGATGAAAACGATTTCTCCGGATTACTGCATTCGCTTCAGATATGATATGTTTCCCTGAACTTCCCTGTAATTCCCAGACGGTTATCATTTGTTGATCAATAGTTGTTTAGGATACATCATGGATGGACCTCTAATCAACACCCGTTTCTCATTTATCTTTTCCAAGGAGTCCATATGAGCCTTGATGCGCTCTTTCGACCTCAATCCATTGCTATCATCGGTGCTTCCCGTGTGTCGGGAAAGGTTGGATACGATTTGCTGGCCAATCTGGTTCATGGCGGTTTTCAAGGGACGATTGTGCCTGTCAACCCCTCTGCCGCAGCCATTTTTAATGTGCGCTGCTATCCGAATCTTCAAACATACAAACAAGGTGTTGATCTGGCTATTATTGCCGTGCCGAAAGAGACAATCCTGGAGGCCGTCAACGATTGTCTTCAGGCTAATGTCAAGGCGATAATCATCGTCACGTCCGGATTCAGGGAGTTGAATGAAGAAGGGCACCTGCTGGAACAGGAAATTGTAAGGATGTGTGCACGGTATGGTGTCCGTGTTCTGGGTCCTAACTGCCTTGGTTTGATCAACACCGCACATTGCATGAATGCCTCGTTTGCCGGAAAGATGCCGGATTCGGGGAACATCTCCATTTTCTCGCAGTCGGGCGCCCTCTGCGCGGCGATGCTTGATCTCGCAGCGGGCCGTCATCTGGGGATAGCGAAGGTGATAAGTGTCGGGAATAAAGCTGATATCACTGAAGTTGATATCCTGGCCGAACTTGCCGCCGACGAACAGACCAAGGTCATTGTCGGTTATCTTGAGGATATCAGCACCGGCGAAAAATTTGTGAAAATCGCTGAAGAAGCAGCCTCGATCAAGCCGGTGGTGATGCTGAAATCAGGCACCACCGAGGCGGGCCTAAAGGCTGCCGCCTCTCATACGGGTGTGATGGCCACGGTGGATACCGCTTATGCAGCGGCCTTTAAACGTTCGGGTGTCGTCCGGGCGGATTCCTTCGAGGCCCTGTTTGACTATGCCACGGCCTTTGCTTTGCAACCCTTACCTGCGGGCAACCGGATCCTTATTATCACAAATACCGGCGGCGCCGGAACCATTGCCGCTGATGCGGTGGAGAGGGCCGGGATGTGTGTGGCCTCCCCCAACAGCAATACAACCAGCAGCCTGCGCGACCGACTCCCGAGGATCGCATCTTTCCCCAGTCCCGTTCATGTCCTGGGTGATGCCCCGCCCGGTCGCTATATGGCCGCCATCGAAAGCGCCCAGAGTGACCCGGAGGTGGATGCGATTCTTGTCATTCTGGTCCCGCAGGTCATGACCTATCCGAAGCAGACCGCCCTGGATATTGCCAGCTTCCTGGATGGTTCCAAACCCGTTTTCGCTGCTTTCATGGGCGGCGAGGAGATACTGCCCAGTCGCAAGGTCTTGTCCGAAACAGGTCTTCCGGTTTTTGATTCACCGGAACGGGCTGTTGCTGCTCTTCGGGCGATGTATCAGTATTCACTCTGGAAAAGCCGCCCTCCGCGGCGGGTCACCCGGTTCAGGGTCAATAAAAGGCGGGTGGAGAGGATCATTACCCGCAAGCAGCGGAATGGACTGCTGCAGATCAGTGAGGGAAAGGGCAAGGATATCCTCAGTGCCTATGGGTTCAGAATTCCTAAAGGTTCGCTTGCCGCCAATGCCGAAGAGGCAGTCGAGATAGCCGACAGGATAGGGTATCCGGTGGCCATGAAAATTGCCTCCCCGAATATAATCCATAAGAGTGATTCGGGCGGGGTCCAGTTGAACCTGCATGATGCCGAGTCCGTTGAGGATGCGTTTGATCTGATGATCATGAAGATCAGCAAGAGGGTGCCTGATGCAGTGATCGAGGGCATTTACGTAGAAGAGATGGCCGGAAAAGGCCTGGAGGTCATCCTTGGCATGAACCGGGATCCGCAGTTCGGACCGATGCTGATGTTCGGACTTGGCGGTATTTTTGTCGAGGTCCTGAAGGACGTCACCTTTAATCTGGCCCCTATCACCGAGACCGAGGCCGTGCAGATGCTGAAGTCCACCAGATCGTATGCCATGCTGGAGGGAAAACGCGGACAAAAAAGGGTGGATATCGGGGCGATTGCCTCAGGTCTGCAGCGGATCAGCCAGTTGACCACCGATTTTCCGCAGATTCTTGAGCTGGATATCAACCCGTTTATTGTTGGTGAATTCGGCTCGGAGCCGATCGTTGTGGATGTGCGGATGACACTGAGTCCTCTGTAGCGGGGGTGGAACGCTTATTACAATTTTTTTCCCGTCTTTTTGATAGATGGAAGAGATTAACGAGAGTAGCAGGGTGGCAACATGGAATACGATGCGAACTGGAAAGAAAAATATAAGGATATGATCCAGACGCCCAGGAAGGCGCTTGGAAACATCAAGTCCGGAAACCGGGTTTTTCTCGGGACCGGCTGCGGAGAGCCGACGATCCTGGTCGAGGCGATGACCGATGCTGCCAGAACCCTGGCGGATGTTGAGATCGTGCAGCTGATGACCAAAGGGAATGCACCTTATGCGGAACAGAAATATGCTGACTGTTTCAAGGTCAACTCTTTTTTCATCGGTCATAATGTCCGCAATATCTTTCGCGAAGGTCGCGGCGATTATACGCCCATTCTGATGTCGGATATCCCGATGCTGTTTGATTCCGGCCAGCTGCCGCTTGATGTGGCCCTGATACAGGTCACCCCTCCCGACAGCAGGGGGAAAATGAGCCTCGGCATCTCGGTTGATATCGTAAAAAGTGCCGCCGAAAACGCATCCCTGGTGATTGCCCAAGTGAACCCGCAGATGCCCTGGACCCGAGGGGATAGCCTGATTGATGTCTATGACCTGGATATCCTGGTGGAGGCCGATATGCCGCTCATTGAAAGGGATGAGGAGCCGGGGACCGAGGTGGGGAAAAAGATCGGCAAGCTTGTGGCTGCCCTGGTGCCGGATGGGGCGACGGTGGAATTCGGAATGGGGCGTGTTCCGGGCCTTGGCCGCATCCCCCAGGTGGTCGCTCCCTTTCTGACCGGCAAGCGTGATCTGGCCATTCACACGGAACTGATGTCGGATGAGATCATGAACCTGATGGAGTCAGGGGCCGTGACCGGGATCCGGAAATCTACGGACCGGGGAAAGGTGGTTGCCAGTTTTGCGATGGGATCTCACAAACTCTATCGGTATATCAATGATAATCCAAAGTTTTCCTTCAGGCCGACCCGCTATGTGAACGACGCGAAGATCATCGGAAAACAGAATAAGATGGTCGCGATCAATATGGCCCTCGAGATTGATCTCACCGGGCAGATCTGTTCCGATTCGGAGAGCGGAAACTTTTCCTCCGGTATCGGCGGCCAGGTGGATTTCAACCGGGGGGCCGCCTATTCCAGCGACGGTCGCCCAATCATCGTCATGCCTTCCACGACCGAGGACGGCAGGTCGCGCATCGTCTCGAATCTTGCCTCGGGCTCGGGGGTAGTGATCAGCAGGGGGACCGTGCATTATGTCGTTACCGAAAACGGTGTCGCCTATCTGCACGGGAAATCGGTGCAGGACCGGACTTTAGCCTTAATCTCGATTGCCCATCCCGACCATCGTCCGCACCTCCTAAAAGAGGCCGTTGAGGCAAAGTTCATCCGGCAGGAGTTTGCCGATGTGGAGGGAAAATTCATTGTTCCGTCCCAGGATTATATGAAGACCACCTGCCTGCTCAATGACGGGACGGTCATCCATTTCCGGCCGATCCATCCGACCGATGAGCCGATGATGCGCGGTCTGCTCTATGATCTGTCCCAGGAGACCATCTATTATCGGTTCATGAGCCACAGTCAGCGTTTCGGACAGAAACAGATCCAGAATTTTGTCTACGTCGATCATCGAAAGGATGTTGCAATTGTCGGGACTCTGCCGGAGGCCTTCGGCGATGAAATCATCATTGTCGGAAGATATTATCTGGATGAACGGACCAACCGGGCCGAGGTGGCCTTCGTTATTCGGGACGAGTGGCAGAGCAAGGGGCTCGGCACCTTCATGTTCAAGCATCTGGTCAAGATCGCCAAGGCCGGCGGGATTTCCGGTTTTACCGCCGAGGTGCTTCGCAATAACAAAAGGATGCAGGCCGTCTTCAATCACTCCGGCTGCAAGGTGCAGAGCATGGTCGAAGAAGGCGTCTATAGCTTTGTGATTGATTTTTAACGCGACCTGGCCAGGTCGAATCATGCTGCCGGGGAAGGCAATGAACGAAATACAGACAAAATGCAGGCAATGCGGGACCTGCTGCCTGAAAGGCGGCCCGGCTCTCCATATCGAAGATCTCGCAATTATCAGAAGCGGGAAACTTCCTGTCAACAGTTTGATAACTATCCGTAAAGGGGAACTCGCCCACGACCCGCTCACCGGCCGGGTCCAGGCGGTGGCGTATGAACTGGTGAAGATCTGCGGTACTGCCCGGGAGTGGCGCTGTTTCTATTATGCAGCCGGAAAGGGTTGTACCATGTATGCGTTGCGGCCATCAGCCTGCCGGGTGCTGAAGTGTTGGGATCCCGATGAAATTCTGGCACGTATCGGAAAAGATCTGTTGACCAGGCTGGATATCCTGGCCGTGGGAGATCCCCTGCGTCTGCTGGTCGAAGAACACGAACGGCTTTGTCCCTGTCCCGATATGGAGCTCATTCGTGATGCTCTCCTGGCTGATTCCTTACATGACCTTGCTGAACTGCAGAGGCTGGTCGATGCCGATTTGGGCTTTCGTGACCAGGTGGTAAAAGCCCATGACCTGCCTCTTGCCGAAGAGTTGTTCTGTTTCGGCAGGCCGATATTCCAACTCCTGCAGGCTGTGGGGCTTGGGATTACCGGGACAGCCGCAGGAATCAAGCTGTCTCTGAGCGAAAAAACACAATAGGTGTCCCGCGAGTTCATTCTCTGCTATTGCCCTAATGCGTTGCTGTTAAAGTACAGCCGTGTCCAAAATGCAGCCCTGTTAACATCTTCAAGGCATTTTACCCAAAGATCCCAGGTGTCGCGATTCATAGCCGACATGGCAGCTGCGTCGGCAGAGGTCTGACTGGGGGATTTGTTTGACTGCTGGGCCAATTGCATAGTTTCAGCAATGTCGCCCTTGGTTTTCAGTTCCTGCATCTGTCTTTTTTGCTCCTGCGCCCTGGCTTTGCCCTCGGTGTGTTCTGCGGCTGAATCCGTCGATTTTGTTTTGGGATGGGCTTCCTTCCAGGCTTTTCGGTAAATCACCTCTCCTTCGCTTATCATCCGACCGTCTGCATCTTCTATCTGGCGAAAGTAGGCAAGATGAAGATCCTTATATTTCTCTTCCAATTGCTGATACTCAGCTTGACTGTGCTTTCCCATTGCGGCCTGTGCCTGTAATTCTCTCAAGGCCTTATGGAAGTTGCTGTCGGGGGTACGGGATGAAACCTGGGCCTCCAGGACTGACTGGTTTTGGCCATTGATGGTCTTATGAAAAACAAGATTTATCCCGGTTTCATTCTCCTTCCGGAAGGGTTCGAGACGATCGCCAGGATCTTTTTTCGTCTCATAATATTTTTTGACGTCAGCAAATTTGTCCTTTGTAAGCCAGATAGTCCTCTCAGTTGCAACTTCTCGGATACTACCGGGATAGACAGTGACAGGATGTGCCAGAATCACCTTGTCTCCTTTGCCCGCAAAGAGCATAACAGGCTGGATACAAAAAAAGAAAAACCAAAAAAACAATGACATAACGAGACTTGTTTTCAACATGGTAATCTCCGTAAATTCTAGCATAATCTCTTGATCTAGATGCGGTTAGATTCTTGGATGATACCAATATATCTGAGCACAATCATCAACTTTTTCTATTATACAATCATATTTTGTGTCTGTATCTACTGACAAAAACCATCGAAAATCATGTCGTGATCCCCCCATGTTTGTACAGGCAATGGTCACATTACCAACTGATCCGCTCCAGTTCCTCACCCCGGGTCGAAATGGTGATCTGCTCGACCGGCACGGTTTTCCCGGCCTTCTTTATCGCCTTTTTGATAATCACATTCATGGCCGAACAGCACGGGACTTCCATGATCAGGATGGTTAGACTCTTCAGGTTGCAGGTCTCGATGATCTCGGCAAACCTCTGGGAATAGCCTTCAGCATCATCAAATTTCGGACAGCCCATCATGACCGTCTTGCCGACCATGTATTTCTGCTGAAAACCGGCGACGGCAACGGCCGTACAGTCGGCCACGATCAGCAGGTCGGCATTCTGTAAAAAGGGCGCATGCGGCGGGATCAGACGGATCTGGATCGGCCAGTGGTTGAGCACGGAATTCGAATGGGCCCCCGGAGACTGGACCGTGGGTGTATTGGCGGCCTGGCAAGAGGATTTAGGCGTAAATGTCTGCAAGTGGGATGACGCACAACCGCACGGCAGATTGGCTGGGGGGGCTGGTTTCGCCTCTTTCTCCTTTGCGGCAAGATACTCTTCCACGGCCTCTTCATCGAATTCATCCGCCTCCCGTTCCACTATGGTCAGCGCTCCGGTCGGACAGGCGCCGAGACAGGCGCCCAGACCGTCGCAGAACTTATCGGCCACTAGTCGCGCCTTTCCGTCGATGATGGCCAGAGACCCTTCCGCACAATCGGGAACGCACTGACCACAGCCATTACAGAGTTCTTCGTCGATCTTGATTATTTTTCGCATGCTTTTCATTGTCTGCCTCGCTGATAAAGATGATGGAATTCAAGTATATCTTGTTGCCATCAGGGTGAGTCGGATTTTATCGGTCCTATACCGATATTCTAAGCTCAGTCTATCAGAATGGCTTGGAATATCTTTGACCTGGGTCAAACCGGAAAAGAAAAATTAAGAAAATTGAAGATGGAACCGAAAGGACAAAAAAAGACGGGACACGGTGATGCGTGTCCCGTCTTGGTGGGATGAGAAGTACTTCCGGCCTTAGCCCAGAATTGTCTTCAGATCCTCGTCCGGGGTAGCCGCAATCGGTTTGATTGCGAAATTTTCCACCAGTACATTCAACACGTTCGGGGTGATGAATGCCGGCAGGGACGGTCCGAGACGGATGTCCTTGATGCCCAGACTGAGCAGAGTCAGCAGAATGACGACGGCCTTCTGCTCATACCAGGAAAGGATCATCGACAGAGGCAGATCATTGACCCCGCAATTAAAGGCACCGGCCAGGGCAACCGCGATCTGGATGGCCGAGTAGGCATCATTGCATTGTCCAACGTCGAGCAGACGCGGGATGCCGCCGATATCGCCCAGTTTCTTGTCAAAGAAGCGGAATTTGCCGCAGGCCAGGGTCAGGACGATGCAATCCGACGGGACCTTCTCGACGAATTCAGTATAATAATTGCGTCCGGATTTAGCACCATCACAGCCGCCGACCAGGAAAAAATGGCGAATGGCCTTGGATTTTACGGCCTCGATGACCTTGTCGGCAACACCCAGGACGGCATTTCTGGCAAAGCCGACCAGGACAGTGCCCTTGGCGGCATCCCCGGTGAATCCATCCAGAGCGAGGGCCCGGTTGATGACCGGGGAAAAATCCTTGCCGGCGCCGATATGGGTGACACCGGGCCAGCCGACCAGGCCGGTGGTGAATACATTGGCCTTGTACGAATCTTTCGGTTTCTGGATACAGTTGGTGGTAAAGAGGATGGCGCCGGGGAAGACATCCATTTCTTTATGCTGATTCTGCCAGGCGGTGCCGTAATGGCCATAAAAGTGGTCGTATTTTTTCAATTCCGGATAGCCGTGACAGGGCAGCATCTCGCCATGGGTATAGACGGTGATCCCTTTTCCTTTGGTCTGTTGCAGCAGCATGTCCAGGTCTTTCAGGTCATGGCCGGTTACAAGGATGGCCTTGCCCTTCTTCTGGCCGAGGGGGACCTCGGTCGGAACAGGATGGCCGTAGGTACCGGTATTACCGGCATCAAGGAGTTCCATGGCCCTCAGGTTCACGGTTCCGCACTTCAGGGCGAGTCCGACCAGGTCGTTCAGCCCGAGATCCTTGCGGGTGAGTTGAGACATGGCCTCATGGATAAAGGCATAGACGGTATCGTCCTGCTGACCGAGGATGGCGGCATGGTCGGTATAGGCAGCCAGACCTCGGAGACCGAAAAGTGAGATCTGCTTCAAAGAACGAAGGTCTTCGTTGTCGTCGAGCGACTTGATGAAATTCAGCTGTTCCCCCTGGGCCTCCAGACCACTGAGGGTCTCAGCGGGAGTAAAGGAGGCTGCATCAGCCTCAAATTTAACAGTACCGCCGGCTGCTTTAACCTTTTCTTTCATGGACTCACGGAGTTGGACAGTCTTATAAATCCAATTCTGGAAGCGAGCCGGGTCAAAGTCAACATTGGTAAGACAGGAAAAAATAGCCTCGGCGGTGAACAGATTAATGGCATTATCGATTACCCCGACTTTCCGGCCTTCATTGGCGACAAGCGAGAGCCCCTGCAAGGCATAGGTAAGAAGATCCTGCAGATACGCGACTTCTCCTTGTTTTCCACATACACCGATTTTAGTGCAACCGGTTCCCTGGGCTGTCTGTTCGCATTGATTACAAAACATGATGTTTCCTCCTGAAAATTTTTTGATATCCACAAATGCAGATACCGTGATTTGAGCATATGGGGCGAGACGTTTCAATGTGCTGATTCGAAGTACGGGGACGAATGTATTCCTGGGGGTTCGTCCTTTGATGCTTTGAATATACAGAAAGGGGAGGGTGCTATCCTTGATTCAGGTCAAGAATTCATTTTTATTGCGGCTTTTTTTAAAAATAATGTGAGTCAAGATTTATAGACCAGCTTATTGAGCACGTGCGGTCAGGAGGAGCCGGCTGTCTTTTCCTGTAACGAACGGGGATAAGGAATAGTCGCCATACTGCGTAGTGATTGTGAATCCTGCCGCAGTAATCAGTCGAACCCAGGCTGCATGGGGGAGGGCCAGCAACTTCATGCTATGACTGAGATCCTCTCCTTTCCCGGTTGCCGGCCGGACACGATATCTTTCCCGTAAGATAATAAGCTGTTCCTCCTCCCTGTAATGTTTAAGGGTCTCTTTGATTATTTTTCCACCGTCCGGTGTCGTGTAGATTTGAAACTGGAAGGTTTTGGCATTTTCAGTGGGGACAGGCTGAGCGTTGGCAAGAAAGATCTCGAGCAAAAGGAGGCCGTTTTCCTGCAGATGATTTCTGCTGTGCTGAAGGCAGTCCTTCACCTTACCCGGTTCTCCCAGAAGATTTAATGTATTGTAGGGGATAATAATGGCGCCGAACCTCTTTTGAAGTGAAAAATTTGCCATGTCTTCGCAGAGATAGGTTATATTCGTAGTATCTTCCTTCGATGCCCTGGCAAGCATCTCGCAAGAGATATCAATGCCGGTTACCCTGTGGCCACGGGCTGCAAGTGCCCGTGTAAGTCGGCCGCTGCCGCAGCCAAGTTCCAGAATGTCCATCCTTTCTTCAAGGGCGGAGAGATAGAATCCCAGATCGGCATCGAAACCGGTCATCTCGATATCATAGAATTCACAATATCTCTCGGCACTTAACTGAGAGAAAATCTCTTCTGGTTCTGTTGAATAGTCCAAGATCCGGTGTGGCAGCCGTAGAAAATGTAAGAAAGTTTATGTGGATTGTTGAATTCTACGAAACAGCAACATGAAAGACAAGGAGATAAGCTATCGGTGGAAATTTTCCGATGCCTCTTTTCCGGAAGGGTGATGCGATAAGGAAGACCTGCCTTTTGTTGTCCCAACCAGACTGTGCTGACGCGCAGTCCGATTGGGAAGCAGTGAAGAAGACTGGAACGGAGGTTGCTTTAACTTTAAGCACTGGGCCTTGCCAGCGGCCGCGGGTTTTTCGGCGGCGTTTGGGGCCTGATCTCTTTGACGGAAGCAGTGCTCTTTTTACCCCGGTCCGGCCCGACGAGATCAGCACAGCTGAAAAAGACATACCAGTCACTTCTCTCTTGAATGGGTTCCGCATTGACAGACGTTTTCTGCGAACGGCTATTTTTGCGAACATCCCGCCAGGTGCTGATATGTGCACTGGCCGTCCATAACAAATGGGTGACACATATACCCAGCACAAGTGCTGTAAAATACTGACTCAGTTCCATAATCCATCCTCCTTGCTGCAAGCGTTTGACATAAGCTCTTGTTCTGTTTTTTAAGACCGTTACTGCACAACCTGATAGAGTAGGGGTAAAAAATATCAGACCAGATCACGGATCCCGTTGCTGCCCAGTTTTTTAACAACCAGAGTGGGAAGGTGCGAGAGCGCCGCCACCCGTTCCACCACACTTCCCAACAGCAATCTTGTCAGAGCGGTCCGGCCATATGATCCAAGGACAATCAGGTCCATCTGTTTTTCCTCGCCGTATTTGACAATGGTTACATAAGGGGAGCCATCTCCGAGTTTTGTGACCACGGATACACCCATCTTTTTCCCCTGTCCTGCCACCGTTTCCAAGGCGGAAAAGTTTTTGGTCTCAGCCTCGGCAAGTACCCCGAACAGCAGGCTGCGATCGACAGGGACATCAAGGACGGCAAGGGCATGTACCTCGCCTCCGTAGCTCAGTGCCAGGTCGATGGCGCGTTGTCCTGCCTCCATGCTGTGCCGTGACCCATCGATTCCCACCAGGATCCGGGAAAAATTGACTTCGGCGTTTTCAGGGACCATCAGAACATCGCAGGGACTCAAACCGACAATCTGCGCGGCTATGCGTCCAAGCAGCACACGTTCGACAAAGGAACGTTTCGGGGAACCGATGACCAGAAGCCCTGCTCCTGCCTCTTCGGCCAGAGTGGCAATTTCCTCGCCGGGGTCTCCCATTCTGTAGACGGTCCGTACCGATTGACCAAGAGATGCTGCCGTTTTTTCAGCATCCTGCAGACAATTTTTAAAGAGATTGCCCATCTGCTCGTCTGCGTCATCGATTTTCCAACGATTCATGTTTCCCTCATATCGAGGAGCAACCGAAACGGCGACTAACTTTGCCCGCATGGACGCTGCCAATCGAATTGCCTGCCGGAATGTAGATTGACCGGTGGGCGTTGGGTCAATGGCTACCAGAATGGTCCTGACTGTACTGGACATGACTATCCTCTCACAGGTACAGGTATTGCCTTTTCAAGACTTCGGGCTTTAAACAGATTAAACAGAATGATACCGGCACCGACCAGGAGGGCGAAACACATGACGTAGAAGCTGGTCTGGGTCATGATTTTTACAATGCCCTCGGAAAGGGAGGTGACGTTCAATTGGTTCAGATACTTCGGGATAGCCAGAAATCTGCTCACCGCAACGATCAGCATGATGGTGGCCATAACGTATTTGATCATATAGTCTTTTACATAGGTGGTGCCGATGGCGCCAAGTTGGACGCCGAACAAAGAACCGGCAAGAATGATCATGACCAGACGGATATCGACCGTGCCGTAATAGGCCCAGATCAGTGTGCCGCCCAGTCCCATGACGAAGGCGATAACCAGTTCAGATGCCGAGGCAACAATGCTGGTGGCACCGATGATATACATAAGTCCAGGAACCCCGATAAAGCCTCCCACAGCAATGGTCGCGGCCAGCATGCCGGTAGCCAGGGCGACAGGAATAAGAAACCACATGCTTATCCGGAGGTTGGCGGTCTTGAAGGTAAGCATCGGCCAGAGTTCGATCTTTTGCAGGCGTTTGGCAATAGGAGGGGTCACGACGGCATCTCCAACGGCACTCTTCATCTTGATGGCGTCACGCATGACATAGCCACCGACAATAACCAGTACCAGGACAAAGATGAAACTGACATAGAGGTTGGAACCTGCCGGGCCGAATTTTTCCAGGATATGCCGTTGTATCATGATACCAACCTGGACACCGATCTCGGCAAAAACGCCCATGATGAGGCCAAGCTTGATGTCGACCTGGCCGTATTTATAGCGCTTGATGGCACCGACCAGGGCCTTAGGGAACTTGTGGCACATATTACTGGCGACCGCGACGGTCCCCGGTACACCCAGGCTCATCATGCCGGGAGTCAGAACAAAGGCCCCGCCGGAGCCGATGAAACCGCTCACCAGCCCGCCGATAAAACCGACGATGAATAAAAAGACGACGGTGTATGTAGTGAGATCTATAAATTGAAGTACTTCCGTGACTGGTCCGTGCATGGTTCTCTCCGAATAGTTAAATTTTCTCTCATCAAGGTATTGATTCTCTTATCTTGTGTGCATCTTTAAGGCCTGGCGTTATTGAAATATCAGGCATTTACCTGGGCGCGAGGTCTGGTGTCTTTTCTGATATCGACGGAAGCAGGGGCATCCTTGCGGATATCCGCCTTCTTTGTCGCGGTGGTTTTAGAACCTTCAATGCCGAGAGCCGACCAGAACGAACTCGTGAAATTGCCATGGACATAGGAAAGGGCAAAGACAACGGCAACAGGCAAAAGGGCAAAGAAACCGCCTTTGGTAAAATATTTCATAACGAGTTCCTGGTTGGTAAAGACTGCTGCATACAGCCCGGCAGTAAGAGCCCCAAAGATGAAACAATTCTTTACATGTCGTTTTTTGCTTGTGGTTGTGGACATACGCGATACTCCTTCATTTAAAGTTCTATTGTGAGTGGTCTTGGAAACACGACCTGCCTTTGCTTGGGTGTAAATGACGCTGAATACGGGAACAGGAGATTGAGAGGACACCTCTTTCATGCTGATTCCTTGATCTATGACGACAAACTCAATATGTTTTTCCAAATGACAGAGATGTTTAACGGCCCTGCCTATTTTCCCTGATGCGTCTGTGTGTTCGATCGGGATGGACCTGGCCTCGCCCTTTTCCCTGAACAGCTTTGAACTTTCCAGCATGGCTGCGGCGAAAAGTTTGCTCCGTCTTCCGCCGTCACGGTAAAACGGCAGGGTGTTTATATAGGCGGCAAGTATAGAATATTTCAGACGTTCTGCGACATTAAGGGCATAGTCCATCACCGGTTCGGCCATATGGCCGTTCCTGGTGACGACCAGGATATACGGTGTTTTATTCCGTGCCGGTGCCGGGAAGTCGCCTTCGGATATCTCAGTTGCCGATTGCTCTGTAAAGATGGATGTATTTTCTTGTCCCATGATCGTCCCGTATGCGAAAATGATTATGTGTTTGCTCTCTATTCTCAAAAACTATGCCAAGTCTTCTTGTTTGTGTAATATATTGATTTATAACAATATATTTTACTGTGAATAGATGAGATTAATTAGGGTGTTGCAGAGAGCAACAATATCACAGAAATTTAGCGGGATATGTTTAATCGAGTGTTACATATTGCAACATCCCTGTGCAGGATGCAACACGACGCGGAATGAGTATGAGAGGTAACTCCTCGGCAGATTATCCAATTCGGGCAGATGGACAGAGACCGGGTGGCCGATCTGGCCGTCATATTGAAAAGAAGGATTGTCGGGCTGGTCGGTTGGGGGTAGGATAGGTGCCTCTACTGACGTTTTTTATTGAGAAGGGGAGAATATTGCAGAGAGTTTTTTTACAGGATAGCTGATCGAAAGATGCAGACTGGAATTAATATTGCATTTCATTTCGACGGGTTTGGATCATTTATTCGACGGGTGACCAGGAGCCGGCTGAATTTCCATATGGCGGGGAAACGTTATCATCGTTTGGGTAGCGTCCCGTTTTCTGGGATAACAGGGAAAACTGTAAGGGGAAGGTGGTATGTTTTTTAAAAGAAAAGTTGAACATGTTGTGGAATCGCCCCAGGGGACATCGGAGCCAGTCTCTCCCCTGGCTAAGCTTCGCTCCCGGATAGATGAGGCAGGTCTTCCTCCTTATGTCACCGAGGCGGTTTCCAAGGAGCTTGAAAAACTCGAGAAAACCGATTCTGCTGTTGCCGAGTATTCCGTCGGTTTCAATTATATAGAACTGGTGCTCTCTTTGCCGTGGAACACATCCTCGCAGGGCAAACTTGAACTGGCTCGGGCCCAGTCTCTTCTCGATACCAGGCACTATGGCCTCTCCCAGGTCAAACAACGGATTCTTGAATTTCTGGCCGCCAAGACCCTGTGCAGCAAGGCGCAGCAGAATATCCTGATCGTCGATGATGAAGAGATAGCCCGTTCCAATATGGAACATGTGCTGAAAAAGGACGGGTACATCTGTCACAGTGCCGATAACGGCCTTGAGGCCCTGAAGGTTCTGGCCAGGACGGACATAGATCTGGTTATCACCGATCTGAAGATGGAGCGTATGGACGGTATTGAACTGCTGCAGCAGATCAACCGGGCGTCTCCGGATATCCCAGTGATCATGGTGACGGGCTTTGCCACTGTCAGCTCAGCGGTGGAGGCCCTGAAGAAAGGGGCGGCTCATTACCTCGGAAAGCCCGTTAACCTCGACGAGTTGCGCAAGACAGTAAAAGAGGTTCTGGAAAAGAAGATCTTCGTCGAAATGGGCAAAGGCCCGATACTCTGCTTCACCGGGCCTCCCGGCACCGGCAAGACCTCGGTCGGCCGGGCCATTGCCGAGGCCCTGCAGCGTCAGTTCGTGCGAGTGTCTCTTGCGGGTCTCAGGGATGAGGCAGAATTGCGCGGCCACAGGCGAACTTACGTCGGCGCCCTGCCCGGTCGTATTATCACGGAGTTGAGGCGGGTGGGAGTCAATAATCCGGTTTTTATGCTGGACGAGATAGATAAAATCGGTCAGGATTTTCGCGGCGATCTGGCCTCTGTATTTCTTGAGGTCCTTGATCCTGAACAGAATGTCCGATTTTCGGACCACTATCTGGATGTTCCTTTTGACCTTTCCCGGATCATGTTTATTGCTACGGCTAATGATATTTCAAAAATCCCCGGCCCTCTTCTCGATCGTATGGAGCGCATCGAATTTGCAGGATATACTGAAAAGGAGAAGCTGAAGATCGCGCAACAGTTCATTCTGCCCCGGCAACTCAAGGCCGCAGGGTTGCCCAGAGAGACTGTTCATTTTTCTCCGGAAGCGATTTCGCGGGTGATTTCAGACTATACGAGAGAATCGGGGCTGCGGAATCTTGAAAGGGAACTTGCCGATATCTGTCGAAAAATTGCGCTGCTCAGTTTGAAAACAGAGAAGTATGACCAGACCGTGGAAATGGACGCCGACACCGTTTCCCGTCTTCTCGGCCCACGGAAATTTTTCCGGGAAGCGGCGGAAGCGGAGGCGCGAATCGGTATTGCGACAGGCCTTGTCTGGGCCGAGACGGGAGGCGAGATCATCAATGTCGAAACCGTCTCAATGCCCGGCTCGGGGAGGCTTCTGTTGACGGGTTCGCTAGGTGATGTGTTGCAGGAATCGGCACAGACCGTGCTTAGTTTTATCCGGAGCAGGACTCTCGAATTCGGCATAATCGACAATTTTTTCAAAGACATCGACATCCATATCCACTTTCCCTCCGGGGCCATTCCGAAAGACGGACCATCAGCAGGCATAACCATATTTGCAGCGCTTCTGTCCCTCCTCACCCGGCGTCCAGCCCGCCGGGATGTGGCGCTCACGGGCGAAATGACGCTCAGCGGGCGGGTTCTCCCCATCAGTGGTATCAGAGAAAAAATTCTTGCCGCCAAACGGGCGGGTGTGCGGTGTGTTATATTGCCGCGGGCCAACAAAGAAGAGGTTGAAGCCCTTGACATCGACGTGAAAGAAGGGCTCGAACTGGCGCTTGTAGCTAGTGCAGATGAGGTCGTCGACAGGGTCCTTGAGGCCAAGAGGTAGGTAATGTTTCCGCCGGTACGAAAGATATTTGCAATAGGTGATATCCATGGCTGTAATAACAAGCTTAGTAGCCTTCTGGGACGCCTGCCTGTCGATAACGACGAGGATATTATTGTTTTTCTTGGAGATTATATCAATAGGGGGCCGGATTCCAGAAAGGTTCTCGACACCCTTCTGCACATCAGAGCAACCTGTAACCAGGTGGTTTTTCTCAAAGGAAACCATGAACAGGCGCTCTTGGACTATGCGGCAACGGGGGATGTGGAAACCCTGCATATGTTGCGCACGATGGGGGTCGAGGCGACGGCGGCAAGCTATGGCTCTTCGGTGCGCATGATCCGGGACCTTTCCTGTATGCCTCCGGAACATCAGGATTTCTTGCAGACGCTCAAGTTTTCCTTTGTCGCCGGTAACTATCTTTTTACCCATGCGGATATCGATGAAGAGAAACTGGCCCTGGCGAAAACAAGGACGGATGCCCCGCAGTCTCAGCGGTATGCCGAGGCAAGTCTTCTGGCCAGCAGGCGATTAGCCAGGGAAGACTTCTGCTTGACGGGACAAATCATCGTATTCGGCCACGTGCCTTTTGAAACTCCGCTGGTCATGACCGACCGCATCGGCATCGACACAGGAGCGGTGTATGGTAATTTCCTGACCGCGGTGGAGTTGCCGGATCTGCGTTTCTATCACGCCTGAGGCAATTCGCCCCTATAATCGACCCTTTTCCAGTTCTTTCTGTACGACCCGTGTGTCAAATCGTCCGGCAAGAAATGCCTCAGCCAATTTCTCGGGAGTTTCGTCGTTCGTCATGACCCCATCCAGAAATCTGCTGAAGCCGAGCAGTCGTCCGATCATGACCAGCCGCGCATGAACAACCTCTTTTGTGGCCCCTGTCAGCGAGGCGGTAATCAAATCACCCGCTACCGTTGTGTAAAATGCGTTGGCTTCAAGAACCCGGCGGAGAAAGACCGCCCGCCGATGGCCGCGTTCGAGTCCTGCCCCACCCCCTTTAAACCGGAAGCGGATATAGTTGGCATGTGTATCTTTTCCGCATACGGCGTCGAGCATCGCAAAGTGGAACTCGACCCTGGCGTTGAGGTTGAGATAGTCACGGGCGGCCAGGGCGTAGTTGAATGATCCTGCCGGGCGGGCACCCCGTGTGTCCAGCATGCTCCGGGACATAATTCCCGGCAGGGCGTCGATGTCCGGTCCGGAATGCCAGCTAAGCCCCGGTGTGGTCAGTCCGTCACAGAGTGCGGCCAGCGGCACCGAAAGGATGTCTGCTCTGGACAAAGGGTGCTGCAGCGCCAGTCGTTGCCGCAAAGAGGTCTTTTCCTCCCTGCGTACCCCACCTCCGACATCTATCACCAGAAAAGAGAAGGGAACGCCGATATCCAGAGGCCGCAACAGACCACCCGCCTCCTCCATGATCATATCCCCGGCATCGAACATGGCGAGCACCGCCTTTTCATGGGTATAGCGGATGATATCGTGGATAGACCTGCACTCCATCCGGGAAAATGTCGGGCCGTAGGCATCGGTCAGGTTAAGAGGGACGATCATTCTTCGCAATGTCTGCCTCTCCGGCGGCACGATGGTGTGTCTCGTCTGCGCCGGGCCGGGATAATCCTTCTTCCTCCGTGCCGTCTGCTGTTCCGTGTGGGCCTGGGAAACGGCGTCCCGGATGGAGTCAGGGGCCTCCAGGACCATGCCCTGGTCGGCATCGACAATGACCCATTGCCCTTCACGCAGTCGCGACACAGCCGTTTGAGCGCCGGTGATCATCGGCACACCATATTCGCGGGCGATGCAGGACAGGTGATCCGTCGGATTTCCGACCTCGATGATAAGTCCGGCGCAGGTCTGTAAAAGACGCGCGGAATCAACGATACTCTGCGGCAGGACAAGGATGCAGGGTGCAAGTGTGGTATCGTCGGAGAGCGTTTTGTCGATCTGCATCAATTCTGCTGCCGAATGAACAATGCGGACTCTGCCTACCGCCTTTCCATGCACGGCGCAGGTTCCGGAGACGATCGGCACAGTGGTCGCCGGCATGCGCAATCTTCGGCCCTTGCTGGAAGAAAGGAGCAACGGGCGCATCTGCAGGATGGCTAAACCCGTCTCTTTTGAGTAGGCCCACTCAACATCCTGCCCTATCCCTTCCAGACTCTCAAGCATCTCCCCGAAGTCCACCAGTTCTTCCAGTATTTCAGCCGACAACAGGGGTGCCTCAGCATCCTGTGCCGGAAAGGGTTCCAACTCCAGACCGCCTGCCGCTGCCGGCACTTCCCGGAATGCTTTGTGAGAGATTTCAGCGCCTTCCATAAGTTGGTCCGCGCGGGCCCTGGAGATTTTCGGCTTGCCTCCCCGGTGTCCGGTGGGGGTGACTTTTCGTTGGTGAGTTCGCTGGGGGCGGTAGAGATCAGCTGCCGCGGAACCGTCTACGGCAGTGGTTCCGAGACCGGGGACGGCGCTGATCAGCATGCGCTCGCTCTCCGGCTGGGAGGGATCGCGGGTAAACAGCACACCGGCACAATAGGAGTCAGCCATAACCTGACACAATACCGCAAAATCAAAATCGGCCAGTGACAGCCCGGCGTTCTGCCGGTAAGAAAGCGCCCGGGCACTCAATCCGCTGGCCACAACCTCCCGGTAGGCGTCAAAGAGTGCTTGAATGCCGGTGATGTTGAGGAGAGAAGTGTATTGGCCGGCAAACGAGTGCTCAACTCCATCTTCCGATACACCACTGCTGCGTACCGAGATAGCGAACGGTCCGGCATGATTGCCGTCCCGGCCCTCCGTCATTTCGAGCTGTCTGTACGCCTCCGTCAGCGCCGTGGAAATTTCCTCGGGCAGCGGTGCATGCAGAATCATCTCTTTGATCTGCGTCGCTGCCTGCTGGACATCTTTTTGCGAATACTCAACTTCCTGTAAAATCCTGCGGATATCGGCTGCCAATTTTCCACCTGCGATAAACCTCTTACAGGCTCTGGTCGTGCAGACGAATCCGTTGGGAACCGGCAGCCCTAAACGCCTAAGTCGGGCCAGATTGGCTGCCTTCGTCCCGGCCAGGAGTTGGGCTTCGGGGGCAAGCTCGTCCAGTGCCGGACAGTAGGCCTGAAGTGTCGGATGATCGGAGAGAATATCCAGATGTTTCAACACGTCTGCGGCCATATGACCATGGAGCGGGTAAAGCCCGGCATGGCCATCTCCGGAGAGCAGGTTCAGGCCGTCGACCAGCTCTCCGGTAACGGCCAGCAGCTCTTCGGTCGAGGCCCGGATTTCGATTTCTTCGCCGCGATTGAGCAGACCATCGATAGTCACAAGAAGCTCAAGTGCCCTGCCGTTATTTTCGAGAAATATCCGAAAGGCATGATAGCGTGCCTTCAATTCCGTCAGGGCCTCTTTCTCTCTCGCCTGTTTCCGGTTGCGGAAAATATCAATTAAGCGGCTCAGTATCATCGTTTTTTCCTGAATTTCCTGGATCTGCCGTTTTGACGGACTCCGGTTCCGGCTGATCATGCACTGACGGGATTGTCCGGTTGAAGGCGCTTAAAAAGGTGCTGGCAAAAAGTATAAAAAGGGCATTCGTATCGGCATCACTGTACAGGCCGGTATCACGCTGGCGTGAAAATGCGGTCAATGCCCCTAAAATGGACAGGGCCGAACGCAATGTAGCTGACTCTGCCGATTTCAGCCTGCCGATAACCAGATCGCCTTTCATCGATACCTTGAAGTCCATGGCTTTGAGGACAGTGCTGATGAAGGTCGCTCTGCGACCGCGCCGTTCAGGGTCGGCCAGGCCTCCGGCAAACCGGAAATAGACGTAGTTGCGGGAACCATCACTCCCCAGATGGGCATCGATGACACTGAAATGATACCCGAGACGGAGGCTGACATTCATATAATCATGACTGACAATGGCCAGGTTTTCTCCGAGGCTGTCGACCGATTCGGAAAGCATGCCCATGCTGCGGGGCATGCTGGAGAGGATATCCCTGAGCCCGAGGGAGGGGAGCTCAGTTGCCCAGGCCTGAGGGTTGAGCAGCCCTTCCAGAAAGATCGAAAAAGGCTCGGAGCGGGCCTCGTCGGCGGTTGGTTCGTCGGTGGCCGGTGTCGTCATCCCCCCCCCGATATCGAGGACCCGTATATCCATCGGTACGCCAAGGTTCATCCGCCGGGTGCGGATCGCGCCCAGTCCCGGTCGATGCTCCTGAAAATGAGCCAGTTCGTCAACCGCCTTTTCATGACAGAAGTGGATGATATCATGGAAGGTCCGGCATCCCTGGGCTGAAAAGTCGGGCGATTCGGGGTTGACCAGATTCAGCGGCATGATGAAACGCACCAGCCGGCGCAGGGTCCTGTATTCCGGGTCGGAAGGAGAGAGGTCCATTTCTCTTGCTCCGTGTCGCAGCAGCAGGTCGAGAATCCCCCGGTAGACAGTGGTCTCGCCGGCATCCACCGTCACCTCAGTTCCCGGAGGAAGCAGGGCGAGTGCGCCAGGGACACCGAAGAGGGCGGGCAGCCGCAATTCCCGGGCGACTGTGGCCAGGTGACCGGTTGTCGTACCGTTTTCAGTGATGACGGCGGCCGCCCGCTGCAGCACAGGGGTTAATTGCGGTGAGGCTGCCCGGGCGACAGCCACGGCCCCGGCGGGAAAGTCCGAGGGAGTCATCTCGTCGGTTACATGGACGACACTGCCCGCGGCAACACCCGATTGTACCATCTGGCCGCCTTGGCAGAGGATTTCTGCTGCCTCGCGTTCGAGGACCAGTTCATGGCCGGGGATCTCTTCGAGCATGACCGGCATCGGGGTAAGGCCGGTGATACGGAAGCTGCCATCACCCAGGCACTCCCATCGCACGGCAACCGCCGAACCCAGCATCCGTTCAAGTGTCATTGCCGTTTCCGCCAATCTTTTCATCATCTTGATTTCCACCAGGGCCGATCCTCGCCCGAACGAACTGTACGCAGCCCCTTGGCTTGTAGCGAGGCTGTCGTCGGGGAAACGGTAGCCGGCAGGGCGCGGACTGATGGTTGACTGGATCAGATCGAAAGGATATGTCCGGCGGAGCAGGAAGGTGTCACCGGCATCATTTGTATCCTGCAGGTTGGCGGTAATGGCCAGGGTCTCAAATGAACAGGAGATCCTTGTCCGGGTCTGTACGGTTCCGGAAATGATCGCCGGTGGTGAACGACGGACAAAGACAGCAATGTGGTCTACCGGTTCCTTCCCGGCTGGAGCTAACCATGAAAAAACCGTGCGGACTATCTGCTCCAGACCCTGGACGTAATGGTCGACAGGGAGGCTGTCTGGGGAAGGCGGGGGTGTGATGATTTCCGGCGGAGCCACCGGTGTGAAGGTTGCAGATGAAGCAAGAATCGAACCTTCCTGAAGAACAGCCACTCCGGAACCATCCGCAACAGGCACCAGAGAAAACCTCCCGAGTTCCCGGACCAGTTCTTCCTCGCCCTCGATCCGGGTGACCACCACGGAAAAACCTCGTACCGATTGTTTGCTCAGCAAGATATTGAACTGCTCGTCGATCGCCGCCCTCACCTCTGCAATCGGGATGCGGGTGCGATCCGCATCCGGCAACTCCCGTCCGCTCAGGGCCCGGGTGCCTTCAGCGGTGATAATAAAACCCTCCGCCATCCGGATTCCCGGATGATGCCGCAGTTCCGCCAGGCAGACCAGATCGATGCCGACCAGCGGTTCCATCTCCCAGCCGACGGCATGGAGAGGCAGAACCGGGGCGCAGGCAAGGGCACGGACATTGCCTGAGAGGATATCGTCAAGGATTGTCCGGATATCCTGATACTTATCATAGAGAGGGATGTAGGCGTTCCCTGTCAGGGCATTAATGTTGTAGGTAACATGGTGGACACGTGAGGCAATGGTGCGGACCGATGTCTCAAGGAAGGTCCTGTCGAAAATATATTCTCCCCCAAGGGCACGTTCCATATGGGCCATATCTTCCAATATGGCATTGTTGAGAAAGAGTATCCTTCTGAAATTATTGAAAAGAGATTGCAGGCGCCAGATATCGATTTCGGCGGCATCT
Source organism: uncultured delta proteobacterium (assembly GCA_903901335.1). Taxonomy (GTDB): domain Bacteria; phylum Desulfobacterota; class Desulfobulbia; order Desulfobulbales; family Desulfocapsaceae; genus CAIUQR01. The sequence goes on along the minus strand of CAIUQR010000083.1, from coordinate 51,486 downwards.
CTGCGGGCCGGCCGGTTTTTTCCGATGAGTCGTTGCCACCACATTCTCGCGCTCTGCAGGCTATCGGTAGAATTCACGGTTGTGCATCAGGACCGGGGAGCCTGGTTCCCCGCTGTTTTTCTTCAATTCGCTTGACACAATCCAGTATATCACCAAGCTTAAAAGGTTTGGCAACAAAATCAAAGGCGCCTTTCCTGTAGGATTCCTTGGCTGTATCCAGGGTTGCAAATCCTGTGATAACGATAACCTGGGTGTCCGGTGATGATTCTTTGGCCCCCAGGAGAACCTGCATGCCGTCGGCGCCTTCCATCATGAGATCGGTGATGACAATATTGAAGGTAGTCTCGCGTAACCTGGCCAGTGCGGAAGCGCTGTCCGTAAAGGTCTCGACCTCATATCCCATCTTCTGAAATGTGGGTTTCAGCCGTTTGCAGACAATCGGTTCGTCATCAAGAATGAGGATGCGGAGCCGGGGTCCCGCGGGATTTTTTTCTGCTATCATCTTATCCTCCGATTACGCTTTTCATAGCGTTGATAAAGAGCTCGGCATGGCTGGATATATCGTCGTCCGAGTGCATTCGCGCGTCGAGCTGCCTCGTATAGCCGACCAGTCCTCCCAGCATACGCATCCGTTCCGACATGCGGAGCAAAGAAAGTTTCTTTAATCTCCCTACCACAAGATCTCCATGTATTTCCACTCGAAAGTCGAAGTGTTCAAGTACCTTGGCAATGAAACTTGCTCTTCGGGAACGGCGGATGAATTCTGTTACTCCTCCCAGAAACCGAAAATAGATATAATTATCGTTCATCTCTTGGGAGATATAGGCATCAATAATCGTAAAATGATAGCCGAGGCGCATGTTGATGTTCATATAATCCGGAAGGACCACGACCAGGTTTCTGCCGATTTCTTTCGGGCTGGCCATTGAGGAGGAAAAGGTGCGGGTGACACTTGACATAAAGCTGCCCAGATCGACAGGAACAGGGTCGGTACACCACATCCCTAAACCGATAAGGCCCCCCAGTAACTCATGCAGCGGCAGAGAAACGACCTGCTCCAGAGTGATGGAGCGGGCCTCCGGCGGACACGTCGTGCCGCCACCCGCATCTATGACCATGAGACCTAAGGGGATATCTGCCTCCAGGCGTTTAGGGGCGGAAAGATACTGTGCCTCCCGTTTTTCGCTCAGGTGAATAAGTTCTTCAACCGCCATCTCATGAATAAACCGGGTGATGTCATGGAAGGTATGACAGGCTGCGGGGACAAAATCATCACCCTGCGGGTTGAGGAGATTCAGCGGACTGATATGTTTGAGCACCCGGCGAAGCATTCGGTATTCGTACCAATCTTCAAAGACCTCCTCTTCGATCAGCTCGAAACGGTCCAGAGCGGTGATATGGCCTCGATACACGGAATTTTGGGTTGCATCCAGGGTGATTTCGTCCCCGGTACGTAACAGGCTGGTAGCCACTTCGGTGTTGACGATGGTCGGTACCCGGAATTCACGGGCCAGCGTTGACATATGGCCGGTAGCGGAGCCCACATCGGTGATGATCCCTCTGGCCTTGTGCATAATGCTGGCATAGCGGGGAGAAGTATGCCGGGCCAGCATGATGGCGCCATGGGGGAAGGCCTCGAGATCGGCGTCATTTTCAACCAGGAATATTTCTCCAATAGCGACACCGCATTGGGCGACGAACCCTTTTCCCGAAAAAACGATTTCTGCGTTACGGGTAGCGTTGCCTATCTGCTCCTCTGATGCGGGTGAGGCACCCCAGTAACGCAACGGCCGCGACTGCAAAATCTGCAGGTTGCCCGCCAAATCGTAAGTCCATTCAATTTCCAGAGGTCGTTTGTAATAGCGCTCGAGCGTCATCGCTGCCTCGGCAAGGTTTTTCATTTGCTCCTCGCTCAGGCTCGGGGCTTCATGCAGTTCTTCCGGTGTATCTTCCCAGACCGTGCCTCCTCCAGGGGCAAGCACGAGACGTTGTGCCTTGTCGGCGACTAAAAGTGAGCGCAGGGTGTAGGGAGGAGTGCGATCAAAGACGATGGTATCCGTCGCTCGCTCTCCTCGTACCACAGGGGAACAGAGCCCCCATACCGCGTTTGCGACCATGACCTGATCGGCGAGATGGGGTGCGTAGGTGTGCAGAACTCCACTGACAAGACCCTCGGCCATAACTTGACAACCGACCGCCATGGTCGTTTCATGTTCATGAAAGCCTCTGTAGAGGCGATAGTGCCAGGCCTTGAAGGTATAGGCACTGGCTATTACCCGGCGATAGCCATCAATAAGCTGGTCGCGCGAGACATTGAGCGCGGTTTCGTATTGTCCGGCAAAACTGCTGGCCCCATCCTCACCAGAGGCGCTGCTGCGCATGGCTACAGTGATATTGCGCAGCTTCAATCGCTCAGCCAGCAGGTCAAACTCCGCCAGTATCTCTGCGACCAGCTTACGCGGGAGCGAGGCCGCAAAAATACTTTTCTGCATCTCGTCGGCAAGGCCTTTTAAGGCAGCATCGTCCTTGTCGTGCCAGTATTTCATGGCTGATTCCGCCTTGGCAAGTAGACCGTTGTGTTGCATGAATTCAGAGAAGGCATGGGATGTTATGACAAAACCGTCCGGTGTGGACAGGCCCAGACGATTGCGGATATCGCCGATGTTCGCCATTTTGGTGCCGGCCTGTTCAGTCAGTTCATGGCCAAGAACACTTAACGGCAGGACGGATTTGCCCGTTGTGAGAACTGGTTTTCCGGAGAGTTCCTCCTGGATTGCCTGACGAATGTGCTCGCAGGCAATAAAAAGTTCGGTGTTCCTGCGCTGGTTCAAGATACTGAGATCGGAAATCAGCTTGAAGACCAGGTCTCCAAGCTTTTCCGTCACAACCTCCACATAGCGGCGGTCAAAAACGTACTCGCCTCCCAACTTGTCACCCATATCGGCTATAAGTTCCAGGATCTGGTTGTTTCTCTCTAGGATGCTCTGAAATTTCTTAAAGAGAACAGAAAACGGGAGTACCTTTTTCGGGTGACGCCGGAAGGCGAGCAGGTTTTTCAAAACGCGTAACATACAGAGACCCTATGACTGCTAACACCCCTCAAGGGGGTATAAGTACCTTGAGACAGAATATTTTCTTATAAAAAAAACAAGAAAACATTCTGTAAGGTACTAATGAGCTCCCTTGCTCTGGAATACAAGACCGATGGCCAGGCCGGCGAAAACAGCGATGACCGTTGCCAATATGCCATAGAGAAGGCTTTTTTCAAAGGCAAGTTTGCTTAACCATTTGGGAAAGCCGATCAGTTCAGCTCTTACGGTCGTGGCATATTTGCCCACCACGGCACCATCTTTAATGGCAATGGCTTCAACCTGGTATTCCCCCGGAGCAAGGGCGGACGGGATTGCAAGTTCAGCTGAAAACGATGATATGGATCCTTCGACCGGACCGAGATGCACACCTTTCTCTGCTTCATTATACAGCCTTTCGTGTTTTTTCAGGAGAAAGAGTTCATGCGGGATATCGATTTGTTCAGCCTTGGTGTCCTGCTCAATCTTGATAACATTGCGCAGGCTTTCGAGTCTGAAGGGGGAGGCAACACCGCCAAGCTCGCTGAATGGCCGGGAGGTATCAATGAGAGAGACATTGGGGACATTCGTCAGTGTCACCGTGCCGACATTCATCCAGAGGAGACCACCGACCTTGCCCTTTTGTCGAAGATGCAGGTCACGGACGGCTCCGGTGAGATGCAGGATGACATCGCTGCCGGCCGGCACAGTGCCCTTTACCTTCAAGTTGATGCCGTCGTACTGTGCGCCCATCTCGATACTGGTGGGTGTTGTGGATATGCCCCCTGTCTCATCAGCAAGGGAAAGGCAGGGAAAAACCATCAGAAGAAGGACGGAGAGCCATGCGAACTGTATGTGATTACTGGTTTTCATTTTAATGTCCTCCCATATAGGCTAGCAAAATATCCGGTTGGACCAGGAGATCGAAGAGCATCTTGAACATCACGATCAGAACCAGTGAGGCAAGAAGGATTTTCAACTGTTCTCCGCCCAGTTTTTTGCCGAGCTTGGCTCCAACCTGGGTGCCGAGGGCGGAGCCCAGCAGGAGCAGAAGGGCGAGGACAAAATCGACGGTGTGGTTCTGGGTGGCCTGCATGACGGTGACGTTGATGCAGGTAAAAAGGATCTGGAAGAGACTGGTACCCACGACCACATGCATCGGCATGCGCAGCATATAGACCATGACCGGGACCATGATGAAGCCGCCGCCGACGCCCATGATGGCTGCGAGAATTCCCACCAGAGTGCCGAGAACCAGCGGCATCAATGCTGAAATCCGGATACCGGAACGTTTGAAATCCGTCTGGAACGGCATCGTGCGGACCATTCTTGCGTAAACCGATTCCTTTTTAGAGGAAGGAGCGGTGTGCCTCCCCTGGGAAGACTTGCGCATGGCCTGGAGACTCTCCAGGAACATGTATCCGCCGACGAAGCCCAGCATAAGAACATAGGTAATACTGATGAGAAAATCGGCATTGCCCAGTTGACGCAGGATCTTGATGATCTGTACGCCCACCGTGCCGCCCGCTATACCGCCTATGAGCAGGAGAAAGCCCATTTTGATATCGACATTGCCCAGACGGAAGTGCGCCAGGGTCCCCGAGGTGGAGGCGCCGACTATCTGGTTGGAATCCGACGATGCGGCCACCGTCGGCGGAATGCCCATCATGATAAGCAGCGGTGTCATCAGAAACCCTCCGCCCACTCCAAAGATGCCGGACAAAAGACCGACAATCCCTCCAAGCCCAAATATTGCCAGACAATTCACACTGTTGCCGGCTATAGGGAGATAAAGATTCATTGTAAGGCTCATACAATCCTCTCGATTAGTGACTTAGAAGTAATTTTCCTGTTTTTTTAAGAAAATTACTTCGTGAAGGAACTTATACCCCCTTGAGGAGTGATAGTTCAGATCTGTGTTTTCTTAGGGGCCACGACCTCAATTGTACAGGATATTCTGTGCCGGAGCGTGCGCAGAGATGACGCCAACTCCTTGTTTGCCGGTCGTGTATCCCCTTCAAGTGTTTCATATACCAGAAGTGTTATTTTGTTATTGTTGATAAAACTGATCACCTCGTCATCATAAATACCCTCCGTAACATAATAATTGAGCTTGATCCCTTCTGCCTTGGCGGCTTCGATGAGCAGTTCAATCTTTTTCCTGATTTGGTCCTTCACTTCCATTTCGGCGCTGGACAGACGTCTACCACCCGGTGGATTCACCAGAAGGACATTAAGTTGGACATCAATTCGTGTGGCCAGAGAGCAGGCATGCGAGAGGGCCTCCCATGCTGCATGTTTGCCATCAATTGCTACAAGTATTTTTTTCATGAAACTCCTCAGCTGGTTTTAAATAAGCAATGTTGATGCCACTTTCAAATTATTGAATAAATAGTGTTATTTTAAGTAGATAGACTGGAAGTATCTTTTTCAGGATAGTTTTTTGTTCCATGTTGAAACAAAATCCTGTATCTTCTTTACAGGGATGTTTCAAAATGGAATGAGCTGGTGCCGGATTATTTTGTGGAGGGTTATCAGATGAGTGGTGTGCCGAGGTCTTATTGGCAGAGGTTGTCTCATATTTGCCTGCAATATCTGCGACCAGGGTCGATCAGGGGAAAGATTTTCATCATGTTCACCGTGACATTTCTTTCCATCACCGCCCTCACCGGTTTTAATCTCTGGAATCTTTCCATGCTCAAAACCCGAATGCTGCTGAGTGAGGGGTATGATGATGTCCTGAATAATATCCTCGAGGTACGCAGGTTTGAGAAAAATTTTCTGATTTACGGTGACAATAAGAGTCTGATGGAGAGCAAGGAATACCTGGATCGCATCGATACGCTCGTTACAGAGCTTGCAGTGGATCTACCACGGCTTGTCGGGGAGGAGTCGTTTTCCAATTTCCAGAAGACCTTGCTAAATTACCGCAAACTGGTCGGCAATATCAGCCAGGGAGACCAGGTACAACCTGAAATGCTTCGTAATTTAGGCAAAACCTTGATTGATGCCGCGGATCATTTTCGTGAGATCAAACGAAAACGTATCCATGCAACCATCGCCCAGACCTCGATTCTTCCCTTTGCATTTTTTGCCATCCTCCTGTTGCTGATGGCCCTGGTTCTCTGGATTATTTCCCATGCCTTGTTGAAACCCCTGGATGTGGTGATGGAGACAACGCGTCTGGTTGGACGCGGGGATTTTAGTCCCATTCATTATGATGGAGTTCGCCTGGAAGAGATTTCCGGATTGATTGAGGCCTTCAACCGTATGGCGCATGAGTTGGAGGTAAATCAGGAAAATTTGATTCAGGCGAGAAAAATTGCCGCTATCGGTACGTTTACTGCAGGAATCGCGCACGAATTAAATAATCCCATCAATAATATCGCTCTTACTGCGGATTGTCTCAGGGAGGGGTATGCTGATGAAATGGATGAAGATTGTACGGAAATGATCAATGATATTCTCAGCCAGGCAGAACGTGCCGCAGATATCGTAAAAAATCTCCTGGATTTCAGTCGCACAGAAAATCCGGTATTCAGTGCGCTCGCACCTGCACAGATCTTGACAAGCACCATTGGACTGATCAAAAATCAGTTCAAAATGGTTGGCCTACACCTTGAAACCTCCGTTGCAAGAGACCTCCCCATCCTTCAAGGCAACCTCGGAAACCTCCAGCAGGTTTTTACCAATCTGTTACTCAATGCCATACAGGCGACCCCACAGGGCGGACGGATCGGAATGCATGTAGGTCGGGCCGCAACGCCCGGATTTCTCAGTTTCACCGTTGAGGACAACGGTCCGGGGATTCCACAGGAGATCCAGCATAAAATATTCGAACCGTTTTTTACGACTAAGGAGGTGGGAAAGGGAACCGGCCTTGGGCTTGCGGTCTGCTATGCGATCATTAAACGGCATGGAGGCCGTATTGAACTCTTCAGCGAAGCAGGTCGAGGGACACGATTTACCGTCTTACTCCCCCATGTTTCAGAATCGAACGGCAAAGACTTTATGGGATGGACCGCATCATGACGTTTAAACTGGCTATTGTGGATGATGAGGAGATTGTCTGCCGGAGGCTCAGTCAGGCTCTACTGCGCGAGGGTTTTGAGGTCGAGGCCTTTATCATGGGACGTTCCTTTTTGGAACGAATGGTCCAGCAACCGTTTGATATCGTCTTTTTGGATATGCGTCTGCCCGATCTGGATGGCCTCGACATATTGTCGCGGATCAAGGCACTCAGATCAGAAACCGAGGTGATCATTATCACCGGGCACAAGAGCGTGGAAACTGCCGTAGAGGCCATCCGCAAGGGCGCCTACCATTATATCGCCAAGCCGGTCAATCTCGCCGAGATCCGCCTCCTGGCCAAAGGCGCCCAGGACAAGATCTCCATGCGCCTTGAAAACCTGCAGCTGCGAGAGGCGCTCAAAGGTGATTCGGGACTGACCTCGATCATCGGCAACAGTTCCGTTATCCAGGACTTGTTTGCGATGATCCGCAAGGTTGCTCCCGTGGACTGCAACGTCCTCGTGCAAGGCGCAAGCGGTACGGGAAAGGCCCTCGTGGCCCGGGCCATCCACCGGCTCAGCCCGAGAATGGATCGTCCTTTCGTCGCATTTAATTGCGGCAGCTTTGCCGATGAATTGATCAACAGTGAACTCTTCGGGTATGAACGCGGCGCCTTTACCGGAGCGACGGCAACCAAGGTCGGTCTGCTTGAATCGGCGGCCGGAGGCACCGTATTTCTCGATGAAATTGGTGAAATGCCATTGAATATGCAGGTGAAGCTTCTGCACGTCATTCAGGAAAGGCAGATATTTCACGTAGGAGGCACGAAACCCATTGATCTGGATATCAGGATCATTGCAGCGACCAACAAAGATCTCAAACATGAGGTGGAACAGGGCGCCTTCCGTGAGGATCTCTACTTCCGGCTCAATGTGGTAACCATTGCCCTGCCGCAATTATCGGAGCGGCGGGAGGACATTCCCCTTCTCATTCGCCATTTTATCGAAAAGTACAGCCTGGCATTTCACAAGCAGGTTACCGGAATGCAACCGCAGGCTCTGCAGATTCTCGTCAATTACAGTTATCCGGGTAATGTCCGGGAACTGGAAAATATCGTAGAGAGAGCTGTTGCCCTGACGGAGAGCGAAGAGATTACAGCCCACGATCTGCCGAAGGACCTGCAGAAACTTGAATTCGATACGCTCGAAGGCGCCGGATTGCATTCCCTGGAAGAAATGGAGCGGAGATATATTGAAAAAGTTCTTGAGAATACCGGCTATAACAAGGGGCTTGCAGCCAAGATTCTTGACGTTCCGCGAACAACGCTCTGGCGCAAGATGAAACTGTTCGGTCTCGATTAGTCAATTCCGGTCGTGGCCTGGAAGAGGGGTGATGCTGAAGAGGAAGACCTCTGTTTACAGGATGCGATTTCGAAAAAGCGTATGTGCGGACAGGCCCTACGCGTCAGGGTCTTCCAGCCCATAGCGTTTAATCTTGCGCCACAGCGAAACGCGATCGATGCCGAGAATTTTTGCAGCTGACGATTTGTTGCCCTCAACCTCGTCGAGGACCTCCAGGATATACCGCTTTTCATGTTCATTCAAAGACGGCCAGTTCTGCCTGGTGTCGCGGACGACGACGGCGGAACTGGTATGCAGATCGTCCATAAGGTGATGCGGCTCTACCACCTCTCCGTCACAATGGATTAAAATGCGCTGGACGATATTCTCCAGCTCTCTGATATTGCCGGGATATTCGTAGGACATCAGCCGCTGGGCGGCCTCCAGGGACAACCTCGGGGCAACCCTTTCCGGACGGGAATGTTTGGAGAGAAAATGGTTGGCGAGAAGAGGGATGTCCTCTCTGCGTTCGGAAAGAGAAGGGACGTTAATGGTCAGGACATCCAGCCGATAGAAAAGATCGGTTCTGAAGGCGCCCTCCTCAGCCTCTTTTCTCAGATCCTTGTTGGTTGCGGCCACTACCCTTATATCAATAGGAATTTCTTCTGTTCCGCCGACGCGCAGCAAGGTCCGCTCCTGCAGCACCCTCAGGAGCTTCACCTGCATCGAAAGGGGGAGCTCTCCGATTTCATCAAAGAAAACGGTGCTTCTTTCAGCCATCTCCAGAAGTCCTTTCTTGATCTTGTTCGCCCCGGTGAAGGCCCCGCGCTCGTGGCCGAAGAGCTCGCTGGTGATCAGCTCTTCGGTAAAGGCGCCGCAGTTGAACGCCACAAACCGTTTTTCCGATCGGGGGCTCAGGTCATGGATGGTTCTGGCCACCAGCTCCTTGCCGGTTCCGGTTTCTCCCTGGATCACCACATTGCAGTCGAGTTGGGCGACCTGATTGATGGTCTCGCGCAATGCCTGGATCTTCGGGCTCTGCCCGATAATCCGTGAGGTTCCGGTCTGGGAATACACCCGTTCCCTCAAGGCATGAATTTCTTTGCGCAAGAGGTTCTTTTCCAGGGCCTTTTCAACGATGGCGCGCAATTCCTCTATCTTGAAGGGTTTGGAAACATAGTGATAAGCTCCCTGGCGCATGGCCGCAACAGCCGTATCAACACTGGCGTAGCCGGTAATGACCACAACCTCGGTTGATGGCCACAGGTTTTTGGCCTCAGAAAGAACCGCCATGCCGTCCAGCCCTTTCATCCGTAAATCGGTGAGAACGAGATCGACTTCCTCCTGTCGGAGGATATCTAACGCCTGCTCGCCATTTTCAGCAAGAAGCGGTACGTACCCATCCTTTTTCAAGATATGAGCGAGATTGTCACGGGCGATAGGTTCATCGTCGACAATGAGGATTTTCCGGGTTTTCATGCCCTCACGAAATAAAGTGTATTTTTAGCTTGTTAAAGGGAGACGGATAAAAAACGATGCTCCCTGGCCGGTTTCACTCTGCACAGTAATGCTTCCTTGATGTTTCTGAATAATACCATAGACAACCGAGAGACCGAGACCGGTACCCTGGCCTTCTTCTTTGGTCGTATAGAAGGGATCGAAGAGCTGTCCTTGAATCTCCTTCGGGATTCCTTGCCCTGTATCGCGGACCTCGATGACGATTTCATCAGCGTTTTCATCCTTCGCAGCGGTTATCATAATTTGGCCCTTGCCTTGAATGGATTGCGCTGCATTGATAATCAGATTAATAAAAACTTCCTGCATGCGCTGTGAGTCCATCGGCAGCGTAATATGCTCAGGAATCTCCACAACCATATCGATATCGGAGGGGACCTGGCTCTGGGCAAGCCGCAAGGCCCGGCTGACCACATACGACAGCTGCGAGGGTTTCAGGGAAAATTCCTGGACTCTGGAGAACTCGAGAAGTCCTTTGACGACATCCCTGGCCCGCAGTGTTTCCTGATCGATGTTCTTCAGCATGCGACTGAGCAATTCGATATCTCCCGAGGCCAGTTCATCGATGGCAATCTGGCAGGAGGTTGAAATATTATTGAGCGGATTGTTGAGCTGGTGCGCCACACCGGCAGTGAGTGTGCCGATGGACGAAAGCTTTTTCGATTGAACCAGTTGGTCCTGTCTGCGTTCAAGCTCGCGGACCATGATATTGAAGGCCTCTATGACCTGTTGCATCTCATCCTTGGTATCGATTACCTCAATCCTGTTGAAGCGGCCCAGTGCAATATCTTCAGTGGCTTTCTTGATGATAGACAATGGTTCGAAGATCTTCAGGATCATCAGGAAGGGCAGGAGAATACCCAGCATCAACGCAAAGGCCGACCACGCCACCAGCTGTTTTTTCAGAACGAGAAGACTTACATGAATCTGGTTGCGCTCAAAATCAACTATCTTTTCAGTGAGCTCCGTCATCTGCTTGCCCTTGTCGCGGAGTCGGTCGACAACAGAGGAGTGTTCGCCGTTATCATGGGGCATTTGCAGCGAAAGCTGCTCCATATTCTTTCCGTAGGCAACGATCTGCTCATCGAGCTCTTTCAGAAGAGGGGTCACTTTTAATTTCCCTCCCTTGTCAAGAATCTCCTTTTCGGTCGTAATGGCCTGGGCTAGATACCTTTTGTTTTCCTGGAATGCCTCCTTCTCATTATACAGAAGGAAATTTTTCTCATACCGCCGTGCTTCAAGAATGATATTGTTCAGACTGTAGGCCAGCTCCAGTATTTCGATTTTCTCCTCTGTCGTATTAAAATCGTCATAGGAAACGAAGTCCATGCTCATGATCCCCAGGATATAACATCCGAGGATAAACATGATTTTGACTCTGAGGTTCAGTTGAAACGCGTTGATCATTGCATTGTCTCCGATTTTTCCAAAAAGAAATCAGAAGGTTTTGTTAAGAGGAACTCTGCTTGTCAAGGAAGTAATACATCTACTAAAAATCCGGTGGAAAGTAAATTGATACCTTGTTCAACGTCCCTCCCCCAAAACCTTCAGCCCAGGCTAGAGGCCTGGAAACCTGTTTTGAGAGGAAAGTGAGGGTGGCCGCAGCCATTACCTGTGCACCGAACAGATTGTTTTCTCAATTCTAATTCAACAAACCTATCAGTTTCTATGCTGGTGTCCGGATGCCAGGTGGTTTCCTTTTGGATTGTTTTCTCTTGACATTTTTAGAAAAAAATGTGAAATCCTACCGCGTTGATACCTGTCAGCAGCGGGTTTAAAATTTTTTGCTTGATATGGTTAACGGCCTGATATTGCTATAAATCATTTCGAGCATGATGTTAACTATTAAAATTAACCATTTGTTTAGGGGAAGTTGGTAAGATTCCTGGTTGTCGACCGGGTATTCTGACGGAACCTCTGATGGTAATGAACGGTCGGCAGTTGTGTTTTTTCCCCTTTCAAACGATAACCTGTGCAGTACTTCCGGAGACCTGCTTTTTTTCGCATCGGCCTCTTATTCTTCGGGTTTGCTGATCCGTCCCCCTGCTCGCTTCAATGCTCTTGTTCCTCCTGCCCATGCAGTTGAATGGTCTGCTCAAACAAAAAACCATAGGCCGGACACAGTCTTGACGTCCGAGGCATTTTTTACATCCAATCCTGAAATTTATATGCCTTTTCTTGAGGGAACAGATAAAAATGGAGGCATTGAAGCACGGTGTCAGCCATTCCTGCTCTTGAGCAAGGGTACTAACATATTTAAAACATAGAACATCCGAGGTGTCCTTATGCTTTATTACGTGTTCCCCTTTCTTTCCTGGTTCGAAGGGTACAATGCCGGCAAATTCAGGATTGATCTTTTGGCCGGTATTACCGTTGCCCTTGTTTTGATCCCGCAGTCGATGGCCTATGCCCAGCTGGCCGGTCTTCCGGCCTATTACGGGTTGTATGCTGCTTTTCTGCCCCCTATGGTGGCTGCCCTGTTCGGTTCCAGTCGGCAACTGGCAACCGGACCCGTCGCGGTTGTTTCTCTGATGTCGGCTGCCTCTCTGGAGCCGCTGGCCACTGCCGGTTCTGCCGAATTCATCGCCTATTCCATCGTCCTTGCCTTTACCGTCGGGGTCTTCCAGTTTTCCCTCGGTGTATTGCGCCTTGGCCTGGTCGTAAACTTTCTTTCCCATCCGGTTGTGAACGGCTTTACCAATGCCGCGGCGATCATTATCGCCACCTCTCAGTTCTCAAAATTTTTCGGGGTCGATGTCAACGAGGCCACGCACCATTATGAGACTATGATCCGGGTCTGTAAGGCCGCATTCGACTATACCCATTTCCCCACACTGATCTATGGGGTCGGTGCCGTGATCATTATGGTCGGTTTACGAAAAATCGACCGGCGGATACCAAATGTTCTGGTAGCCGTTGTCATCACGACCTGTATCTCCTATTTTACCGGCTTCAACAAGGATGTTCAGGTAGAAATTTCTGCTCTGCAAGCCCCCGGTCTTAAGGAGCAGGTAATCGAATTTAATAAGATTATTGAGGAGAATTCATCCCTGGCCAAGGAGAGGAAGGAAATAAACCTCAAAATCGATGCCGAGATCAAGGCCCAGGAGGGCCATGGACATGGCGGGAAATCCATTGAACTCATCAATCTCGAAAGTCAGGCCGCAATTTTAACAGCCAGGATGGATGCCCTCAAAGCACATCTCGGGCAGATTCGCGCCGACCTCAGGCAGATGAAGTTCGAGGCTGTTGAAAAGGAGAAGAAATATTCCTTCTTCGTAAAGGGTGCTGTTCCTGCCGGCAGCGTCACCGACGGCACCATCTGGCGACTGAAGGTCGGTAATTCTCCACTGAACCTGACCAAAATGAAGGTTGTCGGCGGCGGCGCCGTGGTTGGTCAGATTCCTGAAGGCCTGCCGAAATTTACCGTTCCGGCCCTCTCCGTCAACAGCTTCTTAAAACTGTTGCCGACGGCGGTCATTATCTCGTTACTTGGCTTCATGGAGGCCATTGCCATTGCCAAGGCCATGGCCGCTCAAACCGGGCAGAAAATCGATCCGAACCAGGAACTGATAGGTCAGGGGCTTGCCAACATGCTGGGTTCGGTCAGCTCAAGCTATTCCGTTTCCGGCTCCTTTTCCCGTTCAGCCGTCAATCTCCAGGCCGGTGCCGTTTCAGGGATTTCCGCAGTGGTTACCTCCATCGTGGTGGTCATCACCCTGCTTTTTTTCACCCCCTTACTCTATCATCTTCCCCAGGCGGTGCTGGCGGCAATTATCATGATGGCGGTCATCGGACTGATCAATGTTAAAGGCTTTCTGCATGCCTGGAAGGCCCAGTGGTATGACGGGGCTATCTCTATTTTGAGCTTTGTGATCACCCTCTACTTTGCCCCCCACCTTGACAAGGGTATCATGGTCGGCGTTGTGCTGTCGATGACGGTCTTTCTCTATAAATCCATGCGCCCGGTGGTGGCCAGCCTCTCTTTGAATGAGGAGAACGTGCTGAGCTGTGCTGAAGATTATCGCCTGAAGGGGTGTCGCCATATCTCCGTCGTGCGATTTGACGGTGCGCTCTTTTTTGCCAACGCCAGTTATCTGGATGAGCAGGTCCTCAAGTTCAGAAATGAACAGCCCGACCTTCGGTACATCCTGCTCGATGCTCGGGGCATCAACGACATGGATGCCTCCGGTGAAGAGGCCCTGGAGATGCTCCGCAAACGGATGGAGAGCGCAGGCCTTGGTTTTGCAATGTGCGGTATTAAAGGACAGGTCGCCAAGGTTATGAACCGCACGGGGCTTATTCATAAAATAGGCAAGGAAAACATTTATGCCGACAGCAAGGCAGCTGTTGCAGCCCTGACCAAAAAAGTTCATGAGGGGACCGATCTTCCCCGGGCCGGTTGTGATAATTGCCCGTTGACAAAATATCTACCGTCTGATAAGTGAGTGCAGTTTAAAAACGGGCCCGTCCTGAATATTGGTTACAGCATACAGATATGCGGCGTATGGGTGTGGCAGGTAACGGGCCCTTGATGGTAGAGGCACGGTTCATCAGGTGCGGAATCGTGTCGGAACGTCAGTGCTTGTAATGGCCTACACATTGCTTGCACGCGCAATATTCTGTCAATGGTGACCAATGGAGACCTTTCTTGTTGCACTTGGGCTCTTGTTGACCGGTGGGGCTTTCCCCCTTTTCACTCACCGGTTGTTCAATTCGATGAAAGCCGGATATATTTTTATCACCGCTGTCGGCTGCTTAATCGGGTTGTATGCGGTTGTCCTTCCGCTCCGGAATCCGGAGATAATGACCGTCTCCTGGTCCTGGCTGCATCTTTTCACCCTGTCCTTCTCTATTGATTCCCTCTCCGCCTTTTTTCTGATACCGATATTTTTTATCTGTCCGTTGACGGCGCTCTACAGCTTTCACTATATGAATAAAGAGCAACAGTCGGGACGGACGGCCGTGAACTTTTTTTTCTTCACCTTGCTGATCATCTCGATGGCCTTAGTCGTAACTGCGAAGAATATCATCACCTTTGCGCTGGTCTGGGAGCTGATGTCACTCTCCTCGTTCTTCCTGGTCATGTATGAATATCAGCGGGATACCACGAGAAAGGCGGGCTATCTCTACTTCATCTTCGCGCAGGCCGGGGCGATGTTCATCTTCGCCGCCTTTGCGGTCGCCTACAGCCATACCGGCAGCTTTGCCTTCGATCAGTTCGCCCGCATACCGTCAGCAGCAAAGCTGATCGTGTTTTTTCTGGCCCTGGTCGGTTTCGGTTCCAAGGCCGGCGTTTTTCCGTTTCATATCTGGCTTCCCCATGCCCACCCGGCCGCTCCCTCACATATCTCGGCGGTGATGTCCGGGGTCATGATCAAGATGGGGATTTACGGGATCATCCGCCTCTATGGCCTGCTAGCGGTCACCGATCCGATTTTCGGTCAGACCGTCCTCGTCTTCGGCATGATCTCCGGGGTGCTGGGCGTCGTCTATGCACTCGGCAAACATGATATCAAAAAACTGCTGGCCTATCACAGCGTCGAGAATATCGGCATCATCCTGATCGGAGCGGGGATCGGTATGCTCGGGGTCTCTTCAGGGAACCGGGCCATGGCTGGTTTTGGCTTTGCAGGCTGCCTCCTCCATGTCCTGAACCACTCGATCTTCAAATCCCTGCTGTTCCTGGGCGCCGGTGCGGTCCTGCAGAAGTCGAAATCCCGTCATATCGATCAGATGGGTGGCCTGATCAAGAATATGCCGATCACCGGCAGGACCTTTCTGGTTGGTTCGATCTCGATTTCCGGACTGCCGCCGTTCAATGGTTTCATCAGTGAATTTTTGATCTATTACGCCGCCTTTCAGGGGCTTAATCAGAATGGTTCGACCTTCATACTGATGATGCTCTCGATTATCTCCCTGGCCCTGATCGGTGGTCTGGCGGCGGCCTGTTTCACCAAGGTGATCGGGATCGTTTTCCTGGGCGAGCCGCGATCGGCAAATGTTGCCGGTGCCGTTGAATGCGGTTTGACGATGACCGCACCGATGGTGATCCTGGCCTTATCCTGTCTTGTCATTGGCGTTCTTCCCGAGCCGTTTATCAATCTTGTCTTCCTGGGCCTGCGTGATATGCAGGGGGTTGGAGCCGTGGGTCCCGATATTATCGCCGGTATAGCCCGGAATCTGGCCTTTGCCGCTCGCCTGTTCCTGGGAATTCTGGTGCTCAGCACGGTCCTGCGCCGGATCTTTTATATGAAAAAGGAGGTGAGTCGCGGGCCCACCTGGGGCTGCGGTTTTACCCTGCCGACGGTCCGGATGCAGTACACCGGTACGTCGTATGCAATGAGCATCGTCGAATTTTTCAAGCCCTTTGTGAAGGTGAATACGTCCTATTCCGGCATTAACGAAATCTTCCCGACAAAGACGACCTATGCATCCAGGGTCGATGATGTCGCTGAGATCGGGCTGAACAAGGCTATAATCGGACCGCTTCTGACGGTGCTTGGCAAGATGCGCTGGATTCAGCACGGCAATATACAGCTGTATATAGGCTATATCGTTCTGACAATTATTGTCCTGCTGCTTTTTATCTGACGGCAGTTCTACAGGGAATTCTTTTTTCAAAGAGATCAGTGTATGGAATCAATGCTCTCCTTCCTCCTGGCTACCCTTGCGGCACCACTTTTCCCAGGCATTATTTTGAAGGTCAAGGCCTTTTTTGCCGGAAAAAAAGGCCCGCCGCTTTTGATTAAATATTACACGCTGGCCAAGCTGTTGCGAAAAGGTTCGGTCTACAGCACCAGTACAAGTTTCGTGTTCAAGATGGGGCCTACCGTATCGTTTGCAACGGCTCTGATGGCTCTGCTGTTTTTTCCTTTGGCCGGGGTCAAACCGGTTTTCTTTTTTCATGGCGACGTGATCGTGCTTTTCTATATCATGGGAATAGGCCGGTTTTTCACGATCCTGGCTGCCCTGGACACGGCCTCGCCGTTTGAAGGGATGGGCGCCGCCCGGGAGGCATTTTTCTCGACACTGGCCGAGGCCACGGTCTTTATGGTCCTCATCCTTTTTTACAGGATGAACGGATCGCTGAGTTTTACCGATTATTTCCAAAGTCAGAATCCGATCACCCTGATGAGTCCGAACGGATCGCTGCTGCTGTTTGTCGTTGTTTCGATGTTTATGATCCTTCTTACTGAGAACTCCAGGGTGCCAGTCGACGATCCGGCCACCCATCTGGAGCTGACGATGATCCATGAAGTAATGATCCTAGACCATAGCGGTCCGGATCTGGCCTTGATCGAGCTGGGAGCATTTTACAAACTCTTCTTTTACGCCGCCTTCATCTCCCACCTGCTGATCCCGGCAAAATTTGCCGGCGGTGCGGCCGGCGGTGCGGTCTTTGTCGGCACGCTTGCAATGATCTATGTGGCGATCGGTGTAACGGAATCCATTACAGCGCGTTTCAAAATGAATCTGGTCCCCAAATATATCCTGACTTCATTTGCGCTGGTCACGTTTGCCGCTATTCTTACTACCATGGGGTTGGTCTGATGACACACATAACTGATGCGGTTCTGGTGATAATCCTGCTGTCGGTGCTGCTTTCTCTCGGGTCGAACCGCTTGAAGGCGCTCGTGGAAATCATGGCCCTGCAGGGTATCATGGTCTCTCTGGTTCCGCTCCTGCTTGAATACAAGGCTGAAGTTCATCACGGCGGAATCATCTTCTTTCAGATCATGATCCTGATCAAGGGAGTGCTGATTCCCTGGTTGCTGTATATGGCCGTGCAGAGGATTGCGATCAAGCGCGAGGTTGAACCCATTATCGGCTATCACGCCTCTCTTCTGGCCGGATTAGTTGTGATTTTTGTGTCGACCATCGTAACACAGAAGTTGCACCTTACTCTGGCGGCCGGACGCGAGCTGCTGTTGATCACGGCGATAACCACCCTGGCCGCCGGCCTCTTCCTGATGATGAGCAGGCGAAAGGCGATCACCCAGGTCATCGGCTATCTGATGCTCGAAAACGGCATCTATCTGACCGGTACGGCCCTGACCAAACAGTCCCATACACTCTATGTGGTTGAATTCGGTGTCCTTCTCGACTTGCTGGTCGGGGTGATGATCATGGGCATTATCCTGCATAACATCAAGGATGCCTTTGATGATGTCGATACGACCTTTCTCGGAAGCTTAAAGGATTAAAGATATGATAGAGTATGTATTCATTCTGCCCGTCCTCGGAGGGCTTATGGCGCTGTTTCTGCCGACGACCCTGGGAAGAGGGCTCCTGATCATCACGGCCTTTCTGCACCTGCAGCTGACCGTTCTGGGATGGCTCGGAAAACTTACCCCGGCTTTCATCAATTTTTTCAAGGTCACTCCGGAGGGGATGCTTGTCCTTCTGGTTACCTCCTTTATCTTTGCACTTATCTCTATCTATGCAGTTGCCTATGTCAGTGAGACGGGCCTGAAGAATGAGCCGGTCTTTATCTGTTGCATGCTGCTCTTCTTAGGCACCATGAGCATGGTCGCTCTCTCGGATCATCCCATTGTGCTGTGGATTTCGATCGAGGCCACCACCCTGGTCAGTGCACCGTTGATCTTCATCAAGCGGTCGAAGGAGGCCCTGGAGGCCACCTGGAAATATGTTATGATCTGTTCGGTTGGTATCGCCCTGGCCCTGCTCGGGTGTTTCTTTATTACGCTCTCCATGGATATCGGCAACGTCGACGTGCCGCTTTCGTTCTCCTCGCTGAACCAGGTGGCAAAACAGCTCGATCCCCTCTGGCTGAAGGCCGGATTTGTCTTTGTCATCATCGGCTTCGGGACGAAAATGGGCCTGGCTCCGATGCATACCTGGCTGCCGGATGCTCATAGCCAGGCCCCGAGCGCGGTCTCGGCCCTTCTTTCCGGGGCGCTTCTGAACTGCGCCTTCCTCGGGATCTATAAGGTTCATGCCCTGATGAATGTGGCAGGCCTCGGGGCCTTCTCCAGCAACGTTCTGATAGGCTTTGGCCTTTTCTCCGTCCTGGTCGCCGGTATCTTTATTCTGAACCAGCCCGATTATAAGAGGATGCTGGCCTATTCCAGTATTGAAAACATGGGGGTTATCGCCTTCGGTGTCGGTGTGGGCGGGATTGCCGGTTACGGCGCCATCTTGCATCTGATCCACCATTCGCTGTTGAAGTCATCCTTGTTCCTGTCATCCGGCAACATCCTGCTTGGGTTCGGGACCAAACTCGTCCCCAAGGTCGGTAATATGGTGAAGCTCTTTCCGAAGACCTTCGTCTCGTTTTTTGCCGGATTCGCCGGGATCTCCGGATTTCCGCCTTTCGGGATCTTCATCAGCGAGATCCTGATCATTATCGGCGCCTTCCAGGCCGGCCGTTATGTAAGTGTCGGAGTCTTGATCTTTGGTCTGATTCTGGTCTTTGCCGGTGCAGCCCGGATCGTGATGGATATATCCTTTGGTGAGACCTCGCAGGAGGTGCTGATAAAAGAGAAATTTTTCCGGATCATGCCCTCCTTTGTCCTGCTTCTCACCTCCATCGGACTCTGTATCTGGATTCCGGACGGTATCTATCAGAAAATCCTTCATACCATCCAGATAATCGGAGGTGGAATCCATGGCTAACCTCCTGAAGATTGTCAACGGCGAGCGTGTTGATCGTGCCGCCATCCCCATGATCGACCTGGACGAATTTCTGCAGTCCCTGACGGATTTTGTCGGTGAGGATGGCTCCGTTGTCCAGTTTTTTGCCTACAGGGAAGGTGCAAGCAACAGACTCCTTGCCGTCCTCAGAAATGACGATCTCTTTCTGATCGGCACCGAGGTCGGGGAGTCCTTCCCGTCGCTGACCAGGGCAGGCAGCAAAAAATTTCAACTGTTCGAGCGGGAGATTGCCGAACAGTACGGCATCAGGCCGAACGGACACCCCTGGCTGAAACCTGTCCGTTATCATGCCAATTATCCGGGACTGCCCGATATCTTCGGCAATGATTATGCAATCGATATCCCCGGTAACTACGAGTACTTCCAGGTGCAAGGGGAGTCGATCCATGAGGTGGCGGTGGGGCCGGTACACGCCGGTATCATCGAGCCCGGCCATTTCCGGTTCCAGTGCGCCGGTGAAGAGGTCCTGCATCTGGAGATCCAACTGGGATATCAGCACCGCGGCATTGAAAAAATGCTGACCGAGGTGCCGCAGAAACGTCTGCCGGTTATCTGCGAGGGCATTGCCGGTGATACCAGCATCGGCCATAACCTCTGCTGCTGCCAGGCCATCGAGGCCCTGGCCGGTCTGCAGGTCGACAGGGGTGCCAGTATCGTCCGGGTGATCGCCCTGGAGCTTGAACGGATCGCCAACCATATCGGTGATCTGGGGGCTCTGAGCGGGGATGTCGCCTTTAATCCACCCGCTGCCTATTTCGGCCGGATACGCGGCGAGTTCCTGAACCTTCTCCAGGTCCTGTCCGGCAACCGTTTCGGCAAGGGGCTCTTACGTCCCGGCGGGATAACCCAGGTGATGGCTGATGAACAACGCCTGCTGATCGCGCAGAAACTCTCTGAAGTCACGCCGGAGATCAGAAATGTCTGCGATCTGCTCTTCTCGGCCCATACCGTCCAGGCCCGGTTCGAACACACCGGCACGGTGTCCCTGGCGGCGGCAAAGGACCTGGGGCTCGTCGGTTATGCCGGCCGTGCCTGCGGGCTGGCCTATGACGCCCGGATTGCCTTTCCGACCGAACGCTATGCGGTTTTGCCCGGCAATACCAACGCCGTTACCAACGGCGATGTCAACAGCCGGGCCGAGGTCCGGCGGGAAGAGATCCTCCACTCTCTTGCTCTGATTGAGATGATGCTCAGCCAATATGAACAGACACGCCAGGCAGTACAGATGCGGCGGCACGAGCTTGCCCCGGACGCATTGGTGGTGACCGTCAACGAAGGGTGGCGCGGTGAGGTTTCCCACTGTGTTCTGACGGATCAGACCGGGCGGATTCAACGGTATAAGATCAAAGACCCGTCGTTTCATAACTGGATGGGCCTGGCGATGTCGCTTCGGAATCAGGAGATATCGGATTTTCCCCTCTGTAACAAGAGCTTTAATCTGTCGTACTGCGGCTATGATCTGTAACGAATACATCGTGCTGACTGCCTCGGCAGGTCCTCACGCTCTACCTGGAAGGTTGTAAGTCATGTTGAAGGTAATCAAGAATAGATTTGAGCAGGGATGCAAAACCTCTTCCTATCCCAAGGAGCCCATTACCCTTTATTCACGATATCGGGGGTTGCCCATCGTCAATAAAGACTGCCCGAAGATCGTGGCCGTGCAATGCGCTCAGATATGCCCGCAGGAGGCGATAGATCCGGAACGGCTGCTGATCGATCTGGGTCGCTGCACCTTCTGCGGTCAATGCGAGACAGTGGAGAATGGCACCTTTGTCCGTTTCAGCCAGAATTTTGAACTGGGTGCCGCCAATCGGCAGGATCTGATCACGGACGGTCAGCTTCCGGACCTTGCCGCTCACGCCAAGGCCCATTTTAAAAAGCTCTTCGGGAGGTCTCTGCAGCTGCGTCAGGTATCGGCCGCCGGTTGCAATGCCTGCGAGGCCGATACCAATGTTCTGAATACGCCTTTTTTTGACCTTTCCCGGTTCGGCATCGATTTTGTCGCCTCGCCGAGGCATGCCGACGGCATCCATGTCACCGGACCGGTCTCAATGAATATGAAGACGGCCCTGTTGACAACCTACGAGGCCGTGCCGTCACCGAAGGTGGTGATCGCCAGTGGCTGTTGCTCGATTTCCGGAGGGCCGTTCTACGGGAGCAGTGAGATAATAGGCGACCTGAACAGTATCCTGCCGGTGGATCTCTATATCCCCGGCTGTCCGCCCCATCCGCTGACAACCCTGCATGCGCTTCTGAAATTTTTCAAATAGTTGTAGTGTCGGGGGGGGGGGATCGGTTATTCTTCGAGAGTTAAGCTGCGTTTTTCGAGATAACCTCTCCTTGGAGTGCGGGAAATGTTCATTACCCAACACCGCCGGCCGTTCTGCCTGTTCCTCCTCCTCGTACTCTTTTCCGGGTCGTTCCTGGTCTCCATTCTCCCTGATTTTTTTTTCCACGGTCTCCCGCTGGTCAATGAACAGCTCCATTCCTCGATTGAAGCGTTCGGAGCCCTGGCAGCAATTTCCATCTCGCTGCTGTTCCTGAATTTCCATCAGGACGGGCAGAGAGAAAAAGGGGAATATTTTCTGTTGTCCATGGGGTTTTTGATGATGGGCATTTTAGATACCTTCGTTGCCGTTTCGATCTCCGGCCAGGGTTTTCATCTGCTGCACAGTCTCAGGAATATCTTCGGCAGTGTCTGGTTTGCCCTGGTGTGGCTGCCGGGTTCCGGTACAATCGCAAAGATAAAAACAGTTCCCTGGGTGGTTGCCTGCATCTCCGCTCTGACTGGATTGGCGGTGCTCTATTCACGTGAATCCTTTCCGGCGATGCTGCTGAACGGGGAATTTACTCCTTTTGCGATAGGGATCAATTACATCACGGCGGCTCTCTTACTTGCCGCCGCAGTCTATTATCTGCTCGAATTTCTGCGTTCCGGCACAATAGAGTCCTATCTGTTTACCTGGGTGTTTTCCTTGTTGGGTTTATCATCCTACGAGTTTCGTGTCTCCCTGATATGGACTGAGGACTGGTGGTTCTGGCATATACAACGCTTTTTGGCCTATTCCTTGATTTTCTTTTATATTTTCAGAACATTTCTTCGGGTCAAGGATGAGCTGAAAAGAATAAACGAAGATCTGGAAAATCAAGTCGCCGAAAGGACTGCCGTCCTGTCAAGCGAGGTGGCAGAGCGGAAGCGATACGGGAAGGAAAGGGATACGGTGATTCTCGAACTTCAAGATGCGCTGGCCCAGATCAAGACCTTGAGCGGATTGCTTCCCACCTGTGCTTCCTGCAAAAAGATCCGCAATTCTAAAGGCGATTGGGAACAGATGGAATTTTACATTCAAAACCGTTCCGAGGCCAAATTCTCCCATGGCATGTGTCCTGCATGCGCCAAGAAATTATACCCGGATATTTATGAAGAAATTATGAAAAAAGTGTATCCCTCAAACACCTGAAAAAAAATCGTTTCACTCCCGTCCCGGCAATGTTCCAGATCTCGGTGAGCAGGCAAGACCGGGGAGAGATCGGAAGAGGCGATCGGTTTGCAATTGATCATTGGTAGCGGAGGCCTCTATGACGGCAAGAAAAAAAGAACAAACAAAGGCAACGGAAGCAACGAGCAGGGAAAAGGTGATCAAGACACAGAAGTCTGTAGGAGGTGTCCCTGACCCGGAAGATACGGCCAAGGGTCCGGTGGCCGGTTTTCCCATCGTCGGCATCGGTGCGTCGGCCGGAGGACTGGCGGCCTTCGAGGCCTTTTTTTCCGGCATGTCGGCGGTCACCGATCCCGGCATGGCCTTTGTGCTGGTGCAGCACCTGGCCCCGGACCATAAGAGCATTCTCACCGACCTGATCCGGCGTTATACCCGCATGCAGGTCTTCGAGGTTGAGGACGGCATGGTGGTTCAACCCAACTGCACCTACATCATTCCGCCGGGCCGGGATATGGCCTTTCTGAACGGCACGCTGCAATTGCTGGAGCCGGTCCTGCCGCGCGGCCAGCGTCTGCCGATTGACTTCTTCTTTCGCTCGCTCGCCCAGGATCAGCGCGAGCGGGCCATCTGTATCGTCCTTTCCGGGACCGGCAGCGACGGCACTCAGGGCGTGCGGGCCATCAAGGGTGAGGGCGGCATGGTTATGGCCCAGAACCCCGAATCCACCGAGTACGATGGTATGCCGCGCAGCGCCATCGCTACCGGCCTGGTGGACTACGAGCTCCCCCCGGCCGAGATGCCCGCCCAGCTCACCGCCTATGTAGCGCATGCCTTCGGCAGGCCCCCCCGGCCCGCTATCGCCAGGGAGCCCAAGTCCGAGAATGCGCTGAAGAAGATTCATATCCTGCTGCGTTCCCAGACCGGTCACGACTTTTCCCAGTATAAACCGAGTACCATCAACCGGCGCATCGAACGGCGCATGGCCGTCCATCAGGTCACCACGATAGACGGGTACGTCAAGTATCTGCAGCAGACTCCGGCGGAGGTGGAGGCGCTTTTCCGGGACCTCTTGATCGGCGTCACCAATTTCTTCCGCGATCCGGAGGTGTTTAAGGCACTTACGGAACAGGTCATCCCCAAGCTCTTTATCGGCAAGTCGGCAAGCGCCACAGTCCGGGTCTGGTCGCCCGGATGTTCCACCGGCGAGGAGGCCTATTCCCTCGCCATCCTGCTGCAGGAGCACCTGGAGGCGTTGAGACAGAACTACACGGTGCAGGTCTTCGCCACCGACATTGACCAACAGGCAATTGCGATGGCCCGGGCCGGCCTCTATCCGGCCAGCATCGCCGCCGACATTACGCCTGAGCGGCTGGCGCGCTTTTTTACGGCCGAGTCCAACGGCAGCGCCTACCGCATCCACAAAGGCATCCGCGACCTGCTGGTCTTTTCCGAGCAGAACGTGATTAAAGATCCGCCCTTCTCCAAGCTCGATCTGATCAGCTGCCGCAATCTGCTCATCTATATGGGCGGAGACCTGCAGAAAAAAATCATCCCCCTGTTCCACTACGCGCTGAACCCCGGCGGTTTTCTCTTCCTGGGCACCTCGGAGACCATCGGGGATTTTGACGATCTTTTTACGGCCGTTGATCGCAAAGCGAAATTGTATCAACGCAAGGAAGACTTTCACAGCACCCAGCGCGCGGCACTCGGCCGGTTTCTTCCGCCGATGAGGGGAGCGGCGTTTCCGCGAGTTGCCGAAAAGACGGCCGGTGCAGCTACGTTTCAACTGCGCGAGCTTACCGAGCAGGCGCTCCTGCAGCAGACCGTCCCTGCCGCTGTGCTCGTCAACAGTCAGGGCAATATCCTCTATCTGCACGGCCGCACCGGGATGTATCTGGAACCGGCCCCCGGCGAGGCCGGCATCAACAACATCCTGAAGATGGCCCGCGAAGGACTGCGGCGCGAACTGACCACAGCCCTGCATAAGGCCGCCGGTATAAAAGAAGTTGTCAGTCGCTTCGGTCTGCGGGTTAAAACGAACGGCGACTTCACGACGGTCAACCTGACCATCCGCCCGGTTGCTGTCCGTCCTGAGCTTGCCGAATGGGCACACCCGGCCGCGACAGCTGAGACGCTTTTGTATCTGGTTATCCTGGAGCAGGCGTCGGCTGTACAGAGCCGTGCCGAAATTCTCAATGGGCAGGCGACCGCCCTGCCTGCCTCCGGCCCCGAGAGTGACACTGATGCCCGCATCGCCACACTTAAAAAGGAGCTGCAGGCCAAGGAGGAATACCTGCAGACGGCCAACGAGGAGTTGGAGACCTCCAACGAAGAGCTGAAATCCTCGAACGAGGAGATGCAGTCGGTGAACGAGGAACTGCAATCCACCAACGAGGAACTGGAGACCTCCAAGGAGGAATTGCAATCCGTTAACGAGGAGCTGGCCACGGTCAATGCCGAACTGCAGACCAAAGTTGCCGATCTGTCGCAGGCCAACAACGATATGAACAACCTTCTGGCCGGTACCGGCATCGCCACCGTCTTTGTCGATCATGGGCTGCACATCCTGCGCTTCACCCCTTCCGCCACCCGGGTCATCAACCTTATCCTGAGCGATGTCGGCAGACCCGTGGGCCATATCGTCTCCAATCTGGTGGGCTACGACCGCCTGGTGTCGGACACGAGGGCCGTGCTGGACACCCTGGTTCCCCAGGAAGTGGATGTCCAGACAGCCGAGGGAAAGTGGTACTCGATGCGTATCCTGCCTTACCGCACCCTCGACAATGTGATTGAAGGCGCGGTGATTACCTTTGTTGATATCACGCGAGCGAAGAATACGCAGGACGCCCTGCAACTCAATGAAGAGCGGATGCGAGTTGCGCTTCAGGCCGCTTCCCTGGCGGTTTTTAACCAGGATACGGAACTGAGCTATACCTGGGTCTGCAATTCCGCTGCCCGGTTCCCCTTTCAGGCGATTCTCGGCAGGACAGATGCCGATTTTCTATCGGCAGAAGATGCCGCCAATCTTACAACCATCAAGCGGCAGGTTCTGGAAAGCGGCAAGGGGTCCCGGCAGGAGGTGCGGATCACTCTTGACGGGAAACTGCACTTCTATGACCTGACCGTGGAACCCCTGCGTGACGCCGAAGGCCTGATCATCGGCCTTACCTGTGCGATGATGACCGTCGGCCTCAAGACCTGATGGGGATGAAAGACAGACAACCGCAGAATGAAGGAGATACACAATGAGAAAAAAAGATAAACAACCCGAAGATGCCGTCCCTTCAGCGGCTACGAACGGCTCGCCGCAGGCGGGGTCATTTCAATTAAGTTCAGAACAGGCAGAACTGACCCTGCGCTGGCTGGCGGAAGATATCTTCCGGAGAAAAGCGGGCCTGTCACAGGAAGGCCTGCAGGCCCTGTCAGCCGAAGAGATGCAGCATATGTTATATGAGCTGCGGGTGCATCAGATCGAGCTCGAAATTCAGAATGAGGAACTGCGCCGGATTGAGGCGGAACTGGAGGCCGCGAAGGACCGCTATTTCGACCTTTATGACCTGGCGCCGGTGGGCTACTGCACCATCAGCGAAAAGGGACTGATTCTGGAGGCAAATCTCACCACCGCTACCCTGCTGGGCGTGGGGCGGGCCACGCTCATAAAACAGCCGCTCAGCCGATTTATCGTCAAAGAGGACCAGGATATCTATTATCGGTATCTCAAGCAGCTCCTTGCGAGCTGTTCGACGGTCCGGCTGGACTCGGAGCAGGAAAGCTCAGGGCAAACAGGTGAACCGCTGGCCTGCGAACTGCGGATGGTAAAAGAGGACGGCACGGTATTCTGGGGCTTTCTGGAGGCAACAGTCAGGCAGGAACTGGCGGCGGGATCAGGGAAAAAGGCCGATGGTGAATCCCCGGTCGAGGCTTCCATGGGGGCGTTCGTGTTCCGCGTCGTCATAAGCGACATCAGCAGGTTAAAGCAGGCCGAGGAGGCACTGCAGAAGGCATTGATCGATGACATCCGGACTCTGCGCGGCATTCTGCCCATCTGCGCCAACTGCAAGAAAATCCGCGACGACCAGGGCTACTGGAGCCAGGTGGAAGTCTATATCCGCGACCACACCGAGGCCGAGTTCAGCCATGGCATCTGCCCGGAATGTGTAGAGAAGCATTACCCCCAAATGAAGAAAGTAGATCGAGGCACCCCGGAAAAATGAAGGAAGTACATATTTCAGCAATGTAAGAGCACGGGTTTCATACCTTCGCTACGCATGTGAGGGGGAGCCCAAAGAGTGATATGGAAAAAAAATCCGGCGACAATAAATTTTGCGAACTGCGACGACGTGCCCAGACGTTTCCGGAGGAAACACCCGGCAAGGCGGAGGTGCTTCAGGAGGATATCCGCGAACTGGTAAATGAACTCGATACCCACCGAATCGAACTGGAGCTGCAAAACGAAGATCTGCGCCAAACCCAGGAAGAGCTCGAAAAGTCCCGCCGCCGTTATGCCGACCTCTATGACTTTGCCCCGGTTGCCTATCTGACCTTAAGCGACAAGGGGACGATTCTTGAGGCCAACCTGACCGCTGCCGCTCTTCTGGGGGGGGCAAGAGGTCAGCTGCTCAGGCAGCAGTTTTCCGCTTTCATCGCCTTTGATGATCAGGATGTCTTTTATCTCCACCGTAAAAAGCTGCTGGAGACAAAAGAGAGGCAATCCTTTGAATTGCGGCTGCAGAAAAAAGACGGGCCTTTTTTCCACGCCCTGGTGGAAACAGTCATCAATACGGAAGGTTTTGATCCGCCGGGGCAATACCGGGTTGTGGTGAGCAATATTTCCGTTCACAAAGAGGCGGAGCTGGCCAGGCTCCGTCACCTCAAGGAAAGATACCGGGCCATAGTCATGGACCAGAACGATCTGATCTGCCGGTTCGATCCCCAAGGCAGGCTGACCTTTGTCAACGACGCCTATTGCCGGTGTTTCGGCGTTAACTATCAGGAGATCCTCGGCACCAATTATCTGCCGGATATTTATAAGGACGACCTGCCATTGGTGGGGGATCATTTCAAGCATCTGACCCCGCTGAGTCCGGAGAAAACCATTGAACACCGGGTCCACCTGCCGGACGGCAGGATATCCTGGCAGCAGTGGTGCGGCCGGGCCCTCTATAATGAGAAGGGCGAGGTCATTGAGTACCAGGCTGTCGGCCGGGATATCACCCGGCGCAAGGAGGCGGAGGAGAAATTACACGGCGAGATGAGATTGCGGCAGCTGTTCATGGATGCCCTCCCCTGTGTTGCTCTGCTTCTGAAATACCATACACGGGAGATCGTTGCTTCCAATAGGGCGGCCGTTGCGGTAGGGGCCGTTCCGGGCAGGAAATGCTATGCAAGCTGGGGGCAGAGAGAGGCCCCCTGTCCCTGGTGCCTTGCCCCAAAACTCTGGGACAAAGGTGTTGCCTTAAATGATCAGTTCTGGGGGCTTGGCATGTATTGGGATGCCCACTGGATTCCAGTGGGCGGAGATCTCTACCTCCATTACGCCTTCGATATTACCGAGGAACAAAAAAACAGGGAGGCTTTGGAAAAAGCACATGAGGAGCTGGAGCAACGGGTCCGGGAACGGACGCTGGAATTGCAGAAGTCGCACGAACAGCTGCTCCATGCGGAAAAGCTCTCAGCGGTGGGGAGTCTTTCCGCCTCCATCGCCCATGAGTTCAACAATCCTCTCCAGAGCGTCATGACCATCATCAAAGGGATAAGGCAGTACGTTCCCCTTGAAAAAAAGGAGGAGGAACTCGTGGCGCTGGCACTCCAGGAATGTCACCGGATGAAGAACCTCATCGCCAATCTCAGGGATTTCTACCGGCCCACTACCGGCAAACTTGCGCCGACTGATCTGCACGCAACCCTGGACGCGCTCCTCCTGATCGGGAAAAAAGACCTGCATGCCCGCGACATAACGGTTGTAAAAAAGTATGCCGGCCTTCCCTCCATCATGGCGGTTCCCGATCAGCTGAAACAGGTCTTTCTCAATCTCCTCACCAACGCCGCAGACGCCTGTGAAGGAGGCGGGACAATCACTATCGCCACCGAGACAATCGGGGAAGACGTTGTCGTCCATATCGAGGATAACGGCACAGGCATCAGTCCGGCGCATCTTCCCCATATCTTTGAACCGTTTTTCACCACCAAGTCCGAGTTGAAAGGGACCGGCCTCGGCTTATCCGTCAGTTACGGTATTATCAAAAAACATGGCGGCCAAATCGATGTCAAAAGCGAACCCGGCAAGGGCTCGATGTTTTCGGTATTTCTGCCCGTTATGAGTGCACACAATGAACCATAAATCGATACTCCTGGTTGATGATGAAGAGGCCATCCTGACTTCCATCGGCTGGGCCCTTGAAAAAAACAACTTTACCGTCACCACCGCAACAGATGGCCGGAAGGCCATAGACGAGCTTCGCGCCAGGCGATACGACCTGGTCATTACCGATCTGTTCATGCCCAGGGTGGATGGTATAGGGGTGTTGACACAGGCGAAGAATCTCTACCCGGATATCGGTGTTATCATCCTGACCGGACAGGGTGATATTGGTTCAGCCGTGCAAACCCTCCAGCTCGGAGCTGATGATTATCTCCAGAAGCCCTGCGATATGGACGACCTCCTCAGCAAGGCGCGACGCAGCTTTGAAAAGCAGGATCTGGTTGCCAGGCTGAGAGACCAGAATGAGCGCCTCAAAGGCGAGATTGCCGCCCGAAAAGCCGTGGAAATGAAACTCCAGCAATCCCGGGCCAACCTGGAACACCAGGTCGTGGAAAGAACGGCTGAGTTGACCCGAACGGTCGACGAGCTGAAAACCGCCTTGGAAAAAGTGCTGGTAAAAGAAAAGGAATTGCAGGAAAAAAACCGGGAACTTCATGATATCAACACCACCATGAACGTCATGTTGAAGAGAAGAGATAAGGAGCATAGCGAGATCAGACGGGAAATTGCCGCCAAGACGGTGGAGACGGTGCTTCCGCTCCTGAAAAAAGCCCAGACCCGGGCAAGCGGTGCAACGAAGAACTACATGGAAACCGCGCAGGCGAATCTGCTGGATGTGTTCTCGAAACATCCTCATGACAGTGTCCTGATAAATGCCAGACTGGCCCCTCGGGAATTGCAGATTGTCCACTCTATCAGGCAGAATAAATCCTCAAAAGAGATAGCCGATCTCTTAGGACTCTCTTTGAGAACCATAGAATCGTATCGAGAAAATATCAGAAAAAAACTCGGGATAAAAAACCAAGGGAAAAACCTCAAGAAATTCCTCACATCCATCCTCTAGTACGGTATTTTGTTACCGTACTATCCCGAGAGCTGCAGTATTGTCTTTGCCGCGCTCTTCCTCCACAGTTAACCTCAAGACAAGTTCGCGTGTCTGTCCGGAACACGAGCCATAGATCTCAATATCGACGCGCTTGATTACCTGATCTGTATCCCAAAAATCCACGTTTGCAAGCGACGGAGAGCCAGGGGGAGGGATGGCCGTTTCCGGACGGACACCGATTGCTTTTGTATCTCATTACCGCACAATCATTGCAAGATTACAGGAAAGGAGCTTGTTCATGGAAATGACGGAAGTGCAAAAGAAGGCGAAGAGACTGGGTATCAAAATCGATAACTTCAAAAAGGCTGATCTCATCAGAAAAATCCAGATCAAAGAAGGCAATCCCCCGTGTTATCAGATAAACGGCAGGTCCTGCGATAACAAAAAATGTTGCTGGCGAAAGGAATGCCGGGTCAAAATTCCTGACAGATTATTCTGCCTGGTACTTGGACGCAAGGCCTCAACATCGTAAGCCGGGGAAACCATGAAGCAGCGGTATTGCCCTGACACGGGGGAATGAAAATGCTGAACTTTACCGGAACACCCGCGAAGCCCAAAATGATCGGCAAAGATGGAGGGAGTGAAAACGGCCTGCAAAACCTGGCGGTGTACTATCAAAGCCTGTTCGATATCGAAGAAAATATCAATCATTACAGTTGGAACGATTACCAGAATGCAAAACGGAAGTTTGTGAAATATTTAATGAAGCACAGAGCGGCATAGGTGAGGGCAGCCAAGCTCAGCTGCCTGGCCATGCCGGGATTTAACAGACGAGAGGAAAGGAGACTGGTTATGAAAATGACGGAAGTGCAAAAGAAGGCGAAGGAACTGGGCATCAAAACCGAAAAGCTGAAGAAGACTGAGCTCATCAGAAAAATTCAGACCGAGGAGGGTAATCAGCCGTGTTTTCAGATGAACGGCGGTTCCTGCGATCAGGTGGAGTGTTGTTGGCGGAAAGACTGTCTGATCTGAAACGAAAGGCCAATGCGTGAGTCACTTTGCACGGCATACGCCTGCAGAGGGGGGGGAGACAATGCGTAACAAGGCTGTCCTGTTGGTTGACGATGAGGAACCTGTTCTGAAATCTCTTGGCAACTACCTGGAGAGAAATAACTTTTATGTGAAAACAGCAAAAAGCGGTGAAGCTGCCTTAGATGAATTCCGGACCGGTGTTTTCGACCTGGTGATTACCGATCTGGCCATGGACGGAATCAGCGGCCTCGAGGTCTTGCAGGAGATAAAAAAGATCAATGCGGAAACCGGGGTGTTCATCCTCACCGGCCAGGGTGATATAAGCCTGGCCATAGAGGCGCTTCGCTCAGGTGCAGATGATTTTCTTCTTAAACCGTGTGATGCCGATGAACTGGTCCTGAGGATGGGACGAGTCCTGGAAAAGCAGAATGCATTGAAAAAAAACAAGATTTACGAAAAGGTGATCCCGATTTGTATGTATTGCAAAAAAATCCGGGATGATACCGGCACCCAATATGGAGCAGGGAGATGGCGGCAGCTGGAAGAATACCTGAGTCAAAAAAGCGGGGCCGACCTTACCCATGGCTGTTGTCCCGAATGCTATGAAAGGCAGAAAGAGAGTTGGTTGAAAATGTAACATTATGGAGACCATGATTTTCAGCAAAAGGGAGATTGAATCATGCAACTATCAGAGGTGAGGGCAAGGGCCGAAGCACTGGGTCTGAAACCAGGCAAGACAGGAAAAGTCGATCTGATTCATGCCATCCAGAAAAAAGAAGGAAATTCGCCCTGTTTCCAGACAGGGCTTGATTCCTGCGATCAGTCCGACTGCTGCTGGAGAAGTGATTGCCTTCCAGGCAGCAGCACGGAAAATAAGAGAGCGGTGTATCTGAGAAAAATCAAGGCTGAACTGAAAGGCTTCAATGACAAAATCGATACCCTGAAGGCGAGGGCCAAGAGCATGGCTGGAAAAAGGAAGACCGAAGCCCTGGAGGATATCAAAAGGCTGGAGAAAAAGTTCGAAGATGAAATTAAGCTGAAAATACATGATCTCACGGGGGTAAGCGAGGAAATGTGGCAGTCCACGAAAAAGGGCATTGAGGCCTCCTGGAAAGAGCTGAAGAAGGCCTCCCAGGAAGCCCTGTCACGGTTCGGAAGTCCGAAACCTAAAGACCGGAATCCTTCTCTTTAGTCACTTACAAAAAAATATTTGCACGTTTTCTGCAAAGATTTTTTGATTCAGCAATCGGCAATCCGGCATCTCAAGAAGAGGTCCCCGGGAGGGACCATAACCAACAGGAGTTTTATAACATGTTGAAAGGAAAAGTGAAATGGTTTAATTCGAACAAGGGTTATGGCTTTATCGAGCAGGAAAACGGAAAGGACGTTTTCGTCCACCATACGGGCATTCAGGGAGAAGGCTATAAATCCCTGAACGAAGGCCAGCCTGTCAGCTTTGAGATTGTCCAGGGTCCGAAAGGGCCGGCTGCCGGAAATGTTGTCAAGCTGGACTTTAAATTGGAAGAGGGCAGGCAGAAAAGGACGCAGATCTCAAGATAAGCCTTTAAACCCCAGAATATCCGGATCTTGAAAGAAAATTCAACCAAGGAGGGAAATACTATGTCGACGAGATGGAGTGAGATCGACCGAATGCTCAAAACCATTAATCTGCTTCGCACCGGTATCGATGGCCTTTCCTCGGATTTTGACCGCTCCTACCGATGGAATGCCGGATGGGCCGGCGAGGCAAGCACACCAAAAACAAACATCTACGATCTTGGCGGTAAGTTCGAAGTCCGGGCGGAGGTTCCAGGCTTCTCGAAGGAAGACCTTTCGGTAAAAGTCCAGGGGAACTACCTCGAGTTGAGCGGCACACGGAAAACTGAACCCCCTCAAGGCTATTCCATCCATCGCAATGAGAGAAACACACTGTCGTTTACCAGGAGTTTCACCCTCCCGGCCGACATCGATGCAGAGAGGGTGGAGGCAGCCCTGCAGAATGGTATCCTGCGTCTGTCCCTCGCCAAATCGGCTGCTGCAACACCGCGCCAGATACCTATAGGATAAAGACATTTCGGACAGACTACCCAAAAGATCACCTTGGAGGTTATGGATATGAGCGAGACCGCAATGACAAAAAAGGCAGATACGCAAATTGAACCTACTCGTCAGCTCCGTTCGATTGTCCCTGAAGTGGACATTCTCGAAAACGAGAGCGAGATTCTCGTGAATGCCGATCTCCCCGGCGTCACCCGTGAAAACCTGACGATACATATCGATAACGGCAAACTGACCCTCACCGGCACCCGTAAACTGAACGTTGAAGGCGCCGTGGTCTGGGAAGAGTTCGGCGATGTGGAATATCATCGGGTGTTTTCAGTGCCTCAGTCCATCGATACTGAAAATATCAGCGCTGAACTGCATGATGGGGTTTTACAGCTGCATCTGGGCAAAACTTCCGCAGCAAAACCGAAAAAAATTGAAATTAAAACAAGCTAGAAATCGATATCAAACGGACCCTTAAATGTATTTTAAAAAACCGGCACCCTGGAACTGGTTTAAGAAAGAGAAAGAACACGGATCTGCCGTCCCATCGCTCGCCTCTTCACAAAGGGGGCGGGATATGGCTGATTCGTTCAGGACCTGTAACAACCTGGAGAGGATGTTGCGGGTCCTGAACCGGAAGACAGTGGCCGCCGTTTGATGTGATCACCTCTTGACGTCCCTGTTATTGTCTTGAAATCCATAATCAACACAATAGCTCCTGAATATCCTTGAGATTGCCAAACAATTGACGTAATAAATAGTTACTGTCCATAATCCGGTAACTGACTTTTCCCGAAGTCAATCTCCTAAAAAAACGGAGGCGTGAAGATGGCGTATCAATTCAGATTAAAATCAAAAATCACTATTGCCGTCTCAGTCCTGGTTATCTCCCTGATGTCCACCGTGGCATTTATTATGTTTTCTTACTTTGAGCAACAGCTCAAAGCTACCATTGCCCAGGATCAGTTCGTCATGGTGACTGGTTTAGCGGGTGAGATTGATAAGACACTGACCGCTGCTCATAACCAGCTCATCGATGCGGCGCTCAGAATTCCTCAGGAGGTACTCGATGATCCGGATCGCGCTCAGGACCTCCTCGACAGCATGACCGGCCTGCAGCGCATCTTCGATAATCGTGTGTCAATCCTCACACCGGAAGGGAAGGTTTTCGCGGAGTCGCCGTTTGTTTCCGATCGTCGTGGATTTGATCTCTCCTTTCGACTTTATTACAAGGACACAGTAGCAACTAAGAAGCCCGTTATTTCAGACCCTTACATTTCATCCCAGGCCCAAAAACATCCCCTTGTTATGATGACCGCTCCCGTCTTCAACAAGAATGGTGTCTTGGTCGGGATCTTGTTGGGGGCCATGGACTTGATGGGGGATAACATTCTTCAGGATATTTCGGAGATATCCTTAGGACGTGCAGGGTATCTCTTCCTGACGACTCGGGAGACCCGGATAATAATCATGCATCCTGATGCGAAACGGATATTTGAATCCGTCCCTCCCGGCACCAACCTTCTCTATGACAAGGCCGTTAATGGCTTCGAGGGGACTGGCGAAACAGTCAATTCCTCCGGTTTACCCATGCTGACCTCCTTCAAACACCTCAAGGTGAATGGCTGGATACTGGGATCAAGTTATCCTATTTCTGAGGCCCACGAAAAAATTTATAATTTGAAGAAAAAAATTTTCGTATCAGCGACCGTAGGGATAATCTGCATTTTAATTATGGTCTATTATCTCATCAAGTATCTAACCCATCCACTCGTTGCATTCACCCATCACGTTGAAGCGCTCCCCGGAAAGATTGGCAAGGACAAACATCTCGATATTGGAACGCATGATGAGATCGGAACGCTGTCTCATGCTTTCAACCGGATGATCACTGAACTTGACCGGCAAACGGAAGCTCTCCAGAAAAGCGAGGAGCAATATCGGACGATTTTTGATTCAGCCAATGATTCCATTTTTATCCAGGATATAGAGACAGGCGGCATTTTAGATGTGAACCAAAAGATGTGCGAAATGTATGGATACAGCAGAGAGGAAGCACAGCAGATCGATGTCGGGGTATTGAGCGCCGGCGAACCTCCCTATACCATTCAAGATGCCAAGGAATGGATTTTACGGGCCGCTCAAGGAGAACCGCAGCATTTTGAGTGGAAGGCGAAGGATAAAGCAGGGCGTGTATTCTGGGTTGATGTCAAGATGAGGCGTGTGGAAATAGACAGTATGGATCGTCTTTTAGTCACCGTCAGAGATATAACCGAGCGTAAGCAGGCGCAGGAAGCGCTGCATGAAGCCGAGAAGCGATTATCTCAAATCATTAAAGCAACGTCAGTAAGGAGGTAGAACATGATCGGGTGTTTTTTCAAGGGTGAGAAATTTCACACAACAGTTCAATGTTTCTTATGAAAATACGTACAGCACTGGTCCTCTTCGTATACGCTCTGGTAGCATCCACCTTCCTGATCTCGAATACGGCTTTTGCCGAAGGACTGGCATATCTGGATATCACATCGCCTGCCGCCAGAAAAATCAACGTTGCCGTTCCTGCTTTTGCAAGTCAGGAGTCACGGGATCAGCAAGAGCCTCTTGGTCGGGAGTTGGCCGATATTTTAGGAAAGGCTCTGCAATTTCACGGAATCATCTCTGTGATTCCAGCCAAATCCTACGGCGACTCCCAAACGGCAGACTGGCATGAACTGGGCGCCGATTATGTCATCCTCAGTCAATACTCAGCTTCTTCCGGGAGTCTTGCCCTTCAGTTGAGGCTGCTTGAGGTTGCCAGCGGCGGCATACTCACGGGAAAATCATATAATGGACCGATAAGCCAAAAAGATGAGATGCTCTTTAAGTTCTGCGACAATGTTATCAAAGAAGTTACAGGAGAAAAGGGTATTGCCTGGTCCCAGATTGTCTTTATTTCTGCAAACAACAAAGTCAAGGAAGCATATATCACCGACATTCTCGGACATCATTTCAGGCAGGTAACCCGGCACCGTAATCTGGTCGTCTCCCCTCGATTTTCTCCGGATGGTCAGCTCCTGTCCTATACATCGTATCATACGGAAAATCAGTATCTTTATATCACTGACTTACAACAAAGTGAGACGACACATGCCTTCTCTCGACACACAGGAATGAATCTGGCCACCGCCTGGGCCCCTGATGGTAGAACCATGATCGTCACGCTTTCCCTCAACGGTAATCCCGATCTCTATCTCATGGATATTCGTGGGAATATACTGGAACAACTGACTAACAATGAAGGAGTAAATGTGTCGGCATCTTATTCCAGCGATGGCGAACGGATTGTTTTTGTCTCGGATAGAGGAGGGAAACCTCAACTTTATCTGATGGACCTCGCAAGCAAAAAAGTCCAAAGGCTCACCTTTACCGGCTCGGAGAATGCCGAACCTGATTGGTCTCCCAAAGAGGACCTTATTGTCTACTCCAGCCTCATCGACGGCCTCTATCAGATATGCACCATCCAACCGAACCCGGATGCTAAGCCGACCCGGATCACTAAAGATCTGGCCAGAAATGAAATGCCGGCCTGGTCACCGGATGGCAATCAGATAGTCTTCTCAAAACAGAAAGGTGGAGTCTATAAGATTTACGTCATGCTCAAAGACGGGAGTTTTGAGCGGCAGCTCTTCTCATATCCGGGGAGCCAGTCTTACCCGCGATGGGCAAGGATGCACTAGGCAAAAGAGTGGATGCAAATAAAAATGAGGCCACCGGCAGAGTCAAGGAGGTCTATTGACGGATCAAGGAGGCTTTTTCCGGGGTATCGGAAGAGCAATCAACGCAGATCAGCCAGTATCCGTCAGGTGCTTCTGCTATTGCCTTCTGTGTCTGCTCAGGAAGCCAGTGGCTGTCGTCGATCAGGTTATAGAAAATGGTATCAATGCCGATGAATCCATCGAGGAAATGGGTCAGAATATGCAGGACCTTGCTCGGATACCCCTGCTGCATCGACAGCAGATCGGCTGTGGTCCTGACGCCGGTGCTTTCCAGATCCTTGACCAATCCCGCCAGAATATGTCTGTTGTTCTGGATGGCCTCGGCCACACAGTGGATAAAATCCTGGTGACTGCCCGGCCTTGATTTTTTTGTATTAAGCCTGACGCGATCATAGCGGACGAGCTGCGTCCGGTTAAAAAAATCCACTACCTGATTTCTGCACGTCTGATACGAATCGCCTGCGACGAGCAGTACATGGCGCGCGATTATTTTCATGCTGTTTCCATCGAGCGGGTACAGAGACCCGCTCGTTCGAGAAGAGAATTATTTCTTTTCTTTCAAAGCCAGGCCGACCTTCCGTCCAAGGTCGACACAACGCGAAAGATCATGTGCTTCCGGCACATACTTCACCCGGAACCCCTCATCGATGATGTCCAGTTTCATCTCCGTCATGGCCTCGTTCAACAACCGGACCGATTCGCCGGACCAGCCGTAGGAGCCGAAGGCGGCACCGATCTTATTGGTCGGCCGCAGGCCCCGCATATACATCAGAAATCCGGCCATCCGCGGCAGCAGACCGTTATTCAGGGTAGGCGAGCCGAGGATCAAGGCGCTGGCGTTCAGGACCTCCCGCATCACGTCGCTCCGGTGGTTGTGGCGGAGATTCAGGAGCTTGTAGGAGACCCCTTCGTCCTGCAGACCGGTGGCGATGGCCTTGGCCATGGTCTCCGTTGAATGCCACATGGTATCGTAGATAATCAGCGCGTTGCCGTCACCCTGATTGTTGCACCATTTGGCATAGGCGGTGATAGCCATACCAGGATTCGTTCTCCAGATGACACCATGGTCGGGGGCGATCATGTCGATCGGCAGAGCCATTTCCGCCACCTGGGCCAGCAGTTTTTTGACATTCGGCGAATAGAGGGTCAGGATATTTGCATAGTATTTAGTCAGTTCCTCCAGCAGGATGGCCTGGTCCACCTGATCGTCGAAGCGTTCACTGGTGGCCAGATGCTGACCGAAGGCGTCGCTTGAGAAAAGCAGCTTATCCTCTTTGACATAGGTGAACATGGAATCGGGCCAGTGCAGCATCCGTGTTTCCAGGAAGGAGAGGGTCCGTTTGCCGAGGCTGATCTCATCACCGGACTTGACGATCTGATAGGGCCAGTCATCATGGTGGAAATGCTGCAGCAAGGCCTGGTGCCCCATTTTGGAACAGATGACCTTTTCCGGTTTGATCAACGCGACCATCTCGGCAAGACTGCCGGAATGATCCATCTCCACATGGTTGACCACGATATAATCAATCTTCTCCGGATCGATAATTTCTTTGATACGACTAAGGAAATCATCTTTTAATGACCGTTTGACCGTGTCGACGAGGGTTATCTTTTCATCGATTATCAGAAAGGCATTGTAGGTTGTCCCCCTGTTGGTTGAATATCCGTGAAAATCGCGAACGTCCCAGTCAACCGCTCCCACCCAGTAAATATTGTCTTTCACCGTAATAGGGTTCAATTATCTATCCTCCGAATAGTATGAGTATTTCAATGCACCGAAATGTTTTATTGTAACCGTACGGAAAGGAAACGAAAAAGCCTCTCCGCTGCTGAATTGTACCTGTATTCTTCTTTTCGGCAACGTTTTCTTGGCTAGTTTTTTATTATTGGTTCTTTTGGTCATGTTAATGATTATTAGAAGAGAATCAATACTATTTATCGGCATCTGCTTTGTCAAGCATGGCTGAATGAAAAACGATCCGGAATATCGAAAAATTCTTGCTCTCAGGATATGTTTGAGATGCAGTGAAACAGGCTGTTTGATAAAAATCTGCAAAGACAGGATGTGGAAAATGAAATACAGTTTACCAAAGAAGGCGGGTGTACGGATGATTCCGGTGGTAGATCTCGGGCGATGCAGCCGCTGCGAGGGATGCATTGAGATTGCCCCGGAGGTCTTCCGCTATAACAAAGAGACCGGCTGCATCGAGGTGATCGACCTCTCTGAGTATCCGGTAGATAAGGTCGACGAGGCGATTAAAAACTGTCCGGAGGATTGCATCTTCTGGGATGAGTAAGGTTTCGTTCACTTTTTTTGCTTGAGCGGTAAATTGAGATGTGAAAAAATATCCATACCTGCTACTCTTGGCTGCATCTCGATTCATTTAACTCACTTCTGTATATGACCGATCAGCGCTTTCAACTTGTGGCTCCGTTTACTGCCTCCGGAGACCAGCCCGAGGCTATAGAAAAACTGGTCCGGGGTGTGGAAGGCGGCGAGAAAAGCCAGGTCCTGTTAGGCGTTACCGGCTCCGGCAAGACCTTTACGATGGCCGGTGTGATCGAAAGGGTGCAGCGCCCGGCCCTGATCATCGCCCCGAACAAGACGCTTGCGGCCCAGCTGTTTGCCGAGTTTAAAGAGCTTTTCCCGCATAATGCCGTCGAGTACTTTGTTTCTTATTACGATTATTACCAGCCGGAGGCCTACATCCCCCAGTCCGATACCTATATCGAAAAGGATTCGGCCATCAACGACGCCATCGACAAGATGCGCCATTCGGCCACCCGCTCTTTACTCACCCGCAAGGACGTAATAATCGTTGCGTCGGTCTCCTGCATCTACGGTCTCGGCTCTCCCGATGAGTATAAGAATATGCATCTTCTCCTGCGGACGGGTGTCGATTTTCCGCCGGAGGACGTGCAGAGGCGATTGGTCTTCATGCTCTATGAGCGAAACGATATCTCGTTTCACCGCGGCACCTTCCGGGTCAGGGGAGATGTCATCGATATTTTTCCGGTCCATGAGGAGGAGCGGGCGCTCCGGGTCCTGTTTTTTGGCGATACGATCGAGTCGGTGGCGATCATCGATCCGCTGCGCGGAGCGGTCCTCGAGCGCCTGGCCGAATATACCGTCTTTCCGGGCAGCCATTTCGTCACCTCCAAAGACCGGCTGCAGATCGCCATGGAGACGATCAAAACGGAACTGAAGGAGAGGCTGGACACCTTTCACCGGGAAAACAGGCTGGTTGAGGCGCAGAGATTGGAACAGAGGACGATGTTTGACCTGGAGATGATCCAGGAGCTGGGCTATTGCACCGGCATCGAGAACTACAGCCGGCATCTGACCGGTAAACCGGCCGGCGCCCCGCCCCCGAATCTGATTGATTACTTTGCCGAGGATTATCTGCTCTTTATCGACGAGTCGCATATCGGCGTGCCGCAGTTGAACGGGATGTATAACGGCGACAGATCACGGAAACAGACTCTGGTCGATTTCGGCTTCCGGCTGCCGTCGGCCCTCGACAACCGGCCGTTGCGCTTCGATGAATTCCGGACCCGGATCAACCAGGTCATCTATGTCTCGGCCACCCCCGGCCCCTATGAGCTGGAGCAGGCGCAGGGCCGGGTCGTCGACCAGATCATCCGGCCGACCGGCCTGATGGACCCGCGCATCGAGGTGCGGCCGGCCATAAGCCAGGTCGATGATCTGCTGGACGAGATCCGGATCCGGACCGCGAAGAACGAGGCGGTTTTAGTCACCACACTTACCAAGCGGATGGCCGAGGATCTGACCGAATACTATGAAAAACTGGATGTGAAGGTCCGCTATCTGCATTCCGACATCAAGACCCTGGACCGGGTCGAGTTGATCCGCGACCTCAGAAACGGTGAATACAATGTCCTGATCGGCATCAACCTGCTGCGGGAAGGGCTGGATATCCCGGAGGTATCCCTGGTGGCCATTCTCGATGCCGACAAGGAGGGCTTTCTGCGTTCCGACCGAT
The DNA here is from genome assembly GCA_903901335.1 of uncultured delta proteobacterium. Taxonomy (GTDB): domain Bacteria; phylum Desulfobacterota; class Desulfobulbia; order Desulfobulbales; family Desulfocapsaceae; genus CAIUQR01. The sequence continues at coordinate 10,290 of CAIUQR010000083.1, read as the reverse complement.
CGCTGATCCAGACCTGCGGCCGGGCGGCCAGGAACGTAAACGGCCTGGTCATCATGTATGCCGACGATATTACCGGCTCGATGCAGCGCACCATCGACGAGACGGAACGGCGGCGGAAGATCCAGGCTGCCCATAACAGCGCCCATGGCATCATCCCGCAGACGATCAAGTCAGAGGTCAAGGATTCCCTGCATCAGCACCTGAGGAATTCCGGCTATATGGCCGATGATCGCTCCGGGCTTCTGCAGGCAGCGGAGACCGGGGCCTTTTATGGATCGATCAGGGAGCTGGAAAAGGAAATTAAAAGGCTGGAACAGGAGATGCACAAGGCGGCGAAAGATCTGGACTTCGAAGAGGCGGCGCATCTGCGGGACCGGATCAAGGCCTTGCGGCTGCTGGAGATTGAGATCGGATGAAAGAAGGGAGTGTCCTCCATAAGGTTTCCCTGGCCGTTGTCCCCCGGATGATCTCCTGGTTGATGAGAGCCTGGTTTGCAACCTGTCGCATCACCGAGCACGATACCCACTATCGGGAACACTGCCGGGAACATGACAACCCGGTCATCGCCACCTTCTGGCACTACTCCATCGTCTATAACTTCTATCATATGCGGAAGGAATCCGGGGCGGCCATGGTCAGCGCCAGCAAGGACGGGGAGTATATTGCCAGGCTGGCACCCTTGTTCGGCTTTGCCCCGGTGCGCGGTTCCAGAAACAGGAAGGGGATGCAGGCAATGAAGGAGATGATGAAATTTGTCGGCGAAGGAAGGCATGCCGCGATCGTCGCCGATGGCTCCCAGGGTCCTCCGCAGGTGGTTCAGGCCGGTTCGATACTCCTGGCCTCCAGGACCGGGGCGCCGATCCTGCCGATGCTCTGGTCGGCATCACGTTATTACGCTGTCAATTCCTGGGACCGGACGGTCATTCCGAAACCGTTTTCACGGATTGATTTTTTTTATGGGGAACCGTTGGTCATTCCGAAGGGCCTGAAGGCGGACGGGATTGAGGAATACCGGCTGCAGCTGGAGAAAAGTCTTGGCAGCCTTTATCGGAAGGCGTGGGGAGTATATGGGAAAACAGAGCACTGACAGCCGGAATAACATGGTGGTGTGGGTGGATACCTCTTTATAATGACGCAGACTAAAGGACTTGTTATCGCCGGGCTGGCCGGCGGCTCCGGCAAGAGTGTGGTGACGGTCGGCCTGATTGCCTCCCTGGTCAGACAGGGAAAAGTGGTTGTACCCTTTAAAAAAGGGCCCGACTATATCGATGCCGGCTGGTTGAGGCTGGCGGCAGGGCGGAACTGCTATAATCTCGATCCGTACCTGATGACCGAAGGAACCATCCTTAGGTCTTTTTACCGCCGCTCCCGGGAAGGGGATCTGGCCGTGGTCGAAGGAAACCGCGGTCTCTATGACGGGGTCAATCCCGAAGGCGCTTATTCGACCGCCGAGCTTGCCATTCTGTTGAAACTGCCGGTGCTGCTGGTTGTGAACTGCACCAAGATCACCCGCACGGTGTCGGCCATGGTTCTCGGTTGTCTGAAGCTCGATGAACGCGTAGATATCAGGGGAGTGATCCTGAACCAGATTGCCACCGAACGCCAGCGCTCCATCATCATCCGGGCCGTTGAGCATGACACCGGCGTTCCGGTGCTGGGCGCCTTTCCCCGCCTGGAGAAAGACGTCTTCCCGATGCGCCATCTGGGGATGATCCCGCATCAGGAATATTCGGGGACCGACCAGGCCCTGTCCCTTCTTGCCAGAACCGTTTCGGCAAGCTGTGACCTGGATCGTATCCTGGAGATTGCCGCACCTCTGACTCCGTATGCCGGAACAGAAAAATGTGCAGGTGTTGAGCCGCCGCCGGGTGGGAGGCTGCGGATCGGGGTCCTGCAGGATGCCGCCTTCCAGTTCTACTATTCGGAAAATCTGGAGGCCCTGGAGAGGGCGGGGGCCGAGATTATCTCCATCAATGCTCTGAAAGATACGGCCTTGCCGGAATTGGACGGGCTCTATATCGGCGGCGGCTTTCCCGAGACCAGCGCCAGGCAGCTGGCTGATAACGAGACCTTCCGCCATTCTGTCCGGCAGGCGGCCGAGGACGGACTGCCGATCTATGCCGAATGCGGAGGCCTGATCTATCTCGGCTCGTCCATCGTGATGCATGGCTGTGAATATCCGTTGGCTGGGGTCTTCCCGATCCGCTTCGGCATGTCCGATAAACCGCAGGCCCACGGATATTCAATCTTCATGGTGGATGGCCCGAATCCGTTTTATGAGGAAGGGGCCGAGATCAAAGGGCATGAATTTCGCTATTCGATGGTCCTCGAATGGCAGGGAGTGCCTGAGGAACTGGCCCTGAAGATGAAGCGGGGCAAGGGATTTGCAGGCGGGCGCGACGGTCTGACCAAAAAAAATGTCCTCGCCCTCTACACCCATGTGCATGCGGAGGGGACGTCGGAGTGGGCAGCGGGACTGCTGAACAGATGCCGGGTCCGGTTGCAGAACGGCTGAAAGACCCTTTGCCGTCCCGGTGAACGTCAGTGGGAAAACGGATTACTGCGGGGAGGTACCTATGACCTTGGCGGTGATCATGTCCTTCTGTTCCTCGGCAGGTTGGGGTTCGACCCAGTGGATAAAAGATTCGGTGACTCGCATAAAGTCCCCGTTATCCTCCTTGCATTGGTCGCAGATCGATTCTGCCAGGTCTCTGTACATGATGACCTTCGAGGCCGGTTCCCCGTCAGCGGCCACAGCCGCCATCTTCCGGCAGCCGCAATCAAGACGGACAACCACCACGCCTATCCCGTCCGGGCTGCCTTCAAGGATGCCCTCGATCATGGCCAATTCCCTTTTTTCCGCCAACAACGCCTTTTTCTTCTTTCCTGTTTTCATGATATTGCCGATGATCCTGTTGTATAGTTTATTCGATCGGATTACTATAAAGTATTTTCAGGTTTTTGGAAAGATTTTGCCGCATTGTGTCGGGTCGATTTGCAACGCCTGTTATTCTGAATATTTTTGTGGGTGGTATGAATATTATCCTGGTGGCGGCAGAGGAAGTGAGCACTGACAGAGTCGTCTTAACGGATCGTCGTGCCGAACATATTGTCAAGGTCCTGAGAAGTAATCAGGGAGACACGGTTCGGGTCGGAGTCATAAACGAAAGGAGAGGGACGGGTACGATTCTCAGCCTGACGGACAGGCCGTCCTGTCGCGTGGAGCTCGCCGTTGATCTTACCGAAGAGGCAGCGCCGAGGCCGCCTGTCGATCTGCTGCTCGCCCTTCCCCGGCCGATCATGCTGAAGCGGATCTTCAGCCAGGCGGCGGCCCTGGGGTTCGGATCGATCACGCTGATCAATGCGAACCGGGTTGAAAAAAGTTTCTGGGAGGCGAGCCTCTTAAACGAAGCGTCGTATAGAGGCCATCTCCTGCATGGTCTTGAACAGGCGGTCGATACCCGGCTGCCCGAGGTCCGCTGCTTTAGCCGCTTCAAACCCTTTGTCGAGGACGTCCTTCCCGGCATAATGCGGGAGTATTCGCACTGCCTGATGGCCCATCCTGCCGGAGGCCGGACCTTGAAGGAGGTTCTGACCGGCAATCCCGGCAGGGTCCTGCTGGCTGTCGGGCCGGAAGGGGGCTGGGTGGAGTATGAGGTGGGGAGGTTTCTGGAGCAGGGCTTTTCGGCCTTCACCCTCGGGGAGAGGATCCTGAAGGTTGATACCGCGGTCATCTCTCTCCATGGGAGGGTGTCGGCCTTGCTGGAATAAAGAGGGTTAAAAGGCAGGAGGATGTCATGCCGGGTGAAAAGACCGTATTTGATGAATCATACGAGAACTATCTCTCCCAGTTGAGGAAGCTCTCCTTTGTGTCGATTGCGCCAAAGATCGGTGCGGTGTTTGCGGATGATCGGCTGCACATACCGCTGTTTGACCGGACCTTCGAAGTCTCTGCCGCAGGTATCGCTGGGTCCGACGGCAGACGCCCGAGCTATGATGTCTGTGTGATCCTGAGCAGGTATCTGCTGCTCTATCCCGAGGTGCCGGTGCCGGGGCAGGCTTGGATGTCGTTCAAAGATTTTAAGGATTCAAGACCATTGCATACCTACTTTGCAAACGAGGTGGAAAGGGCCGTGGCTGCGCATTTTTCCGGCAGAATCGATGACTTGAAGATAGCCTGCGCCGCCCTGGGCGGATATGCGCCGGATCTGCAGGTCGCCTATGATCTGGCCATGCAGTTCGATGCGCTGCCCCTGCTCCCGACCGTGCTGCTGTTCAACGACGCCGATGACGAATTTCCGGCCAGATGCAGCCTTCTCTTTGCCGCCCGGACAGAAGCCTATCTGGACGCGGAATGTATCGCGATGCTCGGTAGTCTGCTGTTCAGGCGATTAAAAAGATCCACCCCACGGACAAAGGGTGTTTAAGGAGTTCTCGCCCGGCCGGGTCCGGTTGCAGCCTGTCACCGAATTCCTCCTTGAGTTTTTGTCTGAAAACAGGTAACTACTCTGCAATCGGCAATCGGCCGGGTTCGAATGAAACAACCATTTAATCAGATCAGGGAAAATTGAATATGTATAGAAATTTCAGCATCGTACCAAATATTATCTTCGGCCGTGGTTCGTTCAATCAGCTCGATGACATCCTGCAGACAAAGCGGAAGGGGAGGGATTCGTATATCGTCTTTGTCCTCGATCACGTTTTTCGCGGGAAAAAGCTGGAAGGCAGACTCCCGCTTCGGGGCAAGGATCTGCTCCTCCATGTGAATGTGACCGATGAGCCGAAGACCAAGTATATCGATCAACTGGTGGCAGAGATCCGGGCCTCTAATCCGGTCCTGCCCGATGGTGTTATCGGGATCGGCGGCGGCAGCACCATGGATATCGCCAAGGCGGTGTCGCTGCTCTTGACCAACCCGGGATCAGCCGCCGATTATCAGGGCTGGGATCTGATCACGATTCCTGCCGTCTACCACGTCGGCATCCCGACCCTGTCGGGGACCGGTGCCGAGGTCTCCCGGACGACGGTATTGACCGGTCCGGAAAAGAAGCTCGGTATCAACTCAGATTTTACTCTTTTTAACCAGATGGTTCTGGACCCTGAACTCATCGCCGGGGTGCCGAAGGACCAGTGGTTCTACACCGGCATGGATTGCTACATCCACGATGTCGAATCCCTGCAGGGGACTTTTCTGAACGAATTCAGCAAGGCTTATGGGGAAAAATCCCTGGACCTCTGCCGGCAGGTCTTCCTGGGAGACCATCCCGACCGGGACGACAAGCTGATGATGGCCTCCTATTTCGGCGGCATGTCCATCGCCTATTCCCAGGTGGGCGCCTGTCACGCCCTCTCGTACGGTCTGTCCTTCGTGCTCGGCACCCACCACGGCATCGGCTGCTGCATCGCCTTTGATTATCTGGAGGATATCTATCCGGAGGGTGTCAGAGAGTTCCGGCAGATGATGGAAAAGCATGACATCTCCCTGCCCAGAGGCTTGACCAAGGGTCTGGATGCGGCCGCGATGGATAAAATGGCGACCGTCGCTCTGGGCCTAGTTCCGCTCTGGGAAAACTGTCTGGGCAAGGACTGGCAACAGGTCATGACCCGTGACCGGATCCTGGACATGTATAGCAGGATGTAATCGAAGTCGAGGTTTGGCGGGGCCTTTACAAACAACCGTCAGCAGAACGGAAGATGGCAGCCGGGGCGGATTGGCTTTCCTTTATAACGGGGGTATCATGAAATCCACACAAAGAGCCTCGATCTCTCCGGCTCGTCTTGCTCGCGGCCTTGTTCTTCCGGCACTGTTATACCTTCTGGCCGGCTGCTGCGGGATTCAGACCGACAGGCTGACGGATACTGCCGACTCTCTTGAGCGGATACGCGACAACCCGGCGGGTCTGCATGCATTTGTTCAGGACATGCCGAAGGGAGCTGATCTGCATACGCATCTCTCCGGAATTCCTTATGCGGAGAGCTACCTCAAATGGGCGGCAGAGGACGGGATGTGTATCAGCACAACCACCTGGGCCATCACTCCCTCTCCCTGTGTCGACACAGGGAGGCCGGTAGTCGAGATACTTGCCGATATGCGCTGGTACAACCAGGCCATTGACGGATTGTCGATGCGCGATTTTCCTCTTGTAGCGCCGCAGTTCGGTCATGATCATTTCTTTAAGGCCTTTTCCCTCTTTGGCGATGTCAGCGATTCGCATAAGGCGCAGATGCTGGCGGAGGCTATCAGTCGTGCCGCTAAGGACAATACGGAGTATCTGGAACTGATGCTCACACTCCAGTCGGACCCTCTGGCCGACCTGGCAGCCTTAGCCGTCTGGACGGGTGAACTGGAGAGTGACTACCAGGCGTTGCTGACCGGGGTACGAGGACGCGTAGCGGACGGTAGAGCGGAGGTCGATGCGCTTGTTGCCGCATCACGGAACCTGCTGTCCTGTGATAGTGCTGTGCCTGATCCGGCCTGCCAGGTCACCATACGCTTTATCCAGCAGGCCAACCGTGTTTCCTCCCCGCAGAAGGTCTTTGCCTCCCTTATTTTCGGGGCGGAGATAGCCCTGCGTGATCCACGGGTAGTCGGTGTCGAGCTGGTAGCCCCGGAGGATGCCGGTCCGGCGCTTACCAATTACACCCTCCATATGCGGATGCTTGCCTTCCTGAAGAAAAAATATTCATCCCTGAACGTCTCTTTGCACGCCGGTGAACTCACCGCAAATCTGGTTGCGCCGCAACATCTGACCTCGCATATTACTCAGGCCGTAAACATCGCCGGTGCCCGGCGGATCGGTCACGGGGTCGATTTGAAAAGCGAAAAGAACTGGCAGAAACTCCTGGCGACCATGGCGAGGGAGAGGATCGGGGTTACGATTCTTCTTACCAGCAACGCTCAGATCCTCGGCGTAAGCGGTGAGGAGCATCCATTCCGGGCCTATCTGGATGCGGGCGTCCCCGTGATGCTTGCAACAGACGACCAGGGGATCTCGCGGGGCAGCCATACGGCTGAGTTTGAGCGGGCCATCACAACCTATGGGCTGCGCTGGGGGCAGGTGAAACAGCTGATACGCACCAGTATGGACCAGGCCTTTATCCGTGGAAATAACCTCTGGCAGACACCTGGAGATTTTAGTCGCAGGGTTGATGTCTGTGCGGCAGATGACCCTTTGGTCGATGCGGTATCTCCCGGCTGTAATGCCTATCTGCACAACAATGATAAGGCACTGGAGCAATGGCGACTGGAGAAGCGCCTTGCCACCTTTGAACACCTCGAACGGTAAGAAATCATCCGCTCAATCTGTTAGTTTTCCCACATTGCGAGGTCGTAACCATGATCCCATCGCAGACAGACCCGAACCCCTCATGGCACAGCCTGTCATCAGAGGTCATATACACGCGTCTTCAATCCTCCCCTGTCGGGTTGACAGGTGCTGAGGCAGGGCGCCGTCTGGCTGAACATGGCCCCAATGAACTGCAAGCCTCCCATCGCATTTCGCCGTGGATGCTTCTCCTGGAACAGTTTAAAAATGTCCTGATTATCATTCTCCTGGTGGCTACAGTCCTTTCGGCCTTCCTTGGGCACGGGATTGAGGCCATCGCGATTGCGGTTATCGTCCTCTTTGCCATCCTCCTGGGCTTCGTGCAGGAATATCGCGCCGAACGGGCCATCGATGCCCTGCGCCGGATGGCGGCTCCCACGGCGACCGTATTTCGAGACGGGCAGGAGGTCGAGCTGCCGGTCCGCGACCTGGTGCCCGGTGACAGTGTCGTACTGCGAGCGGGCGACAAGATCCCTGCCGATCTCAGGTTGATAGAGACGGTCAATCTGCAGATCGAAGAATCGGCACTTACCGGTGAGTCCGTCCCTGCCGAAAAGCATACCGGGTCTCTTGCCGACCGGGATCTCGCACTGGGGGATCGCAGAAACATGGCCTATGCGGGTACAGCCGTGACCTATGGACGAGGCTGGGCGCTGGTTGTGGCGACGGGTATGGCCACGGAATTCGGCAAAATCGCGTTGATGCTGCAGACGGTCGAAACGGGACGGACTCCGCTGCAGGAAAATCTGGATAAGGTCGGTCGAACCCTGGCTCTGGCCTCTATCCTGGTTGTAGCTATCATCGTAGGCTTAGGGATCTGGCGCGGACAGCCGTTTATTGAGATGTTCATTTTCGGTATCGCGCTGGCCGTGGCCGTCGTTCCCGAGGCCTTGCCCGCAGTCGTCACGATCTCTCTTGCCGTCGGGGTGCAGAGGATGGTCAGGCGCCACGCCTTGATGCGCCGCCTGCAGGCGGTCGAGACGCTTGGCAGCATCTCGGTGATCTGCTCTGATAAGACCGGCACCCTGACCAAAGACGAGATGACCGTCCGCAGGATCTTCGTCGCCGGGCAGGTCATTGAGGTCTCGGGGGCAGGCTATGAACCTTTCGGCCTGTTTACCTGCGCTGGTCAAAAAATCGACCCTTCAGAGTCGTTAAAATCGCTGCTCAAGGCCGCGGCCCTTGCCTCCGACGCCACTCTTCTGCATGACGGGGATCGCTGGCACAGCAAAGGCGACCCGACCGAGGGGGCGCTGGTGGTGGCCGCCGCGAAGGCCGGATTGCAAAAAACCGACCTTGAATCGCAGTTTCCCCGCCTGCACGAGATCCCGTTTACCTCGGAAACAAAACGCATGACCACGCTTCACCGCGGGCCCGATGGTCTGACGGCCTGCGCCAAAGGCGCGCCGGAGATCATCCTCGATTCATGTAAACAGTGGCTCACAGCGGATGGTGAGACAGTTCTCGACGTAAGCATAAGGGAAATGATCCTGGAGGCGGCCCGCCGGATGGCAGGCGGGGCCTTGCGCGTGCTGGCGGTGGCCTCCAAACCGGTTGCCACCCTTGAGAATGCGGAGCGCGGGATGCTTTTCCTGGGGCTTATCGGCATGATCGATCCTCCCCGCCCTGAGGCCAAAGCCGCGATCCAGACCTGCGTCGAGGCCGGGATAAAGACGGTAATGATCACGGGTGATCATCCGTTGACGGCCCAGGCCGTGGCCGGTGAACTGGGCCTGCTCAAGACAGGGCGTATCGTTACCGGGGCCGAGCTTGAGGCAATGAGTGAAGAGGAGCTTGAACGAGAGGTTGAACATATCGAGGTCTATGCCCGTGTCTCGCCTGCGCATAAACTCCGGGTGGTCACAGCCTTGCAGAAAAACGGCCATATTGTCGCGATGACGGGCGATGGCGTAAACGATGCACCGGCACTGAAGAAGGCCGATATCGGCGTTGCCATGGGCATTACCGGCACTGATGTCACCAGAGAGGCGGCGGCGATGACGCTTACCGACGATAATTTTGTCTCTATCGTTGCGGCGGTGGAAGAGGGACGCGGCATCTTCGACAATATCAAGAAGTACCTGATGTATCTGCTCTCGTCCAATATCGGCGAAATCGGCCTGATGGCCGGGGCGACGCTCTTGGGCCTGCCTCTGCCGCTGACCGCCGTCCAGATCCTCTATGTCAATCTGGCAACCGACGGCCTTCCCGCTCTGGCCTTGGCTGTCGATCCGCCGGATCCCGGTTTGATGCGGCGTAAGCCCCGCAACCCTCGCACCGGCATCTTCACCAGGCCGGTCATTACCCTGATGCTGGTTGGCGGGATATGGTCGACGATGGTCAACCTCAGCCTTTTTATCTGGGCCTGGAATTCCGGCCGCAGCCACGATGAGGCCATCACGATGACCTTCGTCTCGCTGGTCCTGATTCAATTTTTCAAGGCCTATAACTTCCGTTCCGACCGCCGTTCAGTCCTGAACCATCCTTTCGCCAATAAATGGTTGAATATGGCGATCATCTGGGAACTGATCCTGCTCGGCCTGATCATCTATATTCCCGTCCTGCAGAACCCATTCGGCACCTTCAGCCTGACGCCGGTCGACTGGGCCATCATCCTCAGCCTGGCCTTCTCGGTCTCGCCGGTTCTGGAGGCGGCAAAATGGCTGGAGCGGCGCGGCTTGTTTGGAAAACTGAGTTAGTGCCAGCTTGGGGAAACATACGTTTTGCGAAAATTTTCCACTCTCAAAATTGTTGACATAACAGAGAAATGAGGTTTTAAGGTAGTAGAAGGTCAATCGACTTTTACTGAATTAAGCTTGATCAGTGACTTGCGTTTGCGGCCAGTAGGCATAAAAATGCTCTATTTCGCTACAGCGTCAAAAATATTATTTGTGAAAACAACATAGTGCGAGACATGAGTGTTAGGATGCGATTGAAATATGTAGGCACACACATTGCAAATTAT
>CAIUQR010000082.1 GCA_903901335.1 uncultured delta proteobacterium | reverse complement strand
TGGATGGAGGCTTTCAATCCCCCGAGTTTTTTGGCTGGCAGATACATGGCGGGGTGCATCAGACTCAGCTATCGTCTCGAGAATATGATGACGCATTTGTGAAAAAGGACCCTTGGCGATGTAAGCATCGGCCCCAATCTCGAGAAGATCAAGTTTCTGCTCAACCGCCACTGCAGAAACAATGGCGATATAGCAATTGGCCAAGTGGGGGAGTGTCCTGAAAATTTTACAAAGACTGTCTCCTCCGATTTTAGGCATGACCAAGTCGAGATAAATGATCTGTGGAGTGAATTCCCGCAGAACATCGAGGGCGTGGAATGCATCCTCGACACCCACGACATCATGCCCTTCCTGTGTGAGGAAGGTAGTCATCAATTTTAATATCACAGCGTTGTTGTCAACAACTAGGATTTTCTTTTTTCCCATGAGAGTTTTGGCGACTGATTTTAGAAGTGGCCCCGGAAATTTGAACAAATAATTAAATTGAAAATCTGCTGCCAACAATGCCTTCTGTTAGGCTAAACCTTCATTACTCTGATTTACTTATGCTTTAATCTATTTTGGCGAAATTTCCACAAGTTTGTCAATAAGAGAACAAGGATAACGCATTCAATGGTGCCGGTTAATTCTATTGACTTTTGGGGCCAGTATAGCAGCAGGAAAAACTAGTGTTTCGAGATGCTTCCCTGATCTTTCTAAATGAATGGTTACTACACGCAACAAAAATGGTTGTTTTCCAAAGTGAAGATATTTCACTGACCATCAATAACTTACGAGAATAAAGAATTATCTTTCACCTTAATAGTCAGATTTTGATACTACCACTGGCAATACCGCATAGTTTTAATGGGACTATAAACCAATAGAGAATGAAATTATTTTTTCTCCAGAAATGGTTGTGTCTGCTTTTACTTGACCACTTAAGTTTTTTCACTTTTGCAATGGTTTCAGCCGAAGTTTCATCCAGTATCCTCATGATCAAAGTAGTGTGCTGCCATTGCTCTCTCCAACGCCACCTTTAGTGCCGCCTTTTGATACGGCTTATGGAGGAAGACCTGATAAGGGAGATCGGGATGGTCACAGGTTGTCACCTTGGATTCGCCGTGAACGCCGCCCAGAATTATCTGGATGTCAGGGCGGATCTGGCGCAGGGCCGAAAGGGTTTCCCAGCCGTTCATGTTCGGCATACTCAAATCGCATAGGACAACGCTGATTTTGTCCATGTGGTTTCGGAGCATAGTTACCGCCTCGACCCCGTCTTTTGCCAGGAGCACTTTAAAGCCCAGGCATGTGAGCATGGTCTCGGTCATATTGCGCATCGTCTCCTCATCCTCGACCAAGAGCACTACGCCACCCTCTTTCACTGCCAAGGAGCGTTGGGCTTTCTTGCCGGACTGGGGAGGAACTTCTTTTGCAGATAACGGTAAAAAAACTCTAAAGGCACTTCCTCGTCTCACTTTACTCTCCACCGTAACAGCACCACCATGTGCCTTTACAATCCCCAGAACCACGGGAAGACCAAGGCCCCGGCCGGTAAACTTGCTTGAAAAAAACGGATCGAAGAGCTTCTCTATATTTTCTTCCGCAATTCCACAACCGGTGTCCGTTACCTCAAGGCATGCATAGGTCAAATCTGTCGCCTGCCAGTCAATCGGGAAACGGTGTGTTGCAGAGATATCAGCAGAAGAAACCGTCTTGATAATCAGGTCAATTGTTCCCCGATTTTCCTCGGCCGCCTCCCAGGCATTAGTAACGAGGTTAGTCATGACCTGTTGTATCTGGTTCTCATTGGCGTTGACAATTGGACCCGAGGATGGCAAGTCCTCCTTAAGGGAGACGTTTTCTGGGACTGTGGCCTGAAGCAGCGACAGGCCCTGTCGGCAGGCATCGGATAGATCCAGCGCTGCATGTTTACCGGTTGTTTGTCCGAGATAGGTGAGCATCAGTCTGCTGAGTTCCGCTGACTTGCGGGCTCCCCCCATGGCAGCGGTCAAAAACCTAATTGATTCCGCATCCTGTGACAGGTCAGAAATTGCCATCTCCAAGTTCCCCATTACTACTGTCAGTTGATTATTGAAGTGATGAGCAATGGCCCCAGCCATGCGATTTAGGCTTTCGGTTTTCTGAAATTGTCGATTTACTGCTTCGAGCTTTGCTTTTTCTTCTTCCACCTGCTTCCTGGTTGTAATATCTCGAAACGACCACACGCGTCCTACAATAGTATCTTCAATACGTTGAGGTTGCGAATAGCGCTCAAGAATGCGTCCGTCCAAAAACTCGATCTGGTCAAAACTCGATTCCTCCGGTCGTTCATACAATTCTTTAACCTTGGCGACAAACCGATCTGGGTCGGATAGCCGTGCAAGGATATGGTTTATTGCTTTTTCATCATCATGGCAAAGGAGGACTTCTTGCGGTATCGCCCACATTTCGACAAATTTCTGGTTCCATCGGACAATGTTTCCATACCTGTCAACAATGAGGATACCATCGGCAGTGGATTCCAGGGAGGCAGTGAGCAAAGACAAAGAATTTTCCAGCGCCTGCTCGCCCTGTTTGCGCTCGGTGATATCAACGAGCCCACCGTAAATCTGTCGTGG
>CAIUQR010000081.1 GCA_903901335.1 uncultured delta proteobacterium | reverse complement strand
TTCGTCGTTTCTCTCATGAGTGGGGCACCTTCCTTGTAGGGAATCCCCCTCTCGCCTGGCTCTCCGAGACGGACTTTGAACGTACTGTACGCCTTATCGAACTGCCGGAGAATGTTGGTTATGGTGTTGCCGCCGGGCGAGCTGATCTGGATTACCCGCGAATCACGCTGTTGAGCCAGATTGATCTTCTTTTCAAGGACTTCCTCTCTTGTTGGTCTTTTTCTTTCTTCAGCCATTTTCTATCCCCTTCATTTTTTAGTGGCCAGCAACCCTGGCCTGGTTGTTGTTCTGTTTCCGCCGCCTTTTGCGGTCGAGAAAATACGCGGACCCGTATGGCAGAAAAGCGGATAGCAGCATAGCAATCGAACAAATTATCGTCGCCGGTATGACATGGGGCAGTATTTTCAATACCCCATAATAAAAATCTGTCGCCATTTCCTGATTCAGGTGCAAAGCTAAATTCCATACCCTCTCCGGCGTGGCTAACTTGGCAGCGCAATAGTACAGGGCATACATCAGAAAACTTTTCATAAAAAGGATCGAGGCCCTGCCGAGAAAAAGAGAGTTTATAGCCTTCCGTGTCAAAGTGCCGACGTAGTATCTGCTCACATAAAAGCACATGATAGTATTGCCGATGAGGAAGGCAAAAGGGACTGTACACAGAAGTATGTTGGCGGATCCGGTAGAATGAAAGACGAACGGAACCAGGTAAAATTCAAAGACGGGAAAGAGGAGAAAAACGAAAACGGCTTCGGTAAATCCGCTCCCCGCACCCATCTTGAAAAAATTGATGGTTCCTTCCAGGGTCAAAAATTCTACGGGGATATTCTGCCCCTTACTCTCGATTACGTAGAATTGCTGGATCTCGGAAATCGCGCTGATGATATTTTTCGGCTTCCATTCGCCGCCGCCCGTCAGCAACGGCGCACCCGCCATGTAATTGTCTCTGTAATCGGAATTGCTTCTTTGATCGGAATCGTTTGTTGCCATTGCTTTTTAACGTAGCTTATTCGTCTTTCCAAATGTCCACGGAGGTAATATCCATCAACCTTCCTTTCTTCTTCTGTTCCAACTCGCCAACCGACTCGCCGGGCGACAAAAACGCCTCAGCGGTAAAGGGCGTGTAATAACCTTTTTGTTTCTTGCCATCTCTGTAATGGACAGCAAAATGGCCGCCGAAATATTTTTCGTCCACTTCGGTTGTCTCGATAGAATTCCTCCCTCGGAGAAGGTTCACAGCGGCGAGGAGTACCGGCCTCATCTCGGCATCGTTAAATTTATCGCGCATGGCGATCCCCATCACCTCCGCCTTTTTCGCCTGTTCCAGGAGGATGTCGCGAATCAACCCCGACTGAACATAGACAGTTCCCGAAGACATGGAAAACGCCTGAAATCTTTTCCCGCTGATCATATTGATGTGCCGCTTGATCTCTCCCAGACAGAGATCTGCATCGAACCATTTGGTGATGTCCAGTACCGGTATCTGTTCCTTCGATTTTTTCTCTTTGCTATCGGCTGGGTTTAAGCCGTAAATATCACGCTGGGTTTTCCATGCCGCTTCTGCAGAAGCTTGTTCAGAGTGCAGCGGGATTGAAGGCCGAGCCACCACAGGTTGCGGCGGTATTACAGGCGGTACCTCTTTTTCCGTCTTTGTGGTGTCCCGAGTTTCGACAGGTTGGCCAACTTCCTCCGCAATTTCCTGAGCAGCTGCGATTCGGGCGTTTACCTGGGCGATTTCGGTCTGTCGTGCCCGCTGATCAGCCTGCTTCAGCGTTTTTGCCAGGAACTCGTCCGAGTCCTTGTGATGGAGTTTGATTAATGTCAAGATAAGGTCTTTTTTACTGAGCTTGTCGAATCCAGGGATTGCATCTACCACCTCGGCTGAAGTTAGGGGATGATCTCCCTGGGCATACAATTTTGCGTGTTTAGAGGGAAGCTTGCCGATATCGTGTCCCAATGCCGCGATGACCGCGTCCGGCACCATATGGTTCGCCTCTTCTTCGTCGAGTCTGGCGATGACCAGTTCAGCGACATTCAGCGTATGATCCAACAGCGATATTGTGCCAAGTTTCTGGTAGGTGCTGGAATCCCAACTGGTCTCCTGGTCCTGCGTCGCCTGTCGTGATACAACCGAGGAACATCCACCTTCCCTGTCCAGAATTATGAGAAGCCGGGCGATGACGTGCAGATGTTTTTTATTTATTTTCGAAAGACTCCGGAAAAACCTCGCAGCCCTCACGTTTTGTAAATCCACAGTCCCTATCTTCTCTTCGACATCGGCTTTCACGACTTCAGCTTCCCGCCAGATTGGGGCAATGCCATCAAGTAAAATCCGGGGTTTTTCTTCCTGTCCTTTTTCCCTCTTTTCTTGCTTGTCAAGGAGGACAAGTTCCCCATCCTTCCTCTTGATCCAGACCGGACAAATTCCCTGGAGCAGAATGATGACTTTTTCTATCTCGCGTTTTTCGGCTGAATCTTTTTCTTTCTTTTCTTGCAAATGAACCCGAATCCACCATATGCCCAATGCTGAAAGAACAACCCCCCAAACAGCGTTTGCCAAACTGATGGCTC
>CAIUQR010000080.1 GCA_903901335.1 uncultured delta proteobacterium | reverse complement strand
TTCGTCGTTTCTCTCATGAGTGGGGCACCTTCCTTGTAGGGAATCCCCCTCTCGCCTGGCTCTCCGAGACGGACTTTGAACGTACTGTACGCCTTATCGAACTGCCGGAGAATGTTGGTTATGGTGTTGCCGCCGGGCGAGTTGATCTGGATCACCCGTGTGTCACGCTGTTGAGCCAGATTGATTTTCTTCTCAAGGGCTTCCTCCCTTGTTGGTCTTTTTCTTTCTTCAGCCATTTTCTATTTCCTTCATTTTTTAGTGGCCAGCAACCCTGGCCTGGTTCTTGTTCTGTTTCCGCCGCCTTTTACGGTCGAGAAGATAAGCGGACCCGTACGGCAAAAAAGCGGAGAGCAGCATAGCAATCGAACAAATTACTGTCGCGGGTATGACATGGGGCAGTATCTTTAATACCCCGTAATAAAAATCTGTCGCCATTTCTTGATTCAAGTGCAAAGCTAAATTCCATACCCTCTCGGGCGTGGCTAACTTGGCGGCGCAATAGTACAGGGCATACATAAGAAAACTTTTCATGAAAAGGATCGAGGCCCTGCCGAGAAAAAGAGAGTTGATAGCCTTCCTCGTCAAAGTGCCGACGTAGTATCTGCTCACATAAAAGCACATGATAGTATTGCCGATGAGGAAGGCAAAAGGAACCGTACATAGAAGCAAGTTGACGGGGCCGGTAGAATGAAAGACGAACGGAACCAGGTAAAATTCAAAGACGGGAAAGAGGAGAAAAACGAAAATGGCTTCGGTAAATCCGCTCCCTGCACCCATCTTGAAAAAATTGATGGTTCCTTCCAAGGTCAAAAATTCTACGGGAATATTCTGCCCCTTACTCTCGATTACGTAGAATTGCTGGATCTCGGAAATCGCGCTGATGATATTTTTCGGCTTCCATTCGCCGCCGCCCGTCAGCAAAGGCGCACCCGCCATGTAATTGTCTCTGTAATCGGAATTGCTTCTTTGATCGGAATCGTTTGTTGCCATTGTTTTTTAACGTAGCTTATTCGTCTTTCCAAATGTCAACGGAGGTAATTTCCATCAACCTTCCTTTCTTCTTCTGTTCCAACTCGCCAATCGACTCGCCGGGCGACAAAAACGCCTCAGCGGTGAAGGGCGTGTAATAACCTTTTTGTTGCTTTCCATCTCTGTAGTGGACTGCAAAATGGCCGCCGAAATATTTTTCGTCCACCTCGGTTGTCTCGATATAATTCCTCCCTCTGAGAAGGTTCACGGCGGCGAGGAGTACCGGCCTCATCTCGGCATCGTTAAATTTATTGCGCATGGCGATTTCCATCACCTCCGCCTTTTTCGCCTGTTCCAGGAGGATGTCGCGAATCAATCCCAACTGAACATAGACAGTTCCCGAAGACATGGAAAACGCCTGAAATCTTTTCCCGCTCATCATATTGATGTGCCGCTTGATCTCTCCCAGACAGAGATCGGCATCGAACCATTGGCTGATGTCCAGTTCCGGTATCTGCTCCTTCGATTTTTTCTCTTTGCTATCGGCTGTGTTTAAGCCGTAAATATCACGCTGGGTTTTCCATGCCGCTTCTGCAGAAGCTTTGTCAGATTGCAGCGGGTTTGAAGGTCGGACCATCACAGGTTGCGGCGGTATTACAGGCGTTACCTCTTTTTCCGTCTTTGTGGTGTCCCGCGTTTCGACAGGTTGGCCGGCTGACTCCGCAGGTTCCTGAGCAGCTGCGATTCGGGCGTTTACCTGGGCGATTTCGGTCTGTCGCGCCCGTTGATCCGCCTGCTTCAGCGTTTTTGCCAGGAACTCGTCCGAGTCCTTGTGGTGGAGTTTGATTAATGTCAAGATAAGATCTTTTTTACTGAGTTTGTCGAATCCGGGGATAGCATCTACCACCTCGGCTGAAGTCAGAGGATGATCTCCTTGTGCGTACAATTTTGCGTGTTTTGAGGGAAGCTTGCCGATATCATGTCCCAATGCCGCGATGACCGCGTCCGGCACCATATGGTTCGCCTCTTCTTCGTCGAGTCTGGCGATGACCAGTTCAGCGACATTCAGCGTATGATCCAATAGCGATATTGTGCCGAGTTTCTGGTAGGTGCTGGAATCCCAACTGGTCTCCTGGTCCTGCGTCGCCTGTCGTGATACAACCGAGGAACATCCACCTTCCCTGTCCAGAATTATGAGAAGCCGGGCGATGACGTGCAGATGTTTTTTGTTTATTTTTGAAAGACTCCTGAAAAACCTCGCAGCCCTCACGTTTTGTAAATTCACAGTCCCTATCTTCTCTTCGACATCGGCTTTCACGACTTCAGCTTCCCGCCAGATTGGAGCAATGCCATCAAGTAAAACCTGAGGTTTTTCTTCCTGTCCTTTTTCCCTCTTTTTTTGCTTGTCGAGCAGGACAAGTTCCCCATCCTTCCTCTTGATCCAGACCGGACAAATTCCCTGGAGTAGAATGATGACTTTTTCTATCTCGCGTTTTTCGGCTGAATCTTTTTCTTTCTTTTCTTGCAAATGAACCCGAATCCACCATATGCCCAATGCTGAAAGAACAACCCCCCAAACAGCGTTTGCCAAACTGATGGCACGAATATATTCAATCAATATCCGCATCGTCTGCCTGTCCTAATGTTGTTGTTTTGACGTCAGGGAACACGATATCAATTGCAGCATTCCGCACGTCTCTGGAATACCCTTTGTAGGTTCCTGAATACGTAATCAGATAAAATTGCCTGGGTGCCAGATTAAGGACATTGGACGGCTTGATCCTCAAATCTTCCGTCTCCCTGATCGCCAATCCACCGCCGAGGGAGATCATGGGGCTGAAGACGCGCGTCTCGCCCAGGTGGTCGGAAACGTATTGGGCGGTTGTCGCGTCGGGCACCCTCATGAAAATC
>CAIUQR010000079.1 GCA_903901335.1 uncultured delta proteobacterium | reverse complement strand
TAAAGCCACCACCACGGGTCATCCACATGACCGAACAGGGCCAAAATCTGTAGTAACACGACCACAATCGCCACCCGGCTGAAACCCTGGGCCAGCAAGGGTTTCAGCCGATTTACAAACTTACTGCCCGCAAACGCAAGGTTAAGGTGATTGATAAATGGATCCCTATGTAACTGTACGCTCAGTAGTAGGCGCACGATTTACTCAGGTTATTGAGTCGGGAAAACATAAGCTTTTTGCAGATAAGGAAATTTCATTTGGTGGTGCAGACAATGGACCTGGACCCTATGCATACCTGCTTGCTGCATTAGGGTCCTGAATTTCCATAACACTCCGCATGTATGCGGAAAGGAAAGGTTGGCTCTTACGAAATGTGGAGGTGCAACTCAACCACAAAAAAACGAGAATGAAGGATTGTACCGAGTGTGAAACGGAGAACATTATATTGGAAGAGATACAAAGTCAAATTCACTTAGACGGAGAATTAAATGTAATCCAAAAAAACCGGCTGCTTGAAATCGCAATCCGTTGCCCAGTACATCGAACTCTATCTGCAAATGTCCAGATTAGGTCAGAGTTGATCTGAAAAAATTGGGAGGAATACAGCAGTCAGGTTTCAGTAGAACAGGCTCAATCCTATGGAATCAAGGGCTTTCCCATAAGGCCATTGGCTAAGAAGGAGATTGCTGGCTTGATTCGGAAGTTGCTAGACGAAAAAAGGAAAGGGCTTCTTGACGATATTTGAGGTCGCCAGGGAAAATATCATCAGAATACCTTTTCCATGATTTTGATATTACTACTCAGGTTTCCCGGATATCTCAGGAATATCCAAACCACCGGTACATTCACGAACTCGAATTTACAGATGGGTCTATAAAGATAGAAAATTTCATGTAAAAGAGAAAGATGTCTCTGAAAATAAGAGAACTCAAGAGACCCATCGTTACGGACTACCGGGAGGAGACTGGTGGTTGTCTACATCTCCCAGTGCCTACGCAGAATTTGCGGGTTCAAAAAAAAGAGCCAAGATTAGACAAATAAAAACACGGGACGCAGTGCTGTGGGGGGCGTCCCAGAAAACGAAAAAAATTGTACGCTTAGTCCTTGGCCAACTACAGGAGTTGGCTTGGCTTCTCCTCACCGATCTTGGCGCTGCTGTGCCAGAGGGAGACGCCGGTCAGATTGATGTGCTTACAGCCTACACGGTGACAGATATTGCATCAATGTTGGGGTTGCCCCGACTTGCCAGTGAGCAAATAATTAGGGATTGCGCTCAGCAACTCGACCTAAGCTGTCCTCAGAGTTTTTTATATTTCTGCATGGCCCACTACAGATCCGACAGAAAAAAGATGCACCGGCAACCCTGATTAGTGACCGGTGCATCTTTTTTGAAATTCATCTATGGCAATTCACGGATTCAGTCTAACCCCTCTTTGGAGTTCTGATTATTGTGGAACATCAGAAGCTTTTGACGGCACAGTGTAGTCTATTCCATTGTCCGCTGGGGTACTCATTTTCACGACCTTGACAAATTTATATCCAGAATCTACATGACATTCGTTGCATGATTTGATAACCGCCGTATAGGCTTTTTCAAAGGCAGCGAAATCCTCAGCCTCAATAGCCTTGTTGACCGGAGTAAACTTTTCATCATAAAACGCCTTCCAACCCGGATATTCTTTTGGTTTTGTAAGTGATGCGGGTTTCATGGCACCGAACATATATTTTGACATGTAGTATGCTAGTCCCCAGTTCTTTTTTTCTGCAGCGAAGTACATATTCTGAAACCGATCCCCTACTTCGCGCATTGGAATCGCAATCTTGGGCAAGACACCTTTTATATCATCAATCTGTTTCTGCACGTCCTCAGCACCGCTTGCAAAAATACTAGTACCCGCCAACAATATACCTGCTGCAATAAGAATTCGAATAATTTTCATAGCTGTATCCCCATTTGTGAAAGTAATGTTCCCAGTACAGGTCCTCAGTGCCACAACCATCAAAAAGCATCGTCCCGTTCTTTTTCTGATGTTTTACCTCCTTTTTTTGAAGAAGACGTCATCCCAAAAGTCCTTGCAGGACCAGTTGGATGGATCGTGCAGAGTCTTATGAATTCGACACATGTTACCTTTTAAAAATGATATATACATAAATTACTTGGTAAAGAATAACCCGCTTTTGGATATTTCTCGTGTAAACATATGGTAGTCTACTGGCAAGTCGTTCAGGATCTAAAACCTGAAGGTTGCTCCCGCCAGTAATGACCAGTCAGTTGCCGAGGAGGTAAGACCGGCCTTCAATCCAAGGTCCAAATCAATATCCTTGGTCAGTGAGAAAATTACACCACCTAACGCGTAAACAGGATCATTGTCGTTGTCCTTGCTGGTATTCCGTTCAGCCACAAGATCTGCGGCGATTTTCCAACGATCATTTATGGTGTAGATGGTGGATACCGATGCATGCCAGATATCCCTTTCATCAGTATCCACATTTGTCTCATTCCTGATATATCCCAGATTGGCACTGAAGGACCATGGTCCAGTCTCTTTTGTCCCGATAAAATAAATATGATAACCCAATTTTCCGGTCCCCAATCCTTTATCATCATCACCGGTTGGAAGGCTGAGACCTGGTTTCACAGCAAAACTCAGTCCGTCCTTTTCGAAAACGCGGAACTTGACATCCACGGTCGCATCCGACAGACCTTTTTCACTGGATTTGCCTAGGTTTGATTTTTCATTGATCCAAAGATAGGGGGTGATGAGGACCAGGTCTATGCTGTCTGCGATCCCATATGTAAAAATAGGATCAACCTGTCCTCCTGTTGTGGTGACTCGGTGTTCCTGGTCGTGATCATACTGGGCATTCACTTCAAGCTGGAAATGCCCTTTTCCGACTGTACCTGCATCATCGGTGATAAGAGGCAAGGTGGCCCCTGCAAATGAAGGCGTTAATAGGGCAATGCAAAATGTGGCTCCACGAAGCGAAGTCATAGTATTCATCGTTGTCTCCTTAAATTATGAAGATATCCTTTCGAAAAACATGCAATCGTTTTCTATTGCGATTGTTTTACCCTCAAGGAACCAGAATTATAGAAAGGCCTGGTTTCCTATCCTGAGGTCGCCTTTTGCTCTCCAACCCAATAATATGGTGCTCTCTGTTTTACCGTAAGGAACTGGGCCAGGTCAACAAGTCAGCATTGTCGTGTTCACTCAGGCATTTGCTGCGGGTTACAATTCATTGCGGAAATAACCGAGAAGTGCCACAACTCACCAAATGAAGTAACCCCACAAGCCTCAGCAATGCAGACAACTCTCCAGGGTCGCAAGATGCCTGATTTTTTGATAAAGTGGAGTCGTTCACGTCAACACCTCTCGTACAAGTTCCTGCATCTTTACTTTAATCTTGCTTAAGGCATCAGTCCCAGTCGGGGTGATTTTGTAATATTTCCTCACTTTGCTGTCAATAGTTTCAGAATATGACTCCAGGTAATGCTGCTCTTCAAGCCTATGGAGCATTGGATAAAGAGTGCCTGGGCTTAACTTGTACCCGTGGTTGTCAAGTTCTTCGATAAGCCACAGGCCGTAGACCGGTTCTTTTGCAGCATGGTGAAGAATATGAATTTTTATAAATCCTAAAAAAAAGTCACGTATCATTATTGTATACCGATATCGTATTGCGATATATTATAACTAGCAAGTACTCGATACATTGTCAACTCATTATTCTGTTGAATTGATGTCTTTAGCGGAAGCTTTGTCCCACTGCTGCCTTCCCTCAGTGAGGACTGCATTGACAGCTTGGGCCAAATAATGAGCAGGCACCATATCGTGCGACTTCACGTCTACCGGTTTCTTTTTGTCGCCTGTTTGTTTTCCTTGGTCAGAGAAAGAAGAAAGTCCAGCACCTCTTCCTGTGGTATACTGGCAATATCCAGATCACCAAATCGGGCAATGAAACGGGAAAGGACGAACTCACAGGTTTCAACTCTCGACGCTTTTATTCACCCCTAAGGGGTCCTTGTTTTATATTGATAAACACGAGCACATACGCAATAGAAAACTTCCTTTAAGCCTCTGTAAATCCAAAGTTTCATGATTAGTATATTTATGTAGTTATGTTTTAACTTGCGTTTGCGGGCAGTAAGTTTGTAAATCGGCTGAAACCCTTGCTGGCCCAGGGTTTCAGCCGGGTGGCGATTGTGGTCGTGTTACTACAGATTTTGGCCCTGTTCGGTCATGTGGATGACCCGTGGTGGTGGC
>CAIUQR010000078.1 GCA_903901335.1 uncultured delta proteobacterium | reverse complement strand
CATTCCGAACACGGAAGTTAAGCTCTTCAGCGCCGATGGTACTGCATGGGAGACTATGTGGGAGAGTAGGTCGCCGCCGAATTCCTTTATAACAAAAAGCCCCTGAGTGCTCGCGCGCTCAGGGGCTTTTTGCTTTTGATCCGACATTCCCACCTTGTATGTCCAACCTCCACTACTCATTTTGTCTGCTCTTTTTTCCCGTCTTGACAGGCAGATCCTTTCATTATATTACTGATCACAGTAAACGTACCCACTCACGGATATCGTAGTAATTTATTTGATTTGAAATTTCAGGCAACCTCCGTAGAAATTTTTGATATGAACAGAAAACCACCTCTTTTTATTGTGATCCTTGCAGCAGGAAAAGGAACCCGGATGAAGTCAGACAAGGCAAAAGTTCTTCATGAGGTCTTTTTTGCGCCGATGATTCATCATGTACTGACAGCCGTTCAAGGCATGCAGCCGTTTAAGTCGGTTGTCATCGTCGGCCACCAACGTGAGGCTGTCATAGAGGTAGTCCAAGAATTTGCATCGGAGTGTGTCGTCCAGGAGGAACAACTTGGCACCGGCCATGCCGTTTTATGTGCTGAGTCGGCCATCAATCACCAGGATGGTGTGGTTATGGTCCTTTGTGGCGATACTCCTCTTATAAAGACCGAAACGCTGCAATCCATGTACCGACAACATCTCGACCGCTCTTCGGTCTGTACCATTATGACGACAATTCTTGCTGACCCGACCAACTATGGCCGCATTATCAGTTCTGATTCTGGAAAGGTCTTGGCCATTGTCGAGGAAAAGGATGCATCGCCTGAACAGAGAAAAATCTCAGAGATCAACGCCGGAATATATTGCGTTAACGGCGGATTCCTTTTTGAAACGCTCAAAAAGGTCGGGACAGAGAACAGTCAGGGAGAGGTCTATCTCACCGATATCGTTTCCATCGCTGTTGCCGCAGGATGTAATGTTGAAAAATTCATAAACCCCTGCGCACAGGATGTTCTCGGGGTCAACTCCCGCATCGAACTGGCCTTGGCACACAAAGAAGTCCAACGTCGCCGCAACCATCAGTTGATGCTCCAGGGAGTGACCATGCACGATCCCGAAACCACTACCATCTGCCATACAACTTCCATCGGCCGGGACTCGATACTCCACCCCGGTGTCCGTATCTCCGGGAAAAGCTGTATCGGTTCATCCTGCCTGATAGAAGAAGGCGCTATTCTCCATAATTGCTCAGTGGCCGACAATGTCACAATCGGAGCATACAGTTATCTGGAGGGGATCACCTGCACCACCCGGACCGTCATCGCGCCCCATAGTGTAAAAAGAAACGGGTAGTTCTTCATAATTTTCTACACCTTCAATTCTGGGTTGGCAAGCACAGCTGAGACGATTATATATGCAGAGGTAGCGGATCATCAACTCTTTACCTGTGAGATATCTTTCAACAAGAACCTTTCCTATGAACATTGAAATAAATGGTGAACAAAAGACTGCTTCAGTCGGCATCACTATCGCCCTGCTTCTTGAGACCTATAAAATTGTCCCAGCGACCATCGTTGTCGAGCTGAACAACGTCATCGTTAAACCTGATACATACACCAGCAGCTGCCTTTCGGAAGGGGATAAACTGGAATTTATTCGTTTCGTTGGAGGCGGTTGATATGTTGACCATTGCAGGAACAAGTTTTCGTTCCCGGCTTTTTCTAGGAACCGGCAAATTTCCTTCTGCCGGAATAATGAAAAAGGCCATTGAGGCATCCGGGACCCAGATGGTGACGGTCGCCTTACGCCGGGTGGATCTGGGCAATCCGGAAGACGATATCATGCGTGTCCTCGACAGGAAACAATACACCTTCCTGCCGAATACATCAGGAGCCAGAAATGCCGAAGAGGCCATCAGGCTTGCCCGTCTTGCCAGAGCAGCTTCGGGTTCCTGCTGGTTGAAGCTCGAGGTTACTCCGGACCCGCGTACCCTTCTTCCCGATCCGATTGAGACCCTTGCCGCCACCGAGGTCCTTGTCAAAGAAGGTTTTATCGTTCTCCCGTATATGAATGCGGATCCGATCCTCGCTCTCAGATTACAAGACGCCGGTGCCGCTGCCGTTATGCCACTTGGCTCTCCGATCGGCACCAATCAGGGTATTCTGACCCGCTTTCAAATCGAGATAATTATCGAGCAGGCGTGTGTTCCCGTGGTTGTAGATGCCGGTATAGGTGCCCCTTCCCATGCGGCTCTTGCCATGGAGATGGGTGCGGATGCCGTCCTTGTCAACACGGCGATCTCGATTGCCGGAGATCCCGTCGCCATGGCCGGCGCTTTTGCCAAAGCGGTAGAGGCCGGAAGAACCGCCTATAGAGCTGGAATGGGAAGGGTTTCTGCGACTGCCAAGGCATCTTCGCCTGAATCCGGGCGCCTTTCGGATGATCTCGGATTTCTGGCCTGATTATGCTCATTATTCCAAATTTCCAGACCCTGCAAAAAAACCTGGCATCCTGTTCAGCAGCAAATGTGGAGAGGGCTTTTGCGGCCAAACGTTGCAGTCTCAACGATCTCTCTGCCCTCTTGTCTCCTGCAGCCGATCCTTTTTTACCGCAACTGGCCGGGCTTTCTAAAAAAATCACCCTGCATCGTTTCGGCAGGACAACCCAGATGTATGGCCCCATTTACCTTTCCAACTACTGCACAAACCGCTGTGCCTATTGCGGATTTTCAGCCGATAACCGGATTCACAGAAGATGCCTGACGCTGGAAGAGGCGGAGACAGAGGCGGATATCCTGCATCAGCGCGGATTCAACCACATTCTCCTCGTCTCGGGAGAGGCCAGAAAGACACTGGATGTCGAGTACCTGGAGGCGCTGGCCGGCCGTCTTCGTGGCAGATTCGCCTCGATCTCAATCGAGGTGCAACCTCTCTCCTGCCCTGAGTATAAACGTCTCTTTGCTGCGGGTATCACTGCGGTTGCCGTCTATCAGGAGACCTATGACCGGCCTCTGTATAACCGTGTCCACCTGTCGGGGAAGAAATGTGACTACGACTATCGTTTGAACACCCCGACCAGGGCGGGTGAGGCGGGCATGCGGGAGATAGGTATTGGCGCCTTGCTTGGCCTTGGTGACTGGCGGGCCGAAGGCATGGCGCTGGGTCATCATCTGGCCTGGCTCAGGAAAAAATTCTGGCGGACGGCCTTTACTGTCTCCTTTCCCCGCCTGCGTCCTGCCGCCGGTGAATTTGAACCCCTGGTCCATGTCACTGAGCGGGACTTAAGCCATCTGATCTTTGCCCTGCGCATCTTTGACCCTGATGTCGGCCTTCTGCTTTCCACAAGAGAGGAGGCCCGTTATCGCGACGGCATGCTGGGGCTTGGCCCTACCCGCTACTCGGCAGGGTCATGTACGGCACCAGGGGGCTACGCCAACCCGGAGCAGCAAGGAGAACAGTTCAGTGTCGGCGATCATCGAACGCTTGCCGAGGTCTGTGAAAAAATTCGTGCCCATGGACTGGATCCGGTTTATAAAGACTGGGATCCGATTTTCCAGGTGGTAACATAAGAAATTAAATCTAAGGAGACGACCATGAGCGATCTGAAAAAGATGTACACCACGATTCTTGGCGACCATTTTCCGATGGAGATGACCATTTCCTTTGGCGATCAGACACTTGTCTATCGAAAAAGGACCTGGAAAATCAGCCAGAAAGATGGTTCTGTCGATGAACGCGGCGTTCGCTATGGCGAAAACCCCGATCAGGAAGCCGCCCTCTATGAGCTGGTGAACGGAAATCTTTCCTTAGGCAAATGTTCTTTCATTGAACCGGGAAACGGTCTTGTTTCAGCCATCACCGTTGAAGATATGCTTCAGGTAGGGAAACACCCCGGAAAAATCAATCTTACCGATATTGATAATGGCCTCAATATTCTGAAATATCTTGTAGATAAACCTGCGGCTGTTATCTTGAAGCACAACAATCCCTGCGGGGCAGCTTATGGCCGCACCCTGGCCGAGGCCTTTGACCGGGCCAACCGCTGCGACAGGATCGCCGCCTTCGGCGGGGCCGTGGTGCTCAGCCGTTCCTGCGATAACGAGACTGCCGGATTACTCTCCAAAAACTATCTCGAAGTTGTCTGCGCCCCGGAATTTGAGGAGGGCAGTCTGGATATTTTACGAAAAAGCGCCAATCTGCGCGTTATCAAAATTGCCGGAATTGATCGGCTTGCCGATTTCGAAAACTATCGTTTTGTCGACTTTAAAAGCCTTATCGACGGCGGCATCATCGTTCAGCAGTCAGCTGTCAATTCGATCAGAAGCTGGGATGATCTGAAGCCCGCATCCGCCACCTGGAAGGGACAGACATTCAGCTGTGACAGACAGCCGACCCAGCGGGAAATTGACGATATGCTCTTCGGCTGGGCTGTAGAACATGGTGTTACGTCAAACTCCGTTCTCTATGTCAAAGACGGCTGCACCGTCGGCATCGGGACAGGAGAGCAGGACAGGGTTGGGGTTGCGGAAATAGCGGTCCACAAGGCCTATATCAAATACGCTGACATCCTTTGTTTCGATGCTTATGGCATCCCCTACGCAGACATGGTTCTAGAGATAGAACAAGGCAAGAAGAACAAAGGCCAAAAAGACGAAATTGATGCCCGAGTTTGCCAGGATAAGGCCGGACTACCAGGATCGGTGATGATCTCCGATGCCTTTTTTCCATTCCGGGATGGGGCGGATGTCGGAATCAGACAAGGAGTGAGCGCCATTCTGCAGGCAGGTGGTTCGCAGCGAGATTTTGAGACCATCCAGGCCTGTAACGAGGCCAACCCGCAGGTAGCCATGATGTTTACCGGCCAGAGATCGTTCAAACATTGATCGATACTCCCGCTATCAATCATTTGCACAAGCACACGCCGTCATGTTGAACGATATATCAAAAAAGACCGGACTTGCCAGAATTTTCGCTGCCTTTCGCTATTCCTGGGATGGCCTGCAGGCCGCTTTCAGCAGTGAGGCTGCTTTTCGTCAGGAATTTTTTCTTTTTATTGTATTTCTGCCGATACTCTATTATCTGCCGGTTGCACATGTCTTCAAGGCATTGCTTCTCCTTGCCAATACCTTGGTCCTTATCGTTGAACTTTTAAATTCTGCCATCGAAGCAATAGTCAATCTCGCCTCGCCTGAATACCACAACCTGGCGAAACAGGCGAAGGACATGGGAAGTGCAGCAGTCCTGATAAGCCTCTTTGTTTCTCTGACTCTATGGGGATATGCGATATTTGATGTGATGTAATTTCCCTCAATGTTGTTCAGGAGATGAGAAGTTCCGGTTAGTTATGTACCATTATGCCCTCCAGTAGCGAGCACCTTTCTGATTATTTCGGCGATATCCTTTCTGGTGAGGGGTTTCAGCGCAAATCCTTTGATTCCCACGGACCTGGCCTTCTCTTCGGAAATGAGGTTGCTGTGCCCAGTGCAGAGAATGATCGGCAGGTCAGGCCGAATCTTGAGCATCCTTTGGGCCAGATCGACGCCCGTCATTCCCGGCATGGTCTGGTCGGTAATCACAAGGTCAAACGCTTCAGGCTGGTTTTTGAAGGTGGAGAGTGCTTCAAGGCTGTTTGTTCGCACCGTTACTGTATAGCCAAGCCTTTCAAGCATGGTCTGACCCATTTTGACCAGTATGCTCTCGTCGTCGATCAAGAGAATACGTTCAGTACCGGCAGGGATTACTTCAAGCGGCTTTGCTTCAGGGATGGTATGCTCCTCCATGGATGGCAATGTGATATCGAAAACCGTACCCTCTCCAATCCGGCTGTGACACGTAATGAATCCGCCATAACTTTTTACTATTCCATGAACGATGGCAAGGCCCATACCGGTTCCTTTGCCTGTTTCTTTCGTCGTGAAATACGGATCAAAGATCCTTTCCCGTATCTCCGGAGCTATCCCCTTCCCGCTGTCCATAATGGATAACTGAATGAAATTGCCCGGTAGAATATGTGGAACATCAAGGAGATCTGCCTGAAATAGGACCTTCTTTTTTAAAGAAAGAGAGAGGGTGCCACCGGTTTCCTCCATAGCGTGGTAGGCATTGGTACAGAGATTCATCACTACCTGGTGAATCTGAGTTGGATCGGCGAGAATGAGGCCGGTATCCTCATCTATATCCTGCTGGATGTCAATGGTTGTTGGCAGTGAGGAACGGAGCAGTTTGATGATTTCTTTGACGATTACTGAAGGTTGAAGCGGTATTTTCTCGGTCTCAGACTGGCGGCTGAACGCGAGAATCTGCTTGACAAGATCTCTTGCCCTGTTTGCCGCCTGGATAACCTCATCAAGATCATTTACAATCTGCGATCCTGGAGGGCAGTCTTCCTGTGCCAGCTCAGCGTAGCCAAGGATAGCGCTGAGGATGTTGTTGAAGTCATGGGCAATTCCCCCGGCCAGAGTGCCGATTGCTTCCATCTTTTGCGCTTGAATCAGCTCCTGTTCCAATCGGGTGCGTTTTTTCTGCTCCTGTATAAGCTGTTCGTTTGCCTGTCTTAAAGAGTCAGTCTCGCTTCGAAGGCGAGCCGAAAGGACCCGGTACAGTGGGACGGTTGCTCCGAGCAGGAGAAGAGCATAGCTTATGGTTAAGAGTAATTCCGTCCGCAGGTTTGTAAGGATCGTGCTGATATCCTCTTCTGCAACCGCTAGGTAGGGGTTACCCGCCGTGCTTTCACATCGAAGGATACCCGCCCTGAACGTTCCCCAGCGATCTGTGTGTGTTACAAATACAGGCGTATTTTTCTGAAATTCCTTTGTCAGCAGATCGACGGCCTCGTCGTAGGGAGCGAAATAGCGAACCTCGGTGCCGGTAGCGATTTCTTTTTCGGAGGCACTTGAGGACGTGATATACACTTCACCATTTTGAATAATAACTGTGTACAGATACGAAAGACCGGATTGTCGGGTCAGGTCGGTCAATAAACGAATATTCTGCTGATCCTCTGCGGGTAGGATTGAATCTTTTGAGATCGCTCGATCGTGAAAGGTATCGGCCAGTACATACTGAATGCCGGCGGCGCTTGCCGCAAGCCGTTGATCCAATTGTTGGTAGATTGTTTCCCTGTTCCTGAAATAAACAATCACCGCTATCAGGGCAACGACCAGCACATAAAGGGTCACTGCCAGGATGGTGCGTCTTTCAAAAAAAACAACCGGCACCTTTGCGGCCATCTGCTTATCTCCTCATTTATGAGGAAAGTTGGACGTTGTTTTCGTTAAATCTCATTGGATTGATGATGAAGCCGTTCATAGGTTATATTAAATCATCGCCTGTCAATTTTTGCAAATTCGAGGGAAAAAACCCATTTCGTGGCTTTAGGCACGAAATCATTGCGATAATCGCAACAATATGTCAGGACTGAGGCTTTTTATTTGATTTCCTGATGAAATTTAGGGGTATTGTAGGCTGGGATGAGGAGAACCGGGCTGGGCAACACGTCGCAGTTCACATGCCTTTGTGTTCTCTGCAGGTTCTGGAAAAGAAAAAATCAGTCTTTGAAATCTTCTTTCCGTATCCCGTGCTTTTTCATTTTATTGAAA
Source organism: uncultured delta proteobacterium (assembly GCA_903901335.1). GTDB lineage: Bacteria > Desulfobacterota > Desulfobulbia > Desulfobulbales > Desulfocapsaceae > CAIUQR01. Next base: position 12,612 of record CAIUQR010000078.1, on the reverse strand, counting down.
AGGCTTCTGGCGTTAATCCCGGCGATACCTGCGGCCTGGCTGATCCGTCCCCTGGTCTCTTTCAGCACCAGTTTAAGATACAGAGCCTCGACCTCGTCGAAGATTTCTTTTTTTACTTCCGGAAGACTCTTGCCTTGCCAGGAGCTTGCCAGGTCGGATTCGCCGTGCAGAGGGATCTTCGGCAGAGTTCCCCCCGCTTGGAAAATGGTCGGGAGATCCTGCAGGGAAATTTCTTCAGTCTTGCAGAGCAGCATCGAACGCTCGATCACATTCATCAGCTCGCGGACGTTTCCGGGCCAATCGTAGCTGCAGAGGGCCTTCATCACCGGCTCAGAGATGTAGCTGACATCCCGGCCGATTTTATGTCTGAAGTTATTGATGAAACGACGAGCCAGCGACGGGATATCCTCACGCCGATCACGCAGCGACGGGATCTTCAGGGTGACGACACTGAGCCTGTAAAAGAGGTCTTTCCGAAACGATCCTTCGGTAACCTCTTCCTCCAGATCCCTGTTGGTCGCGGCTATAACGCGCACATCAACCCAGGTCGCCTTTTCCGAACCGATCGGCCGTATCTCGTAATCCTGCAGCACCCTGAGCAGTTTTGATTGTAAATGCAGAGGCATCTCTCCGATTTCATCAAGAAAAATGGTGCCGCCATGGGCCTGTTCGAAGGCCCCTCTGCGCGAACGGGTGGCGCCGGTGAAGGCCCCCCGTGTATAGCCGAAGAGTTCGCTTTCAAGGAGTTGCTCGGGCAGGGCTGCGGTGTTCACCGCAATAAACGGGCCGGCTGAGCGGGGGCTTTCACTGTGGATGACCTTGGCCAGATGCTCTTTGCCGACCCCGGTTTCGCCCAGGATGAGAAGCAGGGAATCGCTCGGCGCCACCTGCTGCACTTCGCTCATAAAGATCTGCATCACCTCGCTGTTGGAGATAAAATCGGTAATTTTTGGTCTGGCCTGGCCTTTATGGTCCAGCCGTTCGATCTGAAAGAATTGCTGGCGAGACTCCAGGGTTGCCTCAATAGCCTCGATCAGGCTTCTCAGCGAGATTCCGGAATACAGTACAACATCAGCGCCTGCTGCCATGAGCTGGGCCTGTTGTTCGGAGGAATCAGTATCCTGCAGGATCACCGTTATCGGGTTTTCCGGAAGGTTGTTGAGCATGGCGATACCGGATTCGGCAGGTAACGGGATGAACGATTCACTGATGACAATAACGTCGCCGCAACTCTGGACAACCTTCTGCCAGGAATTTTTTTCATGACATTCGACCTGGACATTGGTCAGCGAAATGCCTTCCTCGAGTTTTTTTTGTAACTCCTTGTTATTTAAAACAAGAATCATACGGGTTAACATGGTTCTCTCCTCAATTTGGAAAAGATCGGCAGTGTTTCGGAAATTAATAACCGTTTTTTTAAAAATCGGCATTTGTTTTCCGTATATGAGGGGAAAAATATGCCCGAGTTGAACCGTTTGTCGGGGATAAATGAGTTGAATTATATAGGTATTTTCGGTTATAGGATGATATGTTGAAGAGAGGAGGTTTATGGGAATCTCTTGGTGTCTTCAATTAGTAATATTAAAACGAGTAGTTAAGGTAAAATCGGAAAATTTTTTCTGTTTATCTCATGGTTCAGGTCATCAGGCAAGTTCCAAGGGATGATTTAAAGTGTAATGTAGGGATGTTGTTGAATATTTTCAGGATGGGCATAATAAATGCAAGCGACCCCAAAGCATTCTCAAAAGACGCTTGCCTCAACACGAGAAACTGAAGAAAGAAATTTAAAAAAAACTTTTAGAAACAAGGGCGTATCAGAAAGATTGTATTCAATCTATAAGCTTGCAAAAAGTGAGGACTAATGCAAAATCTATATCAGCTGAAAAAAAGAACACTGCCGCCGGGGATGCGCATAGCTGACGAGGCGCGAGCGAAAAAAGCATGGGGGATAGCCTCGGCGATTGACATTTATGATTGCAGCCCTGAGAAAATCAGAGATGCCGAGGTGATCCGCAGGTTTGTTGTTGAGCTCTGCGATCTGATTGAGATGAAACGGTTTGGCGAAACCCAGGTCGTTCATTTCGGGGAGGATGAACGAGTGGCGGGGTATTCGATGGTCCAACTCATTGAGACATCGTTGATCTCTGCTCATTTCGCCAATCTGACCAATGCCGTCTACCTTGATGTCTTCAGTTGCAAGGCCTATGATCCCGAGGTGGTTCAGGCCTTTGCCCAAAGGTATTTTGACGGGAAATCCAGCAATCTGAGCATGACCCTGAGGCTGTAAATGCTGCGGATACGAATATGTGATGATCCGGAGGCGTGCAGCCATCTGTGGAAGAAACTCTGGCCGCAGACCAGTTTTTTTGATCTCTGGGAGATACGAAAAATTTTTGCCGATGCCTTTGCCCGGACCCCTTACTTCCTGATTGCCGAGCAGCAGGGGGAACCGGTAGGGATGCTGGCGCTCTGTTATCTTGCCGAGCAGCAGCAGTTTGTCCATTTCCCGGGAGAAATATGGCAGAACAAGACCTGGATCGAACAGAACAGGATACCGGTCAGGGAGCTGTGGATGCGGGACGAATTGCTGGCCGCCATCCCAGGCCCGGCACATCTGCGCTATCTCACCCATGAATCCGAACCCTTACATGCTCGTTCCCTGATGCCGGATGAGGAGAATTTTCGCTTTTTCCCTCAGTTATACGGGTGCTCGTTCGATAAGTATATGCAGGAATTTTCGCATAAGTCCCGGAAGAACCTGACGCGCGAGCAGGCAAAACTGGAGGCGCTTGGCGTTGCCTACAGGCATGATCATTTTGCCGATGTCCAACACCTGCTTGATTTGAATCTGGCCGCCTATGGCGACTTTTCCTATTTTGCCGATCCTCGGTTTCTGCAGGCCTTTACCCGACTTTGTGAGTGGTTATCTGCAAAAAAGATGCTTCGTATTACCACGCTTCTGCTTGGTGGCCGGATTGCGGCGGTGGATGCGGGTGCCGTCTGGAACGGTCAATACACCGTTCTAGCCGGAGGAACAAATGGGGATTTCCCCGGTGTTGCCAAGATTATCAACTTTCATCACATTGCCTGGGCGTGTGCGGAGCGTCTGGAGGTTGTTGACTTTCTCTGCGGAGATTTCGGTTGGAAGAAACGTTTTCACCTGCAGCCCTGCCTGCTCTATAAGCTCCATGTTCATCCGGAGCACAAAGAGCACGGTACTGCGATGAACGATGCCTTCTGCACAGTCCAATAGGTTAATTATTTGAAAAATAACACAAAAATTCTCGTGGTGGGAACCACGTCCGATTATATAGACTGGCTTCGGAAGATTGGGGAAGGCCGGGTGCTTTTTCTGACCGATCCGCAGGTCCGGCAGCAGGCAAAGGAGCCGGCTCCCGAGTCGAAAGAAGAGATTCTCTGTAATCTTACCGATGTGGCTCTAATCAGGGCGGCCTTGCGGGACCATCTCTACCGCTGGAATATTGCCCTTGCCGGTATTACCTGTTTTGACTGCGAATCCCTGGGGCTGACCGCCTTCCTGGCGGAAGATCTGTCCCTGTCGTTTCCGACCGTGGAGAGCATCCGCATCTGCCGGGACAAGTATACAACGAGCAGCAGGTGGCTGAAGCGGTCGGTGCGGACCCCTCATTTCAAGCTGGCCCGGTCTCCCTATGATGCGGCGGATTTTCGAGAAAAGGCCGGCAGGCCATGCGTGTTGAAGCCGGTAAGCGGCAGCGGCAGTGAGCTGGTCTTCTGCTGTGAGACGGTCAGTGGATGCCAGCGCACCGCCCAGGTTCTTATGCGGGGAATACAGGAAAGAAAGGAAAACCGGCTCTACAGTGCAGCGACCGACTGTTTTCTGATTGAGGAATTTGTTGAGGGGACCGAGTATAGTTGCGATTTTATTCTGCAGAAAAAGCAGGTACAGATACTTCGTTTTACCAGGAAAATCAAGGCGAAGGATGCGCCATTCGGCACAACCAGGGGGTATGTCCTCACCACCTGCGAGGCGGAAGGTTTTGACCGGAAACGCCTTGAAGGCCTGCTTGGAAAGGCGGCACAGGCCGTCGGTCTCTCAAGAGCCATATGTATGGTTGATTTTCTGATCAGTGGTGACGAGGTCGTCTTTCTGGAGCTGACCCCCCGTCCCGGCGGCGACTGTATTCCGTATCTGCTGAGCTATGCGACCGGTATGGATATCCTGAAGATTGCCTTGGACTTTGCCGAGAAACGCACCCTCGATATTCCTGATCTTTTGCCGGAAACGCCCTGTGTCGGTTTACGCCTGCATGCCGACCGGGAAGGAGTCATCAGCCACATCTCCACCGAACAGCTGGAGAAGGATCCACGGGTCAAAAAGATCCACCTGATCCGGCAAAGCGGCCATCTGATTACCCTGCCCCCGGAAGATTATGATTCATGGTATCTCGGACATGTTATCTTTGTTCCGGGTCCAGGCAGAGACGTGGAAGAGCAATGTCTTGAATTGCAGCAACTACTCGCTGTTGAGATTGAAGCGAGGGAGACATGATGAGGACGGAGAAGGTTTCTTCCCAGGCTGTGCAACAGGCCCTGCAAACCAGGAGTTTGGTGCTTCCTCTGGAGGCCTTGGAGCGTCATGTCGAAGGCTATTTTGCCGACCGGCAGAGATATCTGGACATCATCGCGCTGCATCCTCCCCCCCTTTACATCCTGCAGACGCAGATCCTGGAAGAGAGGTGCCGGCAGTTTCAAGATGCCTTCCGGAAGGTCCTGCCGGAGGTGGGCTTTTATTTTGCGGTGAAGAGCAACAATTATCCCGAAGTCTCAAGAATTGTGCTGGAGAAGGGATTCGGCCTGGATGTCTCAAGCGGGGCGGAGCTGCAGATGGCTCTGTATCTGGAGGCGCAGGATATCATCTTCAGCGGTCCCGGTAAGACCGGCCCTGAACTTGTTCAGGCGGCCGTCAATGCCGACAGGACGGTGGTGCTTGTGGACAGCTTTCATGAACTCGATCGTCTCCAGGAGGCAGCCTCTTCAGTGCAGCGTCGGGTTCGGGCCGGAGTCAGGGTGTCGATCGACCCGACAGGGCTGTGGCGGAAATTCGGTATCCGTCTCGAAGACCTGCCGGCCTTCCAGCAGAAGGCCTCGACCTGTGATTCCATCGACTTGCAGGGGGTCCAGTTTCACGCAAGCTGGAACCTTGACCCCGGGCGCCAGGTCGGTTTCATTGAAAAACTTGGCCGGTCCCTGTCTGCAATGCCTGCCGATTTTCTGCAGAAACTTCAGTTTGTCGACATCGGCGGCGGCTACTGGCCCTCCCAGGGAGAATGGCTGCAGGAGGCGGGTACACCAGCGGGGATGGTCCTCAAGGCCGCTTGCGCCCCGGTTAATTCCCCTATGGGGCATTTCTGGAATGCGGCCCAGTCCATCGACTCCTTTGCCGCCCAACTTGCGGCCGCCATCAGGAGCCATATCTTTCCGGTAACTGATTGCCGGATATGTCTGGAACCGGGGCGGTGGATATGCAATGATTCGATGCAACTGCTGCTGTCCGTAGTCGACAAGAAGGCGGCCGACCTGGCGATTACGGATGCCGGGACCAACGCCGTCGGCTGGGAGCGTTTTGAGACCGATTATTTTCCGGTTCTGAACCTCACCCGGCCGGGCATGCAGGAAAATCCCTGCACCCTGTTCGGTTCGCTCTGCACTCCTCATGATGTCTGGGGCTATTCCTACTGGGGAACAGGGTTGGAAGAGGGGGATATTCTGCTTATCCCGATGCAGGGTGCGTATACCTACAGCTTGCGCCAGGATTTCATAAAACCGCTGCCCCAGGTGGTGACGATATAGTTTTTTCTTTTTCAATCCGGGAATCTGCGTTATGAAGAAATGAACGCTGATCGACTATCGGAAATTTTCGAGGTTGATCATCGTTCCCGTTGTTGAAGCGGTTCAGATAATGAACGTTAAATTTTAGAGATGAGCACAAAAGATGGAGAAAAATCCCCCGAAAAATGAAGGTCTTATCCAGTCGGAAGCCGGTCTTGCCGATGTCGTTGCCTGTAATTCCGAGATCTGTTTTATCGACGGTGAAAACGGGCGCCTTGTCTATCGGGGCTATGATGCTACTGAGCTTGCAGAACTGAGCACCTTTGAAGAGGTTGCCTATCTGCTCTGGTATGGTTGTCTGCCGAGAATGACCGAGTTCAGGGTATTTCTGGCCGGGTTCACCGGTTCCATGTCCCTGCCCGTCGAGACCACAATGATCCTCAGGATGTTTCCGAAGGCGGTGACCCCGATGGAGGTCATCAGGACCGCCGTATCGTCCCTGGGGCACTGGGACCCTGACAGCGGCAATACCCGGCTGGATGCCAGTCTCCGGAAGGCCCAGCGCCTGACTCTGCGCATTCCGCTTCTGATTGCCGCCCACCAGAGACTGCGGCACGGCCATGAGCCGATCAATCCCATTGCCGGGCAGGGGATTGCCTTTAATTTTCTCTACACCCTGCATGGGAAGATCCCGGATCACGATCTGGTCAAGGCCTTCGACGTCGCCCTGATCCTGCATGCCGACCATGAGCTGAACGCCTCTACCTTCGCAGCACGGGTGACTGCTGCTACCATGGCCGATATCTATTCGTCTGTGACAAGTGCTATCGGAGCCTTGAAGGGGCCGCTGCATGGAGGAGCCAATGCCGAGGTGATGAAGATGCTGGAAGAGATCGGTTCACCCGAGAAGGCCGAAAAATATGTCTTGGATCAGCTGGCGGCAAAGAAAAAGATTCCGGGCTTCGGTCACAGGGTGTATCGCTGTGAGGATCCTCGGGTCGCGGTGCTGAGGAAGTATGCCGGGCTTATAACCCGAAAGGTCGGCAAGCTGAAACACTTCGAGATTACCCAGGCGGTGGAAAAGGTGGTCCTGGAAAAGACCAAGGTGTATGCAAACGTCGATCTGTATACTGCCTCACTCTACAATGCAATGGGGATACCGATTGAGCTGTTCACCCCGATCTTTGCGATCAGCAGGGTCGTCGGCTGGACCTCTCATATCCTGGAGCAATGGAGCAACAACCGGCTGATCCGTCCGCGGGCCGAATATATCGGCCCCCACTCTCTGCAGTTTAAATCGATGGAGGAACGGACCTGATGAACCATTTGTGTGTCGTCCTATTTGTTTTCTACCGTACCGATTCCATTTCCTTCGGTGCCCTTTTTGACCCAGCATCGTGGTGGAGGTTGAAGAGATGAGCAGACAATATGATGTGGGTGAAGAGGATACGAAATTCGCTCTCTGTGAAATCTGCGACAGCGATATCATGATTGATTTTTATTCTGAAATTGGTGATACGATATCCTGCGACGACTGCGGGGCATTTTATATTCTCCGGTCCATCTCTCCGGTCAGAATCTCGTTGATTGAGGGGGAAGAAGACGATGAGTCCTGCAAAGATCTGGATTTTGATGACTGAGGTCGGAGATGAATAAACTGTAGAAATCGAGATTTTATCTGACACAGTATAATTTCCTTTAGGTAAACCCCCGGCTTTGCCGGGGGACAATAAAAGTTTGACGGTTCCAGAATAATAAAGAAGCCTCCAAGCCCGTGAACCGGTCAAAGTCACAAGGAAGGAGGCTTCATGAACGACATACAATGTTTAAGCCACACGAAATGGGAATGCAAGTATCATGTCGTGTGGATACCGAAATATCGACGTAAAATGCTATACGGACAGCTTCGGAAAAATCTCGGTGAAGTTTTCCATGAACTGGCTCGGCAAAAGGAGAGCAAAGTTCTGGAAGGGCACTTGCAGCCCGATCATGTGCACATGCTGATATTGATACCGCCGAAGTACTCGGTGTCCCAAGTGATCGGCTATATGAAGGGCAAAAGTGCAATACATATAGCCCGGACATACCTTGGACAGAGGAAGAACTATAGCGGCATGAGTTTTTGGGCGCGAGGTTATTTTGTTTCAACTGTAGGTGCCGATGAAGAAGTTGTCAGGGTTTATATCCGGGATCAGGAGAAAGAAGATCATCGGGTCGCACAACTGTCGCTATTTTAATGGTCGACCACCGAATGGTGGTCAGAGAATCTTTTTATCATACCGCTTTGAGCGGTTCACTGTTTTGAAAGCCACCGGCTTTGCCGGTGGTTACTTACTCTCAGTTTCAACCTTTTCTGACAATTAATGAACGATAAGGATTTCCGAGATAATCAGGAAGAGTCTTAGAAGGGCCAACAAGCCATCCTTAGCTGATACCCGCGATTTTCAAGTCGCCAGGTTTACAAGATCGCACCTTGAACTTTTGTACCAGACGTTGCAGCTGATCGGCAAGTGCAGACAGGCTTTGAACGTTCTGTTGTACTTGGTTGCTGCCTTTTCCAGCAAGGGGTGACTGCAGGTTGGTTTTTGAGATATCATGTACGATATCAGTGATAACGGCAGTGCTCTGGCCTGCATTCTCATTGACTTTGATAATTCCTCGAGAGGGAATGCAGGGTTTGATTTCCATCATTCTTCTCGTGAGACCGATCCCATCCATAGAGAAAATTCTACCAAGACTCTCCTCACATCATTGCATCAAAATGAAACGAAATGTTTCAAAAGAGATCATGAGACCCTGAATCAAAATGTTTCACAAGGGACCATGAGACTTTAATCTAATTTCATATCTCCCTAATAAGGTTATTTCTTTTTATCTCGTTTGCCGTGGCATTTAATTTGCATAATATGACGACTATGTAGTACTTTCGACAACAATGAGATTGATCCCTTCAGGATGGATTTTTCTGTTAAGATCCTATGACGTCATAAACATACTATGAAAGGAGAAGACTATGAATGGTAAGATTTCAACCAACCACCCCATTGAAATTAAAGATAATTCTAAAGAAAGAGTGGCTTTTGATCTTTTGGAGAAAATCGCTTCGTATGACTCTAGAGAGAAGGCAGAAGGGATGAAACGGGAATATTGGCTCACGCTTTATCACCAGTGCCTCAAAGCGACATCTGGAACATGCTCAATAGAATCCATCTTGAATGAAAAATAGTGACGGTAAATCTTGATCCTATGCTTGAATTTTGAAATATTACCGACGGCCTGGAATAGACAGCGTCATGGGTGGGGCTGCGGAGTTACCACTGTTGTCATAAAGTTCTGTGCCGGAATGTGGTTCACTATTGTTTCATGTTTTTAAGGCTAAAATGTGTCTGACTGACTGTCAGGCTTGATGTGATCTGGAGCATGGATTGTGTCAGGGCGAATCTCGTTTTCTACAAATTAAACAACGTCGGCACGTTATCGCCATCTCCGAGCCACCTTCCTGATGATCCGGAGAACTAACTGCACTTCATCAGCGGAGATTATCAGATGCGGCCGGAAGCGAATGCTTCTGGTGCCGCAGCCAACCACGAGCAGTTTCGCTCCGACAAGCTCCTTCCGGAACTGCTCACGCTGTTCTGTATCCGGCAGGTCAAAGGCGCACATCAGGCCGCGGCCTCTGGCATTGCCGATAGTGTTCGGATAGTCAAGGCTGAGATCCTGCAGGCCGGTGCGGAGTTCTTCTCCCCTGAGTCGGGCGTTTTCCACCAGGTTTTCGTCATCGATGATCTTCAGGATATGGGAAAACCGGACCATATCGATCAGGTTGCCGCCGAAGGTTGAGTTTAACCGGCTGGCCTCTTTGAAGACATTCCCTTCGACTTCATCCACCCTGGTCGAGGCCAACATCCCGCAGACCTGGGTTTTTTTGCCGAAACTGATGATATCGGGTCTGGCGTCAAAATGCTCATGCGCCCAGAATTTTCCAGTAAGACCGATGCCTGTTTGAACCTCATCCATGATGAACATGATCGCATAGGCGTTACAGATTTTCCTGAGCTCGGTGAAGAACTCATTGCGGAAATGGTTGTCCCCGCCTTCCCCCTGGATCGGTTCGATGATGAGTCCGGCAATCTCGTCGCCCTCACGTTCTACCGCCTCCCGGATCTGGCTCAAAGCCTTTTCTTCCCGGATAATGACATCCGCCGTGTTTTCCCGGTTGAGCGGGAAGTTGATCTTCGGGTTGTCGATCCTTGGCCAGTCAAACACGGGGAAATACATGGTCTTTCTCGGGTCGGCCGTATTAGTGAGCGAGAGTGTATAGCCGGAGCGGCCATGAAAACCCTGGCGGAAATGGATGATCTTTGAGCCTGCCTGACGGCTATGTCCTTTCTGGAAGTTTTTTCGTACCTTCCAGTCAAAGGCGGTCTTCAGGGCGTTTTCGACAGCTAACGCCCCACCTTCAATGAAAAAGGCGTGGGGAAGATAGCCGGGCATTGCAAACCGCGCGAAGGTCTGCACGAATTCGGCCATCGGCTCGCTGTAGGAGTCGGAGTTCGAAGGCTTCTGGACGGCCAGACGGCCGAGCTCGTCTTTCACTGCCTTCAATCGGGGATGGTTGTAGCCAACGGCCATGGAGGCAAACATTGAAAAACAGTCGAGATACCTGTCGCCATTCCGTTGATCGACGAGCCAGCTCCCCTTTGATTTCTTCAGGTCGACAATGATATCCATCCCGTCGGCCAGCATATGTCTGCGGAGAATCTCTTTTACTTCAGTCGGTTTGATCATACGTTTTCATTCATTCAGGTGATATCAAATCTGATCCCCTGGGCAAGCGGCAGACTGCTGCCGAAGTTACCGGTGACGGTCTGTCTGCGCATATAGGCCTTCCAGGCGTCCGATCCGGATTCGCGGCCGCCGCCGGTGTCCTTTTCTCCGCCGAAGGCCCCGCCGATCTCCGCCCCGGAGGTGCCGATATTGACATTGGCAATGCCGCAATCGGAGCCCGTTGCGGCCAGGAACATCTCGGCCTGCCGGTAATCCGTGGTGAAGATGGCCGATGACAGCCCTTGGCGGACCTGATTCTGCAATGCAATCGCCTCGCTTACCTCGCCAGTATACCTGACCAGATAGAGGATCGGGGCGAAGGTCTCCTCCTGGACGATGGGGAAGTGGTTTTCCACCACGGCAAGAGTCGGTTCGACATAACAACATGAGGCATTGTACGGGGTGCCTTCAAGGATTTTACCGCCATGAAGGATTTCCCCTCCCTGTTTCTGAATGGCCTTAACCGCCCGTATATATGACTGGACCGCATCCTGGTCGATCAGCGGACCCATATGGTTGGTGGCCGAGAGCGGATTGCCGATCTGAATACTCTCATATGCTTTAATCAGCTGCTTCTTGACCTTGGAGAAAATGGAGTCATGGATGATCAGGCGGCGGGTTGTTGTGCAGCGCTGGCCCGCCGTGCCGACAGCACCGAAGACCACCGCCGGGATGGCCAGCCTCAAATCCGCGTGTTCGGTGATGATGATTGCGTTGTTGCCGCCTAACTCAAGTATTGACCTTCCAAGCCGTGCGGCGACGGTGGTTGCTGCGCGGCGCCCGGTGGCGACGGAACCGGTAAACGAGATGAGCGGGACTTGCCTGTCGCCGAGAAGCCTTTCCCCGATAACATCTCGATCGCCGATCAGCAAGGAAAAGATTCCCTCGGGCAGGCTGTTTTCCTTGAGCACTTCGGCGATGATTTTCTGGGCGGCGATGGCGGTAATAGGGGTTTTGGACGAAGGTTTCCAGACACTGACATTGCCGCAGATGGCGCCGATCATCGCGTTCCAGCCCCAGACAGCGAGTGGAAAGTTGAAGGCGGTGATGATCCCGACGATTCCCAAAGGGTGGTACTGTTCGTAGAGACGGTGGTGCGGACGTTCGGAGACGGTTGTCATTCCGTACAGCATCCGGGACTGACCGACGCAGAAATCACAGATATCGATGATCTCCTGTACTTCTCCCAGACCCTCTTGAATAGGCTTGCCGGTCTCGTAGGAGATGAGTGAGCCGAGTGGTCCTTTAAAATCACGCAACCTGGAGCCTATCTTTCTGATGATGTCTCCCCGCTGTGGGGCCGGGATATTCCGCCAAAGAGAAAAGGCCTTCCCGGCAGTCTCAATCACCTGTTCGTAGTCCTCTGCTGTGGCCTTCTGGATATAGGCAAAGGTCTTGCCGTCAACTGGAGAACAGACGGCTGATTTCTGATGATTTTTATGGGTGAGCCAGTCGGTCCCGGTGGCAGCGCCGGGCATGTTTTTCTTCAGGCCAAGATCTTTCAGAAATTCCATGCTCCATTCCTCCCTCCGTTGCAGATCCGTTGTGGGTATACCATCCCTCTGTAATAAGTATGTCATTTTGGCGAGGGAGAGTCAAGGCGGGGAGGGAAATGAGGGTGTCGAGCGATCGTCTTTGCTTTTGTATTGGATAAAACCAGAAAGGCAGCCTGCTACGGAACCATCGTTACTTGAGTCGATCAACCCGTTATGTATTCTTCCCGCTATTTTTTCGAATCTGTAATCTATCTGTAATGCCTAACCTGCTATACTTAATTAAAAGCATAAAAGCACAAAGTCGCAGCCTGCTATAAGCATAACCTCCTGAGTATCAAACGAGTCTGTAGAAAAAGCCCTTTCAAAGGAGACCTTTTTCTTAAACTTAATGTCATTTACCTGTCATATTGAATATCATCGGTAATCCGATGCAATTCATCTTTTCAGGTAAATGGATTTTCCTGGTTTAGTGCATCTT
>CAIUQR010000077.1 GCA_903901335.1 uncultured delta proteobacterium | reverse complement strand
GGGGGATGATCAGCCTATTCAAGTCCCTTCCTTACCAGGTCAAGACCTCATTTGACGGTGAATCGCTGAAGCTTTCCTGCCGTTTCGATGAGATGAAGGATTCCGACAACATCAAGGGCTGATGGAGGGAAGATGCAGGATGCCCCTTTCAGGAAGAAGGTCAACACTGAGCGTTAATTTCAAGAAGATGGATGCCAAGAGTAATTTCTCCCTTCTAAAACCTAATATGGATATGAGTCAGAGAATATTAAAGAAATCTGAGCGACAATTCTATTACATAGGACAAAACGTAGAGGTAGAGTCCTGGCCAGAAGTATGATATCCTTGAAAAGGATTCTGAGGGCTCAGAAATATCTCGATTTCGTATGATGGTTTTTCATGAGGTCGGGATACTTTTTCTTCAGAAGTACCGTGGAAGTGCAACTCTTAACCTCAGTCTTGATCATTAACCTTTGCTTACCCCTTATGACTCCAAAGAAAAAAGCGGACAAAAAGCCGAAAGATCATTCACCTATTCCTGAAGTAACAAACCCTTTGGCAATTGTCGCCGAACAGCAGGACCATGAACAAACCTTCAGGACCTTGGTGGACTCTGGTCAGGCATTGATCTGGACATCCGGGACAGATCACGTCCGCAACTATTTCAATAGCGTATGGCTTGAATTCACAGGGCATACACTCGATCAGGAGGCGGGAAACGGGTTGATAAATGGTATCCATCCAGCCGACCTCCAGCGTTGTCTCGATACTTACTCAAAGGCATCCGACAGGCTGGAAAAATTCAGCCTGGCCTATCGCCTTCTCCGGCACGACGGAGAACACCGCTGGATACTTGACGCCGGTTGTCCGCGACATGACAGTAATGGCGAATTTATCGGTTACATCGGTCACTGCCTGGATATTACTGAGCACAGGCGTCTTGGGGCGATTTACGGAGAAGACGGGGACGGCAAGGATGCGATGGCTTCCCGGCGTGACAGTGAGGCGCAATTTCGAGAAGTTCTGGAACATTCACTGGATGCATCTTACAAACGCAATTTAAAAACCAACTCATACGAGTATTTGAGTCCCGTTTTTACCCGAATTTCCGGCTATTCACCGGACGAGATAAGGTGCCTACCCATTAAAACGGTTATCGATATGATCCATCCCGACGACCGGCCTGAGATAGAACGAATGATTGCCAAATCCATGACCAATTCAACGGGCGAACCGTATCAGGTTGAATATCGGTTCAGGCACAAAGATGGTCGGTATCGCTGGTTTCTTGACCGTTTCACCGTCCTTCGGGACGGAAACGGGCAGCCTTCGGCACGTATCGGCAGCGTCGGCGACATCAGCGACCGCAAAGATGCAGATCAGAAGCTGGTTGATATTCTGAAAGAGCAGCAGGTCATTCTTGACACCGCTGATGTCGGCATTTCTAAGGTTGTGAAAAGAATACAGGTATGGGTAAACAGGAAGACGATTGAGTTGTTTCAGTACTCAAAGGAAGAAATGGAGGGCCAGACCACACGGAAATTATATCCCTCACAGGAGGCGTATGAAAAAATGGGCAAGGATGCCTATCCTGCTCTTGCCCAGGGGCAGGTATGCGAAACTGAGCAGAAACTGATTCGACGTGACGGCACTCCGATCCTCGTGCGATATATCGGTAAGGCAGTTGATACCTCAGACATGTCAAAAGGAACAATCTGGCTTCTGGAGGACATCACCGAACGGAAAAATACCGAACGGGAGCTGAGTCTGAGCGAGGAGAGATTCCGGAAACTCTTTGAAGACAATGTTGCGGTCCAATTGATCATTGAACCGGATACAGGGAAGATTATCGACGCCAACAGGGCGGCCGAGAAATTTTATGGATGGTCACTTCAGGAACTCAGGCAGATGCGCATTCAGGCAATCAAGGCGCCGCCTCCGGAAGAGGTTGAAAAGGAGATGAAAAATGCAAGTGTGTCAGGGGCCTTGCGGTTGGGTTTTCGACACCGAAGGGCGGACGGCTCCATTCGGGATGTTGAGGTCTCCAGCAGCCGTATCGGAATACAGGGAAAAGATCTTCTCTATTCCATTATCCATGATGTTTCCGGGAAAAAATTGGCCGAAAAGGCCCTCCGGGAGAGTGAAGAAAGATACCGAAAGGTTTTTGAAAATCATTTGACAGCTATCTGTATTTTCGAGCTTGAGACCTTCCGGATCATAGACGTAAATGAGACACATATACGACTCTACGGTTACAGCAGGGAGGAATTGCTGGAAGGTATGACGATATATGACTTGACTGCGGATAAAGAGGCTTCGAAAGAATCGCTTCGAATCGCACTGTCTCAAGGATTAGTCTTCGTCCCCTTGCGATACCACAAGAAAAAGGACGGGACCATCTTCCCTGTTGAAATTGCCGGGGAACCTTTTTGGGTAAACGGTCGACACGTCATGTTCTGGATGGTGAGGGATATTACTGAACGAAAACGGGTAGAGAATCTATTGCTGGAAAGCAAGGCCTTTAATCTTGCAATCCTGAATTCCTTGTCTGCCACTATAGCTGTGCTCGATTCTAACGGTGTAATAAAAACGGTGAACGAATCCTGGCGGCGTTTTGCACTGGAAAACTCCTCTGAACCTGGAATTCCGGCACCATTTACCGATATTGGTATTAATTACCTGACGGTCTGTCGGGGTGTCACGGGATTTGAAACGTTAGATGCCCTTAAAAGTTTTAATGGCATCCGGTCCGTACTAGATGGCAGTTCAACCAGCTTCTGTCTGGAGTATGCCTGCCATTCATCGATCCAAGACCGCTGGTTCAGTATGAATGTTACTCCTTTAGGCTCAAGGTACGGAGGTGTCGTGGTGGCACATACTGATATTACCGAGAGAAAACAATCCGAGATGCGGATTCAGAAAAGCGAAGAACGCTTGAGAGCGGCGGCAAAGGCAGCCCGCTTCGGAGTGTATTCGTATGATTACGGAAAGGGCCAGGCAAACTACTCACCAGAATTCATGGCCTTGTATGGACTACCACCCGACGTGCCTCTGGAACTAGATATAGATCTGGTGCCCAGAGCACTTCATCCTGACGACAAACCTGGGTTTCTAGCTTGCATGAAAGCCGCCAACGACCATAGAGGCGCAGGAATCCTGGAACACGAATATCGAATCATCCGCTCCGATGGCTTGGTGCGCTGGCTAAGAGTGATCGGCCAGACGGTATTTAGCAGCACAAAACCTTATGATCAGCCACTTCATGCAAACGGCATAATCCAAGACATCACTGAGGCAAGACAGGCCAAGGAGGCCCTGAAAAGAGCCCATGAGGACTTGGAGCAACGGGTGTTGGAACGCACTTCCGAACTTGAAAAAACCAATGCCACACTTTCAATGATGCTTGACTATGCCCGTAAAGCTGAAACGGATATCCAGGAACGCGTGGTAGCAAATTTACGGACTACCACTCTCCAACTTCTAGATACCTTAAAAAAACAGCAACTGTCACAAGGCGCCTGTGATCTGGTGGAACTCCTGGAAAAAAACACTCAAAATCTGGCTCATCCGTTGGCAAGAAAGCTCGAATCACTTCTTTTCCGACTCACTGCAAGAGAGTTACAGGTGGCGAATTTCATTCGACTGGGTAAATCTACTAAAGATATAATGCAGTTACTTAATATTTCATTCCAAACCGTAGAATCTCATCGTAATAATCTCCGCAAAAAACTCGGTCTTCGCCATAAAAAGATCAATCTCAGAACCTATCTCAATTCAGAGTTTGCACAATGATCATTGCGAGAGCTAACTCTCCCCCCATTTTTTCAAAACATTGATTTTGTATCACTGATTTATCAATTATTTTTCAATCATGACTTTAGGGGATGTCGGTGATATTCTATAAGTGTAATGCTATCGACAGCTTGTATCTATGGGAAAACATAGAATTGAAAACCTTCAAAATTAGATACATACACAAAGAGACACCGCGTATGAACATTTTTTACATACAAAAATGCACACATGAATACCGGAAAATTGATTGGTAATTGCCTTCAAAATTAAAGGAAATGCAGAGATGAAAATCACATCGATTAAATTCAGACTGGTCACCGGTGGAATCACATTAGTGTTATTGCCTCTTCTTATCGTCGGTTTTCTCTCTATTTCGAAATCATCCACCGCCCTTTCCGATCTCTCCAAAAAACAGGCGGAGAATATTGCCTCTGATCTTGCCAGATTGGCAGACCACATCCTGAAGGAAGAATCGAAGTTGGCAGAGACGCTTGCGGC
>CAIUQR010000076.1 GCA_903901335.1 uncultured delta proteobacterium | reverse complement strand
CAAAACCTGTTTTTTCATTTAATATTATAACGTTATCCTTTCTCTATTTTTGTTTGTTTTCCTCTTAAAGTCAAGTTTTTTCCACGAAGGGAGTTCCGCCCAGGGCCGGTTCCGAGAATGGGCCTCTCAAAATTGCCCGTCGGAGGAACCGGCCCTGGACGGAACGGGTCATTACCCATCGTTTGCCAAAGAGGTTCTTGCCTCTCTCTTCAGTATGTTGTCCATCGCTTTATAGTAATCTCGCCGAGCTTTGTTGTTAGAAACCCGGCAATATCGTTGGGTTGTTCTTATCCTGCTGTGGCCGAGTAGATCTTGGATGGTTACGAGATCGGCATCTGCATTAAGCAACTGCGTTGCCATTGTGTGCCGCAGCTGATGACAGGAAACCGGCAATCCAGCCTTTTTTGAGTAATATTCTATCCTTTTCTGAATTCCTCTCACGGAAATCGGCTGACCTCTGTATGTTCCTTTCTCCACGAGGAAGATCTTCTGCTCACGGGTTATGGGTCTTTTCCGCAAATATGCGGCAAGAGCAGATGCTGCATCGTTGCTGATAAAGACAACCCTGTCCTTGTTACCCTTACCGCGTCTGACAATAATCTGGCTCCGGTTATAATCGATGACTCCCAGAGTAAGATGGGCCACCTCATCTACCCTGAGTCCGCAGCGTAGCATCAACATGAATATCGCTTTATCGCGCGGGGTCTTTGCCTGTTGAAAAAAGCGAGTGACATCGGTGTCCTTTAAATGCCTTGGTAGCGGGCTGGGAACCCGCAGCGCCATTCCCCTGTGAACCGGATTTTCAAGTTGCGCTCCCTCCTCATCTTGGAGATATGTGTAGAATCGGCGGATTGCAACCAGGTGCGCATTAATGCTCTGGGTAACGAGTCCTTTCTCGAGGAGGGAGTCGATATATGTCTTTATATTTTCCTTGCCGACCGTCTCGATCGGAATGGCCACCCATACCACAAAAAGTTGTATTCTATGAAGGTAGTTTCTTATCGTATGAGCTGATAAGTTTTTTCTCCGTAAATACTGCCTGTAACTCGGAATTGATTCTATGAGGTTCATATGATCCTCCATTTTCTATAGCGGTCATGGCTTTGAAGTATTCGGTTTCTCTGATCGTATCCGACATTCTTGCATAACGCCTTGTTATCTCAATTGATCGATGGCCGAGAAGTTGCTGTAGTACCTCCAGCCGCAGGCCGGCGTTGAGCATATCGGTTGCAAATGTATGGCGCAGGCAATGGAGACTGTAGCTCTTGTGGGATAAGCCTGCTGCATCAAGAGCGTTTCTCATAACATTCCAGGCGGCGACATAGCTGATCGTCTTCCTTGATCGGCTGTAAAACAAGAAGGGCTGGGAAGTATCTCGTATTACCAGCCATTTCTCCAGTGCCTCTTTTGCGTCCTCATTGAAATAGACGACTCTCCCCTGATAGTTCTTCTCCCCTTGATAAAGAAGAATTTTTTGATCAGACATGTGGATATCCGGTATCTTAACACTGAGCAGTTCACCGATCCTCATCCCGGTCCTGAGCAGGAGCAGTATTAAAGCCCGGTCTCGAATGTTGCTGATTACCGACAAAAGAGATTGAAGATCCTGGGAAGGGATGGCCTTAGGAAGTAATTCTTCGGGCTTTATACGGATTTTCTTATACAGAATCTCATAGGGTAAGACATCTCGATCAACCAAAAAATGAATAAAGGCATAGATCGCCCTGAGCTTTGTTCTGATTGCACCCGTTTTAAGGCCATTGTCTTGATCTTGGTCGACATAGCCACTTATATCTTGTCTTGTCAGCTGACGAATGTCTGTTCCGGATTCTTCAAGGAGTGCAAGAAAAGAGAGGATTACTCCACCGGCCTGTGTGATTGTGGATACCGCCATGTTATGGCTGTATTTTTCCCGCAAATACTCGATTGCCAGATCTGCACCGGTGTATTGGTTTGCCTTCAATCGGTCACAGAAACGATCAACGGCGGCCCGCCTCTTGCTCGGGCGCCAAATCTCCAT
>CAIUQR010000075.1 GCA_903901335.1 uncultured delta proteobacterium | reverse complement strand
CGCAGACCTGCGAATTACGTCTTCTTCGAATAGACAGCCCTCCTCTTTGGGCTCTTCTGAAGGCTACCCTGTCCGAGGATGGTGAGAATGGAAAACCAGCCTGTCGAGTGGCTGTGACCGACATCCACGAACGCAAACAGGCAGAAGAAAAGTTGCGCATTGCCTATGCCGAGTTGGAATTGCTGGTTCAAGAGCGTACTTCCCAATTATCTGAGGCCAATGCAGCTCTATCGGTCGAAATAGCGGAGCATAAACAAGTGGAGAAGGATTTGCGTCAATGCAAATAATAGTTATTCAAGAAATTTTCTTTTCCCAATTCAGTTATTGTTTTTGTCACCGGAACTCCATCACCAAAAAGGCTTACGGAGGGTCTGAAAATATCATTTCTCTTGGCAGGCCTGAAAGATACACAAACAACGCCCTATTATAAATCGAGTTGGGATCTTCTTTCTGTAGAACCAGGTTGCGGTCGATATCTGCAATCAGAGTGGAAGAGAGGGGTTGATTTTTGCTAAAGGCAAATTTTAGGTGCCTTTTGTTGAAGATTATAGATGTCCCTTTTACAGCATATTGTTCGGCAAACAGGGAACCAAAAATCCTGCTGACAATCCCGGCAGTCACTTCGTTTTGGGAAAGAAGTTTAAATACTTTGTCATAGGTATCGACTTCGACAAACGTGCAGGGGATGTCCAATGCTGCCATCAAATTCTGGATATTGACGCCACCTTCTGTACGGGCACTGTCTTTCATGATGGCAACTTCCCTCCCCTTGAGATTGGCCAGGGAATTGATGGTTGTGTTCCTGGTTGAATAAACTCCTTCCCAATTGACGAAAACAGTCTCATTGTTAAACAAGAATCTGAGTCCCCTCTGTTCAGTCTCGGCGACGTCCATCATTATATCGATCTGTTTTTTTTCAAGACGATCCAGACACTCACTCCATGTTCCTCGCACATATTTAAGCCGCCATCCTTCTTTTAGTGCGATGGAATCCAACAGATCCGGGAAAAGGCCTGCTCTATTCCCGGACTCGTCGATATATACCATCGGCTTGTTTTCATAAATCCCCACTCGAATAGGAGGAGAAGGCTGTGGCGTGGCGGTATCAGTATGGGCGGTAGTGAAAGACAAAACCGACAGCCCGACCACACAAAGACAAACACTAATGAAAAGATTTACGGCATGCCTTGTATGCGCCACATTGTTCGGTTTGATTGGGGAAAACGACATTTTTGTCAGGCAGGAAAAGATGCGTTTATGAAAAACATTGGAGCTATCTTCAATCATCAGAAAATCAAGGCGGACAATGGCCAGATAGGTCTCGAAAGACTGACAGGGTACCGGATCGAACAGGCCTTCCTGTCTCTTGTTCGCCGGTCTATGCGCTCTGTGCATGATTTAATTTACAAAAACTATGTACTCTAATCAATGCACTGATAAATACTTGTGACCAATCAGCCGTGGATAAACGAGGACAAAGAAGAGTCCGCAAACAAACACTATCACATCGCTAATGATGAAACCATTGTGCATGACGTATCCACAGATACCCATTGTTATGAAGTATGCTGTAGCACACCTTGTAACAACTCCGATCCCGGATGCCCCGACTTTGCGACAAAACACGAACGCGACAAGAAGCACCATTTCCAAGATAGAAAACGAAAGATGAATCCATCCAGCGGGCAGGACGATTCCAGCCTTAGTGATCATGTGCCCGAGATCAAAGCTATATAACTGCCAGAATGCATGCGTTATCGCAGTCAGAATGACGGAAATGCACATAATTATATAGAGCCTTCCTCCTCGACGCCATTCGATAACCCCAACCACGAAGAAATTGAATGGTACAAATACCCAATCTACCACCATTACAGTTAGGTGTTGAAAAAATATCTGATGAGTACCAGCCCGAAGCGAAAGGAAGTATTGGCCAAGAAAAGAGACAAGAGGCAAAAGCGCTAGGAGAATACCGACAATAGGGTGTGGTCGCTGTTCCAGCCATCCTACCGAAATCTCGTTTGTCTGTCGCAATGAATCTATTGCAATGATCTGAGAAAGAGAATTATCTGATTTTTCTCTCATTTAATTCATCGATTAGATCGGCTGTCTGATTGCCTGGTTAACCTGTTTCCGAAAAAACAAATTGTTCGGCAGTGCTATATACTACGAACATAGGAGAAGTATATAAATAGGACGTTCATTTTAGATAACATCCATACGGCTCTGACTTGCGTTTGCGGCCAGTAGGCATAAAAATGCTCTATTTCGCTACAGCGTCAAAAATATTATTTGTGAAAACAACATAGTGCGAGACATGAGTGTTAGGATGCGATTGAAATATGTAGGCACACACATTGCAAATTAT
>CAIUQR010000074.1 GCA_903901335.1 uncultured delta proteobacterium | reverse complement strand
TGTCCGAAGATTGGTGGCAAAGGCGGCCTTAGACGATAATTTTTCGATACTTTGCCCAACTCCACGCAAATCGGTGGTTAATTCTCTCGTGACCGCGTTAATGCGGATGGCGGCATGAGATCTTTACGGTAAACTTCAGATTTCATGTACATGATTATTTATTCATCCGCATCGAACAAGCCTATCACCCCTATTATGAAAATGGAAATAATAAATATTGGCGAATCGTAACATAAGTAATCAGAAATAAACAAAATACCACAATGTCGTTGTCGAAAAATAATTCATGTCTGTTCAATTCTGAAATAGAGATTCCTTTCTCACACCATTATAAGAATTGCATATATTCAAAAAAAAAGCCCAGGAAAGAATCTCTTCCTTGGGCTCACTTTTACTTGATGAGAGGAGTTACTTCAGCTCATGGTGCTTCCAGGCTTTCAAAATTTTCCACTCTTATGCTTCCCTCCGGAAACTTAGCGATTATTTCCAACTCACCCCCCATGGCCTCGATATATCTCCGGATAGTCGAGATATACATATCGGTTTGACTCTCCATTTTTGAAACCGAGGCCTGTTTGATTTTTAAAGACTGGGCAATCTGCTGTTGAGTAAATTTACGAGCCTGTCGAAGTTCAGCAAGGGGCATTTCCTCAAAAGCAGCTTTTACCCGTTCCTGAATGTTTGCCTTGCTCGTGTCAGAAAGTTTATCTTTAAGAATAGTAAATGATTTTGCCATAGATCAGTCCTCCTCTTCATCCAATTCTTTCAAATGCCTTGAATAAAGTTCATCTGCAATAGGGACAAAGGTTTTATACCAATTATTGTTGCTAGTCTTGTTTCCCCCAATCAATAGAATTGCCGTTCTTCTTGGATCAAATACATATAAGGTCCTGTAGGGATTGCCGGCATGTTGCGTTCGTAATTCTTTCATATTGCTGAAACGGGAACCTTTCACGCTGTCCGAATGTGGTCGTGGAAGGTTCGGCCCCATAATTTCAAGAAGACCGACAGAAACAGCAACCGATTCCTGTTCGTCTTCTGTTAATGTCCCCCACCATCTTTCAAATTCATCTGTATATTCGATTTCCCATTTCATGCTAAAATATAACCTTCGGGCTATATAGCTGTCAAGCTATCTTTGCAGGTGGGAAAAAGTGGGAACATTCCCGTTTCTTTCCCAGGCAGGCCTGAAGCCCAATGTTTATAGGTATGGCTTCGTCTTCGACTCCCGCCCCACCAATTTAAGATTCAAAGAATTCAACAAAGGCCAAACCCCGAGTTCTTACAAGGTATTCGGGGGTTTTTGGTTCCAATAGCGTCCAGTGAAATTCATTGACTCATCTTCTACAGTTGAAAACAAATAGTTTCGCAATTACAAAACAATACGACATGCGAAAAATGTGTTGGCACTACCGGGCATGAACAATCTAAAGGAAACGCATTCATATTTCACGTATCGTCGGTGGCAAGGCAACCCCAACCGCCATTTGTTTACAGTCCGACCGATGATCCTTGCTGTGCCCGAATTGACCAAGAGTCTCACCGCCTTCTCCCTCAAAGTAGATGGAGGTTGTGTCGAAAAAAACAAGTTCCAGTCCGGTAAAAAGGTTACGATGTTGCCCGAACAGTCCTTCTTCAATCAGGTCCTTTGTACATCGGGGAGCAAAAGGTATCGCTCCAGTCTGGTCACTCAATACCTCGCCCAGATAAGCCATGGCCCGATACGTATGATGCTGAGCGATATCCTCGACTCCGGCAATCGCGCAGTCTCGTCGCCATTGGTCGCAGGACCTGTCGGACCCCGATATGAAGAGCCGATGCAGGACAGTAAGGAAAACAGCACGTTCCACATCGAATTCAAACTTCCGGTCCGCAAGCAGGCCATGGATAATCGTCGGCATTCCAAGTTCCTTCCAGAGTCGCTCGAAGATCAGCGCCGGACCAATTTTGACAGCATGGGCTGTAACATCGACCTTGCCGGAAAGGATAAGCAAGGTCTTCTCCGAGAATCTGGCAAGCGAGCGGGTAAGGGTTTCGACGCTTCCCTTGGCCTGGAGCTGGTCGAGACGACCGACAGTAGAAAGGACTCGCTGGCAGACTTTACCGCTGATCCTGTTGTTTTTGACAAGTTGATTGTGAAATTTAGGGCAGGTCTGACAATCGGCAAAAATATTCAGAAGATCATCTTTCCTAGTGTGTAAATTAAGAATTAATTCCAATACCTCTATGTTACGGGATATAGTTGTATTAATCTGGAGTGATTACAGAAAATTCAGATCTTAGAACTGGCAATATTAACGCCTGTCATTATCCGCGAGCTTTAACACCTCAGGAGTAAGCTCATTTTTAGGGATGTGCTTTCAGGCTAATCTTGCCAAGACACATGTATAACACAAAGTAGTAGCCCTGCCTTCCATGATAATTCAGTCAAATATCTTTTAATTTTAGACTTGTAATTCTAATTAGGATATTATGTAAGTAAGCATGATTTTAGAACATAGAACTACACCATAATGATTTCAATGCAATTAGGAGGCAATATGTCTGTACGATTTCTGCTAATGGCCGTGATGTTTATCCTTTCATTTCCCACCATAATGCTAGCAGCACAAAAACCTGATGACCGTGAGGCATTGTCTGGCCTGAAAACGGCAAAGGTTATCTTTGATGTGCGAATTGCTGATGATCTTGACAAACTGGAATTTAACCTGAAGCTTTTTAATGAAACCATGGAAGGGATGGTAGCACAAGGTGTCAACCCAGAGATAATAATTGCTTTTCGCGGACCCGGCGTAAAGCTTCTGACACCTGCAGAACTCGATGATGAGGCAATAGACCTAATCCGAGCTTTAAAAAAGAAAGGAGTTTGTTTTGAGGTCTGTTCCATAGCAATGCGATCAGTTAAAGCCGACCCGGCAGGACTTATCCCGGAGGTCAAGCTGGTTGCAAATGTGTTTAACTCTCTTATTGGATACCAAAACAAGGGCTTTGCAATGATAGCCATAAATTGACCCTCTTCCATGACCGGAATCGCAAGGGTGATCCTTTCCTGATAATGCGGTCGGAGGCTAGGGCTTTTGCGGCAATGGCATGGGCTGCGTTGACAAGCAGGTCAAGAAATACCTGCCCCATCTCACAGGTAAGACATCTAATTTGCAGCGGTTTTCTGGAAACATCAGTTTTATTTAGAGCCACATTCTTTAAAAACAGGATTCTTGCAGTACCGGCAGATATTTTCGTCGGCTTCGGGAATTATTTTGGAGATGGCTTCTTTCTGGGTTGCAAAGATATTCTCTTCACCGATGTTTTCCAGGTACCTTCCTCGTTTCAAAACACCATATGCTTCGGGCTGGAATTCACAGAGATAGAGGCCCCCCCTTTGTGCGCGACGACGTTGAGCTTCCTGGGCAAGGAGTTCGGCTCCGGCAACATCGATAAAATTGATGCCGCAGCCAAGAATCAGCACGTTGCGTTTTCTCATCAGACTCTTGTCGATATTATGCAGGTATTCGCTCACATGGTTGACTGCTCCGAAAAACAGCGGGCCATCTATGCGAATAACCTTGAGATAGGGGCATTCGGCTTCCGTTTCAATGAGCAGGGGACCTGCGGCATCGTTATTCGGAACCATGTTGGCAATGCGCGGATGTGCAGTGCGGTTCAGGTAGAGCACCAGGGAAAGCAACACCCCCGCATAGATGGCAAACTCCAGGTCCAGGAACAGAGTAGCCAGGAAAGTGACCATCAGCACAGCCGTTTCCTCCCGGCTGGTCCTTATTATTGTAAGGATGTGGTGCACATCTATGAGATTGTAAGCCACCAGCAGGATGATTCCGCCCATGGCTGCAATGGGGAGATAGGCCGTAAGCGGTGCGATGAGCAACAGAATAAGGGACAGCAATAATGCTGAAAATACAGCAGAAAATGGAGTGATTGCGCCTGCCTGGTAGTTGATCCCGGAGCGTGTGAAGGAGCCGGAGCCCGCATAGCTTGACAAAAAGCTGCCGATAATATTGGACAGACCCTGTCCAATGAATTCCTGGTTGCCGTCAATGGACTGGTGAGACTTGGCCGCAATGGATCGTCCTATAGACAACGCCTCGATCAGGCCCAGAAGAGCCACAGCCAGGGCCTTGGGCGCCAATTCACGGATGGTTTCAAAGGAAAAATCCGGCAGCGACAATGGCGGTAACCTGTCCGGCATCTGTCCGACGAGAGTTATGCCGTGCTGACTGCCATTGATAAAAACGCAGAGTACGCTGCCGATGATCATTGCAAAGAGCATCCCCGGCCAGCGAGGTATTGTGGCGCGGAAGAAGACCGCAAATATCAGGGTGACCGCGGCAACGGCCAATACATAGAGATTAATCTGGTGCAGTTTGCCGAAAATATGCAACCAGACAACCACAAAGTCGTGACCGCTCGGCAGATTGAGTCCAAGGACGTGTTTCAGCTGACTGGTGGCGATGAGAATGGCCGCACCCGAGGTAAAACCGACAACGACGGAATGGGAGACGAAATTAACCAGTGTCCCCAGTCGGGCCAGACCGAAAGTCAGCTGATACACGCCGGCCATAAAGGTCAGGGTCAAAACGAGCCGAATATACTCTTCGGAGCCGGGTTGCGCCAGGGAACTGATGGAACTGAAGACAACGATGGAAATGGCTGTGGTCGGGCCGGAGATCAAATGCAGGGAAGAACCGAAAAGCGCCGCCACAACAGGCGTGATAATGGCGGTATAAAGTCCGTATTCCGGGGGAAGTCCGGCAATCATGGCAAAGGCCACACCTTGAGGAAGGACGATGACCGCCCCGGTCAATCCGGCCAGAAGGTCGGACCTTAAAGTATCCCAACCGATAAAATTCCACCAGCGGAGGAAAGGGAACAGCCTGCGCAGCCAGAATCTGGCTCCGGTGGACGGAGGCTTCACATAATGCCCGCTTATCATGCTGTATTATTTCCTCCGGCCACTTTTCAACATCTTAATCTTCGTAAATAAAGGGAACGATGTTAACTTGAATGCTTTTGACTCCGTCGACCTTTTCCGCAAGCAGAGTGACCTTTTCGGTGATATTTTTTTGTTCGGCCAACGACCCGCGGACGTTGACAAACACTTCTCCGTTGCCGGCATCTGCAATCACTTTGGGAAAAGCCTTCACCAGGGCGGCTTCCACCCGGGCAGCCAAAGCCTTGTCGTCAAGCATGCGTCGACTGTCCGGAGTGCTTTTGAAGCAGGGTTGTTCCAGGGCATGAAGAATGATGGAAACTGCCTGATCAACATTTAAATTGCCGATATGCAGGATCATGTCATAGAGATGAGCATTCCAGGAATCCTGGCCGAAGATCTGGAGTCCCCATTGCCTCCGCTGGGTGTCATCATTAACCAGAACCATGCGGGCCTCGTCGGCCGGGATGTTCTCACGGAGCATTTCTTCACGGACCCGATCCTCGATATTGGCGCTGATTCTGACCTTCATGACATGCGGAAATTGCTGCAGAAAAAAATGGCTGCCAAGGCCGTGAAAAACAATATTATCCCGTTGCAGATAGGTGAGGAGCGTCGCGCGAAAAAAAGCGATGAACCTCTCCTTGCCGGAGGTGAACCGGTCAAGAATGGTCGGAGCATCGTGAATGGCCCGGATCAGCTTCAGTTCCGGAATATTAAACTGTTCCGATGTTTCAAGAATGATCTCCCGAGATATGCACTCGTAGTTCAATGCCCGGGCAAGTTTTTCGGCGACTTCCTTACCTCGACTGTAGGAGCCTCGTGATATGGTGATGATAGACATGGTGGCCCTCTTTGTATCCCCGACTGCCGGGGAGACTGATCATAGTCGGAGGTGAAGCGCGTAACTCTCAACAACAATCTCAACGCACATTAGGAGCCTTCAACGAAGCCCTATGCGCAAGATCCGGGGGGGAGGGGCGGAAAAGAGATTTTCGGCTCCCTTCCGCCCGGTTCTGAAGAGTCCTTAAAAGTAGGCCTCCATAGAGACATAGATCTGATCGGCCGTCTTGATGGGATCAAGCCCTATGTTATGAAGTTTCATTAAATCCTGTCTGCTGCCCAGATCGTAGGGGGCATAGTTCCAGTTGCCGGAACCTGCATAATTGTAATCATAATGCTGGTAGCCAAAACGGATAAAGGCCTTGGCGTATTTAGAGACTGCCGGACCGGATGGAAGATTGTAAATACCATAGACTTCATAAACCGACCCTCTCGCAGCCAGCTTCGACTGATAGATATCGTCGTTGCCAGGTGTCATAGCCAGCCAGTACTGCGATCCCCAGTTATATTCTGCACCGAGCTTCAAGCCGATGTTATCCAGATCATAGCGAACACCGAGATACACACTGTATCCGTTCTCGCTTTTTGTATCTACTCCGTACGGGCCCATAGCAATATCATTGAACAGACCATCATGATCCGGCAAACTCTTTGACCAACCACCGGCTATGAAGTAATTCAGTGAAGCATATTTGTCCTGGTAGACTGATGTGGTATGCAACAGATTTCCCGATGTTTTTCTAAGACCCATTCCGCTCATATTTCCAAAATTTGCATTGATGATCGGATCCTGGAAGTTCGGATAATTAAAGAGATTGAAGGCCATAAAGGATTGAATCTGGAAATTCCTTGGCCCCTTCTCAAGCACATCCCATTCAAAGCCTGCGAAATCAGTATCATCCAGAGTGTTTTTATTCAACTGCAGACCGTTCTCATAGCCCCTTCCGTAACAGAACCGGAGTTTTCCTGATCCAAGATCGTCTGCCCATTTATACCGATAGGCAAGGGTCAGCCCGTCAAATGGCCAATCCATATAGGCAACCGGAGTGGCCATCCTGTGGTCGGTTCCCATGCGTATTTCAGCAGGTGGGCCATCCGTTGTAGGACGACGACCTATGGAAAACCAGACCGGCGCTCCGCCGATATTGTTCCAGGTGATCATTGCACGATCGACATACAGCGCGCTGTCCGAAGGTGTTCGGCTCGTATTGCCGTCGAATACTGGCCACATAGAACCGGAATCATCCCTGAAGGCCGACTCCATACCCCAGGCCTTGTACATTGCCAGACGTCCCTTAAACTCGACATTCTCGGTGGCCTTCGCCTCAAGATTCAGGCGCAGCCTGTTTGTCCAGAGCGAATCATTATTCAACGTTTTGCCGGAAGCGGTGTCAGCGGTATAATAATCCAACCGGGTACGGAAATCCCCTGAAATTTTAAAACGTGATGCCACATCCCACTCTTCAGCCCTGTCATCCAGATTTATGACGACATTCTGCATGTCGTTGACTTGTTTAGCCGTTTCGGATGACACCTTGGTTTGTTCAGCCATGGCTGCCTTCAGCTCATTGAGCTCCTTGCTTAATTGCTCCACCCTTTGCATCAGAGCTTTGTTATCCGCATCGCTGCCTGCAGATGCAGCCATTGGTATGGCAAATAAACCGGCCAGAACTACAGCTGAAATTTTCTTTTTCATCCCTCCCTCCTTTAAGTTTAGAATTTTCCCCTTTTAAAAGCAAATTTCCGGACATTGATGGCTCTGCCCCGACCAATCGCTGGCATTTCCCCACCAAAAATATGTTTTAAATATTTTTTATTTTCATTTACTTAACGGGTAATTCAATCCTGACTGAATCTTATCCTCCATGAGAATTGAGCAAAGAAGGCCTAGTGATGCCCTGTGTGGCTGAGATCAAATTTTTTCTCAATGAGGACGTAGACAAAAAGACAGGCGCAAATGGAGCCGATAACAATACCCATTTCGGCAACCGAAGGTACATAGTGAAGCACTCCTGTTGCCTTCCCTCCATCAGAAATACGCATTGGGACAATCTGACCGGCAATCACCATGTCGTATCTCATGAAAAAGACACCAACGGTGGTGAGAAGGCCTGCCAGCATAACTCCGAAAGGTGTTCGTGTTGAATTATTCAGCAGGAGGATAAACGGGAGTATCAGGCCAAGAAACGCTTCGAAAAACCAAAAGTTGAAAGAAAGCTTGCCGCTGAGCGCGGCCATGGTTGCCTCGTATATTCCAGGATATTTTTCATATAGACCCGGAATGATCTTCCAGATAATAAAAAAGAGCAGAATTCCGAGAAGAAGCGCCTGTAGTTTTCCTAAAGTAATCATGAATTTTTTATACTCAGGTGGCATTTCAATCCCTCGCAGGCTGTGATTGAAATAGACGATGAGCGCAAGCAGCGCGCAGCCGGAAACCAGGGCTGAAAGGATGAAAAAAATCGGAAGATAGGGACCATGCCAAAAGGGCCGGGCTTCCAGCAGTCCGAACACTGCGCCAAGATTTGAACAGGCGGAAATGGCAACCACAAATCCAACCAGGCCGACAAGGGAGGCCAACCTATGATTTTCCTTTATAAAGGCATACAGTTCAATGCACAATAAAATCAGATAGAGACCATAGAGGGTTCCCATCCACCAGATGGCGGATAATGGATTCGGGCTGAGGATGACCCATATTGCCATTCGAAAAGGATGATCCAGTTCCATGGCAATGACGCCGAAACCGGTGAGCAATGCAAGAATAGCCACCAGAATTGCCCGCTTACCGATAGCCTCAAATTCTTTGATACCGAACACATGTCCAAGACTCGAGACCAGGCAGAGGCCGGAGCATGAAACCGCAAAAAAGACATAGGTGGAAATGAGAATACCCCATGGTATTTGACGGGTGAGATTATAGGCATTAGAATGGCCGATCATCAAAACGTAGCCTACCGATACCAGTCCCAGGAGTGTTCCCAGGCCAAGCACAGAAAATCCAATGATATTTTTCGAATTTGTGATAGTCGTAGTCATGATAGAGATCCTTAAACCAGGTAGAAGAGGAAGGGTTGTGTGCCAATCTCGGGTTTCTCCACTCGATACGGATGTTTCGTCAACAGCTTAGAGACCTCGCTTTCGGGGTCATTGAGATCGCCGAAAACCCGGACCTTGGTCGGACAGGTTTCAACACAGGCGGGTATTCTGCCCACAGAGGTCCTCTGGACACAGAAGGTGCATTTGTCCACAGCCCCGGTTTTTTCATTGTAATAACGTGCATCGTAGGGGCAGGCAGTCATGCAATACTTGCAGCCGATACATTTTTTGTTGTCGACAAGGACAATGCCGTCCACATTGACGTAGGTTGCGCTGGTTGGGCACACATGTTCACAGGGAGGATTTGCGCACTGCATACACTGCCCGGGGATATAACTCTGGCCCAGTTTGGGATACTTCCCTCGCAACGGCCCTTCTGTGATCCAATTGCGATAGTTGTCTTTCACCAAAGGGATATTGTTCTCTGCCTTACAGGCAACGGTGCAGGCTTTACAGTCAATGCATTTGCTTATATCAAACACCATGGCAAAGCGTTTCTTTTTCATTATTCTCACTCCTCCTGACGCCTATGCAGCTGTAACTTCTACAAAGGTATGATGCATGGCCATATTCCCCGAGATGGGTTCAACAAAATCTTCGACCAGCGCCGCATCGCTGCCGCCCTTGCCGAAAATCAGGCGCTGGCCCTTGGATAAAACGCCAAAGCCATGGGAAAGATAGACACAGTCAGGGCGTATCTTTTCAGTGATCAGCAGACGGAGCGACTCTGTTGTCAGAGGACTCTTGACCTTAACCATCTGCCCATCCTTTAAGCCTTTTTTCATTGCCTCGGAAGTGTGCAGCCATATATGATTTTCTGACATAATATCAAATAAAAATGCATTGTTGGCTGTTGTGCCGTGGGTCATGTAGGCGGTTCGCCCAAGAATGAGACGATACTGTCCGGCTGGCCCGCTTTCAGGATGTTTGTAGACAGGCAAAGGATCAAGGCCCTTATCGGCATACTTTTGAGAAAATATTTCAATCTTGCCGCTCTTCGTTTTTAACTTTTTCCCGATGGTTTGGCCGTAAGTTGGGGTATCTTTTTCGTAATAGACACCCTTCTCTTTCAATGCTTTCAGGATCTCCGGATTATTTTTCACCTGATGCTCCCTGTATTCCTGCATGGTGTAATTAAAAGATGCAGACATTTCATCCCCCATCCTCTTGGCAAGCTCCTGCATGATCCACAAGTTAGGACGTGATTCATACATCGGCTTTATGCAGGGTTCCCGCCATACCAGAACCGGGTGAATTCCTCCCAACGATTCAATTGGATCTTCTCGCTCAAGGTAGGTTGCCTCTGGTAAAAGGACATCGGAATAGCAGGCCGTATCATTCATGGTAATATCAATGGTGCAGATAAATTCCATCTGCTCCATCATCTTCAGGGTTTTTTCACGATTGGCCACAGAAACAAGTGGATTCTGCTTGTATATCATCATCCCTTTTACAGGATAGGGTTTTTGCTCCAGGACCCTGTCACGAAAATATTTCCACGAGCCGTCTTTCTCTGATAGGTAGGTTGCGGCGTTAGCTTCAAGACGCTCTGGAATATCTTCATAAAAGGGAGCAACAAATTCATGGCCTTCCAAAGGAATTTGACTATTTGGAACCATGCCGCCTATTTTGTCCCAGTTGCCGATAATGGCATTGAGAATCGCCATGGCTCGTCTCATCTGGGTATCGTTGTCGAAGAAGGAACTTCGACGCCCCTGATAATAAACCGCTTTGGGTGCAGCCATTGCAAACTCGCGGGCTATCCGGCGTATATCTTCCGCCGGGATCTCGCATTTTGCTGCCGCCCATTCCGGGCTGTATGCTTCAATGTGAGGGACCAGTTTGTCAAAACCCTCAGTCTGTTCTTCGACGAATTTGCGATCATAGAGGTTTTCTTTGACAATGACATGGATCATGGCCAGAATAAAGGCCATGTCGGTTCCGGGACGTATGGGAAACCATTCATCCGCCTTTGCCGCCGTTTTGGTAAAACGGGGGTCGAGATAGACAAGCTTTCGGCGGCCGCCAGAACCGGTGAGCATGTCAATACTGTCCGGGGTGATGAGTGCCTCGCTCCGATTTGCACCCGACATAATAATATAATCCGTATTCAACACATCAGGGGTCGGATTGGTTCCGAAGGTCGCCCCAAACCCCTGAATGTTCGAAGAAAGGCAAAGAGAGGGATGTCGGAGAGTATTGGGCGAGCCGTAACATTCGGCGAAAGTAGTGAAAAAATGTTCTTGAAATTCTTCGCTGGAAACAAAAACTGTACCGGCCCTGCCATACTTTTCGGCCAAATCCGATAAATTTTTGACGACGAGATCAAGGGCCTCGTCCCAACTGGCCCTACGAAACTTACCCTCTCCACGCTGGCCTGTCCGGATCATTGGATATTTGAGCCTATCGGGACTGTAAACAGAATCGACACCGGCATTGCCCCGAGCGCATAACATGGAACGGCTCTTGAGAAAGTACGGATTAGGATCGAGTTTTTCAATTACCCCGTTTCTTACGCGGGCAATTACGCCGCATTTGTTGACACACATTCCGCAAGTGGTAAAGACGTCTCTGTTGCCCAGATCGGAGAGGGGAATGATATCTTTTGAGGCAGCTAGCGCCTGAAATCTCTTCCCTATGCTCATGGTGCCGAAACCGACCGCGGCACACGCCGAAAGCAGCATGAACTTACGCCTGCTTATCCCTTTTGATGGTTTAAGAGTCAACGCAAATCTCCTCTAAAAAAATAGTTATCTCAATCACTTGTCCTGATATTTCAAAAGAAATTATAACAAGTTCAAACTTCTTCTTTTCAAGGCTTCAATATCAGCACCGAGGTCTTTCAGATCCTTTTTCAAGAGCTTACTCACACACCAGGAAGCCTGCTTCGCAATCATCCGCATGTCTCAGGCTGATCGGAGTCTTTGGCATGTTCAATCATGTATGTCCTGATATCCTTCAGGTTGGCTTCCGGGAATTTTTTGCACTTTTCCATGATGACGGGGTTTGTGTTTTTGTCGAAAAACTCAGTCCACTCCTTGGTTGTTTTTGAACTGGGTGAAAGAACAGAGGCCCCTCCTCCTTCGACATGGCATGTCTTACAGTTCGTTTTCCAAAGGTATTTCCCCTTTTTGGAGTTTCCTCCATCAGCCGCTAAGGCCAGGCCAACGGACATGCAAACCACCACTAAAACAGACATAAGTAAACCATTCCGATACATTGCACACCTCCATGATAAAAAGGTTAGGTATCGTCAGAAGCACTTTTTCCGACGAAGTGTTGTGGCATTAACTATATTCTGCAATCATTAAATAGAGTATATCCGGCCACAATTCAGAATGCAAGTAAATTCTTAATTACTTTATATAATGAAGCTGTAAGATATCGAAATATAACTAAAATGTACGTGATTTTGCTATAATTTTACAGCACACCTACCACTTGAGTCACAACAAACAACAATTTCTCTGAATAGCAAATACATAGAAGCAAAGGATAGGGTAGTGGAAAGTCGACTCCCAGAATGCTTAATAGTGGAGGCTCTTGCAAAAGTACCAGACTTTTGCGACCTCAGTATACTCCGAGTTTGAGCAACCCTACACAACGCAACATAACAGGATAATATCAAAATACATTACATTACCTGGCAAAGAACATACGATTCGTAGTACACAGAGCCACCCACTTCCTGAGAGCAGGATCAGCAACACTGCTGTAGTAGACAACCCTGCCATGCAGGTTTTTCTCCCCCAGGTACAGCAGTATCTTTCACTCTGACAGAATGATATCTGCCATCTTTACCCTGAGCAGTTCTCCGATACGCATACCTGTATGAAGTAACAAGAGGATAATAGCTCGATCTCTCACGTTTTTTATGGTTTCAAGTATATTCTGCAAATCTTCTGTCGGAATCGCTCTTGGCAGCACCTCTGGTAACTTTAGCCGGACCTTCTTCTGCAGAATATCAGCGGGAAGCACATCCTTATCAACAAGGTATTGGAGAAAGGCGTACAATGTGTGAAGGTGATTTCTGACAGAATTTATTTTCAATCCACGTTCTTGTTCAGTTCAATGTAGGCAGCGATAACACTACGTTTGATTTCTTTGATATCCTCTTTCTTTAACCCTTGAACAAAGATAGAAAAAAACTGAGTGTCTGTCCTGTTTGACTGAGGGAGGAAACGGTATGATCACGACGATATTTGTCGTAGAGATAGGAAATGGCATATTCAAAGCCGGATTGGCAACTTGCCTCCAATCTGTCTATTGCTGCGTTAAGTGCTCGTCGTTGTTTACCTGGTTGGTAAACATAATAAGCGCCGGCAGAGGGGGAAAATAATGTGCGTATCGACTCCGAATCTAAATTCGCATGTTCCTCAAGCGGAAAAAGAAAAGAATGGTTCGAGGATTGAAAAGAATGGATCCAATCATTCGGATAATGGCTTTCAGATAAACTTAGCAGAATGGTCATCACGTCCTCCTTCTTCTTGTGAAAAAACAGGATGTTGATAACCTTATTATAACATACTTTCGGCTACAATCTATTACGTATATAGACTGGCAATCTCAATAATTGATGTTCAGGATCATCTCACACATCCATTTTCATGGAAGGCAACTTGCCAAAAATTAAAAAAACGAAGCAAGTTTTGTAAAATCCATTTCGGGCAAACAAGCGAGTTCCAGTTGAAACTCATTAGAAATAAAGAAATTAGGTTCTCATCAACGATTTAACAGCTCCCCCAGAACCTCCTCAAATTTGTGAATGTTATACGGTT
Organism: uncultured delta proteobacterium; assembly: GCA_903901335.1. Taxonomy (GTDB): domain Bacteria; phylum Desulfobacterota; class Desulfobulbia; order Desulfobulbales; family Desulfocapsaceae; genus CAIUQR01. The sequence goes on along the minus strand of CAIUQR010000074.1, from coordinate 8,481 downwards.
TGGCAATTGCCCCTCTGAACCCGTGCTCCCGGTAACTGGACATGACCGGATCGTTCGAATACCCGCTAGATACAACCAGGCAGGCCTTAGGGTAAAAAGAGAGAATCTGCTCGGCAGCTTGTTTACCTCCAAGCCCTCCAGGAATGGTCAAATCCATAATAGCCAATACAAAAGGTGCCCCGGATTCTACGGAAGTCTTATAGAGATCAACGGCCTCTTCCCCGCTGGCACATATCGTTACCTCATAGCCAAGATGGGTGAGCATTGACGAGGCAACATCTCTAATCATCTCGTCGTCATCCATGACAAGAATGGAACCGCCCTTATATTCAACAGTTGCCTGTACGGTTGCATCTTCCTGGTATTCTGTAAACACCTTGCCGATCGACGGCAGGTGGATCGTAAAGATCGTGCCTTTATTGACTGCAGAGTCGACTCCGGTGTGACCGCCATGCCTCTTGACAATGGAATGGACCGAAGAAAGTCCCAGACCTATTCCGGCCGACTTAGTTGTAAAATAGGGGTCGAAGATCCTTTTCAGAGTATCATCCGATATTCCGCAACCTTGATCCGCAAATGTCAGACGGATATAGGGACCAGGAGGAAGCTCAAAGGCATTATTGTTATCAAGCACAATGTTTTGGGCGTTGACCGTCAGTACTCCGCCTTCAGGCATCGCTTGCATGGCATTGATGATGATATTTCGGAAAACCTGGCTTATCTGCCCCTCATCGGCTTCGAAGGCATGGACTGAGTCAGGTATATCGATGGTCCCTTTGACATTTGAGCCATGGAGTACAAAGGACAACGCCTCACTAACAAGGCGCTGAGGTGAAACCACCTTCTTGACCGGCTCACCGCCTCGGGCAAAGGTCAGCAATTGATGAGCCAGTTCCCCGGCCCGCACCGTTGCTCTTTCGGCCTCAGCCAGAGACTTATAGGACTCATGGGCCGAATCAAGAAAAATCTTCGCAAAGGAAATGTTTCCCATGATCCCTGTCAGAATATTATTGAAATCGTGGGCAATGCCTCCGGCAAGGACTCCTAAGGATTCCAGTTTTTCAATTTTCAACATTTCATTTTCGTGTTTCTTGTGTTCAGTTATGTCGCGGGCGATGGAGATAATATGCGGGACGCCCTTCAGAGAAATGACTCTTGCGGACATTAATCCGGTAATCAGGGTGCCGTCTTTCTTTCGAAACTGTGCCTCGAGATTCTCGAAATAGCCCTTTTCCCGAAGCCCCTGCACCAATCGCCGCCGGTCCGCAGGATCCTGCCATATGTTGAGCTCCAAAGAAGTCTTACCGATAACGTCATCACGGGTGTAACCGGTTGCCCGGGTGAACCCTTCGTTGATATCCACGCAAAGGCCATCCTCCAAGCGGTTAATGTTCACTGCATCAGGGCTGCTTTTAAACGTTAAACTGAATTTATCCTCACTTTCTTTCAGCTGTTCTTCGGCCCGCTTGCGCTCGGTAATATCCCGACACAGGGTCACAACCCGGATTGTGCCTGCCGTGTTCAGTACGGTAGCGTTGATCTCAACGGGGATAACCTGGCCGCCGGGATGGACATAATCAATCTCAAGATTTCGGACATATCCCTGCTCGACACACTTCCGGACTTCCGTTGCATTGCGTTTGAGATCATGAGGGGCGGTCCACTCCAATACGCTGTAACCTATGACCTTGTCCAGCTGTTGACGGCCGGCGAGATGAACATATTTTAAATTGGCATCAAGGACGAGACCCTGATCGTCAAGGATCACATAGCCAGTATCCGTTGTTTCGATAAGGCTTCGGAATTTATTCTCGCTTTCTCGTAGGGCATCTTCCATCAGCCTGCGTGCAGTTATATCTATAATGATAACAACAAGCAAGTCATGTGCGATTTTTTCTGATATAACGAATATATATGGTCTTTTCCCATTTATAACTTTATCGCCCAGTCCCTCGTAATACTGAACACCGGCGTCAGAAGATACGGCTTTCACTAAATATTGACGTGTAGGTCCTTCAGGCATTTTCTCCAGAAGGTTTACCCCGATATACTCTTCCCGCTCGGCTCCGTACATGTTTATGAGATGCTGGTTGCAGTCCAAAACCACACCTTGACTGTCTAAAAGCATTACAGCAACGGGGGCGTGTTTAAAGACAGCCTGGAATTTTTTCTCGCTTTCGACCAATATCTGCTCTGCCCGCTTACGATCACTGATATCACGGCAAATACTGATTACAGCCGGCTGGTCAGCCCATGTGATCTTCCGAGCGCTCACCTCGGTCGGGATGAGGAAACCATCTTTGCGTTGATGAACTGTTTCAAAGACGATCTGACCAAACTCCATCAAACGTGACATTCTCTCTGGTATAAGTTGTACCTCCTCAGGTGTATCAATCTGGTCGAGAGTCAGGGACATCAGCTCTGAATGAGTATAGCCGAGCCGCTCGCAGGCCAACAGGTTGACTTCCAACATCCGTCCCTGCCTGTTGAGGATAAAGATCGCATCATTGGCGTTATCAAACACCTGCCTGAATTTTCTTTCGCTTTCCCGCAATGATGCTTCTGCCTGTTTGCGGTCTGTGATATCCCGGAGGAAACTGACGCATCGTCCACCTTTCTCATTACGGAAATGGACGCTGACTTCAACTTCATAGACAGTTCCATCTTTGCGGCGATGTTTTGATTCAAAAAGATCTGAGCCTTGTGAGACAACTTTCTTCATATGTTCGGCCACGGTTTTGGAGCGTTCATTCGCCTCCAAATCAGCGATGCACATAGTCAGAAGTTCATCTTCGCAGTAACCACTCATACGGCAATAGGATTCATTGACCTCAAGCAGTTGTCCTTTAATGTCCGAGAGATAAAAACCATCCATTGCCGTTTGGATGATGGATCGGTGGCGCTCCTCACTTTCTTCTATTTGTTTCTGAAACTCGATTTCCTTAAGTCTTTTTAACCCGCTTTCGGAGATAACAGCAATCAACCCTTTGATGAAGAATAGGTAGTTGTTCAGTTGCTCCTTTTTCCAGATAGGTACTTTTTTGACAGCCTTAAGATACGCCTCTTCCTCAAACCCGTATTTTTGGGCTTGAGCTCTGAAAAAATTCATATCCGGTTCTTCCAGAAAAAACTGCCCGGTAAAAAAATTCCCGTAATGAATACCGTCAATGATTATGGGAGTGGCGTTGTCCACCATCCCATGAGGACAACGGTAGCTCACCGCTGGGTTGGCCTCATGTATATGACTCAGGATGTACTGATCACTTTGCATACAAAGCCGTTCACTGTCTTTGTTTTTCCGGTGGAACTGTGCACAAATGTCCTGCCAGGCAGTGGCAGTTAGAATGTTGCCATCGTTGTCAATGATTGCTGAAGGAAAGGAATAGATTTCATTTAATCTGTCCTGCAGGTTTTGAAAATGTTCCATATCAATCAGATCTTGCAGCCTATATTTCATATTACGACTCCAGGTTGATATAGATAGAACCTTTATATTTTAGCTATTTGGTCATTTGATTTTTGTTCATGAAAACCAAAAATCTGACTATTTAAAAATACTGTGCGGAGTTACGAAATCATCCTCTACGATTTTCAAACCCATTTTGAGGATATTACGGAACTGAAACGTCGCTAAGTAAAGATACCACCGCTTAAATCATAACCCAAATCAGATAGTAAAAAGAAGATGTTTCTGATTATCAATGGAGGTATCGCCCAGCTGCAAGAGATGTCTTTTAGAGGTGGCCTAGAAAAATTGCTACTATTCAGGGTAAGACTCTGGACAATGTAAAGCATGTTTCCCTGATTTTTATTAGCCAGATCGAGCCTAAGTTTGCATAAAGTTTTATCACTCAGTCTGCCGGTCCTTTCCAGGATAATGGAGCCCCCAGGCATGCATGGCATCCAGGATCGGACGCAAGCTTCTCCCAATATCTGTAAGGGAGTATTCCACCTTCGGTGGAACCTCAGCATAAACCTGGCGCTTAACCAGTTTATCCTTTTCCATCATCCGTAGTTGTTGTGTCAGCATTTTCTGGCTAATGCCTGGCACTCCACGAGCAAGTTCCCCATAGCGTTTTGTACCTGCAAACAGCTCTCTAAGAATCAGGACCTTCCATTTATTTCCCAACAACGACAATGTAATTTCCACAGGACAACCAGCTTCTTTTTTTAACATAATGCAACTCAATGTTGTTTCAGGTTAGCAATACATGCACTTTGGTATGTATCATACAAAATCGTTCCTACTTGCGAATAGAATGTTTCGATATTAATTTAAGGCTACATCCAGATTGAATCAATGATGATGGGGATTTTTTAAAACATTATCCAATACTGCTGTTTGTAAAATATCAGGTTGTCTGATGAGGAAAGGAAAACGGCAAAACATAACCAGAGGAGGTTGTTATGAGTAAGATATTGATAGTTTATTATAGCATGTACACCCATATCCATAAAATGGCAGAGGCAATTGCAGAGGGCGTGCAAGAGGTTCCCGGATTCGAGGTCATTATCCGTAGGGTACCGGAGACTCTCCCTCCAGAAGTCATTGCTGCCATGGGAGCCCAGGATGCCCAGAAGGCCATGGCTCATATTCCAATAGCCCAGGTAGATGACCTTGCCACAGCAGACGCAATTATTTTTGGCACACCGACGCGTTTCGGCAATATGTGCGGTCAAATGCGCCAATTCCTTGATGCAACTGGTGGACTCTGGATGAAAGGGGCACTGGTCGGAAAAGTTGGCAGTGTTTTTACAAGCTCTGGAACTCAGCATGGTGGGCAAGAATCTACCATTCTAAGCTTTCATACCACTCTTCTTCATCACGGTATGGTTATTGTTGGTCTCCCTTATGCTTTTGCTGGTCAAATGGATAATAGCGAAATAACCGGTGGTTCGCCATATGGAGCTTCCACGATTGCGGGAACCAAAGGTGAAAGGGTACCGACAGTGAATGAACTGGCCGGGGCTCGTTTTCAAGGAGCGCATGTGGCTAAGATCGCGAAGAAACTTGCTTAACGCTAAGAACGACTAAGCAGAATGCTGAGCATGTCGCAGGTTTTAATGCAAAACCGAATAAGTAACCGAGGGCAAAATTCAATTTTGACAACATTATGAATACGCTCAAACTCATCTGCAAAACCAACAATAGCTTTGGGCCACGGATAGCCAGGTTGACCCTGGGATTTGTCATGTTTCCACATGGCGCCCAAAAAATCCTCGGCTGGTTCGGCGGCTATGGATTCAGTGGCACTATGCATTTTTTCACACAACAAATGCACATACCTGCACTGCTCGCATTTTTGGCCATCATGGCGGAGTTCGCCGGTTCGATAGGACTTGTCGTCGGCTGCTTGAGCAGGATTGCCACCTTCGGCATTGCCGTCAACATGGTAGTTGCTCTATTCATTCACTTCCCCAATGGCTTTTTCATGAACTGGTTTGGCCATCAAAATGGTGAAGGTTTTGAATATCATCTGCTGGCGATCGGTTTGGCACTTATCGTTATTTTTTATGGAGCCGGCAAGGCCTCGTTTGACGCTCTGGTCGAACAGAAACAGACGGTAAGGTACAAATAAACATCTCCCGAAAACGAGGCACGACAATGCTACACATACGAAAAGCCGCAGAACGTGGACACGCTGATCATGGATGGTTAAATACTTATCACACCTTTTCCTTCGCTGATTATTACGACCCGAGGCAGATGGGCTTTAGGTCGCTGCGAGTTATCAATGAGGACCGGGTTCAGCCAGGCAGGGGCTTCCCCACTCACCCACACCAGGACATGGAAATAATTTCCTATGTTCTGGAAGGGGCTTTGGAGCACAAAGACAGCATGGGTAACGGTTCGACAATACGTCCTGGCGAGGTGCAGCGTATGAGCGCTGGCACCGGCATAACCCACAGCGAATTCAACCATTCCAAGAAAGAGCTGGTTCACTTTCTCCAGATATGGATTTTGCCATCAACAAAGGATGTGACTCCCAGCTATGAACAGATACTCTACCCTGACGATGAGAAACGGGGAGTTTTGCGGCTGATCGCTTCCCCAGATGGTCGTAACGGCTCCGTCACTCTTCATCAAGACGTAAACCTGTATACGGCGCTGCTGGAGAAAGGAGAAAAGATCATCTACACCAAACCTGTCGATCGACACGTCTGGTTGCAGGTGGCACGTGGGAAGGTTCAGGCAAACGGATACATGCTGGAACAGGGAGATGGCGCTGCTTCGAGTGATGACGATCTGTTCCACATTTCAGGAAACGAACGAGCTGAAGTGCTCCTTTTCGACCTTGCCTAAAAGGCAAAAAACCTATCCGTCCTATTTATCATAAAAACAAAACTTACAGGAGATAATTATGAGTCAGTATCAAATTGCCGTTATTGTTGGCAGCCTTCGTAAAGATTCCTTTAACCGTGCCTTGGCAAGTGCCATAGTTAAGCTGGCACCTCCGGAATTTACTTTCACACAGGTGAAAATCCGTGATCTGCCACTGTACAATCAAGATAATGACGGTAGTCCGTCCGAGTCGGTTAAACGCCTGAAGCATGAAATCAAGGCGGCGCAGGGTCTGCTGTTCGTGACCCCCGAATACAACCGTTCCATTCCCGGCGTGCTGAAAAACGCCCTGGACCTAGCATCCCGTCCCTATGGTCAAAGTGCCTGGGCTGGAAAGCCTGCCGGTGTGATCGGCGTTTCGGTCGGGGCTATCGGTACGGCCCTTGCCCAACAGCATTTGCGCAATGTCCTTGCCTATCTGGATGTGCCCACGCTTGGCCAACCGGAAGCCTTTATCCAGGCAAAGGAAGGCTTATTTGATGAGTCCGGCAATATTGGCGCAGCCAGCAAACAATTTTTACAAAGTTGGATGGATCGGTATGTCGAGTGGGTTAAAAAACACGTTGACTAGAGCTAGAAATTGAAATTACCGTCGGATCCAATTCTAAAAATACACGAGATCTTGTCATAAGTTCGTACTGCTAAAACTTCTGGAACAACGCGAATCAGAAAGTCGTAAAGGATCCGTTTGGCATGGTGAAATAGTACACATAAATTTCTCTCTGATCTTCTTCGCTGATTGGAGAAGCAGGAGGTCAAAATGTCAGACACAACCATCCAGGACCGCGCAGCCGGTGCAATCATGGGTGCCTTTATCGGCGATGCGCTGGGGCTTGGGCCGCATTGGTATTATGATCTTGCCGAGTTGCGCCGCGACTACGGCGAGTGGATCAACGGCTATACCGACCCCCAGCCAGGCCGCTACCATGCCGGGCTAAAGGCCGGGCAGCTTTCCCAGGCCGGTTGTATCCTGAAGTTAATGATCAGCTCACTGGTCGTATGCGGACAGTATGATGAAGCGGACTTCTGTCGACGTATGGATGATGAATTGTTGCCATTACTGGATGGCACCCCCATATATGGACCAGGCGGCTATACCAGTCAGTCGATTCGCGACTTGTGGCGACTGAGGGTGCAGCAGAAACTGCCCTGGGGTCAGACCGGAGGCCACGCCGACACAACAGAGGCAATCGAACGCACCCTGGCCTTGGCGGTGCGTTATGCCCTCGACCCTGCCCGATTGGCGAGCACAATCACCAGTAACACCATCCTGACTCAAAACGATGATACAGTGGTGTCAATGACTGTTGCCTTTGGATCCGTTTTGGGTCTGTTGGTCCAAGGGCATACTCTAGATACCAGGCTGTCAGGCACGTTGATGAAACTGGTGCATGATGGACTACTTCCCTTCCACGCTGTTACCAGCGACAATCTACAACCACCGAGCCCCGGGAATCCTGACCCGCCTCGCGCCGGGAGATTTGCCTCTCCGGATGCCCTGCTGACCCCGTCCTATATGGCTGCAGCCGCTGCGGACCCGAACATTCGCATCGAACCACCATGGAAAGTATCAATCGTTTACGGCATGCCGTGTGCCATCTATCACCAGTTGCCTGCGGCCTATTACCTGGCGGCCCGTTTTCACAATGATTTTGAATCCGCCCTGTTGAATGCTGTCAATGGGGGCGGGCAGAACCAGGCACGCGCTATCCTGACCGGTGCCCTTGTTGGCGCTCAGGTCGGTCTTTCGCGGATTCCACAACGGTTTCTGGACGGCCTGGAAGAGTCCGACTCCCTGCGCACGTTGGCCGACGAGCTGGCCGCGAGAATCGGAATATCATAACGTCGCACGGGCCAGTATAGTGGACCTCAAATTTAAGACAGCAGTTTAAGCTATATTCAATCATAAGGAATGAATAAACGAGGATTGACTTGATTCATTTTTCAGCAGGCATAGGTTTGCTATGCCAATCTTCGGTTTGTGGCGCATCTCATAGGTAGAGCTTATCCTGAGATATACGTAACAAAACCTGTTTTTTCATTTAATATTATAACGTTATCCTTTCTCTATTTTTGTTTGTTTTCCTCTTAAAGTCAAGTTTTTTCCACGAAGGGAGTTCCGCCCAGGGCCGGTTCCG